>JBELAL010000024.1:0-70732 GCA_049508835.1 Holophaga sp. | reverse complement strand
GACCCGACCGCCACTGACGGGGTGGAGGCGATCTTCCCCGACCAGGCCGCCGAGGCCGAGCTTCAGACCGCCTTCCCGCAGCGGGCCGCCCTGCTGCAAACGCAGGCGACCGCCGCCGCCAACGCGGCCCTGATCGCTCAGATGGGGGCGCTTGATGGTGGCGGTCAGGCCAGGCATGTCCGCGAGCAACTCCTTGCCACTGTCCCAACAACGGCCACCACGGGCTGGAACCTGCTGAAGAGTTTAGAGGCCCAGATCGCCGCCCTGCGTGCCAGCCTGACCCGCTGAAACGTGGCCCCAATTCGCCAGTCCTGAAGCAAGGCGAGCCAGGAAGGCGGCGAGGTGGTGCCGATGCATGGCCGATGGAACCGGACCGCTCCTGGATGGAGACCGATTCTCAACAGATGGATAAAATGTTTACAGGAGTCGAAAAAAAATCCAGCAGGGCAGACCAGGGGCTTGGGGACGCCACATTTGCCTGCCCGGGATGCTCATTCGCCAACCAGCAGTCGGGGCGGTTCAACGTTCATCGGGAAAAGGTAGGCTCCTCGTACTGGTCCCCCCTTCCCCCCCATACATGATAATAATAATCATTTCTATTTGGAAATCCAGAAAATCGAAATGGAATTGATGCCGCGCAAATTTTGGAAACGGCAATCAGGAAGAAGATGTCCCAGGAAAGGGACCCCGTCTCCCTGAATTAATTAAATAATTTCCGCGAGAAAATAATTAATTCCCATCGGGAAACCCGGTCCAATGTGGGAACGACCGTACATCTTTTTAGCGGGGACCTGTGGCACGTTCCCCCAGGCATCCCCCCTTCTGTGGTCTGAACTATTCCAGCTCTGTCGGGGCATCACCAGAGCCAGAGCAGGACACAGGCCACCGACCAAGTGGGGCGAGGGCGGGCGTGGAAGCACCAGGCCCCAATAAACACCAGCGGCAATCCTCCTATACTTGGTTTGCCCAAAGCCGAACGGCGTGCTGTGGTGCGCCCGAATAGCCTCTTTGAAACCACATTCGCACAGGCACAGTGATATCCCTGATTGTGCCTAGGCACGTGGTTGCCTTACTCGCCGGTGGTAAGACAAAATTCGCCTTTGGTCGAGCCAAAGACGAGGCAAGGCATTGCATGGCGAGGCATGGCATGGGCACGGCCCCTGGGCTTTCCGGGGGCCGCCTTTTAGGCGAGCGCACCGGATTCGTCTGCCTCGAAGCCTACGGCAGCAAGGGAAGATGGAGGGGCGACACCCTTCAAGGACTGCCAAGAGGGGGCCTTCCGGGTTCTGGCAGCAGGGGCGCCGGCGCGTTGCGCTTCGGCATTGATCAATCCGGATTTCCCACCAATACGAAAGCTGCCCAATAGTACGGGTCAGGCTTCTTGTTTGCGATGAGCTTCTTTGCCTGAGCGAGAGCCTGAGCTTTTGTCTTGCCCTTGACTAGGCCCTTGTAGAACTGCACCATCAGGTCCTTCGTCTCTTCGTCGGGGACGGGCCAAAGGCTCACGACCAGCGTTCTTGCGCCCGCTAGGATGAAAGCGCGTTTCAGACCAAACACCCCCTCGCCGTCCTGGACTTTGCCGACGCCAGTGTTGCAGGCTGAAAGAACCACCAGATCTGTTCCAAAAAGATCCATCCCCAGAATTTTCTCAGCGCAAACTAAGCCTTCGTCATCGCCCTTTTGGATCGAAGTATTGGCTCTGGCCAGGGCGATGCCCGACCGCAGCATAGGATTTTCAAGTTTGGAATCAATCCTCGGTTCCGCACTTAAAGCCCCACCGTTCCCGACCAACTTCACCCCTCGGCCAGCACTCCCCAGAAGTTTGTCCTCAATAGAAGTGTCTTGGTGCCCGAGAAAGTAACCGTGAGTAGCCAGATGCAAGATGTGGGGTGCTTTCACGGACATTAGACCCGATTCCAAAGCTCCTGAGCCGAAAAGGGAAAGGACATCTTTGCGCTGGAATTGCGAGGATATGGCTTTGGCCTCTTTTTGGGTACCTGGAAGTGGGTTGAAATGAATATTTCCGATATCTATGGAACGCTTGCCTTTATAAAGTCCCATATCGGGGCCTGGGATGGATTTCGCTTCCCCTCCCAGATCAAAGTCCGGATTGGCTAAGACCACCACCTTATGGCTTGCGGTGTGCGGAACCGAGAAACGTGCCACATCTTGGCCTGAGTTCAAGTATGAGATGGTGAATCGGTCCATCAGTGAGGTGCCGTCCTGGGACTTGAGAACCTCGAATGGCACCAGATTCAACGGTCCATCGGGGCTGATCAGAAGTTGCTTCCTTTCTGTCAGGAAACCATCCAAAGGCTTGATCAATAATTGGTACAAAGGATCCAGGTTTCCATCCAGGGGCATCCCCCCCTGAACGCGGCTTTGGAAGGACTGGACGGCCTTATCGATGGGTTCGGCTGTCCCCAAATCTATGAGTTCCAAGTCCTTGGCTTTGCCTGGCTGGAAAACAAAGACGAGATACCTTGCCTCTGTGAAATGTGAATGTTCGAAATCGTACCAATTGATGCGGGCAAAATCCAGGTAGGCCGAATCCTTGGGAAGCAAGGTGGCCAGCTTCGCACCATTGATGCGCCTCGCATCGCGGCTCACCGCGAATGCCTGGTTGAGCTTGGCCAGTCCCGCCTCCAGGGATTCCTTACGATCCTGCAATTCCTTCAACTCCTGTTCATAGTTTTCGGGTGTGAGTCCTTCGGGCCGCTTCTGGAACAGATGGGCCAACTGAAGGCGGGTTTCCTGAAGAGTTTTTGACAGCGTCCTGACCTGCGGATCCTTGGATGCCAGGATGGCATCTTGGAGACGACCCTGGGCTTGCAGGACAGAGCCTTTATTGGCAAGCCAAGCATCAAAACAAACGCTGAGCGAAACTGGGTCGTTCTTTTGGAAGGTGACCGTGTGGGAAAGGAAAGCAAACTGGATCGCGTCGAAGGTCCGGGCGTAGGTGACCTTTTGGGCCTCGCTCAAGGCGGGGAAGGCCCATTCTCTCAATTGCCCTTGAATATCCGCAATCTTTTGAAAGATCGCCGTGCTTTCCTTGGGGCGGTTAAGAACAGGCATGATAACTGCCATGTCTTCAAGCAGTTTTACTTCTCTGTTCGGGTCCCCCACAGCGTGGGAAGTTGAAAGAGCCAGCTCGTAGTATTCCAAAGTCTTCTCGTTTTCACCCAAGTCAAAGTACAAACTACCTAGGTTGGTTAAGGTCAACTGCTCACCACTTTTGTCACCTATTGCACGATGAATCGGCAGAGCCTGTTGATAATAACTCATTGCCTTAGAATTCTCACCCAAGTTGCTGTACAACCTGCCAGTGTTGGTTAGCGTCATCGCTTCACCAATTTTATTGCCTATCGCGCGGTGTATTGGCAAAGCCTCTTCATAAAAACCTAGAGCTTTCGTATATTCGCCAAGATCACTGTAAAAATTACCAATATTGTTCAATGTTATCGCTTCGCCTCTTTTGTCACCGACTGTGCGGTACATAAACAGAGCCCTGTTGTAATAATCAAGCGCCTTAGCCTTATCTCCCAAACCATCGTATAGCGAACCAATGTTGCTCAACATCGTCGCCTCACCACTTTTGTTACCAACGGCGCTGAAAAAAGGTAGAGCCTGCTCGTAAAATCCCAGTGCCTTGGCCTTCTCACCCATGCTAGCGTATACAAGACCAAAATTATTTAACGTTATAGCTTCACCAACATTATTGCCTGTCTCGCGGTGTATATTCAGTGCCTGCTCGTAAAAGTCCAACGCTTTCATATTTTCACCCTGACCAAAGAATAACAGACCTATATTATTCAGGGTTGTTGCTCTGTTCCCACCATTCTGCATGAGCGGAAGAGCTTGTTGATAGTATTCCAGCGCCCTCCTCTTCTCCCCTATGCCGTCGTATAACAGGCCCATATTGTTCAGGATCACGGCTTCGCCATTCCTATCTCTTACTATGCGATAAATTTGCAGAGCCTGTTCGAAATAACTCAGCGCCTTTGCATTATCGCTCAAACTAAAATATACAAGGCCGATATTGTCCAACGTCCCCGCCAAACTTCCCTTGTCACCTCCAGCGCGAATGAGAGGCAGAGCCTGCTCATAGTATTTCAGAGCTTCCGCATTCTCACCCATCTCATTATAATAATGTCCAAGATTGGCCAGAGTCTTCCCTTTATATTTTTTTTCGCTTAAACCGTTCGCAATGGTAAGTGCTTTATTAAACGAATCTAATGCCTTCGCATTTTCACCTAAAATGTGATATGTGATACCAATATTGTTCAGCGTTGTTACCTCGCAGCTTTTGTTATTTGTTTCCCGACTTATTGGTAGAGCCTCCTGGTAATATCCTAATGCCTTCCTTTTCTCTCCTAAGCCGTCGAAGTAAACATCGCCAATGTTATTCAACGTTTCCGCTTCGCCGTCTCGGTTCCCGATGGCCCTCCACATAGACAAGGCATTTTGAAAATATTCCAAAGATTTTGAAAAATCGCCCTGTTTCTGGGTCTCTGTCGCTATTTTTATAAGTGCTTCTGCTTCAATTTTAGAATCCGTAGCGGATACTGGTATGGTCGCAAAAGCCACGAGAGTGATGAGCACAATACGCAGGAAAGGCCGCATGGATCCCTCCATTTCTCGGGGGTGTAGAAATTGGCACCGAATAAGGCAATCCTACACCTTTGCGAAATCGAAACTTGCCAATCAGCGTTCCCCCCGCCAGCCAACTTGCCGCTGAGATGTTGAAAAATCCTCACATGCTCTTGCATGGGGTTGGTTCGTCCCTACTGAGGTGGTCGGCGAGGGTTGGGTCCTTTGTCCATCGAGCAGCGCTGCCATCCTGAAACCGATGGCTTCTACCACGTCCCGCAGAGGATCGGCACCAAGCTGCCGGAGAGATGGGGTTCAGGAGTTTCTGGAGAGGCTGGAGAAGGCGACCCCGCCCGCCAAAGGGCCGGGGAAGGCCAAGCACTCAAAATGGGTCTGCAGGCAGGCCACCGCCTTGGCAAAGAGGGTCTGGACCGTCATTCCCACCTGTGAGGCCAGCCGGGTTCTCCTGCCCGAGTGGACGCCCTGGATAGACGAGTTCCTGGACGAGCTGCTGACGTTCCCCGCCGGCCCGCACGATGGCCAGGTGGATAGCCTGACACAGGCGCTGGAATACCTGCGCCGGGGCAGGGCTGGCTGGACTATGTTGAGAAGGACTTGGCCAGAGCAGAAAAAGAGAAGGCCGAAAGATGGAACCAGAAGAAGGAGCCTCATCTGCTAATGTCCAAGGGAACTGGGGGGGCGCAGATAATGATGCGCACTGCCGAGGCTGTCGCCATGCTGAACATGATGCCGAACACCTTGGGCGCCGGTTCCAGAAGGTGAGCAAATATCAGGTCAGAGGTCTCTCGAAGAGGACCATGGGAATTGAGGGGGCCAGATTGTAGCCAAGTGGGTGGTGTGGTGCCCTCTGGATTCCCGAAAAAATCTAAATGTTCTATTTTTTGGAGTTAGAAATTTATCTTTGCACTCTTTCCCATTTTTGAGGGGTTGAGGTTTGGGGAATCACCTTATACTTTTGGAAGGGGAGGGATCGTGACCCGCCTTATCCGCTATCTTTTGACCAACCCTAAGGGGCGTGCCGCCATCCGGGGTGCTGGAAGCGTACTAAATCTCGGGGGTCCGACCCATCTACCTCAAGTGATGATTTTTAGGTCCGAACCCCCTGAGTATGCAATCCGAGATGCCTGGAAGAAGGCCACGAGCCAATTCTCTCAGGATCACGGGTCTTACATTGGCTAAAGGTCGAGTCAGAACGCGGGCTGGGAATGCACCAGTGGCTCCGCAAGGACCACGAATACCTAATCTCACCCAGACACCATTTTCTGGCCCAACCGGCCAAACCACCTTTCAGGCATCAATCCAACAGCGTTGGCAGGGTCCCACCCCGCCTCCACAGGCGCTTGAAGCCTTCGGGAAGATCGATCCGTCCTTCCCCGGCCGTATTATGCGAATGGCCGAGGAAGCCGCCGAACATCAGCGGGAAATCGAGAACCAAGCAATGAATCAACAGAGCGAAAATCACCATGGGATCCTTGACATCCAGAAACGTGCTCAGTGGTTCGCCTTTGCTTTGGCCGTGTTCTTTGGGTTAGTGGGGTGCTTCATTGTTTACCAGGGGCATCCGGCATCAGGTGCAACCGTCATAACGGGTGTTGTGGTTGGCTTGGCCAGTGTCTTCTTGATTGGTCGAAAATCTGAACCCGGGGATTGAATGACCCCGAGGATTTGAACATTTCTGTTCAAACCCCCAAGGAATACGCCCTCAGGCATTCATGCCAAGCCCTTGAGATGGCGCCATTCTTCAATTTCAGTCGATGCTTGGTGGATGATGCAGCGTGGGAGGTGGCCTTGGATATCCACGTCCTGGAGGCAGCCACAGTACGAGCCGGGCGGATTGTAGTTCTCCCTCTCAGGGTGCTTCAGGACAGCTTCCAGGTGCTCCACCGGAGCCGCCATGAGCCTCAAGTGCTCGTTTTCTCGCAGGGCAGGGTCTATCTCGCATTCTTCGGTGTGCCGTCCGCCTTGAGGTATTTTTTTGGATTTGCTTCGAGCTTTGGGGCGCAGTCCATGCAGCAGAGCCGGTACTGCTGGCCATGAACCACCACAGCGGGGCATTTGGCGTCCACCGGGGCGCCGGTGACGGGGCAGACGGTGTTCGTGGCGGGCTTGGGTGCGGGGGCGGCAGCCAGGGCAATGGTCAGGAGTATATGGAGCATGGTGGTCCTCCGTGAATAGACGAAGATACCAGGGCGAATATCCGTGGCCCGTCAGTCGTATTGCCTGACCGGGAATATACCACCGTGACCTACACCCGGGGGGGAGCCGGGCGCAGGGCAGGTTCAATTGCCACCCTGAAAGGGGAATCCGCATTTTTGGCAGGTGAACGTGCGCGGGTGAGCAAGGTTTTCGCCACACCGAGGGCAGACGCCCTTGCCGATGCAGTCCGGGCAATCTGAAATGCTTGGCGTGGGGGAATGGTCAGCGACAACACCCTGCCCGTGGCAAGTCTTGCAGGGCGATTCCTTCCTGTCAGCATCCATGAACCTCTCCATGGAGGGGATCAGCTTTGCATTTTATCCCTGTGATGCGTAGTCCATGATGGTTCTGGCCCTCTCCACCTTCTGAGGTGATGGGCATTCTTCGGTGATGTGATCATATAGTGATCATCTTGAAGGATGCCAATTCAAGTGCGATAAGCTTGTGTCATCAAGTCTCTATTTTTTATATATTTGGTTGCGATCCATCTCAGCCCGTATTACAGTCCCAACATCTGCCGGATCTACGATGTGGACGCCACCGGCGGGACCCCCCGGATCGCCATGCAACTGATCCGCGGGCCCACGCTGGAGGACGCGGCCAAGGACCTGCGCCTGGACGAGGTGGTGAGCGTCCTGGCCCAGGTGGCGGAGGCCGTGCACGGCGCCCACCAGCTGAACCTCATCCACCGGGACCTCAAGCCCTCCAACATCCTCCTGCAGTGGAGCGACCACGGCGGGTGGACGCCCTACATCTGCGACTTCGGCCTGGCCATGGCCCTGGACGGCCCGTCGGTCACCCAGCCCCTGGCCCTCACCGGCACCCCGGCCTACATGGCGCCCGAGCAGGTCCGCGGCGACCGCAGCCTGGTGGGGCCGCCCACGGACGTGTACGGCATCGGCAGCACCCTGTACTTCGCGCTGGTGGGGCGGCCCCCCTGCGTGAGCACGGTGACCGCGGAGATGCTGGTGGTCAAGCGCGAGTGCCGGTTCCCCACGCCCCGGTCCCTGGAGCCCGACATCCCCCCGGCCCTGGAGGCCATCCTGTTCAAGTGCATGCAGCCCGCGCCCCAGGACCGCTACGCCACCGCGGCCGAGCTGGCCCGGGACCTGAGGCGGGTCCTGCAGTCCCTGGGCCGCCACGAGCGCCCCGAGCCGGACGCGCCCCGGCGGGCCCTGGCCTGGACCCGGGACCGGAAAAGGCTCCTGGGGGGCCTCGCCGCCCTGGTCTGCCTGGCGGCGGCGCTGCCGGCGGCGGGCTTCATGCTCAACCACCGCCAGGCCCGGCGGGACGCGGTGGCCCAGGCCATCGCGGTGGAAGGCGCCAACCTGAACCAGAACCTGCTCGGGGAGCGGCTGCTGCCGGTGCACGACCTGCGCCCCGCCGATGCCGGCGTCCGGATCCGGATGGCGGCCCTCCAGGCCGGCGTGCCCTCCCTGGGGCGGGCGTCCGAGGGCCCCCTGGAGTTCGCCCTGGGCCGCGCGGCCTACCTCCTGCAGGACCTCCCCCAGGCCAAGGACCGGCTCGAGCGGGCCTGGGCCGCGGGCTGCCGCACGCCCGACGCCGCCTTCCTGCTGGCCCAGGTCCAGTACCGGGTCCACCGGGAGCTGGACCTCCAGGCCTCCTTCCAGGGCCAGGGCCCCTCGGCCCCGGCCTCCGCCGCCCGCGCCTCGGCCCAGCGCTTCCTCCAGCTGGCCCGGCTGCAGACCAGCCACCCCCGGGAATACGCCGACGCCCTGGAGGCGGGCCTGGACGGGGACTGGGCCCGGGCGGCCGGGGCGGCGCGCAAGGCCCTGGCGGCCAACGCCTGGCACCTGGACTCGGCCGTGCTGGGCTCCGAGAGCCTGCTGGAGCTGGCCCGGGGCCGCCTGGACGCGGGCGACACCGACGGGGCCGAGACCCGCTGCCAGGAGGCCATGGACTTGGCCGAGACCGCCCTGGCCAAGGGCCAGAGCGACCCGCGCCTGCACCACCTCCGGCTCGCCGCCGGCCTGGGCCTGGCCGACCTGGCCCTGGACCGGGGCGTCCTGTCCGAGGGGACCGTGGCGGCCCTGGGCCGCCAAGCGGAGCTGGAACTCCAGCTGGACCCGGGCCGCCAGGCCGCCCAGAGCGACTGGCTCCAGGTGGCGTCCCTGAAGGCCATGCGGCTGCTGGGGCTGAGCCGGGACCCCCGGGCAGTCCTGGACCAGGCCCTGCAGTTCTACTGGACTCGCACCGGAGAGCCTAGGGGCATGGACCTGCGCATGGACCACCTGGTGCTCTACTGGCTCCAGGCGGAACGGGACTTCGCCCGGGGCGAGGACCCCGGCCCGGCCCTGACCGAGGCCCTCAAGGATCCCGGCCACACCGTCGCCCGGGGCCGGGACCACCTGGGCGACCTGCTGAACCTCAAGGCCCGGTTCACCGCCGCCAAAGGCCTGGACCCCCGCCCGGAGGTGGAGGCCGTCGTCGCCGGCTTCGAGCCCTCCGCCCGCCAGGAGGCGGCCTGCGACGGGTGCGAGACCGCGGCCCGGGCCTGGCTCACCCGGGCCGAATGGGAGTTCCGCCACCGGATCGATCCGGCGGACAGCCTCCGCCGCGCCCAGGACCAGCTCCAGCGCGCCCTGGCGCGCCGCCCCACCTCCGCATCCGCCCACGCCCTGCAGGGCCTGGCCCAGGTGCTCGAGGCCCGGAGCCAGCCGGCGCGCCGCGCCTCGCTCCTGGCCCACGCCCGGGAGCAGCTCCGCTGGTCGGCCCGGCTCAATCCCGCCGACCGGGACCTGGCCCGCCTGCGCTCGGCGCTGGCGCGCGGGTGAACGGAAAACCGGGCTGCGACTCATTTTCAGCAGAATCAATCCCGCCGTTCCCCTTGCCGGGCCTTGCGGGAGGGATTACCTTGGCGTCGGGTAGACAACTAGTCTGCAGGACCCAACCAGCGGGGCCGCTTAAGCGTAAGCCCCTTCCCCAGGAACGGATTTCCGGAATCCCTTCCCTGGCGAGACCCCAAAAAACTGGCACCCCTTGAATGGGGTGCCTTTTTATTTAGTCCCTCACACCTCAGAGGCTGTCCAGCGCCTGGCGCAGATCCTCGATCAGGTCGTCGGTGTCCTCCAGCCCCACCGACAGGCGGATCATGTTGTCGGTGATGCCGGTGTGGGCCTTCTCCTCGGCGGTCATGTCCGAGTGGGTCATGGTGGCGGGATGCTCGATCAGGCTCTCGATGCCGCCCAGGCTCACCGCGACCTTCACGTGCTGCATGGCGTCCAGGACCCGGAAGGCCTCCTTCTCGCCGCCCTTGACGCAGAAGGAGACCACGCTGCCGGTGCCGGTGCACTGGCGTTTCCACACCTCCACCTGACGCGCCCCCATCGCCTTGGCGCCCGGGTAGGCCACCAGGGTGACCTTGGGGTGGGAGCGCAGGAATTCGACGATGCGCAGGGTGCTCTCCTGCTGTTTCTCCATGCGGATCTGCAGGGTCCCCAGGGAGCGGTGGATCAGCCAGGCGGTGTCCGGATCGGTGCAGGAGCCCAGGATGGTTCGCGTCACCTTGACCTGGCCCATGAGTTCCTTGCTGCCCATGGCGACTCCCGCCACCACGTCCGAGTGGCCGCCGAAGAACTTGGTGGCCGAGTAGACCAGGATGTCCGCGCCGTACTGCAGGGGCTTGCTGAACATGGGCCCCATGAAGGTGTTGTCCACGATCACCAGGATCCGGCGGTCCGGGGTGGAATACTTGTCGGCCAGCTTCCGGGCCGCGGGGATGTCGGACAGGATGTTGGTGGGGTTGGCCGGAGACTCGATGTAGATGACCTTCACCGTGGGATCGCCGGCGATCACCCGCTCCATCTCCTCCAGGGTGCTGCCGGCCGGGAACGGGATGGTGCGGATCTTGAAGGCCGGGAGCAGGTGGCGGAACAGGTACTCGGTGCCGCCGTACACCGGGTCGGAGAACACCAGGGTGTCCCCCGGCTTGAGGAAGGTGAGGCAGGTGCTGGAGATGGCGCCCATGCCCGAAGCGAACACCGACGCCGCCTCGGCGCCGTCCCAGGCGGTGATCTTGTCCTCCAGGATCTCGCTGTTGGGGTTGTTCACCCGGGTGTAGATGAGAGCCGGGCTCTCGCCGACCTTCATGGCGTCCAGGCCGTAGGCGATCTCGAACGCCCGCTTGCCTTCGGCCGCCGTCTTGAAGATGAATGTTGAGGTCCGGAAGACCGGAGGCACCGCCGCGCCCTCGGACCTCTGCGGATCGTAACCTTTGGAAAAGATCTGGGTTTGCGGTTTGGCGTGGCTGGGGGTCCGGACTGACATGGGCGGCTCCGATCCTAAGATTTAAAGCAATTATCCATCCCCCAGAAGCCACCAGGAGGTGCGTTTGATCACATCAGAGGGCCGGGCCGGCGCCCAGGTCTTACCAGGGGCGTTCCCGCAGACCCTGTCGCTCGCCCCTGGCTTGCCCGAGGGCACCCCTGCCCCATCCACGGTGCCTCCTTGGACTCGACTCTGCTACCGGAAGCGCCGGCTCCCCATGGGAAGATGAGGTCCAAGGCGACCTCACAGGAATCGGATTGGTCCCGGCGCCGGTCCCGGAATCCGGCACCTGGCAGGTCCCGCGGCTGAATAGGTTTTTCAAAGCTGCCCAACGCCGTCTTTAGACTACGCGGACTGGGCTTTCTACCGGGATCATTTCACCTTGACCGTGTGGAGCCAGACCTACGGCTTCAACTTCAGCCTCCGCTTCGAAAACCGCACTCCCCCATGAACGCGAGTTGCTGACCGTGCGGACGGGCGTGGAAGCAGCAGCAGCGGGCCAGCGGCTAGGAAAAACCTTGCGCCCCGGCGAAAACTGACGTAGCCTGAATTTTCCAAGTATTTGGAATCTTCGAGGAGGCCCCATGGCTGCTTTCGTCACCCTGCCCGCACCCGACTTCAAGGCCACGGCCCTGGTGAACGGCCAGTTCGCGGAGAACTTCACCCTGTCCCAGTTCCAGGGCAAGAAGGTGGTGCTGTTCTTCTATCCCCTGGACTTCACCTTCGTCTGCCCGACCGAGATCATCGCCTTCTCGGACGCCATCAAGGAGTTCCAGGAGCGGAACACCGTGGTGATCGGGTGCTCGGTGGACTCCCACTTCAGCCACCTGGCCTGGGCCAACACCGAGCGCAAGGATGGGGGCATCAAGGGCGTCACCTTCCCCCTGGTGTCCGACCTCAACAAGACCATCGCCGCCGACTACGGGGTCCTGCTGGGATCCGGGGTCGCGCTGCGCGGCCTGTTCATCGTGAACGAGAATGGCATCCTCAAGCACATCACCGTCAACGACAACAGCCTGGGCCGGAACGTGGAGGAGGTGCTGCGGGTGCTGGACGCGGTGGACTTCGCCGAGAAGCACGGCGAGGTGTGCCCCGCCAACTGGAAGAAGGGTGAGAAGGCCATGAAGCCCAGCGCGGAAGGCCTGAAGGCCTACGTGGCCTCCCGCTGAACACCTGTAGTTGCGGAAACCTACCTGGAGAATAACCGCATCAAAGCCCTTGGCCTGAGGTAGGATGGCAGGACCACACTTGGTCACGGGACTTTGGCCGCGGCGACAGGCGAGCCGGCCACCCGTCGACCTCAGCCAAGGGAGTTCCAGATGAGGCCGCGCCGCGTCGTGATCCTGGGAGCCGCCGGGCGTGACTTCCACAACTTCAACACGGTCTACCGGGACGATCCGGAATACCAGGTCCTGGCCTTCACCGCCACCCAGATTCCCGGGATCGACGACTGGCGCTACCCGGCGCTGCTCGCCGGGGAGCGGTATCCCGACGGCATCCCCATCCTGCCCGAGCAGGACCTGGAGGCCTTCATCCGCCGGGAGCACCCGGACCTGGCGGTGTTCTCCTACTCGGACGTGACCTACGAGCACGTGGGCCACCTGTCGGCCCTGTGCATCGCCCTGGGGGTGGACTTCACCCTGCTGGGGGCGGACCGGACCATGATCCAGGCGCGCGTTCCGGTCATCGCCGTCACCGCCGTGCGCACCGGGGCCGGCAAGAGCCAGACCACCCGCCACCTCTCCCGGATCCTCAAGGACCTGGGCCGGAAGGTGGTGGCCGTGCGCCACCCCATGCCGTACGGGGACCTGGCCGCCCAGGTCTGCCAGCGGTTCGCCGCCTACGGCGACCTGGACCGCCACCGGTGCACCATCGAGGAGCGGGAGGAGTACGAACCCCACATCAACAATGGGTTCGTGGTCTATGCGGGGGTGGACTACGAGCAGATCATCAGGCGGGCCGAGCAGGAAGCGGAGGTGGTCCTGTGGGACGGGGGCAACAACGATCTGCCCTTCTACCGCTGCGCCCTGCACCTGTGCGTCGCCGACCCGCTGCGCCCCGGGCACGAGGTCGCGTACCACCCGGGGGAGGCCAACTTCCGGCGGGCGGACGTGATCCTCATCAACAAGTGCGACTCGGCGCGCCCCGAGGACATCCAGGCCATCGAGGCCAACGCGGCCCGGTTGAATCCCCGGGCCGCCGTGCTCCGGGCCGATTCCCCGGTGACCTGCGCCCAGCCCGGGCAGGTGCGCGGCAAGCAGGTCCTGGTGATCGAGGACGGGCCCACCCTCACCCACGGCTCCATGAGCTTCGGCGCGGGGGTGGTGGCGGCCCGGGCCTGCGCCGCGGCGGCCATCGTCGATCCCAGTCCCTTCGCCGTGGGCTCCCTGGCCCGCACCTACCAGCAGTACCCCAATGCCAAGGGCATCCTCCCGGCCATGGGCTACGGCCCGGCCCAGATCGCCGACCTGCAGGCGACCATCGAGGCGACCCCGTGCGAAGTGGTGGTCTCCGCCACCCCCATCGACCTGACCCGGGTGCTCAAGGTCTCCAAGCCCGTGGTGCGGGCTTCGTACGAATTGTCCGAGCACGAGCCGGGCGCCCTGGCCAAGCTGGTGGAGGCCGCTCTCGTCAAAGGCTGAGGGTCCGTCCCTGGAGGGCGAACCCGGCGACCTCGTAGAGGTTGGTCACCCGGCCCACCGCCAGCATGTCCTTGATGCCGTAGAACTCGAGGCAGGTGCCGCAGGCCAGGATCTCCACCCCCTGCTGACCCAATTTGCGCAGGGCGCCCACGGTGTCGGAGCCCTCCATCGCCAGGCGGACGCCGCCGTTCATGAGGATGATGCGCGAGGGCAGCCCCTCCGCCTCGGTGAGGGCGTGCAGGAACCCGCGCATGAGCAAGGCTCCCAACTGCTCGTCGCCCGCCCCGATCCCCGCCGAGGTGATGAGGACAGTGGCGCCCTGGGCGCACATGGCGGCGGAGACGGCGACGGGGTCGGGCTTGGCGAACTCCCTCCCGGGGCCCGGGGGCGGCTGGCCCGGCCCGGCGGGGCGGATGAGGATGCGGCTGAGGCCCTCGTCCTCGCGCACTTCCTGGACCGTGCAGTGCACGTAGGTGGCGAACCGGACCACGTTGTCCCGGGAGGTGAGGTCGTCCACCAGCACTTCCAGGAGGTCGAACCCGCCTTCGGCGAGGGCCCTGCGGGTGAGGATGACCGGCTGGGGGCAGGCCTGCCCCCGGGCGTCCAGGATCTTAATCGAGTCGCTCATAGGTTCTTGCCTTTCGGGAGATCGGGCTGGCCGGGCTCTCCAGGACCCGCCACAAGGCCTGGGCGCCGCAGGCCCGGAGCAGCCTGAGCCGGCGGGCGGATTCCGCCGGGTCCCCGCAGCCGGCCACCAGCAGGCAGAATCCACAATCGCCCCGGATCTGTCTGGGCACGGGGATGAGTTCCACCGGCAGATCCTCACCCTTGAGGGTCCGTTCGGCCCCGAGGGCCGTCTGGGTGGAGGGGAAGGTCGCGATGAGGTCCATTCTTCCTACAGGATAATCCCCAGGCTGTCCGGCGGGCCCCCGGTCTCGCCCACGATCCATCCCTGGGCGCCGGCCGCCCTCAGGGCCGCCACGGCCTCCTCCGCCGCCGCCCAGGGCAGGGCGGCCAGCAGCCCGCCGGAAGTCTGGGGATCGAACAGCACGTCCAGGATCTCCGGGGGCACTTCCCCGGCGTTGCGCAGGGCGGATCCCCGGCCCTGGAGGTTCCGGCGGGCCCCCTCGGGCACCAGTCCCATCCGGGAGAATTCCAGGACCCCCGGCAGCAGGGGCAGACCTGGCCAGCGCAGGCTGAGGCCGCACTCGGCCCCGGCCGCCATCTCGGCGGCGTGCCCGGCCAGGCCGAAGCCGGTGACGTCGGTGCAGGCCAGGACCGGGAACCGCGCCAGCACTTCGGCGGCGGTCCGGTTGAGGGCGGCCATGGACGCCTGGGCGGCCTCCAGGGATTCGGGCCCGGCGCATTCGGCCCGGAAGGCCATGTTCACCAGGCCGGTGCCGATGGGCTTGGTGAGGACCAGGGCCGCTCCGGGGCGCAGGGTGTTGTTGCGCCAGGCCCGGTCCGGGTCCACCAGCCCGGTGACGGCATAGCCCAGCTTGGGCTCGGGGTCCTCCACGCTGTGCCCGCCCAGCAGGGCGCAGCCGGCCTCCACCAGGGCCTCCAGGCCCCCGGCCAGCATGGCCTTGAGGGGCTCCAGGCCCAGCTGGCGGAGGGGATGGCACACCAGGGCCAGGGCGGTCACCGGCCGCGCCCCCATGGCGTAGATGTCGGACAGGGCGTTGGCCGCGGCGATGCGCCCGAACAGCCGCGGGTCGTCCACGATCGGAGGGAAGAAGTCCACGGTCTGCACCAGCGCCAGCCCGGGGCCCAGCCGGTACAGCCCGGCGTCCTCGGAGCCGGAGAAGTCCGCCAGGAGCTCCGGGTAGGCGGGCTGGGCCAGGCCGCACAAGGCCTGCTCCAGGACCCCGGGGCCCAGCTTGGCGCCGCAGCCGGAGAACCGGGTCAACTGGGTGAGGGGAGGAGTACCGGTCATGTCAGCAGAGCCTCCAGGGTGGCCAGGGCGGCGTCGACCTCCGCCCCGGTGGTGAACACGCCGGGCGAGAGGCGCAGGGTGCCCCCGGCCGCGAAGGTGCCCAGGCTGCGGTGGGCGGCCGGGGCGCAGTGCAGCCCCACCCGCACCGCCACGTCCCGGCGGTCCAGTTCCAGGGCCAGTTCGCCCAGGTCCCTGCCCGCCACGGTGATGGACACCACCGGCGCCCGCTCAGCGCCGGGGCCCGGCCCCGGCACGGCCACCCCCGGCAGGGCGCGCAGGCCGCGCACCAGCCGGTCGGTGACGGCCGCCTCCCGGCGGCGCACTTCCTCCAGGCCGGTGGCGGCCAGCCAGCGCGCCGCCGTCAGCAGCCCGGCCAGGCCCGGAAGGTTGGCGGTGCCGGCCTCGAACCGGTCCGGCATGAACTCCGGCTGCTCCTCGCGCTCCGAGGCACTCCCGGTGCCGCCGCGGAGCAGCGGCTCGGGCTCGAAGCCCTCCTGGACATAGAGCGCCCCGGTGCCCCCGGGGCCCAGCAGCCCCTTGTGCCCGGAGCAGCAGACCAGGGGCAGGTCCAGGTCCAGGACCGGCAGAGGCAGGTGCCCGGCCCACTGGCTGGCGTCCAGGCACAGGGGCACGCCCGCGGCCCTGCAGGCGGCGGCGATCTCCCCCACCGGGGCCAGGCCGCCGGTGACGTTGCTGGCGGCCGTCAGCACCATCAGGTCCGGACGCGTGCCCAGGGCGTCTCTCAGGACGGCCGGGTCCGGCCGGGCGCAGGCGTCGAAGGGCACCACCCGCAGCCGGACCCCCCGGGCCGCCTCCAGGTGGCGCAGGGGGCGCATGACCGAGTTGTGCTCCAGGGAGCTGACCACGACGCGGCCGCCCGGCGGCACCCGGCCCAGGATGGCCAGGTTGAGGGCCTCGGTGGCGTTCTTGGTGAAGCACAGGCGGGCGGCGTCCGGGATGCCGAACAGGGCGCAGCAGGCCTCCCGGGCCTCGAACACGATCCGGCTGCCTGCGGTCGCCAGCCCGTGGCTGGCCCGGCCGGGGTTGCCGCCCACCTCGGCCAGGCAGCGCGCCACCGCCTCGACCACGCCCGGGGCCTTGGGGAAGCTGGTGGCGGCATTGTCCAGGTAGATCATCGGGGGGCCAGCATCAGGATGGCTTCCAGCACCCCGCCGGCCACTGCCAGGGCCTTGTCCGAAATGCGGAAGCAGTGTTCCGGGCGGCAGCGGGGGTCCACGTCGGCGATCTTCATGCCCCGGGGCACCGGGTAGCCGTCGCGGATGAGGCCGCGCAGCACGCCGTCGATGGCGGCCGCCACGGCGGCCGTCCCCTCCGGGCTGTGCAGGGCCAGCACCTGCTCCCCGGCCCGGACCCGGTCGCCGATCCGCCTGAGGTTCTCCGCCACGCCCGCGGCCGGGGCGTGCAGCACCCGCTCCCGGCCCAGGCCGGCGATCAGCCCGGGGATTCCGGTGTCCGGCTCGGCCCGGCCGTGCAGGAGCACCCGCCCCAGGTCGTGGCCCCGGTTGGTCTCCACCACCGCGTGGCAGTCCACCCCGGCCTCGAACCCCGGGCCCAGGGCCACCACCACCTGGGCCAGGCCCAGGCGGGTGCCCAGGTTGCGCTTGGCGACGATGGCGTCCACCAGCGCCAGGGGCCGCAGGCGGGCCGGGACGGCGCCTTCCGGGTCCGCCAGGATGGGCACCGGGCCGGCCGGGCCGGAGCGCGCCAGCACGTCCAACAGCCGCTCGGGGTCATCCAGGCGCACCGCCCGGACCCCCTCCACCTCCGCCTCGCCCTCGTACATGGCCTCGGACAGGCACACGGTCCTGCGGATGGAACTGGGCCGGGCCGACTCCAGGGCCGCCACCCGGAACCCCGCCCGCACCAGCCGCACGATGCAGCCGGTGGCCAGGTCGCCGGCGCCGCGCACCACCACGAGGTTTCCCGGGATCAGGCCCACTGTTCGGATCTCCAGAACCTACTTTACTCCAGGGCCAGCACCCGCCGGTCGGGACGGGGATCGCCCAGGACGCACACCAGGACCCGGTCGGCGCACCGGGATCCCAGGACCGCCAGCACCGCGGCGGGATCCAGCCCGCACCGGTCCGCCTGGTTGAGGACCAGCGCCCGGCGCGCCCCCTCCGGCGCGCCCTTGAAGAGTCCGAGGGGCGAACGGGCCAGGACGGCCAGGTGCTCCAGCCGGATGGGCTCCCCCGGGGCGCAGCCGGCCACCGGCCCGAACCGCTCCGGGCGGTGCACGACGGCGGCGTCCATGGGCCGCCCCAGGCAGCCCAGGCCGATGAACCCGACCACCAGCCCGGTCTGCGCGGGCACCGTCGGCTCGTGATCGGCCGGGGCCTTGACCGGCAAGCGCTTGCCCCCGTCGGCCTCCACCAGGACGAAATCGAAGGCCCCGGCCAGGCGGTCCACCCAGGCGGGATGCAGGCCCTTCAGCTTGCCGGTGCCCGGCTCCTCCCGGGCCGCCAGGACGATCCGCCGGGGCCCGCCGGGGCGGGCGCAAGCCAGGAGCTCCGCGCCGGGCTGTCCGCCGGCGAACTCCAGAGCGGGATCCAGCACCAGCCGGTCGAAGCCCCGGCCTTCCTCCAGGCGGGGATCGTAGATGTGGGTGGTGGTGGTGAGCAACACCCGGGCACCGCCCTGGGCCAGTTCCTCACCCAGGCCGAACAGCGCGGAAGTCTTCCCGCCGGCGCCCACCAAGGCGACCACGCGCGGCCCCCCGGAGCCGGGTAAGAGGGGTGTCAAAGCCTCGCTCAGGCGCATCAAGCTAGGCTCGGCGGCTTTCCTTGGCCCGGTTCAGCTCCTCCAGCATCCCCGCGTTCCGGCGCACGGCGATCATCTCCCCCAGGATCGCCACCGCCAGTTCCATGGGCGTCTCGGCGGCGATGTCCAGGCCGATGGGCCCGCTCAGGGCGTCCACTTTGGCCGGGTCGAAGCCCTCCTTGCGCACCTGATCGATGATCAGGCGGGTCTTGCGGGCGCTGCCCATGAACCCGGCGTAGCGCCAGCGCCGGCCCACCACGACCCGCACGCACTCCAGGTCGGACTGGTGGCCCCGGGTCACCACCACCACGTAGGTGGCCGAATCGAACGGGAACGCGGCGATGGCGGGGCCGAACCCCGCCTGCACCGCCCGGACCCCTTCGGGCAGCCGCCCTTCGCCCAGGAACTCGGCCCGGTCGTCCACCACCGTCACCTCGAAGCCCAGGGCCGGGGCCAGGGCGGCCAGGGCCTGGCCCACGTGCCCGGCCCCCAGGATCAGGAGCTTCTCCTGGGGCAGCAGGGGGTCGTAGAAGACCCCGGTTTCGGGGTCGAAGTGGGCCTGGCCCCGGTCCAGGGCGCGGGCCGCCGCCTGGGCCTCACGGGCCTCGGCGCGGCCGTGGATGGCCCGGCCCTGCTCGTCCAGCAGCGCGGTCTCCACCGTCACCGGCCCGGGTCCGGCGTCCTGCGGTCCGGCGTACCGGAGGCGCTTCACCAGCAGCACCCGCTCGCCGTCGCCCAGGCGCTCCAGGGCGGCCCGGTACAGGCTCCGGTCCTCCAGGTGCTCGATGAGCATGGTGCTGACCCCGCCGCACACCATGTCCGTCCCCAGCACCTCCGCCCCCACCATCTCCACCCGGAGCAGGACGGAGCGCCGGTCCTGCAGGCAGCGCTTGCAGGCCTCAAGGGCCATGGCCTCGCCCCGGCCGCCGCCCACCGTGCCCGCCAGAGGCTGGTCCGAGCCCGGGCCGCCCACCAGCATCTTGGCGCCGGGGTGGCGGGGCGAGGAGCCCTGCACCTGGATGATGGTCGCCAGGGCCAGATCCTGGCGGCCCTCCGTCAACGCCTGGACCAGCTCCAGCCCCATGGCCGACCTCCGAGACTCCTATTTTTTCTTGCTGTAGGGAGTTCCTTCAAGGGGAAGGCGGGTGCGGAAGGTCCCGTCCCGGCGGAAATAGGCTCCCGCCACCGCCGGGGCGGTGGGGATGGTGGTGATCTCGCCCACGCCCTTGGCGCCGAAGGCCACCTGGCCCGGCCGGCTCTGCACCAGGACGGTCTCGATGGCCGGCGCCTGCTGGGCGCGGAACAGGCCCAGGGTGCCGTACTTGACCTGGGGCTCGCCGTCCTTGAGGGGGAAGTCCTCGGTGAGGGCGTAGCCCAGGCCCATGACCACCCCGCCCTCGATCTGCCCCTCCACCCCCGTGGGGTTCACCGGGGTGCCCACGTCGTGGGCGGCGACCACCTTCTCCACCTTCCCGGCCGGGTCCAGCAGCACCACCTGGGTGGCGTAGGAGTAGGCCACGTGGCTCACCGGGTTGGGCTTGTCCGAGCCGAAGGGGTCGGTCA
This sequence comes from Holophaga sp., assembly GCA_049508835.1. Taxonomy (GTDB): domain Bacteria; phylum Acidobacteriota; class Holophagae; order Holophagales; family Holophagaceae; genus Mesoterricola. Next base: position 50,716 of record JBELAL010000024.1, on the reverse strand, counting down.
CGCCCGAGTACTCCCGATAGTATTCCCGGCCTTCCAGTTCCTCCAGGGTCCGCCCCGCCAGGTCCCGCTTCAGGTCCTCGGCGGCCAGCCGCGCCGCCTCGCCGTTGAACATGGTCTGGCGGGAGGCGGTGGTGGTGCCCCCGTTGGGGGAGGTGGCGGTGTCCGGGGTCGCCACCTCGATCCGGTCCCAGGGCAGCCCGGTGGTGTCCGCCACGAACTGGAGCAGGATGGTGGCGAGTCCCTGGCCGATGCAGGCGGCGCTGGTGTAGATCCACACCTGGCCGCCGCGGACCCGCAGCCGGACCCGGCCCACGTCCGAGAGGCCCACGCCGATGCCGGCGTTCTTCAGGCAGCAGGCGATGCCCGCGTCGGGCCGGCTGAGGAACACGTCCTGCACCGCCAGCAGGGTCTGCTTCAGGGCGCAGTCGGAGTCGACGATCTGCCCGTTGGGCAGTACGTCCCCGGCCTCCACCGCGTTGCGGAAGCGGAACTCCCAAGGGCTGAGGCCCACCTGGGCCGCCAGGTCGTTCAGGCAGCACTCCATGGCGAAGCAGGACTGGGTCACCCCGAAGCCCCGGAAGGCGCCGGCGGGCGGGTTGTTGGTGTACACCCCCAGGCCCAGGATGGACACGTTGGGGATCTTGTACGGCCCGGCGGCGTGGGTGCAGGCCCGCTGCAGCACCGGCCCGCCCAGGGAGGCGTAGGCGCCGGTGTCGGCGGTCAGGGTCGCCTTCATGGCGGTCAGGTTCCCCCCGGCGTCGCAGGCCACGGTGAAGTCCATCTCCATGGCGTGGCGCTTGGGGTGGACCTTGAGGCTCTCCTGGCGGGCCAGGGCCACCTTCACCGGGCGCCGCGCGAGCCAGGCCAGGAGGGCGGCATGGTGCTGGACGATCAGGTCCTCCTTGCCGCCGAACCCGCCGCCCACGAACTTGCTGACCACCTTCACCTGCCCGGGCTCGACCCCCAGCACCCCGACGATGCCCTTGTGGTCGTCGTAGATGCTCTGGGTGCCGGTGTAGACCGTCAGGGTCCCGTCCGGCTCGGGCACCGCCACGGCGCACTCCGGCTCCAGGAAGGCATGCTCGGTGGGCGGGACGTTGAACACGTGGTGGGACACGTGGGCCGCCTGGGCGATGGCCGCGTCCACGTCACCCCGGGAGAGCACCGTACGGGCCAGGAGGTTGCCCTTGGGGTGGAGCCTGGGCGCGTCCTCGGCCAGGGCCATCTTCGGGCTGGTGAGGGGCGGCAGTTCCTCGTACTCCAGCTTGATGGCGGCCAGTGCCGCCAGGGCCTGGGCCCGGGTCTCCGCCGCCACCAGGGCCAGGGCGTCGCCCACGTAGCGGGTCTCCTCGCCCACGGCGATCATGGCCGGCCAGTCGTGGATGATGTGGCCCTGGAACCGCTCCCCGGGCACGTCCCGGGCGGTGAGCACCAGCACCACCCCCGGCAGGGCCTGGGCCGGGCGGGTGTCGATGGCCTTGACCAGGACGCGCGCCTTGGGCGGGCGCAGCACCGCGCCGTGGAGCATTCCCGGAAGGAGCATGTCGTTGGTGTATTCGCCGGTGCCCAGCACCTTGGCCTTGGCGTCCAGGCGGGGCATGCGGTCCCCCACGCCGTAGGCGCCGCCGTCGGACACCGGGATGGGCAGGTCCTCCCGGAACATCTTCCCGGCCCGCAGGATGGCCTGCTCGATCTTGGCGTACCCGGTGCAGCGGCAGATGTTGGCGTGGATGGCCTGCTTCACCTCGGCCCGGGTGGGGTCGGGGTTGGCGTCCAGCAGGCCCTTGGCGCTGATCACCATGCCGGGGATGCAGAACCCGCACTGGACCGCGCCGGCGTTGGCGAAGGTCCAGCTGTAGACGTCCTTCTCCCGCTCGGACAGGCCCTCCACCGTGACCACCTTGCGCCCGTCCAGCTTGGCGGTGGTGAACAGGCAGGCCCGGCTGGCCTTGCCGTCCACCAGCACCATGCAGGCGCCGCAGGCCCCCTCGGAGCAGCCGTCCTTCACCGAGGTCAGGCGCAGCTCGTCCCGAAGATACTCAAGGAGGTTCATATCCCGGTCAGTGGATAGTTCCTTGCCATTGATGGATAGCGTGAGCATGTGCTGGCGACCTTCCGCTGGGAGGAAATCGGCACCAGGGTCCGGGCCCAGGCCCATCCGCCATTTCCGATTGCTCAAGTATACCTTTCCAGAAGACCTTGGCCCGGCCTCCCCGTTGAAATATTTTTACCAAGATGTGATAATTTTTTATTTATTTTTGTTGATCTGTTCATTGAACGGCCCCGGATGGACCGGGTAACCTCAAAGTTCTATGAACATATTGCATTCTGCAACAATCACGGCCGCCGCCTTCATCGCCGGGGTGATCAACTCCGTGGCCGGCGGCGGGACCCTGGTGACCTTCCCCGCCCTGCTGGGGGTGGGCCTCTCCGGCCAGCAGGCCAACGTCACCAGCACCCTGGGGCTGATCCCCGGTTCCGTGGGCGGCTTCCTGGGCCACCGCAAGGACCTGGCCGGCACCCGCAGCTTCGCCCTGCGGCTGGTGCCCCCCTCCATCCTCGGCGGCGTCACCGGCGCCCTGCTGATGCTGCTCACCCCGAAGGGCGTGTTCGACCAGCTCATCCCCTGGCTGATCCTCACCGCCACCCTGCTCATGGCCGCCAACGAGCCCATCAACAAACTGCTCCAGCGGGTGCACGACGGCAACCGGGGCCCGGGCTGGTGGACCTGCGCCGTGCTGTTCCAGTTCCTGGTGGGCACCTACGGCGGCTACTTCGGCGCCGGCATCGGCATCCTCATGCTGGCCGCCCTGGGCCTGCTGGGGCTGCACGACATCCACCAGATGAACGGCCTGAAGAACTTCATGGCCTTCGCCATCAACGGCATCGCCATCGTGGCCTTCGTGGCCTACGAATACCTCTTCCACCCGGGCAACGTGATCTGGTGGATGGTGCTGGCCATGATGGGGGCCTCGCTCCTGGGCGGGATGACCGGCTCCCACATGGCCCACCGGGTCGGGCGCAAGGCGGTGCGCGGGGTGGTGGTCGGGGTCGGGTTCGCGCTGGCGGGGTGGTACTTCTACAAGATGCACGGAGGCTGAAGACCGGCCCGGGCGCCTCAATCATCAGTGTCGTCGCCCCCCTTGGCATCGGGCGGCGGGACCGGGGCCCGCAGGTTGAACAGCACTCCGCCGTTGAGGTTCCGGAATCCGGTGGGGTCGACGACGAGGTTGCCCTTCCACAACGAGTTGCTCGACTTCAAGAGCTTGCTGAGCGAGGGCTCCAGGTTGTTGGTGGAGACATCGAGGTGGTAGCCCTTCAAGTCCGAGGTCACGTTGGTGACGTGGACGTAGATGGAGCCTTCCTCATTCTTGCTCTTGGTGGGGGTGAGGCGCAGGTGCTTGGCGAAGGCTCCCAGCGTCGTATTGAAGTAGAACAAGTACTTCTTCTTGTTCTTCAGGGTGTATGGCTTGCCCCTGGCGATGAGCTTGAAGGGGTCCCCGGTGCCGCCCTGCTCCTTGACGTAGAGGCCGCCCAGGGAGGTGGCGTCGGTGAGGTCGTAGTTGAAGACATCGAAGTCTTCGCCGGAATTGTTCTCCACCTTGGACCACTTGTTCGGGGATGTGGTCCAGCCGGGACTGCCGTCCTTGTCGACTTCCGCGGTGCTGGCGTCGGCATCGGGCGCCGCGGCCGGAGCCCGCAGGTTGAACAGCACCCCGCCCTTGTTGTTCCGGAACCCGGTCGGGTCGACCACCAGGTTGCCCGCCCACATCGGCACGCTCGTCCGCAGGAGCTTGGCCAGCGAGGGCTCCAGGGTGTTGGTGGAGACGTCGATGTGGAAGCCCTTCAGGTCCGTGGTGATGTTGGTGACGTGGACGTAGATGGAACCGGTCTCGTCCTTGCTGTCGGTGGGCGTGAAGCGCAGGTGCTTGGCGAATTTCTTCAAGGTCGTGTTGAAGTAGAACACGTACTTCTTCTTGTTCTTCAAGGTGAAGGGCTTGCCCCTGGCGATGACCTTGGTGCCGTCCCCCGAGGCGCCCTGCTCCTTGATGTAGAGGCCGCCCCACGAGGTGGTATCGGTGAGATCGTAGTTGAAGATGTCGTAGTCCTTGCCGGAATTGTTCTCCACCTTGGACCACTTGTTCGCATCCATTCCGGCATGCAGGCTTGCGCCCCAGAACACGGCGAGGCCCCCGGTGACGAGGGCGTTGCGAAGGATTGTTGCCATGGAATTCCCCTCCACCAGGAAGACGGTCCGGCCGGGATGGATCGGGCCGCAGGTTCCCCCAACCCGCTCGGCCGAGCGGAAGGCGGAATACGAGAAAGCCAGGGCAGTATAAACTATTAATTCAGGGCATCAAGGCCAGGACAGTCCGATGATGTTGCCGTCGTCGTCGATGTCGTTGACATCCTCCGCCGCTCTCCGAAACCTGTTCAAATCTGCACAGGTCTGTGGTCGGGGGCAATCACGCCGCGGAGTAGACCGGTGCAACCCGTTTCCACCGCTGTGCCCGTAGAGGCGGGCCACCCGGTTTCATTTGCATTGGCGCGGCCTTTCGGCGCCTCCCGCCATCCCTGGGGATGGAAACGCCAATCACACCGTCCTTGAACGAGGCCTGAGCAAGGCAAGAGGAGGCTCCTGATGCGGAGCATCCGCATCAGTCCGTTCTTCGCCGCATTCTCATCCCGGATGTGGGGTGTGCCGCATTGGGCGCAGATCCACTACCGGAGGTTCGGCGGGATTCCGCCCGCAACGATGTGGCCACAGCTCGGCTCAGAGCAGGTCCGCGTGGTGCCCGTCTCGTCGAACACGTCGGCGGATTTGCCCGACCGCCGGGCCACCCAAAGCAGGATGGATTTGAACCGCCCCAGCAGGGAACGGTTCTTCATGGCGCGGTTCGTCTTCTTCCCAAGCCCCGCGTCGCCCTGGGCCGGGGCGTAATCGCCTATCCCGATCAGGTCATATTGTTTGCAGAGCCTGTTGGAGACGCTGAACAAGAAGTGCTTCGTCTGGTCTCGCCGCTTCTGTTCCATCCGCTTGAGTGCCTGGTTGATCTGGTTCCACCTCCTGGACGGCTCCCAGTGCCGTCCCACGCTTTGGTCCTGCCGGACCACCTCCACCAGCCTGGACTTCCGCTGGCAGCGATCCCGAATTGATTTCAGCTGGTCGATCCACTTTTCAGTTGCCCTGAGCCCTTCCAGGTTCTGGATCTCGAAGGCTTTGCCATCCGTGCCTACGCCATAGGCGAAGTTCTTGTGATTCGGATCCAGGGCCACGGCCTTGCGGATCGGTTTGGGCTCCGGCACGGAGCGCCGCAGCGTCACCACCGCGAAGTAGGCGTGGCCTTCCTTGACGATCCTGAGGTTGCGGACGGCGTCCAGGCCGGGTATGGCTTCGCCCAGCGGGATGTCCAAGGCCAGGCGCTGGCCTTCGGCATTGGCGCCCAGGCTCAAGTGGAGTTCTCCGCCCTCGAATGAGAATCCCTTCCCGGGCTCGTCGTATTCCAGGCTGAACCAGTCCCGGCCCCAGCTATGAAAGCGGGGCCACTGGATCTCGCGACCTGCCCGGCGCCCACTCCGGCTGTCCTGGAAGGACTGGATAGCCCGGGATAGCCGCAGGGCGGCATTCTTGAGCGGACTGGAGTGGACCGATTTCAGGAACGGGTGCTCCGTTTTCATGGCCGGGAGCAGGTTGCGCAGCCCGCGCTTGCCGTAGAGAACCTGCCCGATCTCGGCCGCGCTCTCGTCCAGTTCGGCGTGGCGGCGTTCGGGTTTCACCTGCTTGGCGGCCTTCAGCCGGGCATAGCCGGCCCGCAGATCGTCGGCCAGGGACTTCAGCTGATTGAAGGCCCAGGCGCATATCTTGCTCTGACCGTCCAGGATGCGCGCGTCCTCGCCCGTGATCTGAAGCGGGACTCGGCGGGCGAACAAGGTGAAGGACTCGGACATGACTGTCAGGATAGGCGAATATTTGACGAATGCAACCCATCCCGGATCCAGATCCATCGGCTTTGGGCCGAGCTCATGAAGCCATCGCGTTGCCTCACAAGACCGCCGCCACCTCCCGGAGGGACTGCACCAGCTTCTTGTTCTTGTGGCTTCTGCTGCCATAGAGCCGTGCGCTGAAGACGGTGATGATCTCCAGGACGTCCCGGGTCAGGTCCTCTTCATAGCTGGATTCTTCGCTCCGGTTGATGATCACGACTTCGGTGCCGAAATGTTCGCAGAGCGAGAACACGATCTCGGCCCCGAACCGGAGCAGCCGGTCCTTGTGGGTCAGGACCAATCGGCCCACCGCTCCAGTACAGATCCGCTTGATGAGGACGCGCAGGCCGCGCTTGTCGTAGTTCAATCCCGATCCCAGATCCTGGATGACCTCATGTTCCCACCCATGATCTGCGCAGTAGTCCGAGAGAACTCCCACCTGCCGGACCAGATCCTCCTTCTGGTCGTGGCTGGAGACGCGGGCGTAGACCACGGTCACTCGGGCTTCGGGGCCACCCCGGCGAAGCGCATGGACGAGGCCGCGGAGCTGGTCGAGGTCGTACCGTCGATGCCCGCCCGTGGTCCGGAACGATTCGATTCGGCCTTCTCGTTCCCACCTCCGCAACGTGGAGGCGTTCACCCCAAGGACGAGCGCTGCTTCGGAAATAGAGGACCGCATGCCCTCATATTAAACTTGCTCCTTTGGCCAAGAATAGATAATTTTGAATAAGTTTTAACACTCAGTAACGAGCCCCCCGCGGGAGGCCCATGCCCGAGCCCGAGGGCCAGGATGTTCCGGGCGGCGTTGACGTCCCGGTCGTGGGACGCTCCACAATTCGGGCATACCCAAGCCCTCTCATTCAGCCCTGCGCGGCCTTTCGGCCCAGCCGTGCAACCGCACGCTGAACAGGTCTGGAGGGTGGACTTGGGACTGAATTGGAGCAATAAGGTGGAGAAGGGGTACTGGGTCTTGGCGATGCACACCGGCAGCCGCCCTGGCCGTTCAGCTTTTCAGGGCCTTCTCCGCCGCGTCGAAGATCTTCTGGTAGCCGGTGCACCGGCACAGGTGCCCGGACAGCTCCCGGCGGAGCTCGTCCTCGGTGAAGGTGCGCCCGCTGTCCCGCAGGGCGGTGGTGGAGAGCACCAGGCCCGGGGTGCAGAACCCGCACTGGATGGCGCCCTCCTCCACGAAGGCCAGCTGCACCGGGGACAGCTCCCCGTCCTGCTCCAGGCCTTCGACGGTGGTGACGGACTTGCCGTCGGCCCAGGCGGCCAGGTAGATGCAGGAGTTCACCGGCGTGCCGTCCACCAGCACGGTGCAGGCCCCGCACTCGCCCACGGAGCAGCCCTGCTTGACCCCGGTGAGCTGCAGCCGGTTGCGCAGGACGTCCAGCAGGGACTCGCGGGGGTCCGCCTGCAGCCGGCGGGGCTGGCCGTTGACGGTGAGGGTCAGAGTCTTGAGGGTTTCCACGGCGGCGGTTGCGTTACTCAGCACGGAGGCCTCCAGCGCGCTTCGCCGCCTCGGCGACGGCGCGTTCGCTCAGAACTTCGATCAGGTGTTCGCGGTAGTCCTTGGACGCGCGCCAGGAGGTGCGGGCCCGGGAGGGCTTCACCGCCAGCTTGCCGATCTCCCGCAGGGTCTCCCCGTCCACCGGCCGGCCCTTGGCGTAGGCTTCCGCCTCCGGGCAGCGGATGGGGGTCGGCGCGGCCACCCCCAGGCCGATGCGCAGGTCCTCGAAGCGCCCGTCCCGAACCCGGCACACCGCCGCCACGCCCAGGGTGGCGATGTCCATGGCCTTGCGTTGGGCGAACTTGATGTAGTGCCCGCCGGTGCCCTGGTAGCCGGCCCTGGGGACCAGGATGGCGGTCAACAGTTCCCCGGAGCGCAGGTGCACCTTGCCGGGCCCCGCGTAGAACTCGGCGATGGGGATGATCCGCTCCCCCTCGAAGCTCTCCAGGCGCAGCAGGGCGTCCAGGGCGAACAGGGGGGCCGCGCTGTCGCCGGAGGTGGCCCCGTTGCAGAGGTTGCCGCCCACGGTGGCGACGTTGCGGACCTGCGGGCCGCCCATGGACACCGCGGCCTCGGAGAGGATCTGCAGGTGCTTGCGCACGACCGGGTCCTGGAAGATCCGGGTGAAGGTGGCGGTGGCGCCGATGACGATGGTGCCGTCGTCCCGCATCCGGATCTCCCCCAGCCCGGGGATCCTGCGCAGGCTCAGCAGCTCGGACCAGCCATCGGCCCCGTGCTGCAGGCGGATCAGCACGTCGGTGCCGCCGGCGATCACCCGCAGCCGCTCGTTGGCATGCAGCTGCGCGACCGCGGCCGCGACGGTCTCAGGCTCTTGCAGGACTGAGATGTTGAACATCTTCCACGCTCCCCTCGCGAATCAGGCCCAGTTCCTTGAACTTCTCGAACACCGCCTGCGGATACAGGGGAATCCGGTGGAAGGCGACCCCGGTGGCGTCCAGCACCGCGTTGCGCAGGGCCGGGGCCGGGGAGATCACCGGGCATTCCCCCAGGGACTTGGACCCGAACGACCCGGCCGCGTCGCTGGTCTCCACGAACTCGGCGTGGATCTTCGGGGTGTCCAGGATGGTGGGCAGCTTGTAGTCCAGCAGGTTGTTGTTGAGCGCCTTGCCGGTCCTGGGGTCGAACAGCATCTGCTCCAGCAGGGCGTAGCCCAGCGCCATGCTGACCCCGCCGTGCACCTGGCCCTCGGCCAGCTGCGGGTTGATGATCCGGCCGGAGTCGTGCACGTTGTACAGCTCCAGCACCTCGATCTTGCCGGTCTCCTGGTCCACCTCCACGGCGATGAAGGTGACTCCGTAGGACATGGCGTTGATCCGCACATTGGCGGACACGTCGCTCTTGATGGGATCGGCGTGGATGCGGTCGTAGTAGGACTCCATGGCGACCTCTTCCAGGGAGCACACGGGCCGGCCGAGGGCCTTCTCCACCACCTCGCCGTCCTGGAGGTCCAGCTCCCCGGGGGCCAGCCCGCACTTGCGGGATGCGATGGCCAGCACCTTGGCCCGGGCCTCCAGGGCGGCCTTGCGCACGGCGATGCCGGTGACGAAAGTCTGGCGGGAAGCGTAGGCCCCGGTGTCGAAGGGGGCGGTGTCGGTGTCCTGGACCGTCACCACGTTGACCATGTCGATGCCCAGGCCCAGTACCTCGGCCACGATCTGGGCGAACACCGTGTCCGAGCCCTGGCCGATTTCGGTGGCGCCCACCTGCAGGGTCACCGAGCCGTCCTGGTGCATCACGATCCGGGCCCCGGCCAGTTCCAGCCCCACCGGGTGGGTGCCGGAGGCGTAGCTGAAGCAGGCCATGCCCACGCCCCGGCGCCGGGGGCCGGTCTGGCGGGCGTACTCCCGCTTCTTCTCGTCCCACCGGATCAGCGCCTTGCCCCTGGCGATGCATTCGGGGATCCCGAACGAGCGCACCACGTTCTTCGTCAGGGGATCCTGGAAGCCCACGCCGATCAGGTTCTGCTTCCGGAACTCGATGGGATCCAGCTTCAGCTCCCGGGCGATGTCCTCCATCAGGCTCTCCAGGGCGAAGAACATCTGGGGCACGCCGTAGCCGCGCATGGCCCCGGCCACCGGCAGGTTGGTGTAGACCGTCTTCGGGCGGAAGCGGAAGTTGGGGAACCAGTAGAGGGGCCGGAACTTCGCCCCGGTGGACATGGCGATGGAATGGCCGTGGGAGGCGTAGGCGCCGGTGTTGCTCAGCACGTTCACCTCGATCCCCTGCAGCTTGCCTTCCCTGGAGGCGGCGATGCGCAGGTGGATCTTCATGGAGTGGCGGGTGCGGGAGTCGATGAAGACCTCCTCCCGGGTGAAGGTGCAGCGCACCGGCCGCCCGTGCACCGCCAGGGTCATGGCAGCCACCAGGGGCTCGATGACCACGTCCTGCTTGGCGCCGAAGCCCCCGCCGATGTACGGCTTGATCACCTGCACCTTGCCCCAGCGCAGGCCCAGGGCCTGGGCGACGATGCGCCGGACGATGTGCGGGATCTGGGTGGAGGTGTTGACCACGATGCGCCCGTGGCCGTCCACGAAGGCGAAGGCGGTCTGGGGCTCCAGGTGGCAGTGCTGGACGATGCTGGTCTCGAACCGCCCCTCGAACACCCGGTCGGCGGCGGCCAGGGCCGCGTCGATGTCCCCGTACTGGGTGCCGAAGCTGCTGACCACGTTGTCCGGACGCTCCTCGTGCAGCACCGGGGCGCCCTCCTTCAGGGCGTCCTCGGCGGTGAGCACGAACGGCAGCTCCTCGTACTCCACCTCGATCAGGCGCAGGGCCTGCTCGGCGGTGAGGGCGTCCACCGCCACCACCGCGGCCACCGCGTCGCCCACGAACCGGGTCTGGTCGGTGAGGATCAGGCGGTCGGCCACGTCCCGGTGGGCCGGGTCCAGGGCCCAGGGATGCCCGGCGGTGGGGAACTTGATCTTCGGCAGGTCCGCCGGAGTCAGCACCGCCTCCACCCCGGGCAGGGCCTTGGCCCGGGAGGCGTCGATGCGCTTCACCCGGGCGTGGGCGAAGGGGCTGCGCAGCACCTTGCCCACCAGCATGTCCCGCTCGAAGAAGTCCTCGGAATAGCGGGCCCGGCCGGTCACCTTCTCCACTGCATCCAGGCGCTGGACGCTCTTGCCCACGATCTTCAAGCTCATGATGGACCTCGGAGCAACGGGACCTCCGCCCGGCGCGGGCGGGAAGCCCGGGCGCCCATCGGTGGCGTCCCCTTTCGGAGTGCTGACTGGACGATGAGAATGTCCGCCGGGCGGCATGCGGTTGGTACTCGGGCTGGACGGGCGCTGAATCCGCAGATGGCACCAAGTATGAGAGCCTCGGGTCCCTAATTCAATTTTTATTCATTGGTGTCCATTTTTTTTCCATGAACTTGGATTCATTTGCACCCTGTTCCGTTGGTGCTCCCCGGCGCAGGTTGGCGAAGGTCTCGGACAGGTCGCCTTCGGGATCCAGGCTCGGCACGAACCGCTCCACCAGCCGGTGCCAGTCCTCCCGCAGGAAGGCGGTGTGGGCCGGCAGCCCAGTGTCCGCCAGCAGCCGCACGGCGCCGGCGTGGCCCCAGACGTTGCGGATCCGGGCCCGCCACGCCGGCCTCCGGGGCGCGTCCCGGAGGGTCTCGTTGAGGGCCCGCAGCCGCGCCGTGCGCCGGGAGCGGCCGCCGCCCCGGGGCGATGCCTCCAGCACCCAGCGCAACAGTCCTTCGAACCAGGCCTGGTCTCCGCCCGGCGCGTTCAGCAGGAATTGCCGGGACGGTGTCATGGGACTCCCGGGCCGCGGGCGGGGGCCATTCTAGCCTTCCAGGGCGGCGCAACCGGGCGAACGGCCATCTTGTTATGGCAATATCGAGGGATGGCAGCACTTCCGGAATCCCTGCGCTCCCTGCGCCATCGCAACTACCGCCTGTTCTGCAGCGGCCAGCTGGTGTCCCTGATCGGCACCTGGATGCAGATGGTGGCCCTCAGCTGGCTGGTGTACCGCCTCACCGGCCAGGCCGCCATGCTCGGGCTCATGTCCTTCTGCAACCTGATCCCGGTGTTCCTTCTGGCCCCGGTGGGAGGCCTGGTGGCCGACCGGATCCCGTCCCGCCCCCTGCTGCTCACCACCCAGACCGTGGCCATGGTGCTGGCCCTGACCCTGGCCCTGCTCACCCTCACCGGCCAGGTGCGCCTGTGGCACCTGTTCGTCTTGGCCCTGGCGCTGGGCACCGCCAACGCCTTCGACAACCCCGCCCGGCAGGTGTTCGCGGCCCGCACCGTGCCCCGGGAGGACCTCATGAACGCCGTGGCCCTCAACTCCTCCATGGTGACCGGCGCCCGCATCGCCGGCCCGGCCTTGGCCGGGGTCCTGGTGGCGGCGCTGGGCGAAGGCTGGTGCTTCTTCCTGAACGGGATCAGCTACCTGGCGGTGCTCGGGGGGCTGCTGGCCATGCGCTTCCCGCCCGGCCAGGGGACGGCCCCGGCCGACTCCCAGTCCCACCTGCGCCGGCTGCTGGATGGCTTCGCCATGGTCCGGCGCACCATGCCCATCCGCAGCCTGCTGGTCCTGCTGGGCCTGCTAAGCCTGCTGGGGGCGCCGTACGCGGTGCTGCTGCCGATCTTCGCCAAGGAGGTGTTCCACGGCAGCTCCCGCACCTTCGGCCTGCTCTCCGCCACCTCCGGCGCCGGGGCCCTGATGGGCGCCCTGACCCTGGCCGCCAGGCCCCACTTCCACGGCCTCGGCCGCTGGATCGCCGCCACCTCCCTGCTGTTCGGCCTGGCCCTGGCGGGCTTCGCCGGTTCGCACTGGCTGCCGCTGTCGCTGCCGCTGATGCTGCTGGCGGGATACGCCTACATGGTGGAGATGGCCGCCACCAACACCATGATCCAGATGATGGTCCCGAACGCCTTCCGGGGAAGGGTGATGTCCATCTACACCATGATGTTCCTGGGCATGGCCCCCCTGGGCGGCCTGCTGGCGGGGCTCCTGGCGCACCGCCTGGGGGCGCCCCTCACCGTCGCCCTGGGCGGCCTGGGCTGCGTGGTGTGCGGGACCGCCTTCACCCTGCACTACCGCCGCTGGCGGGAGGGGGCGCGGGACCTGGTGCGGACGGCGGAGCGGGAGGCAAGAGGTCGGCAGGGGATCATGAAGGCAGAAGCCTGACGGTGGCCCAAGCGAGGAAATCCCGCGCCATCTCCGCCGTGAGTTCATGGCCGGCGGGGTACCGCCTCGATTCGACCGGAACGCCCAGCTTCGTCAGCCACGCGTCGGACCGGTCGGCCCAGGCGCAGGACAGGGTCGGATCCTCGATGCCGTGGCTGACGAAGGCCGAGAGTCCCGCCAGGGCCTCCGCCGGCGCGATCCTGGGCTCGAGTTCCGGCAGGATGCGCCCGGACAGCAGGCCGAACCCGCACACCAGGTCCGGCCGCGACAACCCCACCCCGGCGCTCATGATGCCGCCCTGGCTGAAGCCGGCGATCACCGTCCGCTTCCGGCCGACGCCCCAGCGCTCCTGGAGGCGCTCCACCAGGGCCGCCAACCGGGCCCGGCTGGCTTCCGCCTGGTCCGGGTCGATGACCGGGCCCCAGGGCCGGAAGGTGACGTCGAACCAGCCGAAATGGTCCGCGGCGTAAGCCAGGGGCGCCCGGGGCAGGACGCAGGCGACCCTCGGATCCACCTGCTCCGCCAAGCCGGCGAGGTTGGTTTCGTTGCCACCGACTCCGTGCAGCAGCAGGAGGATGCCCTGGGGGTCGCCGCGGACCACGGTTTCGTAGGCGAGGGAAGAATCAAGGTCCAGCGGCATGGGCGGCCTCGGGCAGGATTCCATTATCTTTCAATTTGGCGGACCCCTTGCCGAGCGGACGGACGCAGGGCATATTTTTTCCACGCTGGATCGAGGAGGTCAGGTCATGTCCACCCACCAGGACGATGCCATCCAAGTGCGCCCGGCCGTGCCGGAGGATGCGCCTGAATGCGGAAGGATCTGCTACGCCGCGTTCTCCGCCATCAACCAGGCCCACGGCTTCCCGTGCGACTTCCCAGGCCCGGAGATGGCCGTGGGGCTCCTGTCGACACTGTTCGCCGACCCCGGCTTCCACTGCGTGGTGGCGGTCCGGGAGGGCCGGATCCTCGGCAGCAACTGCCTGGACGAACGTTCACCCATCGCCGGCCTCGGCCCCGTCACCGTGGACCCGCAGGTCCAGGACCGGGGCGTCGGCCGCCGGCTCATGCGGGCAGCCATGGACCAGGCCGCCCAGCGGGGCGCCGCGGGCGTGCGGCTGGTGCAGGCGGCCTTCCACAACCGCTCCCTCTCCCTGTACGCCAGCCTGGGATTCGAAGTGCGGGAGCCGCTCTCCTGCATGCAGGGGCGCACCCGCCAGCGCAGCGTGCCCGGGTGCGCGGTGCGGGCCGCGCAGAGCGGGGACCTGGCCGCGGCCAGCGCCCTCTGCCGCCGGGTGCACGGCTTCGAGCGCCTGGGCGAACTGGCCGCGGCCATCCGCCAGGGCGAAGCCCGGGTGGTGGAGCGGGACGGCCGGATCACCGGCTACGCCACCGCCATGGCCTTCTTCGGCCATGCCGTGGCCGAGACCGTCGCCGACCTCCAGGCCCTGGTCGCCTCGGCCGAAGGCTTCGCCGGACCTGGGATCCTGGTGCCGTCCCGCCAGACCGCCCTGTTCCACTGGTGCCTGGAGCAGGGCCTGCGGGTGGTGCAGCCGATGACCCTGATGAGCACGGGGCTGTACAGCGAACCGGCCGGGGCTTGGCTGCCGTCGATCAGCTATTGAGCGGACTTGGCAGCGGCCGGGCATTTTCGGATCCACGGGAACCCAGGCATTGACGCTTGCCTGTCAGCCTGGGATCGTCCAGATCGGGGTTCGTCACCCTCGCCCGGAAAACGACCAAACCCGGAACTCCCGATGAAACAGCAGCGCCCCTCGCCCCATCCCCGAGCCCCGGCGCCTTCCGCCGGGGAAGGTGTCCTTAACCCTGAAACCGCCTACGAAGGGCTGTCGTTCGAAGGCCATGACTTCTCGGGCCAGTCCGCGGCCCTGGTGGCCATCTCCCGCAGCACCCTGACCCGGGTGAACCTGTCCGGCACCCGGCTTCCGCGGCTGGGCCTGGCGGACGTCCGGATGGAGGCCTGCGATCTGGCCAACGCCGTCTGGGAGAAGGCGCACTTGGCCCGGACGCGGCTGGAGGGCTGCCGCATGGTCGGCCTGAACCTGGCCGGGACGCTCCTCAAGCAGGTGGTAGCCGAAGGCTGCAACGCATCGTTCGCCAACTTCACCTCGGTCTCCTGCAAGGAGGTTCGGTTCCTGGACTGCAACCTGCGGGGCTGCTCCTTCCAAGAGGCCGATCTGCGGGGCGTGGTGTTCCGCGGCAGCGATCTGGGAGAGGCACATCTCTCGTTCGCCCGGCTCGATCACGCCGACCTGCGGGGAGCCCGGATCAAGGGCGTGCAGGTGCGCATCGAGGATCTCAAGGGGGTGATCGTTGACCCGGAGCAGGCCGCCTACCTGGCGGGGCTGATGGGGCTGAGGATCGTGGTGTGAAGCAGGCTCCGCAAGGGGCTGGGCTCAGGTTCCCCGATCCCAACTTTTCGAGCGGACTCCTATTTGGGTGAAGACCCGTGGAGCGCCAAGAGTCTGCCCCCACGCTTGTACGGCTATGCAGGGTCGATCATTGAGGCGATCCGGTCATTCGATCCGGGCGGCCGTCCAAGGAAGGGACCAATTTGAAGTCAGGTGCCTATAGTTCATGGTTCCTGAAGCTGTACCGTGACCGTTGGAATCTACCGTCAGAGTGCCGGAGTATATATATCTATATGTACCGAGATTGGGAGTTACGTCATCGATTTCAAACCCTATCGCCCCGGTGGATGAGTCAAAGGAGGTGCAACAATAGTCCGGAATATTGAAAAGGATCACTTGGCCGTTGGAGAGGGTGAACTGCATCTGAACCACCCCGTTCCACGTCACATTGTAGGTCCCGTCGGGAGCCCCGTTGGATGGGTCGACGGTGAAGGTGAAGGTGACCGGTGGAACCGGCGGCTGGGGAACCCCTACAGGGATGCTTCCCGGACCAGAGATTACCGAAGCCGTGATCGTCGCCGCGCCAACCTGCGGGATTTGAATACTGGAACTGGGGCAGGTCGCGATTCCGTCCGGCCCGGAAAAAACAGTGGCAAGGCGGCTTCCCGCCAAGTCAAATTCGATTTCCGCTGCATCCACTGGGTTGCCGGAGCGGTCCGTCACCATCACCTGCACAGGATTGGGGGGAAAGGAATACTGCAGGACATTCTGCTGGTCCCCAGCGTATTTGGTCATGGCGAACGGAATTTCGGCCCACGAGTACGCATTGGCAGTCGCGTCGGCGCTCGGAACGCTGGACACGGCGATCGCCAGGTTCTGGCCCCCGGTCCCGGGCCCCAGGGTCCAGACCGTGGATGCGTTGCCCTTGGAACCGGTCGTAGTCTGGCCTGGTTGTACCGTTCCCTGGCTGTCGGGGGTGAAGGTGACAGCCACGTTGGGGGCCTGGTTGCCGAAGCCGTCCAGCACCTGCACGACCACCGGGGCCGGGAGCGGAGTACTGGCCAGCGCGGACTGGGCATTGCCGCTGGCGATCGCCAGCGAGGAAGGAGGCCCGGCCACGGCCGTGGCTTGGAATTTCGCCCAGGTATGTGTCGTACCCGAGGCATCGACGGAGCGCACATCCACTTCCTGGGGCCCGGTTGCTGTGCCGAGGGTCCAGCGTTCACCGACCTGCCCCAGGGCGTCGGAGGAGACGGCGGGCGCGAATACACTGCCGTTGCCCTGGGTCACCACAAAGTCCACGGTGGTATCGGGCAACGGTTGGCCCGAGGCGTCCAGCAGCACGGCGATGAGCGGGTCCGGCAACTCTGCTCCCACGGGACCGGCCTGGGCATTGCCGCTGCTGATCTCCACCTCGGCCACCGCCGAGCCTGATGAGGTGGCGGGGCCTCCGCCCGAGCCCCCGCCACAGCCCAGGAGGACCATGCCCAGGATGATGGGAAAACCAATTACCCGAAGTCCCTTGTCCATGCGCACCTCCCAGGCTCGCACCGGTTCTTCGAAAGTCTTTGGCAAGCATTATAGGCGTATGGCAACGATCGCGCGTCCCTCGCCTTTTCCACCATTCGTCGCAGGCGAATAGGACCGGATCGGCGCAGCCCAAGGCGGCCCTGGAGGGGTGAGGGCCGTAGGGCCGAATCAGCCTGCGCGCCATTGCTGACCGGAGGTTCGAATCTTTCCTCCAACAAACGTACGGGGGCACCTCCGTACTCGGTACTGGTTAGGTGAGCGAGATTCGAACTTCGGTTCGCTATCGCTCACCCCGAAGCAACGCAGTGCGTTGCTTCCAGCTGCGCACGGAAATCCGCCTACGGCGGACCGGCGGGGAACGCTTCCGCGTCCCCCGCCTTTTCCTACCTGCGCGCCATTGCCGACTCGGAAGTTCGAATCTTTCCTCCCATAAACGAAAGGGAGGCACCCATGACGGTACCTCCCTTTTTTGTATTGGTCGGGGCGAGAAGATTCGAACTTCCGACCTCTCGGTCCCGAACCGAGCGCTCTACCAGGCTGAGCCACGCCCCGACGAAGTCAAAATGCTACCTCAGTTCCGGCCGGGGGTCCACCCTTCTTTGCCCTGGCGGCGCAGGAGGTCCAGGACGGCCTGCAGGGGATCGGCGGGGGCGGGCCTGGGGCGGGGGGGTTCGGGCTCGGGGGGGTCGCAGGGGACGATCTCCAGGCGGTTGAACTTGAGTTTCCAAAGGCGGTCCAGGCGCTCCCGCAACTGGGGCCAGATGGCCGCGGCGGAGAGGCGGAGGCTGGGGATGAGGTCGGGATGCCAGCACCCGACCACCAGGATGCCCCGGCTGGACCGCACCAGGCGGGTCTGGTTGACCAGGGTGGGACCCACCACCAGCAGCCAGGACCGGCGCAGGCGGTCCTCGGCCTGGGCGGTCCGGTCCGGGTGCCGGGCCGGGGCGCCCAGGGGCGCCAGGCCCCGGCCGCCCCGGGGCTTCATTCCGACCACCGCGCGGGAGGGATCGCGCTGCAGGCGCGCTCGTCGTTCAGCAGCACGGGGGAGGCCAGGACCGGGACCATGCGGCCGGCGGTTTCGTCGAACAGGGTCTGGATGATCTGGTGGAGTTCCCCGACCTGCCGGAAGAGGACGTCGTCCACGGTCCGGACCCGGCTGGCGGGGATGGCGTTGGCCTCGCAGAAGGCCAGGGCCTCGGCCACAGTCTGCCGCCGGAAGTGGCGCTCCAGCACTTCCACCAGGCGGGCCCGGTCCCGCACCCGCCCGCGGTTGGCCCGCCACTGGGGCTCGGCGTCCAGGTCGATGCCGGCCCAGAGGGCCAGGACCTCGAACTGGCGGTCGCTGCCCACGCCGATGGCGATCTCCTGGTCGGCGCAGGCGAAGGTCTGGTAGGGGACGATCTGCGGGTGGGCGTTGCCCAGCCGCTCCGGCTGCTTCCCGGTCATGAGGGCGGCGGCGCCCACGTTCACCAGGGCCGCCAGGGCCGCCTCCATGAGCGGCACTTCCACGTGCAGGGCCTCGCCGGTGCGTTCCCGGTGCAGCAGGGAGGCCTGGATGCCGTTGGCGGTGTAGAGCGCCGCCAGGACGTCGGTCAGGGCTACCCCGGACTTCATGGGACGGCCATCGGGCTCACCGGTGATGGACATCCAGCCGCTCTCCGCCTGGATGATGAAGTCGTACCCCGGCCGCCGGCAGGCGGACACATCCGAGGCGAATCCCCGGATGGAGGCCACGATCAGCTTGGGATGCACCAGGTGGATCCGGTCCCAGGTGAGGCCCAGTTCCTCGGCGGTGTCGGGCATGAAGTTCTCCACCAGCACGTCGGCGGCGGTCATGAGCTCGGTCAGCCGCTCCCGGTCGCCGGGATCGCGCAGGTCCATCCGGACCGCGCGCTTGCCCCGGTTGGCGCAGCGGAAGTACGCGCTCTCGCCGTGGTCCCCGCGGTCGAAGGGCGGGCCCCAGCCCCGGGTGGGATCGCCGGTGGGGGGCTCGACCTTGATGACCTCGGCGCCGAAGTCCGCCAGCAGCTGGGTCGCGAAGGGTCCCGCCAGGATGCGGGACAGGTCCAGGATCTTGAAATGGCCTAGGGGATTGGGCACGGGCGGGTCTCGTCAGGAGGCCGCGCGTCGAGGGCGCGGAAGGGCCGGCGGGGGAGGCGTCAGGGGAGGCGTCAGGGGAGGGTTTTCAGAATACGCTCAATGGAGACGGCCTTCCTCCCCTCGGTGAGCACCAGGACGCCGTGCAGCTGGAGGTCCCCCTCGGCCACCTCGAACCGGTCCCCCTTGGCCTTGAGGAATCGGCTCAGGCTGTTCTCCTTCTTCATTCCTATGACCCCCTCATAAGGGCCGACCATGCCGATGTCGGTGACGTAGGCGGTTCCCCCGGGCAGCACCTTGGTGTCCAGGGTCGGGACGTGGGTGTGGGTGCCGACCACCGCGGCTACCCGCCCGTCCAGGTACCAGCCCATGGCCTGGGACTCGCTGGTGGCCTCCGCGTGCATGTCCACCAGGACCAGGTCGGCCCGCTCCCGGGCCAGGACCGCGTCGGCGCAGCGGAACGGGTCGTCGCAGACGGGCATGTGCACCCGGCCCATGAGGTTGACCACCAGGACCTCCTGGCCTCCCGGGGTGTGCAGCTTCACGTAGCCGTTGCCGGGGGTGCCCGGCGGGTAGTTGGCCGGGCGCAGCAGGCGGGGCTCCTTCTGGAAGCAGGGGGCGATGTCCTTCACGTCGAAGGCGTGGTTGCCGGTGGTGATCACGTCGACCCCCAGCTCGTCCAGCCACTGGCGCGCGATGCGCTCGGTGATGCCGTTGCCGTGGGCGGCGTTCTCCCCGTTCACCACCACGAATTCCACCGCCAGGTCCCGCCGCAGCGCCGGCAGGTGGGCCTCCAACAGCCTCCGCCCCGGCTCCCCGACCACGTCGCCAAGGATCAGAATTCGCATCTCCAAAGACTAACAGGATTCCCAGCCGTCTGCCCGGCGCCCGATGGTAGGCTGTTCCTTACACTGGATCTTCACATGCCCGACCTCGTCCGCCTGCTCCTGCCCATGCTCTTCACGGCCGCCCTGGGCGCGCAGGCCCCGGCCACGATGCCGGTGCAGGACATCCACCCCGGCATGAAGGGGCAAGGCCGGACCGTGTTCGCCGGGGGGCGGATCGACCGCTTCGATTTCGAGGTGCTGGGGGTCCAGCGCAACCTGATGCCGGGCCGCAGCCTGATCATGATCAAGGCCAGCGGCGGCCCCCTGGCGGAGACCGGCATCCTCCAGGGCATGAGCGGATCCCCCTGCTACATCGACGGCAAGCTGGTGGGGGCCGTCTCCATCGGCTTCCCGTTCGGCAAGGAGCCCATCGCCGGAGTGACCCCCATCCTCGAGATGCTGGACCAGCTCAGGGACCTGCCGGACACCCCGTCCAGCCGCACCCCCCTCATCCTGCCCAAGCTGGCTCCGCCCACCGTGCTCAAGAGCGCCCTCACCGGGCAGATGATCCCCGTGGGCGAACTCATGGCGGCCTGCGGCGCGACCATGGCAGGCGGCGGCCAGGCGATTCCCATGCCGGTCTTCGGGGTGGACCTGGCCCCCGAGGCCCGGACCTTCTGCGAGGGCCTGCCCATGACCTTCATGGCCGGGCAGGCGGGTGTGGCGGGGACGGGCCAGGAGGCCAGCCCCATCGAGCCCGGCGGCATGGCCGCCATCAACCTGGTCCAGGGCGACCTGGTCATGACCGGCGCCGGCACCATCACCTACGTGGACCACAAGCGGATCCTGCTGTTCGGCCATCCGCTGTTCAACCTGGGGGAGGTGGACCTGCCCCTGTGGTCGGCCACCGTGGCGGCCTCCATGCCCAGCTGGCAGACCTCGTTCAAGCTGGCCGCCCCGGTCGCCCCCATCGGCGCCCTGCGCCTGGACCGCAGCGCCGGGGTGGCCGGTCTGCTGGGGGCCGAGCCGCGGATGGTCCCCCTGCGGGTCGGCCTGAACCTGGGCGGGAAGCGGATCCTGAACTTCAAGTACGAGCTCATGGACCACCCGATCATCACGCCCTCCCTGGCCGCCACCGTGCTGACCCAGACCATCTCCACCTACGTGCGGGGCCAGGGGTTCCAGAGCCTTTCGCTGCAGGGGAACATCAAGCTGGCGGGCCAGTCGCCCCTGGAGCTGGAGTGCATGGTGGCCGACCTGAGCCCCGCCCGGCTGGCCTCGTACGTGGGCGCGGTGCTCCAGTTCATCACCCTGAACCCGTTCGAGCGCCCGGTGTTCGAGGGCATCTCGCTCACGGTCAAGGCCGAGGAGCGCCTGGACCTCACCGCCGTGGCCGGGGCCCGAACCCTCAAGGCCAGGGTGAAGCGGGGCGAGTTCCTGCCGGTGCTGGTCACCCTCCAGAACATCCAGGGGGTGCGGGAGACCACCACCTTCAACCTGTTCGTGCCGCCCAGCGCCAAGCCGGGCCGGGCCACGCTCCTGGTGGGCGACGGCTTCAGCCTGATCAACGCCGACCCGGACGAGCGCGCCATCGAGATCAACAGCCTGGCCGACATGGTGCGGCTGCTCAACGGCGGCATGAAGAACAACCAGGTCTACGGGCTGCTGGTCCAGGCCATGCCCGGCCTGGGGCTGCGCGGGAGCCGCATCGAGGGGGTGCCGCCGTCCATCAGCAGCCTCCTGGGCAGCGACGGCGACTCGGGCGACAACCGCCTTCAACGCCAGATCATCAGCCGCGGCGTCCTGCCCCTGGAGCGGGAGGCGCGGGGCCTGGTCAGCCTGGACCTCAACATTGAATAGACCCACCGCTGAAGAGGACCTGTCCCGATGAGAACCGTCACGAAGATCCTGGGAGCGGCCTTGGCGGCCGCGGTGAGCCTGGCCCGGGCCGACCAGCCCTGGGCCAGCTTCGACTCCTTCAACGACTGGATCCACTCGGACTTCAAGGGGGTGCGCATCGACGCCGACGGCCGGCTGCGGCTGGGGCCGAACCTGCGGCGGGTGGCCCAGCTCCCGGAGGGGGTGGTCTGGGCCGCGGTGCCCGACGGGGCGAGCGGGGTGTTCCTCAGCGCCGGGAACGAGGGCAAGCTGTTCCACTATTTTGCCGGCACCATGAAGCCCCTGGCGCAGGTCAAGGGCGGCATCGTGTTCGCCATGGCCAGGGTCGGCCAGGACCTGGTGGTGGCGCCCAGCGGCGAGGGCAAGCTGTTCCGGGTCAACCCCTCCGGCGACGTGAAGCCGTTCGCGGATATCGACGCCAAGCTGGTGTGGGCCATGGCCGTGGAAGGCAGCGAACTGGTGGTGGCCGGCGGCGGCGAGCGGGGGGCGACCCTGCTCCTGGCCCGGGAGGGCAGCAGCCGCAAGCTGGCCGATCTGCCCGAGGAGACCGCCTTCACCTGCCTCGCCCCGGACGGGCGGGGCGGATACTATCTGGGCACCCACGGCCGGGGCCTGGTCCTGCGCTATTCCGATGGCCGCCTGGAGACCCTCCTGGCCACCGGCTACGAGGAAGTCCGCGCCCTCGAGGCCGACCAGGGGCGGGTGTACGTGGGGGCCACCTCCGGCCTGGGCAACCGGCTCAGCACGGGCAGCCTGGAGCGCCGGGAAGGCTACCTGGCCGAGCCGGGCGCCGCCACCCGGTCCGAGGTGATCTGCCTGGACCCGGACCGGGTCCCCAGGACCCTCTGGCAGAGCGCCCAGAGCCACCTGTTCGCCCTCACCCTGTGGAACGGCCAGCTGCTGGTGGGGACCGGCAACCGCTCCCGCCTGTTCGCCATCCCGCTGGACGAGGCGGCCCGCAGGCTGAACCCCTTCAGCGCCCTGGACGACCTGGGCACGGCCCAGGCCAACGCCTTCCTGCACATGGGCTCCGACCTGCTGGTGGTGGGCTCCAACCCCGCCGAGCTGCACCTGCTCAACGAGGCCCAGGCCACCGAAGGCACCATCGAGAGCCGCATCCTCAAGGCCAAGCCCCTGGCCGACTGGGGCCGGGCCTACCTGGAGGCGGACACCCCGTCCGGCACCAGCGTCACCCTGCAGACCCGGCTGGGCTCCACCGAGACCCCGGACGGCACCTGGACCCCGTGGACACCTCCCCTGAAGAGCGGGGAGCGCCCGGCCCTGCCGCCGGCGCGGTTCGCCCAGTTCCGGCTCAAGCTGGCCAGCACCCGGGGCGGCGCCACCCCGGCGGTGGAGAGCGTGGTCATCCACTGGGCCAACCGCAACCTGGCCCCGGTGTGGGACGGGGTGGACATCCTGCCGCCCGGGGTGGTCGTCACCCGCACCGGCCCGCCCGACGAGTACGGGCTGGAGCGGGTGCCCCTGGAAGCCCAGAAGGCGATCCCGACGCTCGCCCTCCCCGGCGGGGAGAAGCGGTCCTTCCGCCGGGGGGCCCAGGCGTTCCTGTTCCGGGTCTCCGACCCCAACGGCGACCAGCTCAGCTTCCGCATCCGGCTGCTGCCGGAGGCCGGGGCCCCGATGGAGCTGGAGCAGGCCTGGAGCGAGCGGTTCTTCACCTTCGACACCCTGCTGGTGCCCGACGGCCGCTACCGCCTGGAGGTCACCGCCTCGGACGCCCCCAGCGAACCGTTCAACTCGGCCCTCACCGCCGCCTGGCGTACCCCGGTGTTCATCGTGGACCACACTCCGCCGGTCATCTCCAACCTCTCCGCGGCGCCCGAGGGCGACGGGATCCGGGTGAAGTTCCAGGCCAAGGACGACCTTTCCGTCCTCAAAGAGGCCGCCCTGTGCGCCGACGGCGACGCCTGGCTGGAGATCGTGCCGGAGGACGGGCTGTTCGACGCCCGGGAGAAGACCTTCAGCGTCCTGGTGCCCAGGGAGAAGGTCAAGGGCAGCCGGGTCCTGGTCCGGGTCGCCGACGCCAAGAACAACGAGCAGACTGCGACCGTGCTGATCGGGGGCGGGAAGAAGTAGCCTGGCCCTACCCGGGCACCACCGGACTCAGGGCCTGCTGGACCACGTCCTTCAGGCCCTGGAAGGTGTAGGGCTTCTGCAGGAACCCCGACAGGGTCGAGTACGGGATGTCCTTGGTCACGTCCGCCTCGTTGAAGCCGGAGCACAGCACGACCTTGAGGTCCGGGTCCAGGGCCCTCATGGCGTGCAGGGCCTCCCGGCCGTCCATCCGGGGCATGGTGAGGTCCATGAGCACCAGGGAGAAGGCCGCCGGGGCGGCCCGGTACCGCTCCAGCGCCTCCAGCCCGTCGCGGGCCTGGACCACCTTGAAGTCCATGGCCGTGAGCAGCTCGGTGGTGGCTTCCAGGATGTCGGGCTCGTCGTCCACCAGCAGGATGATCCCTCCGGCGACGGGCCGGCTCACCACCGGGGGCGGCGGGGGCTGGGGCACGCTCCC
The DNA here is from genome assembly GCA_049508835.1 of Holophaga sp. Taxonomy (GTDB): domain Bacteria; phylum Acidobacteriota; class Holophagae; order Holophagales; family Holophagaceae; genus Mesoterricola. Next base: position 26,806 of record JBELAL010000024.1, on the reverse strand, counting down.
GGTGACGCTGGCCGGGAAGTACAGCTTGAACGAGGAGCCCTCGCCCTCGCGGCTGCGGATGCGGATACCGGCGTTGTGGCCCTTGAGGATGCCCAGCATGGCCGACAGTCCCAGGCCACGTCCGGAGAACTTGGTGGTGAAGAACGGATCGAACAGCCGCCGGCGGGTCTCCGGGCTCATGCCGCACCCCGTGTCGGCCACCTCCAGGGTGACGAACAGGCCGGGCGCCACCGTCCAGCCGTGGCTCTCCACCTGCTCGTGGGGGGCGTCGAGGTACTCCACGCCGGTGGTCAGGGTGATCACGCCGTCGTGGTCGCCGATGGACTCCGAGGCATTGGTGACCAGGTTCATGATCACCTGCTGGACCTGGGTCGCGTCCGCCTCGATGGGCGGCAGGCTGGGCTCGAACTGGTAGTGGAGCTGGACCCGCTTGGAGATGGAGACCTCCAGCAGGTGGGGCATCTCCTCCGCCACCTGGTTGAGGTTGAGCTTCTTGACCACCATCTTGCCCTTGCCGGAGTAGGCCAGCATCTGCCGGGTGAGGTCCGAGGCGCGCTTGAGGATCTTCTCGATCTTGGTCAGGAAGGGCGCGGCGCCCGGCTCCGGGCGCATGTTCATCTGCGCCAGCTCCAGGTTGCCGCCGATGGCGGACAGCAGGTTGTTGAAGTCGTGGGCGATGCCCCCGGCCAGGACGCCCAGGCTCTCCAGCTTCTGCGCCTGGCGGAAGGCGTCCTCGGTGTTGCGGCGCTCGGTGACGTCCTGGATGGTGCCCCGCAGGCGCTGGGGCCGTCCGTCGGGCCCGGGCTCCGCCTCCAGGATGGCGTGGAAGTGGCGGATGGAACCGTCCGGGAGCATGGCCCGGAAGTCCAGGGGCGGCACTTCCCGGCCCACCACCAGCCGGCGCAGGCTCCGGCCGAACAGCGCGCGGTCGTCGGCGTGGGTGCGTTCCATGATCCGCCGCACCGAAGGGACCACGGCCCCGGGCTCCCAGCCCAGGATCCGGAACATCTGGTCGGACCAGAGCACCTCCCCGGTGGTGCGCACCCATTCCCAGTTGCCGATCCCCGCCAGGGCCTGGGCCTTGGCCAGGCCTTCCCGGCTGCGGCTCAGTTCGGTCTCCATGCTCACCCGCCCGCTGATGTCCTCGGAGATGCCCAGGATCAGCCAGGGCCCGCCGTCGGCATCCCGGATCAGGATCTTGCGGGCGTGCAGGTGGATCGGCTCGCGCCCGCCGGCGGGCTCCAGCAGTTCGGGAAGGTCCAGCATCTCGCCCTTCTGGATCACCTCCAGGTCGGTGCCCCAGTGGACGTTGGCCCGCTCCTCCGGAAAGATTTCGTAGTCGGTCTTGTGCAGCACCTGGTCCCGGGTGAGGCCGTACACCTCCTCCGCCTTGCGGTTGAACAGCACGTAGCGGCACTGGGCGTTGGGGTCCTTGCCGAACACCGCCAGGGGCATGGCCTCCAGGATGTTGGACAGGAACTGCTCGTTGGCGCGGTTGGCCTCCGTGGCCTTGCGCAGGGCCTCGGTCCTCTGCTCCACCTGCCGGCGCAGGGACAGGGAGCGGGCCAGGGCCAGCCCGGCCAGGGCCAGGGTGGCCAGGGAGAGCCAGCCGATCAGCCCCATGCCCTCCAACGGGCCCGGCACGGCGCCGCCGTTCCAGGAACCGGCCCCGGCCGCAGGCAGGACCAAGGCTCCGGCCTGGAAGACGAGCCTCGAGCGGGCGGATGTCATCCAGTTTTGCATCCAGGGATCCAAGCTGAAAGAAGACTCCCGTCAATCATAACGGGAGCGCGAGCCTTTCATAACCCCATTAAGGCCGTTTGGCCGCCCTTTGCCAAGCGGGCTCCACGGGGTCCACCGCGATCACCACCAGCACGCAATCTTCGCCGCACCCGGTCACGCGGAGGCCGGACTCCGACGGCCGCGACGGCGGACCACCGTCGCTCCGCAGCAGTTCGCCCGGCCCCAGGCGGAGCCCGGAAGGGTCCAGCGCGGCCGCGCCCCGGGCGCAGTACGCCAGCACCGTGGGCGCCTGCGGCAGGGGCACCGGAGTCCGTCCGGGGCGCAGCACAGCGACCTCGTGCCGCACCCGCCCGCGGGCGGACATGACGTTGAAGTCCCGGCAGGGGCCGTCCAGGAGCCGGCCGCAGGTGGGCCAGTCGCCGGAGAACGCCGCCGGCTGGAAGGGCCCCCGCAGCACGGCGCGCCCGAATTGACCGTGGTCCAGTTCCAGCCCGGCTCCCTCAAGGAGGAGGAGCGTGCGGTCGATCCCCGGGAAGCTGGAGAACGGTCCCGACGCCGCCACCGAGGCCATGCTGATCCGCCACAGGAAGCCCCCGCCCAGGGTCGCCCCGGGGGGCTCGATGATGAGCTCCGTGGTGGATCCGCCCCCGTTCTTCCAGGGCATCTCCCGGTAGTCGCCGGGACCGAGCTTGCGGAGGTCCATCACCGCAGGTTCAGGTCGAAGGGCATGCGCGCGTACACGCCTCGGGGGTCGTCGAGGGCCTGGATGTTGGCCAGCAGCTGCTCCAGGCGGCCGCGCAGCTCCGAGGCCGGGCCCAGGCCGGACTGGCTGAAGCCCCGCTCCTCGGTGTCGTTCAGCATCCTCAGGATGCGCTCCAGGGGCGTCCGCGGCTCGGCCGGGTTGTCCACCCGGTAGTCGCCTTCGATGTGCGCGCGCTTCGCCGCGTAGCGGACGGCATCCTCGATCCCGCCCAGTTCATCCACCAGCCCGAGCTTCTGGGCCTGGCGCCCGGACCACACCCGCCCCTGGGCGATCTCGTCCACCTTGTCGCGGGGCATCCCGCGGCTGGCGGAGACCCGGGCGAGGAACTGCTCGTAGTCCTCGTTCACCAGGTCCTGGATCCGGGCCAGCTCGGCGGCGGTCTTGGGCCGGGCGATGCTCTCCAGGCCGGCCATGCGGGAGGTCTGCAGGTGGTCCCAGGTGACCCCGTGGTCGTTGGCCAGCTTCTGCACGTTGGGCAGCAGCCCGTACACCCCGATGGAGCCGGTGATGGTCGTGGGCTCCGCGAAGATCCGCGTGCCGTAGGTGGAGATCCAGTACCCGCCCGAGGCGGCCAGGTAGCCCATGGAGACCACCACCGGCTTGACCTTGGCGGTGAGGATGACCTCCCGCTGGATCAGCTCCGAGGCCAGGGCGCTGCCGCCGGGGCTGTTCACCCGCAGCACCACGGCCTTGACCTGGGGATCCAGGCGCAGCTTGCGCAGTTCCTGGCTCAGCCGTTCGCCGCCCACCTGGCCGATGCGCCCGTTGCCGTCCACGATGTCCCCCTCGGCGAAGGCCAGGGCGATGCGGTTGTGTCCCTGGGCCGGGACCGGCAGGTGCATGTAGGTGGCCATGTCCACCTGGGGGAAGTCGGGGTCGGAGGCCTTGCGCCCGGCCAGGGCCTTGAGCTCGTCCAGCATCTGGTCCGGGGTGGCCAGCTGGTCCACCAGCCCGGCCTTGAGGGCGTCCTGGGCCTGCACGATGCCCCACCGGTCGGACAGGTCCTGGATGTCCGCCGGGGCCAGCCTGCGGCTCTCGGCCACCGCGTCCTTCCAGTCCTCCCAGATGTCCCCCAGCAGGCTGGACAGCTGTTCCCGGCTGGCGTCGCTCATCCGGTCCAGGAGGTACGGCTCCACAGCGCTCTTGTAGCGCCCCACCCGGGTCACCTGCACCTGGATGCCGTATTTCTTGAGCGCCCCGGCGAAGAACATGGGCTCCGCCGACAGCCCGGTCATGTCCAACTGGCCGAACGGGTTCACGCAGACCTTGGACGCCCCGGCGCACAGGTAGTACTCCCGGCGGTCCCACAGGTGGTTGTACGCGATCACCGGCTTGCCGGACTCGGTCTTGAAGCGCTGGATGGCCTCGCGCAGCTCCTTCAGGGCGGCGGGCCCCGAGCCGTAGCCCTGGACCCGCACGTTGCCGGTGAGGTACAGGGCGCAGATGGACTTGTCCTTGGCCGCCCGGTCCAGGGCCTGGAGCACCCCGGCCAGCGGCAGGGCCGGCTCTTCGGACCCGCCGATGGCCCGCTGGATCAGCCCGGCCGGATTGGGATCCTGCACCGATTCGGGGAACGAGGTGGAAAGGTTGAGGATCAACACACTCCGGGGAGCCAGCGCCGGTTTGCTCGACCCCACGGTGAACGCGATCCCGGTGAAGAGGGCCAGACCGCCCCCCACGAACAGGGTCAACGCTGCCAGTGAAGCCAGCATGGAACGGAAAAAATCCTTCATTCGATCGCTCCCACGAATCCCAATGATGGCATACCGCTGCGGATTCTGACCCCGGCCTGGAAAAATATGACCGGAGCGGTAAACTATGCTCGGAGGCAGCATCCGTATGGCCAACTACCCCGAATACCAAGTCGCTCCCATGCGGGAGGAACTGGTCCAAGCCGGCTTCACCCAGCTCATGAGCCCCGAGGATGTGGACCGGGCCCTGGAGGGGCTGGGCACCACCCTGCTGGTGGTCAACTCCGTGTGCGGGTGCGCCGCCGCCGGGGCCCGCCCCGGGGTGATCCAGGCCCTGCGCCAGAAGGGGCTGCGCTTCGACCACCTGGTGACGGTGTTCGCCGGCATGGAGACCGAGGCCACCCAGCGGGCCCGCAGCTACTTCGAGGGGGCCGCCCCCAGTTCCCCCCAGGTGGCCATCTTCCGGGACGGCCGGCTGCTGCACCTGTTGGGCCGCACCTCCTTCGTGGAGCGCACCCCCCAGGCCATCGCCGAGGAGTTGGCCGCCGCGGCGGAGAGCGCGGGGATCCCGGCCTGACCGCTACGGTTGGCTGTTCAGCCGCTCGGCGTGACGCCGTCCGGCTTCCCTCTGGGCCGGGGTGAGGGTGGCCTCCACCGCGCCCACGGCGTCCGCGGCCATGGCGTCACCGCCGCTGCGGGCCCGCAGCAGCCAGGCGTAGCCCTCCACCTCGTCCCGGGGCACCCCGTCCCCCAGGGCGTACATCACCCCCAGGCAGCCCTGGGCCGAGGCGTCGCCCTGGGCCGAGGCCAGACGCAGCCATTTGAGGGCCTCGCCCGGGTCCCGGGGCTGGCCCTGGCCCAGGTAGCACAGGGCCCCCAGCTTGGCCTGGGCCCCGGCGTCCCCCTGCTCCACCGCCGCGCGCAGCCACCGGCGGGCGGCCGCCGGATCCTGGGCCACCCCGTCCCCGTCCAGGTACTTCTCCCCCAGCCGGGCCTGGGCCGCGGCGTTGCCCTGGTCCGCGGCCTTGCGCAGCCACCCGGCCGCCTCCTGGGAAGCCCTGGCCGCCCCGGCCCCGTCCTCGAGCATCAAGCCCAGGATGGCCTGGGCCTGGGGGTCCCCCCCTTCGGCCGCCTTGCGGTACCAGAACAGCGCCTGTCCCAGATCCCGGGGCACGTCCTGGCCCAGGCAGTACATGGATCCCAGCATGGCCTGGGCGTTCCGGTCCCCGCCCTCGGCCGCTCGGCGCCAGGCCTCCGGCCCCTGGGCCGGGGCCACGGACGCCTCGCCGGTGATCACCTTCGCCAGGGCGAACGCCCGCGGGCTCCCGGCGCCGCTTTCGGTACCGGGCTGGGCCCCGGCCACCGCCGCGGCGCAGGGGATGCTGAGGGCCAACAGGACACGCGGCCAGACCGCCATGGAGACTCCTTCCTTTGGGGGGCAAGCGCTTCGGTCCCGGATGCTGACCTGGGCGGCTTGTGGGTCCTTTCGGCCATTCAGCGGGCCAACACCATCACAGGTGATCCAGGGCAGGCGGACTCAGACACGGCCTCGGCGGTCGTGGAAAAAACCCGGCTGGCCCCCGTGCCCGGACGGTCGCCCGGAAATTCCGGAGCCGCTGGAACAAATGATTCATGGACAGCATTCATCCCCAGGAGACCCGGTGGGCCGCCTGGCCCGCTTCTTGGAGGATTCATGCTTCCCCACCGCCTGCTCCGACGCGGCATCCTTGGCGCCCTGGCCCTGTGCGGGACCTGGGAATTCGCCGCCCAGCCCATTGAAATCGTCAACCGAACCCTCTGCCCCGGCCAGGTCAGCTCCGATGCCACGGTGGCGGGCTTGGCCCTGGAGATCGTGGCCGGAACGGTCTCGACCCCCGTGACCGGGTTCCACCAGGTCCCGGTCCGCCCCGGGGAGAAGCTGGTGGTCACGCCCACGCCCGGCAGCGATCCGTTCGAACTGGAGGCCGTGCTGGAAATGGATCTGGGCCCGGCGCGGACCGAACGCTGGTCCCTGCGGTTCAAGTTCGGGGAGGAGTCCTCGGTGCTGGCCGCCGTCTCGACGTCGGCCAAACCCCGGCTGGCCTGCCCGGACAGGGGCAACATCCTCACCATCCAGGAGGGCAAATCCGGCCGGGACGGTCGGTCCCTGGAATCCCCATCCAGCCCGGAATCCCTCGCGGCCTCCGGTCTGGTTGAAAACAAGGCCAGGACCGGCCTGCCGGCGGACGGCACCACGCTGGCCGCCTCCCTCTCCCCGGCGGAGACCCATGCGGCCGGAGACGCCTCACCGAACGCCGCGCCTTCAGAGCCGTCCGCGATTTCCTGGTCAAGGAATTCGGCATCCCGGCGGAGAACATCGAAAGGCGCTACCTGAAAGACAGCGTCTACAAGACCATGCCGGACCTGGGCCAGTATGAAGGGGCTCCCATCACCGTGGGGGTGACCCGCGCCGGGGAGATCTTCAACACGAGCGTCTTCGCCGGCGACTTCTTCGGCCTGGGAGACACGCCGACCGCCCCGAAGATCAGGAGAGCGAAGGACGGCGCCCAGACCTTCAAGGCCTTGCCGCCCCTGGACAAGCACATGGCGACCCAGAGAGTGATCGCGTGCATCCATGGCCTGGTGAAAAAACACTATGATCTCGGCCTTCAGCGCAACCCATACTGGACCCGCGACTTCTTCTCGGCGGCCGCCGCGGCAGCCGGGAACTGACCGCGGGCCGGGCCGGAATCAGAACGCCAGCACCTGGCGCATCCCCTCCAGCACCTTCTCGGTGTTGGGCAGGATGGCCCGTTCCAGGATCCGGTTGAAGCCGACGGGGGTGAAGGCCGAGCCCACCCGGGCCACCGGGGCGTCCAGCCAGGGGAAGCATTCCTGGGCCACCTGGGCCGCCACTTCGCCCCCGAAGCCGCCGAACACCTTGTCCTCGTGCACCACGATGGCGCGGTGGGTCTTGCGCACGCTGGCGAAGATCGTACCGGTGTCCAGGGGATTCAGGCTGCGCAGGTCCACCACCTCCACCGAGCGGCCCTCGGCCTCCAGCTTGCGCGCCGCCTCCAGGGCGAAGTGCACCGGGGTGCCGTAGGCCAGCACGGTCAGGTCCTTCCCTTCCCGGCGCACGCGCGCCTTGCCGAACGGCACGGCGAACTCGGGCGGGACGAAGGCCTTGGCCTGGGCGGAGTTGTACAGGAACTTGGGCTCCAGGAACAGGGTCACGCCCCGGGAGCGGATGCAGCTGCGCAGCAGCCCGGCGGCGTCGTCGGCGAAGGCGGGCACCACCACCCGGATCCCGGGGAGGCTGGTGAGCCAGGCCTCGATGTTCTGGCTGTGGTACAGCCCGCCGCCGATGTAGCCGCCGCTGGCCAGGCGGATGGTGACGTTGGGGGAGTACTGCCCGCGGGTGCGCCAGTACTCGTGGGACAGCTCGATCAGCTGCTCCGCCGCGGGCCAGAAGTAGTCGGCGAACTCGGCCCCCTCCACCACCACCCGGATCCGGGGGTCGAAGCGGGAGAAGCCGTCGGCGGTGCCGGTGATGAAGTCCTCGGCGATGGGCCCGTTGAACACCCGGGCACGCCCGAACTCCTGCTGCATGCCCTTGGTGACGTTGAAGATCCCCCCCTTGCCCTTGCTGGCCACGTCCTGGCCCCAGATGTAGGTGTCGGGGTTGTGCCGGAACTCCTCCTTGAGGGTCTGGTTGATGGCGGTGAGCATGCTCACCTGGAGGCCGGACCCCTGGGGGCCGGACCCGGTGGGCAGTCCGTCCGGGAACGCCTCGGACACCCAGGGCTCCGGCACCAGGTGTTCGGTGATGCTGGCGGGGCTGGGGTCGGGGGCCTTGAGGGCCGCGTCCGAGGCGGTGTTGTACTCCTCCAGGTTGCGCTGCTCGATCTCCGCCAGTTCGGCCTCCGGCACCCCGTGGGCCAGGCAGTAGGCCCGGAAGCGGGGCAGCGGGTCCTGGGCCCGGGCCGCGGCCAGTTCCTCGGGGGAGCGGTACAGCTCGTGCTTGTCGCTGTTGGAGTGGCTGCCGATGCGCACGCAGTGGGCGTAGACCATGGCCGGGCCCTCCCCGGTGCGCACGAACGCCAGCGCCTCCCGCATGGCCCGCATGGAATCCACCGGGTCCTTGCCGTCGCACTTGACGATCTTCAGGTGCAGGAAGCCGGTGAAGTTGTCGCAGTAGTCCTCGTTGGCGGTCTGGTCGGACTTGGGCACGGCGATGCCGTAGCCGTTGTCCTGGACCACGAACACCACCGGCAGCTGCTCCCGGGTGGCGCCGTTGACGGCCTCGTAGACGTAGCCCTCCGAGACGCTGCTCTCCCCCTGGCTGCAGAACACCACCGCGTCCGAACGATAGGTCTTCACCGCCCGGGCCAGGCCCACCGCGTGCTGGGCGTGGTTGCCGGTGCAGCTGGAGACGTTCTGGATGTGGATCTCGGGCTTGGCGAAATGGTTGGACATGTGCCGGCCGCCCCCGGCCACGTCGGTGTCCTTGGAGATGCCGTTGAGGATGATCTCCAGGGGGGTGAGGCCGGCGGCCAGGCAGGTGAGCATGTCCCGGTAGTACGGGAACAGGTAGTCCTTGCGGGCCCGGAAGCTGAGCCCCAGGGCCAGCTGGATGCCGTCGTGCCCGGCGCAGGGCGCGTGGTAGGACCAGCCGATGGCCTGCTTGAGGTAGTTGGGCGCCTTGTCGTCCAGGATCCGCCCCATGTGCATGGTCCGGTACCACTGCCGGAGCCTTTCCGGGTCCGGCGCCGCGCCGGCGGGGGTCGCCAGGTCCACGGCCGCATCGACGAACGCCGCATGGCCCATGGTGGCCTCCGTTGCATTCTTCATCGAAGTTCCGGTGCGGTTTTTCACCATTGCCCCGCCTTCTCCAGGAAACTGGCCCGGTCAGGTTCCAGCATGGACCAGGCCACGGTCCCATCATGGTCCCCCCTGGCGCGGGCTTCCACCCCCCCCGGTTCCGCCGCCTGGGCCCTCCGGATGGCCGGCTCCAGGGTGGGGGCGTCCCGGTCCGGCTCCAGCAGGGGATTCCACAGCGTGGCGCCCACCGGCACCGGCCCGAGGACCTGGCGCACCCGTTCCAGGACCACCTCGGCCCCGGCCCGGGAGGTGCGGGGCAGCACCAGCAGGAAGCGGTCCCGGTCCAGGTCCACCAGCAGGTCCACCCCCCGCAGGGAGGCGGCCAGTTGCTTGAGCGCCTCGTTCCGGCCCGGGGCGGAAGCCAGCGTCCAGGCGGCCAGGGCGACCACTTCCCGCCGGCGCCGGGCCTGGACCAGGTGGGACCGGCACCAGATCTCCAGGAAGCGCCGGGACGGCAGCCCAGTGCGGCGGCTCTCCATGGACTGGTCCTCTACCACCGCGGTGGCGAGTTCCAGGAAGGCCTGGGTCTGGGCCAGCTGGGCCTTGAGCGATTCCGCCTCCAGGGCCTGGCCCAGCAGGACGGCCAGGACGTTCACCAGGGCGATCTCCGACGGCTGCCAGACGCGCGCCGCCTCGCTCTGCACCGAGAGCACCCCATGGGTCCGCCCGGAACTGCGCAGGGGCGCGCCCACGTAGGCGCGGATCCCCTGGGACTGCCAGCCGGGATGGGCCTTCCAGCGCGGATCCTGGGCCGAATTGGAGATCACCAGGGTGGCCGCGGGCTGGCGCAGCACTTCGGGGCAGAAGCCCAGGCCGGGCTCCGGGACCCGGTTCTCGCCCCCGGGGCGCTCCGCGCCCGCTTCCACGCACCAGAGGCTCTCCAGCTCGCCGCCGGCCTGGGAGGCCAGCACCGCCCGGTCCACCCCCAGCTGGCGCACCAGCAGTCCCAGCCCCTGGTCGAACAGGGCCTGGGGATCCGTGAAGCAGGTGGCCCCCAGGGCTCCGAGCGCGTGCAGATGATCCACTTCGAGCACGGTCCTGGGCAAGGCGGCCTCCTGCGGCGGACGGGGGGTTGTCAATCCCGTGGGGGGAACGGAAAAGGGTGTTGATAAATTAATGAGACTTCCTGCATCCATTGCAATGGCAAAATTACGAACCCACAGGTTTAGTAGCTTATGACCCGGATCCCAGGGTCCACCTCGTCCTGGAGCATGCCCTCGATGTAGCGCAGGGTCCCGGTGGCCGCGCTGGGGCAGGAACCGCAGGCGCCGTGGTAGCTGACCTGCAAGGTATTGTCCTCGAAGGAGATGATTTCGATCCCACCGCCGTCGCCGGCCAGCCCCGGACGGATCCGCTCCTCCAGCAGGGCATTGATCCGGTTCAGCTTCTCGTCGTCGTCCAGGCCCTTGGCGCTGGGCAGGGCGGTACCGTCCACCGCCTCCAGTTCCAGATCCTCGATGGCCTCGCAGACCGGGTCGATGAGCCCGGTCCACTCGGCCGATGGCTCCTTGTTCACGGTGACGAAGCGGTCCATGTAGAACACCGAAGTGACCGACCCCAGGGCGAAGATCCGCGACCCCAGCGGGTCCCCCACCGCCGAGGCGAAGTCCCGGAACGACCGGGCGCCCGAGCGTAGGATGGGCCGCTGGACGATGAACTTCAGGGCATCCGGGTTAGGTGTGGGTTCGATGTTCACGACCTTGGGCATGTCCGGCACCTCTATGAAATAGTTTACCTAAACTGTCGAGTTTCTCCACAACCATTGTGACCCCGGCCGCGAGCCGGCCAGAATGGAGCCCGGAGCGCAAGCCATGGAACAGCCCCACTTGAAAGCCTGCATCGCCGCCGCCGAGGCCGGAGGGGAGGTGCTCCTGCGCTGGTTCCGCCACCTGGACGCGGCCTCGGTGGGGGAGAAGACCAAGCACGACCCGGTGAGCGCCGCCGACAAGGAGAGCGAGGCGGTCATCCAGGCGGAACTGGCGGCCCGGTTCCCGGACTACCGGTTCCTGGGCGAGGAGTCCGGCGCCTCGGGCCAGGGGGAGGGCCCCCGGTGGATCGTGGACCCCCTGGATGGCACCCTCAACTTCGTCCGGGGTTTCCCCCACTGGTGCGTGTCCGTGGCCCTGTGGGACGACCAGGGCCCTTTGGCCGGGTGCGTGTGGGACCCCCTGCGCCAGGACCTGTTCGCCGCCGCCCGGGGCCAGGGGGCCAGCTGGAACGGCCGGCCCATGGCCGTCACCGCCCGGCCCGGGCTGGACGGGGCCTTCCTGGCCACGGGCTTCGCCTGGCAGCTGGGGGAGCGCTGGCCGGCCTACAACCAGGCGCTGAGCAGGATCCATCCCCGGGCCCAGGGCATCCGCCGGGCCGGCTCCGCCGCCCTGGACCTGGCTCACACCGCCTGCGGCATCTACGACGGCTTCTTCGAACTGGGACTGAAGCTCTGGGACCTGGGCGCGGGGGTCCTGCTGGTGCGGGAGGCCGGGGGCGAGGTCAGCGACTGGCAGGGGGGCGGCACCTGGCCGGAGACCGGGAACATCGTGGCGGGGGCGCCGGGGGTGCGGCGGGGGGTGGTGGCGGTCGTGCGGGACTGAACGGGCTCACTGAAGGGCGGGAGCAGCCGGCCCTACACTCTTTCCATCTTTCGACTGTTCCCGTTCCAGGGCCTTGGCCAGGTCGAGGCGTTTGATGATCACGTAGGGAAAGGCCGCCATGCCTTCCGAATCCCAGTTCCTTCCGCCAAGGAATGGGCTTCTTGCAAACCAATGGCCCGGCGCGATGAAGCGCAGCCTCTTGGCACCAGGCTCAATGAGATCCAGGTTCCTGGCCGGCGCTCCCGTGGTTCGAACCTGAAGCGGTCCGGGTTTGCAATCTCCTGGCGGAGTCCCTAAGGTGGCTGGGGCCATCCCCGCATGAATAACATCTTGGTTTAAAGAAATTATATAAAAAGGATCCCGCCATGAGACTCTTCGCCCATCCGGCCGCCCCCGCCTTCCTGGCCCTCGCCCTGCTCCCCGGCCCCTCCCCGGCCCAGGCCGCCCCGCCGGACCGGCCCCTGCCCCCAGGCCAGGCCTATCCACCCTATACCCCCTTGGCCGGCCGGGGCTTCAGCCCTTCCGACCGGGTGGTCCGGGAGGCCCGCTGGATCCGCAACCAGGTCTGGACCGAGGGCGACGTGCGGGACGCCTCGTCCTTCGTGTTCCCCCGCAGCTACGACGTCACCTCCGGGTACGGGTTCCTGGGCACGGACTACTTCAGCTGGATGCTGGACCACAACGATGCCTACAGGGAATACGACCGCACCCACGACGACCATCGCCTGGACGTCCCCAAGGACAGCAGCGACGACGCCGCCATCGAACGGGTGATGATGGCCTGGGGCGCCAACGCTTATGACATGGCCAGCTGGTCCATCGCCCTGTCGGCGGCGGTGCGCAGCCGGTGGTTCAGCCGGGACGAAAAGAGCGATTTCACCGCCGCCCTGGCCGGGTACCACCGCTTCCTGCTCACTTCCTTCTACCCCGGCGGGTTCCAGAGCTACCGGGCCGGAGGCGCGGGGTGGCAGTACGGGGAATCGGCCGTCGACGCCGCTTCCGGCGCCGACCCCCGGGGCCGGGCGTACGATGCGCGCAACGCCTACTACTGGGCCTATCCCGCCCCCCGGTGGCAGAACCCGGATCCCCACTGGGACCCCCAGGCCCCGCCCGGGGCGGTGATGGACTGGCCCGGCTGGGACGCGGTCACCGGCGAGGAAGCCTGGGCGGCCCTGATCGGGCCCATGCAGGCGGCCTGGAACCAGGGCCGGGGGCGCCCGGGCTGGGCCGCGGCCCGGGCGCCCCTGGACGCCCTGGCCCTGGTGGGAAACGCCTGCCGGGCCCTGCGCGCGCTGGACCTCATGCGCAATTCGGCCACCGGCGCGGTCTACCGCAACGTGCGCCACCCGGGCAGTCCGGACCAGGCCAAGGGGTTCGACGTCTCGGTGGAGAACAACTGGTCCCTGTACACCGGCCTGAGGTTCCTGCGCTCGGCCCTGGAGGACCTCCGGGCCTCGCTGCCCGGGCACCGCCATGCGCTGGACTTCGACCTGGACCAGTCCCTGGCGGACGCGACGCGGATCCAGCAGGGGCTGGCCGGTTTCTTCCGCACCAAGGCGCTGGTCTGGCATGACCCGGGGCAGCCGTTCGGCGACCCGGCGGCGGTGGACCACGGCTTCTTCCTGCAGGGGACCCACGGCCGGGCCGGGGACGCCCGGGGCAACACGGACGCGTTCGCCACCGACGTCCAGATGTCCGGGGAATGGACCTGGGGCGCCATCAACGCCGCCATCGTGCTGGCCGACTTCTACCGGGAGCCCGCGCACGCCGACCCGGCCCGGGCAGGGGAGCTCCTGGACACTGCCCGCGCCATGATCGCCGGGGTGGACCGGTACTGCTCCCACGACTACAACCCCGACCGCCTGCCCTCCGGGCGGGACTGGGTGGGCTACCTGTACGCCGACGACCGCCAGTGGATCCCCTGGGGCTGGTACTCCAACCCCTGCCCCTCCCAGGCCGCCACCACCTGGGCCCTGCGGGTGAGCTGCGGGTTCGACAGCTTCGAGCTGGGCGGGGGCGACCACCAGGACACCGTGCGGAGCCTGGGATTGGCGGGGGGACTGGACCGCTAGTCGGCGTACTTGTCCAGCACCCCCCGCACCACCCGCCGGGACAGGTTGTGGTACCCGGGTTCCGCCTGGGCGAAGATCTCCCGCGCCAGCTCCCGGGTATCGGGGTTGGCGGCCAGGGCCGCATAGAGGGGCCGCAGGTACTTCATCCGCCCGACCTTCAGCAGCACCTCCCGGATCCGCCCGAACGCGGGCCGGTAGCCGGAGGCGGCGGCCAGGGTCAGCCACTCCACCAGGACTTCGTAGTTGCCCCGCCCGGTGAGGGCCAGCTTGCGGTCCAGCCAGGCGCAGCCTTCGGGGGTCAGGGTGCGGGGCAGGTTCTGCAGGAACACCAGCAGCTCGTCGGGGTTCCAGGCCTGGACCTGGACGTCCGCGGGGCGCGCGCCCTGGGCCCAGCACCGGGCCAGGGCGGTGATCTCCTCCAGCTTCGCCGAGCGGAACGCCGGCGTCCCGGGGGGCATCCCGGGCTGGTGCAGCCAGGCGTCGGCGTCCACCCGGCGCAGCACGCCGGGCATCTGCTCCTCCACGAAGGCGCAGAACTGCTCGGTGGTGATGGAGGTGAACCGGAACCGCTTCATGTAGGCCCGCAGGAAGGCGGCGAACACGTCCTCGCCGGCGGCCTGCTCCAGGGCCGCCACCAGCCGGGCCCCCTTCTCGTAGGGGACGCTGGAGAAGGCGTCGTCGGGGTCCACGCCCTGGAGCCGGGTGCGCAGCAGGGTGAGCTCCGGGCTGTGCCGGAACCGCTCCAGGTCGCCCTCCAGGGCCTTCTGGCCGATGGCCCAGGCCAGGGTCCAGGCGTCGTCGCCGCGCAGGGCCTTGAGGATCCTGCGCTCGGCCCACACGGTGAAGCCTTCGTTCAGCCAGAAGTGCTCGGCGGTGGCGTTGGTCACCAGGTTGCCGGTCCAGGAGTGGGCCAGTTCATGGGCCACCACGTCCACCAGGGAGCGGTCCCCCGCCAGCAGGGTGGGGGTGAGGAAGGTCATGCGCGGGTTCTCCATGCCGCCGTACGGGAAAGCCGGGGGCAGCACCAGCAGGTCGAAGCGGTCCCACTCGTACGGGCCGAACAGGCCCTCGGCGGTGCGGATCAGGTCCTCCACCTCCGCGAACTCCCAGGCGGCCCGCTCCACCGCGGCGGGCTCGGCCCAGACCCGGGAGCGGGGGCTCAGCTCCCGGCTGTCCAGGTCGCCCACCGCCAGGGCCAGGAGGTAGGAGGGGATGGGCTGGGGCATGCGGAACCGGAACAGACGGGTGCCCGGAACGTCTCCGGGCTCGTCGCCCAGGGGTCCGGCCGACATGACCGCGCGCAGGCCCTCGGGCACCACCACCTCGGCGTCGTAGGTGATCCGGGCCGCGGCGCTGTCCTGGCAGGGCGCCAGGGTGCGGGCGTGGATGGCCTGGCACTGGCTGAACAGGAACGGGTGCTGCCCGCCTTCGGTCTGGGCCGGTTCCAGCCACTGCAGGCCCGCCGCCTGGGGCGACGTCTCGTAGGCGATGGCCACCGCCCGGGTGTCCGCGGGCAGGTGCAGGCGCAGGCGCCGCCCCAGGATCGGCTGCTCCGGCCCCAGCTCGAAGGGCACATCCAGGTCCGTGGCCACCACCCAGGCCCGGTGTATGGCCAGGCCCTTGGTGTCCAGGTCCAGGTCCCCTTCCGCCGGGCGGGGGAACACCAGGGTGATCTCGCCCCCCAGGGTCCGGCTGTCGAAGTCCGCCAGCAGGCGCAGGACCCAGCGGGTGGCGCGGGGCTGGGCATCGTCGAAGTACGAGTGGGGATCGGTGCGGGCCATGGCGAACCTGGGCAAGAGACGGCGGCGGGAGTGCCGAAAGATCCGTCATTATCCACGAGGAGCGGGTGATAATCGAGACACGAGGCCCCATGCAGCCCGCCGTCCCTCCCGCCCAAGTCCAGGCCGCCCCGTCCTCCCGGGACGTGGCCTTCCCGGGGTTCAACCAGTTCCCCCTGCAGGGCACGGTGCTGGCGGCGGAGGGCCGGGCCTGGTTCGCGGTGCTGGTGGGGGACTCGGGCCCCCTGGACCGGGACGGAGTCAACCCCATGCTGCCGGACAGCCACCCGGCCCGGGCTCTGGCCCAGTGGCTGCGGGACCAGGGGGTGGGCTCCCTGCGCTACGACAAGCGCATCCACGGCACCCGCGACCCCAGGCTGGACAGTTCCCTGGACGCCCAGGAGGGGGACGTGCGGGCCGCCCTGGCCGCGGCCCGGGCCCTGCCCGAAGCCCGGGACCGCCGATTGCTCCTGGTGGGCCTGGGCGAAGGGGCCCTGCTCTCCCTCCTGGCGGCGCATCAGGCCGACGCCCTGCTGCTGCTGGGCATGCCCCCCGAGACCATGGCCGGGTGCATCGCCACCCAGGTCCGGCGCCAGCTGCCCAAGGAGATCGCCGCCCCCAACCTGGACTACCTGGCGTCGGTGTTCCAGGCCATCCGCGCCCGCGGCCCCCTGCCCCAGGCCGGCCCGGCGGTGCACCCGGCCCTGGCCCGCCTGGGCGCGGCGCTCATGGCCCCCGAGACCCTGGACTTCGTGCGCGCCACCCTGGACCTGGACCCCTGGCCCCTGGCGGCCCGGGCCCTGGCCCCGATGGCGCTGGTGTGGGGGGACCGGGACGTGATGGCCTGGAAGCCGGCCCCGGTCCCGCCGGCCTTCAAGGGAACGGTGATCGAGATCCCCGAGGCCAACCACCTGCTCAAGCACGAGACCCGCCCGCGGCAGGAACTGGACGGCGCCTCGGCCCTGGGAGGCTACGGGGACGAGGTGCCCCTGGCCGACCTGGGGCCGGTGGCAGCGTGGATCAAGAACCTTCCCTGACGGAGCGTCCGGGTCCCGACCCTGCCGTGTCTGCCGACGGCCCCGGGTGCGTCGTCCATCTCCCGTGCTCTCGCGCCGCCCCACCACGTCTTCGGGGTTCACGCGCCGACCCATGCGTACCCGTTTTGCTTGTTGTGTCCTCGCAAGCTGCGGGCACAACAAGCAAAACGGGTTAGCCGACCAGGGCTGCCCCTCCTTCCAAGGTTCCGTTCCCCTTCATGAGGACTCCATAGGGGGAACAGGATCGATAGGAAGGGCGTCAAGGAACCGCGGCCAAGGGTTCTGACGGCTTGCGGACGGCAAACCAGATTTACTTGTTCGCGCGCAGCTTGCGAGCACGGACAAGTAAATCCGGTAAGCGTGGGTCGGCGCCTGTCCGGGGGACCCGCGGTGGGTCGGCGCGGGCAAGATGGGAACGGACGACGCAAGGGGAGCCGTCGGCAGACACAGCCCGGCCGGGACACGGACGCTAGAACGCCACGCTCCTGGGCGACACCGGCAGCGATTCGTCGCCCTGGGCGTCCAGGGTGGCCACCGCGAACACGTCGCTGTCGGTGCCCAGGCCGGGGATCACCTGGCTCTCGGACTTGGGGAACGCCCGGGTCTGCTGCCACTGCACCGTGTCGGCCCGGCGGTGGTAGATCACCACCCCGGTGATCCGGGGGTCGTCCGGGAGCATCCAGAACAGCCTGGCGTCCGGGGTGCCGCAGCCGCCCAGGCCGACGTTCTGGGGCGGGGGCGGGGCGAACGCCAGGTGGCGGAAGGAAACCACCAGCATGCGGGTGATCTTGGCGCAGTAGCCGGCGTCGAAGAAGGCCGGGGTGTCGCCGTAGGCCCGCCCGGTCTCCGAATGGACGTTCCGGCGCAGGCGGTCGAAGTTGTCCACCGCATCGGTGACCCGCACCGCCGGCCAGCCCTGCTGATCGAAGACCAGGTGCTCCCCGGTGAACCCGACCCGGTCCTGGCGCAGCATCACCATCGCCTCGAAACCTTCCACGTAGTGCTCGCCCATGCGCTTGATGTAGCGGGCCAGGGCCCGGCTGGGGCCGTCGTTCTCGCTGCCCAGCAGCTCCCGCACCCGGCGCTCGCCCTCGGTCTCCTGGGCCGGCAGCCCCGGGGAGAACAGGCGCATGCTCTCGTTGGCCTTGGCGCCGCCGGGGAGGGCGGTGTTGCCCACGCAGTCGGCGGCCACCATGGCCAGCACCTCGATCCCCTCGGCCTTGAGCCGCCCGGCCAGGCGCACGCTGCCCAGGTTGCCCTGCTCACCCGCGGCCGTGGCCACGAAGTAGATCCCCACGGCGGGCCGTTCCACTGCCATCACGGTGGCCATCTCCAGCACCAGGGCCACCCCGCTGGCGTTGTCCACCGCCCCCGGCGCGTCGGAGTTCGCGTCCAGGGGATCCTGGGCCCGGCTGTCGTAGTGGGCCGCCACCACCAGGGCCTCCCGGGCCCGGGACGGGTCCACCCCCGGGAGCAGGGCTCCCAGGTTGGCCAGTTCCACCCGCCTGGGCAGCAGCGGGTCCGGCCCGGCCTGGAAGGCGTCCTCGAACGCCACCAGGCGCGACCCGGGCTGGCGGGCGATGGCCTGGAACTCGCCGGCCAGCCACCGGCGCGCCGCCCCGATGCCCCGGTGCTCGGCCAGCGGGTCGGACAAAGTATGCCGGGTGCCGAACGAGGCGAGGCGGCCCACGGTGCGGGTGAGGTGGGCCGACTCCACCTTCCCCGCCAGGTCCCGGACCACGGACGGCGGCTGTTCCTGGGCCGCCAGCGGAAGGGCGAGCAGCAGGGCCAGACCGACCGCCAGAACGCGCATGGGACCTCCGGGGAACGCCGCCATTCTCCCACGCCCACGGGCCAGTGGTAGACTTTGGGGCCAACCTTTCCTCCGGAGTCCGCATGTTCACACTCGAAGGCAAGATCGCCCTGATCACCGGCGCCAGCCAGGGCATCGGCGAAGTGATCGCCCGCCAGCTGGCCAGGCTAGGCGCCTACGCCGTCTGCGCCTCCCTGCCCTCCACCGAGGGGGACCTGCAGAAGGTGGTCGCGGGCATCCAGGCCGACGGCGGCAAGGCTGAGTACGTCCTGCTGGACATGCGCGACGGCGAGAGCATCCGCGCCGCCGTGAACGGGGTAGTGGAGCGCCGCGGGGCGCTGCACATCCTGGTGAACAACGCCGGCATCACCAAGGACAGGCTGATGATCCAGATGAAGGAGGAGGAGTTCGACCTGGTGCTGGACATCAACCTCAAGGGCGCCTTCCTGGCCACCCAGGCCGCCGCCCGGCCCATGATGAAGCAGCGCTGGGGCCGGATCGTCAACATCGCCTCGGTGGTGGGCCAGATGGGCAACGCCGGGCAGAGCAACTACGTGGCCTCCAAGGCCGGGCTGATCGGCCTCACCAAGACCACCGCCCGGGAGCTGGCCAGCCGCAACGTCACCTGCAACGCCGTGGCCCCCGGCTACATCGCCACCCCCATGACCGAGGTGCTCAGCGACGAGGTGAAGGCCGAGTTCAACAAGCAGATCCCCCTGGGCCGCATGGGCACCCCCGTGGACGTGGCCAACGCGGTGGCGTTCCTGGCCACCGAGGAGGCCGGGTACATCACCGGGCAGGTGCTGTCGGTGAACGGCGGCATGCTGATGCCCTGAATCCCGCCCGGGACCGTCCGTGCGCGTCCGCGTTCCGCTCCCGGCGGCCCTGGCCCTCCTGTGCGCCGGCCCTGCACGGGCCGTGGGAGCGGCCGGCCCAGCGCCCGTCGAAACGGCCATCTACGCCGGCGGCCCCCTGTACGACCGGGGCCCGGGCGGCCTGGTCCGCCTCGCGATGGCCCAGCCGTCCCAGGGAGCGCGGCGCCACGGTGATGTTCTCCAGCACCGTCAGGTGCGGGAACAGATTGAAGGACTGGAACACCATGCCCACGTCGGTGCGCACCTGGTTGAGCCGGGCGTCGTCGATCAGGCGCCCGTCCTCACGACACGCTGATGATCTTCTCGCCCTCGTGCATGACGTCGTCGATGGTCAGGAGCGAGACCAGCGCCGAGTTCTTGATCAGGGCGATGAACTCGTTGCCCAGGGAGCGGGCCGCCTCCATCTGGCCCCGGTCGATGGACTGGATGGAGCCCCGGACGATCTCCGAGACATAGGCGCCGCTGTAGATCCCCAGGCCCAGCACCCCGCACAGGAAGGCCGGCAGGAGGATCCCGAACTGGGGCAGGCCGAAGAACAGCAGGAACAGCTGCACCAGCAGCGGCGTGCCGCGGATGAAGGTCAGGTAGGCGGTGCAGACGCCGTAGATGATCCTCCGCCTGGGGTTCAGCCGGGCCGAACCACCGGGCCACCAGGGTGTTGTAGGTGCCGTCGGCCTTCAGCTTGGCCAGCGCCTGGTTCATCTGGGCCAGGAGCGCCGGTTCGTTCTGGCGCAGGGCGTAGCCGTACCAAATCCTCATTTCCCGTCCAGCCGCGCTAGGATGGCGTCCAGGGCGGTCTCCAGATCCCGGAAGAAGGTGCCGCCCCGCATCATCCCCAGGGCCAACTCGTTCAGGCCTCCGGGGGTGGCGGCCTCGGCGGCCAGGTGGTCGAAGGGTTCGGTCCCGTCGGCCATGCCGGTCACCGAGGCCAGCATGGAGGCGGTGTAGGCCCGGGCCGCCTCGGGCCGGGCGCCGTGGGCGGCGCACCAGGCCTGGAGGGTCTGCATCTGGGCGTAGAAGGTGGAGATCAGGCCGGTGATGGCCCACAGGCGGTACAGCTCCGTCTCGCTGGCCATGGGCATGGGCTCGCCCAGGCGGCCCAGCACCGCGGCCACCTCCGGGTCCTCGGGCAGGTAGGGGATCTGCCCCAGGTGGCGGGCCACGCCGGGCAGAGGCAGGGCCTTGAACACCCGGACGGCGGGGCGGACCAGGTCCCGGGCCCGGTCCAGGTGGAGGAAGGGGAACAGGGCCACCACCGTCTGGTCCGGGCGGAAGCGCAGCCCCGGGAGCACCTCCGGCACCACCGGGGGCCTCAGGCCCACGAACACCCAGTCGGCCCGGTCCACCACCTCCTGGTTGGAGCCGCACCGGCGCACGTTCGGCCAGCGCCGTTCCAGGGCCTGGGAGCGCCCGGCGTTGCGGGGCGAGACCACGATGGGGAAAGGCCGGTCGCCGGTGCTGAAGCCTTCCACCATGGCGGCGGCGATGGTGCCGGTGCCCAGGAAGCCGAGGCGGGGAAGGTCGAGGTCGGTCATCACTCCTCCAGTTTCGCCCGGCGCCGGGCGTCGGCCCACTGCAGTTCCACCTGCGCCAGCGGGGGCGCCGCCGCCGACCGGGTCAGGGGGCGCCCGTCCCGGTCCCGCACCAGCACGAAGCCCCGTTCCAGCGGGCCGTGGGGGTCCAGGGCCCCGAGCCGGGCGGCCAGGACCTCCAGGCGGTGGTCCCGGCGCCCCAGGACGGCGTCCAGGGCCGGCGCCAGCCGGAGCCGGGCCTGTTCCAGGCGCGGCCGCTCCGCCTCCCGGCCCACCCGGGCGGCGGCGTGGCGCAGGCGCTGGGCCAGCAGGCCCAGCCGGCCCGAAGCCAGGTCCAGGCGGCGCTGGGGATGGGCCAGGTGCAGGCGCTGGGCCAGGGCCCGCAGGCGGTCGGCCCCCTTCCCTTCCACCCCGCAGCGCAGCAGCCGGTGGCGCAGGGCCCCAAGGCGCTCGCCGCCGCGCTCCACCCGCTGGGGCACCGCGTGCATGCCCCGGCTGTCGGAGAGCAGGTTGAGGGTGCTCTCCAGTCCCTGCAGCCGCCAGGCCATGCGCGCCAGCAGGGCCTCCCGGCGCCGGCGCAGCTCGCTCTGGAGCTGTTCCCGGTCCGGGGTGGCCAGTTCCGCGGCCTGGCTGGGGGTGGCGGCGCGCCGGTCCGCGGCCAGGTCCACCAGGGTGGTGTCGATCTCGTGCCCCACCCCGGTGACCACCGGCAGGCGGCATTCGGCCACCGCCCGCACCAGGGCCGGGTCATTGAAGGCCCAGAGGTCCTCCAGGCTGCCGCCCCCCCGCACCAGGAGCACCAGGTCGCAGCCCCAGTAAGGGTCCTGGACCTCCTGCAGGGCCAGCAGGTTCTCCGGCACCGCCCGGTCCCCCTGGGCCGCCGCCGGGGCGATCAGCAGGTCCACCCCGGGCGCGCGCCGCCCGGTGACCTGCACCACGTCCCGCAGGGCCGCCCCGCCCAGGGCCGCCACCACGCCGATCCGGCGGGGGAACCGGGGCAGCTCCCGTTTGGGCCGGTCGAACCAGCCCTGGCCGCGCAGTTCCGCCTCAAGCTGACGCAGCCGGGCCTGCAGGTCGCCCACCCCGGCCAGCTGGCAGTGGGTGACCGACAGGGTGAGGGTGCCTCCGGCCACGTACAGGTTCAGGGCCCCCTTCACCTGCACCCGCTCCCCGTCCCGGGGCGTGTGGCCCAGGAAGCGCTGCTGGCTGGCCCACACCGCGCAGGAGAGCGCCGCGCCCTCCTCCTTGAGGGTGAAGTACCAGTGCTTGCCCGAACCGCGGAAGTTGGACACCTCGCCCACCACCCACACCGCCGCGAAGGGCGGCTCCACCCGGGCCTTGACCTGCTCCAGCAGGCGCTTGACGGAGATGGGCGTGTCCATGGTGGTTATTCTAGACATCATGCCCGGGCTTTGCCCGGGCGTGATGTGGGGGAGCACGAGGGGGGACGTAGAGCGAGCACCGCGAGCGGGCGGTCCCCCCTCGTCAACATTGCCCCGCCGCCCGGACCAGGGCCTCCCACAGCCGTTCCACGTGGACGCGCTCGGTGGCCGCGCTGCCGATGGACACCCGGATCATCTGGGCGCCCTTGAGCACCGCCGGGGTGAGGTAGAAGCTCCCGGCCTTGTTGATCCGGTCGGCGATGGCCAGGTTGTGCCGGCCCAGCTGCTCCTCCCCGGTCATCCCCGGCGGCACGTGGCGCACGCACACGGTCTGCAGGGGCACCGGCGCCACCCGCTCCCAGTCCGGAGCGTCGTCCACCTGGGCCTTGAGCCACTGGGCGTGGGCCAGGTCCCGGCGCAGGCGCGACCGCAGCCCCTCCACGCCCTGGTCCTTGATCAGGAACCACAGCTTGAGGGCCCGGAACCGGCGGCCCAGGGGGATGCCCCAGTCCTTCAGGTTCCGTACCTCGGCGTCGTGCTCGGTGCGCAGGTAGCTGGGGTTGGTGCTCATCACCCGGATCAGGTGCTGGGGGTCGCGCACGAAGTAGGCGCTCAGG
Source organism: Holophaga sp. (assembly GCA_049508835.1). GTDB lineage: Bacteria > Acidobacteriota > Holophagae > Holophagales > Holophagaceae > Mesoterricola. The sequence continues at coordinate 4,049 of JBELAL010000024.1, read as the reverse complement.
TCGAATCCGGTGCCCAGCCACTTGTGGGGATTCAGCACCAGGGAGTCGGCCGCCTCCACCCCCTCCCACATCCACCGGCACTCGGGGCAGATCATGGCCGACCCGGCCAGGGCGGCGTCCACGTGCAGCCAGATGCCGTGCCGACGGGCCAGCTCGGCCATGCCCCGCACCGGGTCCAGGGCGGTGGTGGCGGTGGTGCCCACCGCGGCCACCATGGCGCAGGGCTTGCGCCCGGCCGCAAGGTCCTCCCGGATGGCCGCCTCCAGCAGGTCCAGGCGCAGGGCGTGGTCCTGGTCCGTGCCGATCAGGCGCAGGTTGTCCTTGCCGAATCCCGCCAGCAGGGCGTCCTTGCCCACCGAGCTGTGGGCCTGGTCCGAGGCGTAGACCACCAGCGGCGCTTCCTCGGCCTGCAGCCCGCCCCGGTTCTGGATGTAGCCGCTGGTGCGCTCCCGGGCGCACAGCAGCGCCACGAAGGTGGAGACGCTGGCGCTGTCCTGGATCACGCCGCTGAAGGCGTCCGGAAGGCCCAGCATCTGGCGCAGCCAGTCCATGACCACTTCCTCCACCTCGGTGGCGGCGGGGTTGCTCTGCCAGTTCACGGCCACGGCCCCCAGCCCGGCGCAGGCCAGGTCCGCCAGCACCGAGGACAGGTCGCAATTGGCCGGGAAGTAGCCGAAGAAGCCCGGATGGCACCAATGGGAGATCCCGGGCAGCACCACCCGGTCCAGGTCCTGGAGGATCCCCTCCAGGCCCTCGCCCTGGGCGGGCGGCGCCGCCGGGAGCTGGGCCTTGACCTGCCCGGGCGACAAGGGGCTCATGACCGGCAGGGTCTCCAGCCGGTCCCGGTACGCGGCGACCCACTCCACCATCTGGTGTCCGAGGCGGCGGAATTCCTGGGTGTCCATGCTACTAATTCACCACGTTTCCCCATCCTGGGCCACCGGAAACTAGAATGAAGGTCCGGAGCAGCCCGAGGAGGAACCCGCCACCATGGACGATTCGCCTCTCGACCCCCTGGCCCAGCGCGTGCTGGGCGTCCTGCTGGAGAAGGAGCTTGCCACCCCCGAGTACTATCCCCTGACCCTGAACGCCCTGGTCAACGGCTGCAACCAGTCCAGCAACCGCGATCCGGTGCTCACCCTGGGCGAGGCGGAGGTCGAGGAGGCCCTGGAGCGGCTGCGGGACCGCCACCTGGCCGGCACCGTGCAGGCCGCCGGGGCCCGGGTGGTGAAGTACGCCCAGCGCTTCAGCCAGAACCGGGGCCTGTCGGTGCAGGAGGCGGCCCTGATGGCCGAGCTGCTGCTCCGGGGCCCCCAGACCCCGGGCGAACTGCGCGGCCGCTCGGCCCGTATGTACCCCTTCCCGGACCTGGAGGAGGTGGAGGCGGCCCTGGACCTGCTGGCCGCCGCCGAGCCCGACCCCCTGGTCCTGAAGCTGCCCCGGGCCCCCGGCACCAAGGAATCCCGTTACGCCCAGCTGCTGGGAGGCTCGGCCATCCAGGGTGAGGCCCCCGCCCAGCCGGCGGCGCCCGGCCTCGCCGCGCGGGTGGCGGCCCTGGAGCAGCAGCTGGGGGAACTGAAGGAAGCCTTCGAGACCTTCCGGCGCGAGTTCGACTAGCCCGATTCTCCCACCGTCCAATCTTGCTAGAATCCCGCGCCCCGGGCGGCGATGGGCCACAGGGCCTCCACCCGTTCGCCCCGGTAGCCCACGAACCAGTCGTGGAGGTTCACGGTAGGGTCGCAGTGGCCGGGGATGAGGCGCACCTTCTCCCCGATCTCCAGGGCGCAGCCAGGACCCTGCAGGGACAACATGCCCTGCTCGTCCGAGGCGTTCACGTATTCCACCCCCGGTTTGCCCACGACCAGCGGGTAACCGGAATCCATGCTCAAGGCCTTGTGGCCTGCGTCCAACGCTGCTCTTTCCTTGACAGGATGGCTCATGACCGTGGCCAGGACGAACAGACTGTGGGCGAAATCGGCCACGGGCTTGCCGTTCCGGTCCAGGTCGCGCCCGTAATCCGCGTCCATGAAGATGTACGATCCCGGCTGCACCTCATTGAACACCCCGCTGGCCGCCTCGAAAGGATAAGTGCCGGTGCCTGCTCCGGAAATCAGTTCGCAGGCCAGTCCGTGCTTCTCCAACAGCCGAGTGGTCATCTGGAGCATTTCCACCGCCTTGTCGATCGCCTCCTTGCGTTTGGCGTACTCGCGCACGTGCTGGGCCTTCCCCTGGTACGCCTGCAGCCCGGCGAACCGGAGCCCGGGCGAACCGGCGATCAACTGGGCAAGCTGCAGCACCGCCTCGCCGGGATGGACCCCGCAGCGGTTGCCCCCCACGTTGACCTCCACCAGCACCGAAAGGGTCACCCCCAGGCTGGCGGCCGCCTCGCTGATCTGCTCCACGTTGGCCGCATCGTCCACGCACACGCCGATCCACGCCTCCTGGGCCAGGGCGGCCAACCGCAACAGCTTGCCCGCCCCGACGATCTCGTTGCTCACCAGTACGTTCCTCACCCCGCCCTGGACCATGGCCTCCGCCTCGGCCACCTTCTGGCAGCACACTCCAACCGCCCCGGCGGCGATCTGACGCAGGGCGATCAGCGGGCATTTGTGGGTCTTGGCATGGGGCCGCAGCCGCACCGGGTAGGCCGCCGCCGCGTCCGCCAGGCGCCGGAGATTGCCTTCGAAGGCATCCAGGTCCACCAGCAGCGCGGGCGTGTCCACTTCGGACAGGGGCATTCCGATTTCTGCAAGGGGCCTGATGACCATGGCCTCGCTCCTTTGGCACCTGGTTGCGGGTTCGGGGTGGATACATCGTACGTTGGCAAATTCGGCAGGGAAAGGCAACCTACCCAGCCCCACGGGAAGACCTGACTTGAGAGGGAGGCGCCAACCCGGGTTATTGTCGGTCCCAATAAGCGGGTCGAATCAATCTATCCGTATTTTTCACACCATTTAGTGCTTCATACGAAAATTTAATTGCGAAGGCTTTGGTATGCATGAGGTCCCTCTCGAGATAAGCCAGCGCTTTCTCGATGTTTCTTGCACATAACAAGTCGCAAAGGACCCGGTGCTGTTCGATTTCCAACTGCATATCCTCACTGCTCCTATGGACTGAAGCAATGATGAGCAGGAGGTGCCGCATCAAAGAGCGCATGGTCTCCGCAAGCCAATCGCTCTTCGACAGCCGACGGACAAAATTGGCATGTATTTCAATGTGAGCCTCAGCGGCGAGGGCATCATCCTTGGTCATGACCTTGGTAAGGTAAGTATGAAAATCATCGACCAGATCCGCGATGATTTGGTCGGAACAATGGCCGGCGGCCCTCACGCAGGAACTCTCGATCAGAAGACGTGCATTGAAAATATCTTCGATCTCAGCTTCGGTGAGATGGTGGACCACCACGCTCCTCTGGGGCATCTTCGAGACCAGCCCATCCATCATCAGCGTGCGGATTGCTTCCCGTATGGTGTTGCGCGAAACCCCGAACCGCTGGGACAACATTTCTTCGCCCAGCTTGGTGCCGGGAAGGAGAATTCCGTCGAACATCGCCTGCTGAAGCGCTGTCACCACTTTGTCGACGGCCGTCGTGTCCATGGCCTCCCGGATCGCCAAACAAACCTCCAATAATCTTCCGGTTCAGTCTAGCATATTGGCCAAACCCCAGGACCCTTGGCGCAAATTCACGAGTTTTTAACTGGAACGGTCGAGTCTGTGGGTCAACCTGGTCCATCCAGTCACTTCACCCAGTCCAGGAGGACCTTCCCGGACTTGCCGCTGCCCATCACCTCGAACCCGGCGCGGAAGTCGTCGATGGGGAACCGGTGGGTGATGATCTGGCTGATGTCCAGCCCGCCCTCGATCATGGCGGCCATCTTGTACCAGGTCTCGAACATCTCCCGGCCGTAGATGCCCTTCATGAACAGACCCTTGAAGATCACCTTGCCCCAGTCGATGGCCACCTCGTCGGAGAAGATCCCCAGCAGGGCGATGCGCCCGCCGTTCACCATGCTGTCCAGCATGCCCTTGAAGGCCGCGCCGCTGCCGCT
>JBELAL010000023.1:0-70851 GCA_049508835.1 Holophaga sp. | reverse complement strand
GGCATGGATGGGGCCCATGCCCTCAAGGCCGACCATCTCACCGGGAAAACGATGCTGAATATCGATTCCGAGGAAGAAGGCGTGTTCTTTGTCAGCTGCGCGGGTGGAGTCAGTGTCGTATGCGAGTTCGCCACCCGATGGGAGCAGGCTGCGGGCAGCACGCTGCACATCGAAGTCTCGGGCCTGAAGGGTGGGCATTCGGGGATTGAGATCATCCAGCAACGGGCGAACGGGATCAAGCTTCTGGGCCAAATCCTCGATGCCGCCCGAGCGGCGGGGGCGTTCGCCATCGTCTCGCTGTCGGGAGGTGCGAAATCCAATGCGATCCCCCGGGAAGCGCAGGCGACCATCACGGCGGAAGCCCCTGTCCTCACCAAGATCAAAGCCATCGTGGATCGCCTGTCCAAGGACCTGAAAAAGGAGTTCGCCAAAGCGGATCCGGACATCAGCGTGGTCATGATCGCCGGCGACAAGGCCGCGCGCCAGTTGGACCGCGCTTCCACGGACAAGCTCATCGACTTGCTCGTGGTCGCCCCCAATGGGGTCCAGTCCATGAGCAGGGACCTGGAAGGTCTCGTGGAAAGCAGCCTGAACCTCGGCGTGCTCGAGCAGTCGGGCGAGTCCATCAAGCTGATCGTCATGATCAGGAGCTGCGTCGATTCGATCCGGGAGAACCTGGCCCGCAGGGTGGAGATCCTGGCAGGCCTGGCTGGCGCCAAGAGCGCCAGGACCGGCGCGTATCCCGCCTGGCAGTACCAGGCGGATTCCAGGATCCGGGAACTGTGCGCCAGCGTCTACCAGGACGTTTTCGGCAGCGCCCCGAAGATCAAGGCCATCCACGCCGGACTCGAGTGCAGTCTGCTCAAGGAAAAACTGCCGGGGACGGACATGATCAGTTTTGGTCCGAACCTGTACAACGTCCACACCCCCCAGGAGCACCTGAGCATCAAGTCAGTGGCCAACACCTGGAAATTCCTCACCTCGGTTCTCGCGAAACTGAAATAAGGGGAGATGACCATGAAAAAACCAATCATAAAGCTTGGCTTATCCAAGAGCGCCTACGGCGGCTGCCCGGGCGTCGACTATGTGCCCTATGTCCCCACGACCAAGGCGATGCCCGAAATCACGGGCTACTCCATCATCATGGGCATCCTCTTCGCTCTCCTGTTCGGCGCGGCGAATACCTATCTCGGCCTCAAGGTGGGCTTGACCATCGCCTCGGCCGTCCCCGGCGCGATCCTGGCCATCGGCCTGCTGAAGAAGGTCTTCAAGCGGAACAACATTCTGGAAGCGAACGTGGTCTCATCCCTGGCCGCGATGGGCGAGGCCCTCTCCGGCGGCATCATCTTCGTCCTCCCCGCGCTGATCCTCCTCGGCTTCGGCCTGAGCGTCACCACGATCGTCATCGTGACGGTCATCGGCAGCCTCATGGGCATTGCCTTCATCACCCCCGTGCGCAGGTACCTCATCGTCGAGGAGCACGGCACGCTCATCTATCCCGAGGGGATGGCCGCCGCGGAGATCCTCGTCACGGGAACCGAAGGCGCAGGCGGATTCAAGACCATCATCACGGGCATCAGCATCGGCGCCGCCTTCAAGATGCTCAGCGGCGGCTTCTCGCTCTGGGGCGAGGAGGCTGCCTACACCATCAAATTCTACCAGGGCACCATCGTCAGCATCGACACCATGGCTTCCCTTCTGGGCGTCGGCTTCATCGTCGGCACCAAGACCACCGCCATGATGTTCGCCGGCTCCCTCATCGCATGGCTGGCGCTGATCCCTTTGCTGAAGCTGTTCGGGACCGGGCTGGCGCATCCGGTCTTCCCCTCCAAGGTCCTGATCTCGCAGATGGATGCCAACTCCATCTGGTCCCATTACATCCGCTATATTGGCGCGGGCGCCGTCGCGGCCGGGGGCTTCATATCGCTTGCGAAATCCCTTCCCGCCATATACAGGAGCTTCAAGCTGGCTGCCGGGGGCATGGGCAAAGGTGAAGCCGGCCCGGTGACCAGGGTGAATCGCGAGACGCCCATCACCTGGGTCATCGCGGCGGCTGTCCTGGGCTTTCTCCTGGTATGGTTCGTTCCGGCTGTGGGCGGCGGCCCGGTCGGCGGGATCATGGCCGTGGTGTTCAGCTTCTTCTTCGCGGTGGTTTCGGGCCGGATGGTCGGCCTGATCGGCGAGTCCAACAACCCCGTGTCAGGTATGACCATCGCGGCCCTGCTCGTGATCGCCACCGTGCTGAAGCTCATGGGGCACACCGGCACTCAAGGCATGACCACCGCGCTCATGATCGGCTCGGTCATCTGTATCGCCATCGCCGTGGCGGGTGGCACCTCCCAGAGCCTCAAGACCACCTTCATCATCGGTGGCAATCCCAGAGCCAACCAGGTGGGCATGTTCGTAGCCGTCTCGGTGGCGTCGATCGCCTGTGCGGGAACCTTGATGATGCTGCACAAGGCTTACGGAGTCGGAAGCATGGCCATTCCTGCTCCCCAGGCGACGCTCATGAAGCTGATCGTGGAGGGCATCATGACCGGCCAGTTGCCTTGGACGCTGGTCGCCATCGGAGTGGCGCTGGCCGTCTTCTGCTACCTGGTGGACCTTCCGATCCTCGCCGTCGCCATCGGCATCTACCTTCCGCTGGGCCTGACCTCGGCGATCTTCGCGGGCGGCATCATCAGGTCCCTGGTGGAACGGAAAGCGAAGCAACAGGCCGATGAGGACGCCATCGCTGTCGACAAGGGCGTTCTGCTCGCCTCGGGATTGGTGGCCGGAGACGCCCTGATGGGCATCGTCGTCGGGATGTTCGCCGCCATCGGGGTGAACATCGCGCTGGGGCTCAAGCTGTTCCCGGCGGTGTCCAAAAGCAGTTTACTGGCACTGGTCATGTTCATACTGCTGGGAGGCTGGGTCTACTGGTACTCCCTGCGCAAGGTTCGGCCAGAATGACCGGCCAGGAGCACGCCATGGACAAGGACAACTTCGTCCTCTACGTTCCTGAGATCAAGCATCACCGGTTCAGGGTGACCGAGGCCGGCAGGGTCTTGCTGGAGTTCGAGATCAATCCCCTCAAGAAGCTCATGGGCATGCTCGCGCACCGGCGGCCGGTCTCGGACATCGAACTGGACGAGCTGTCCTCATCGGTCTGGCTGGGCATGGACGGATCCCGGACCATCCTGGAGGTCGCCCGCATCCTCAGCGAAAAAACGGGAGACGACATTGACGAAGCGGTGAGAAGAATCGTCAAGTTCATCCGGTACATTGCAAAAAGAGGCTGGATCAGGTTCAAGGAGGTAAAGAAGATCTGACGAATCCCAATAGAGCCCATGGTGGATTCCCCCAGACCGGTGGATTGCTGGAGGGTTGACCGGAAGGAGATTCTGATGGCCCTTTACAAGCGAGAGGATATCGTCAGCATTCTGAACACAGAAATCTATGGGACCGAAGCGATGGGTCAAGGGGTGCCCAGATATCGGATGCCCATGGAGGGGATGCGGCCGGACATTGCCCAGGCGCTGGTGAGCGACGAACTGATCCTGGACGGCAATGCCCGGCAGAACCTGGCCACGTTCTGCACGACCTATCTCGACGCCGAAATCCACGCGCTGATGGATGCGTCGCTGGACAAGAACATGATCGACAAGGATGAATACCCCGCCACAGCCGAACTGGAGAGTCGATGTGTCCATATCCTGGCCGACCTCTGGAACGCGCCTGAAGCTGCGACTACGATCGGCTGCTCGACCACAGGATCCAGTGAAGCCTCCATCCTGGGGGGATTGGCTATGAAGTGGAAATGGCGTGAGCGCATGCGCGCGGCCGGTGAACCGAGCGACCGGCCGAACCTGGTCACCGGCCCCGTCCAGGTATGCTGGCACAAGTTTGCCCGCTACTTCGATGTGGAGCTTCGAGAGATTCCCCTGGAGCGCGGCCGGCTGGGCATGACCCCGGAAGAAGCCCTGAAGCGGGTGGATAAGAACACGATCGGGGTGATGCCGACCCTCGGCGTCACATTCACCTGTCAATACGAGCCAGTGGCGGAAGTGGCTCTGGCCTTGGACCGGCTGGCGCAGGAAGCGGGGCTGGATATTCCGATGCACGTGGATGCGGCTTCGGGGGGCTTCGTCGCGCCGTTCGTGGTGCCCGGCCTGGTGTGGGACTTCCGGATACCGCGGATCCGTTCCATCAACAGTTCGGGCCATAAATTCGGGCTGGCCCCGCTGGGTGTGGGCTGGGTGGTGTGGCGTGAACAAAGCGATCTACCGGAAGACCTCATCTTCATGGTCAATTACCTGGGGGGCAACATGCCCACCTTCGCCCTGAATTTCTCGCGCCCTGGGGGTCAGATCGTTTCCCAGTATTATCTTTTCCTGCGGCTGGGAAGGGAGGGGTATCGGCGCATCCACCAGAACGCATACGACACGGCGCAATATATCGGGCGGGAGATCCAGAAGATTGGCCCCTTCGAACTGGCCTTCGACGGTGACAGCCGCAAAGGAATCCCCGCCATTTCATGGGTCATCAAGGACGGCAGCGATCCGGGCTACACCCTGTTCGATCTCTCGGATCGGCTGCGCATGCACGGCTGGAAAGCGGCCGCCTACTCGATGCGGCCGAACATCACCGACGTGGTGGTGATGCGATTGATCATCCGGCATGGTTTCAGCCGCGATATGGCGAATCTGATGCTGGGGGACTTTCGGCGTACGATCGACCACCTGGGGAAACACCCGGCGCGAAAGCCGCTGACCGCCGCCGACGGAACGTCCTTCACCCACGATGCTGTCGCGAAAACGAGGCCATGAACCAGGCCCCTGACCAGAATCAAGCCTCGGTCTGGACCGGACCCTCCTGGCCGATCATGCCGTAGCTTTTCAGTTTCCGGTACAGGGTGGCAGCCCCGATCCTGAGTTGCCGTGCGGTGGCCGTCTGGTTGCCCTTGTTCAACGTCAGCGAGGCGAGAATGTATTCCTTTTCGATCTCGTCCAGGGGCCGCACCGTGCCTTCGGTGGCCACGGGCCGGGGGCAGGCCGAGCGGATCTCCTCGGGCAGGTCTTCGAGTTCCACCCGACTTCCGGCTGCCAACGCCACCGCCCGCTCCATGGCGTTCTCCAGCTCCCGGACGTTGCCCGGCCACGCGTATCCAAGCAGCTGCTGGGCGGCGGCGGGCGCCAGGCCCGAGATCTTGCGCTTCATCATCAAGGCTGAACCCGCAAGCAGCACCCGGGCGAGCGGCAGGATGTCCTCCCGGCGCTCCCGGAGCGCAGGCACGTGCAGCTCGACCACCCTGAGCCGGTAGTAGAGGTCCTGGCGGAAGCACCCGCTGGCCACCAGGAGGGAGAGGTCGCGGTTGGTGGCCGCCACCACGCGCACGTCGATGGGGCGAACTTTGTTCTCGCCCACCCGCCGGATCTCCCGTTCCTGGAGCGCCCGCAGGAGCTTGACCTGCATGCCGGGAGAGACCTCGCCGACCTCATCCAGCAGCAGCGTCCCTCTGTTGGCGGCCTCGAACAGGCCCGGCCGGTCGTGGGCGGCGCCCGTGAACGCGCCCCGCGCGTGGCCGAACAGTTCGCTCTCGAGCAAGGTCTCGGTGATGGCGCCGCAGTTGACCGCGATGAACGGCCCGGACGCGCGGGTGGACTGGTCGTGCATGAACCGCGCGATCCGTTCCTTGCCCGTCCCGCTTTCGCCGGTGATGAGCACGGTGGTATCCACCTTGGCCAGGCGCCGCGCCAGGTCCACCAGCTTGCACATGGCGGGGCTCCTGGCGACGCTGCCCAGCGGCTCGTCGATTTCCGGGGCCACGGCCACCAGCGCCCGGCGGCGCTCGCGCAGCTTGCGCTCAGCCGCCTTCAGGGTCTCGGTGACCCGGTGCAAGGATATGTCCAGGCAGTCCTTGAGGCGTTCCGGCTGGTAGAAGTGCAACTCTTCGGCGCGCTCGTCGCCCCATTCCTCGCGGGTACGCCCCAGGAGGTGGCAGCCGGCATCGCCCTTGCCCAGGCAGCGGTCTTCCAGGACGTAGATCTCCCTGCCGGCGGTCCGGCTGAGGTAACCGCTGATGAGTCCGCAGATGGTCCAGCACATGGGAGAATCGGCGCGGCCGAAATGCAGGAGATGCTGCTCCGCCTCGTAGGAAGCGACCAGCATCACCCCCTCCTTGGAACTGGGATCCATGCTTTCCGACTCGACCCGGAAGAGGCCTTCCAGGGTGTGGATGCGGGTGCACGCATGGCGCCAGTCCGCCTCGGAATCCCATTCGAACTTGGCCTGCATGGCTTCAGCCATGCGCCAGCCGTGGGCGAAGCCGAACTGGGTGAGCACGGTGCGGGCGGCGGTGAGCCCGAAATTTTCGACCAGGTACTTGCGCAGGAGCCCCATGGCCACCGCGTCCAGCAGGAGGGCGCGCTGGCCGGCGAACCGGATGATGCCCCCCTCTGAGTCGAGTTCCAGCAGTTCCTTGTGGTCCAGTTCTTCAGCACGCATCGACGCCCCCCATCGATTTGTAGTAAAGAGTACTTCATTCTGCAAGCACTCGTCATTCTCCAACTTACCTGGAATCAACGTACGGCCTCGCCGGGCCGGACGGCAAGCGGCGATCCCAGGGTGGCAACCGCGTTTCCGACCCTTCCAGGCAACCACGGAGCCCCTGGCGGGGCCGGCCCGGCGCGAAGGCTTCAGCCGGGGGGGCCTTCCCCGGGTTAATCCGATCGAAATGGAATTTATGTTCAATCATTTTGTTGGAGGAGACCGAACCACCGGCTCGTGCATTTTATCGAAGTATTCAAATTTAATAAACTTATTCATTTGGCCCAGGAAATGCACTCTTCAACCGCACGCTTCACTGGGTTCTTGGCATGTCTGGGTTCCAGTGGAAATCACGCGAGGAGGCCCGCCTTGGCCCCAGGTCCCTCCAGACAGGTCCGCCGTGAGGACTTCTCCACTGAACCGCCCCCAATGGGCAAAAAGGGAAAACAGCCATGCGCCATTTCAACCTCAATCTCCCTGCCGTGATCACGGCTTCTCTCGTGATGGGCCTGACCGGGGGCCTTCCCCTCCTCGCCTCCGACATGGATGGCCGGATCGAATCCGCCGCCATGAACAGCTACAACTTCAGGACCTATCTGGCGAACGACGATATCAAGGTCGCGTCCAGCGCCGGGGTGGTCACCCTCATGGGCAACGTGCCCCTGGACTATCACAAGACCCTGGCCCAGGACACCGTCGAAGGTCTGCCCGGGGTGAAAAGTGTGATCAACCTGCTTGTGGTGGCCGGTGACCAGCCTTCGGAGCGCTCGGACAACTGGATCACCATGAAGGTGAAGACGGCCCTGACCTTCCATAAGCAGGTCAGTGCCACGGAAACCGGGGTGCACACCCAGGACGGGATCGTCACCCTTACGGGAACCGCTGGTTCCGAAGCGAAAAAGGAGCTGACCGGCGAGTACGCGAAGGATGTGGAGGGGGTCACCGAAGTCCGCAACGAGATCATCGTCGCCAACGGCAAACCGCTCCCCCAGCGCCTGGCGGAGAGGGTGGATGACGCATCCATCACCGCCCAGCTCAAGACGACCCTCCTCTTCCACCGCTCCACCCATACCATGGCCACCAAAGTGACCACCAGGAACGGGGTCGTGACCCTCCACGGGGAGGCCCTGAACGTGGCGGAGAAGAACCACGTGACCAGGATCGCCGAGGACATCAAGGGCGTGAGAGAAGTGAACAACCTGATGACCTTGCGCAAGGGTTGATCCGGCCGAGGCAGTCCCGGAGGGGTCAGCACCGTGCTGGCCTCCGTAAAGAGCAGGCAAATCCCCCCAATCCCTGAACAGGAGATGTACTCATGAGCCAGGAAAGCAATGTTGCCCTTGGTCCGCTGCTGCTGACTTTCGTTGCCGGCGCAGCCCTCGGCGCGGTGGTGGCGGCTCTCGTCACGCCCAGGACCGGTCCCGAGTTGCGCGGAGGTCTGACGGCTTTCGGCCGCCGCGCCAGGCGGAGGGCCGGGGAAATGGCGGCCGAAGCCCATGCGGCTTTGGACGGAATGATGGAACGCACAGGCCACGCAGCCGCCGATCTGAAGCGCGGCATCACCGATTCGGTGCAAGACCTCCAGGGGGAGCGCCCCTGACCCATTGCCCCTCCCGCCAAGGAGGGGCAACGTCGCATCTGCAGGTGGGTTTGGGTGGCCAACTGGCGCCCGAACTCGACGAGTTTATCAATCAATTAACCATACATGAGGAAAAAATGAAAATCTGGCAAACCATTCCCTTCGCGACGGCCGCCCTGGTCATCCAGGCCCAGGCTCCGCTCGCCAACCCCACCCTCACCACCACCGCTCCGGCCTCGGTGCCCCTCTACCGTCTGACGGTCGTCCAGAGTTCGGCCAGAGCCATCAACTATGGGCAGCTGAAGTCTTCCACCAAGATCGACTTCCAGGGCACGGTCCTGCTGCCTCAGGCTTCGGGCGTGGCGAAGGTGAAGTGCGAGCCGGGAGGCACCCGCATCACCGCCAGGTTCAAGGACCTGCCTCCGGCTTCCAGGTTCGGCGGCGAGTTCCTGACCTATGTGCTGTGGGGAATCTCCACCGAGGGCCGGGCCACCAACCTGGGGGAAATCGTCCTCAAGCGCGGGCAGGGTGGACTCAAGGCCATCGATCCGCTGCAGACCTTCGGCCTGGTGGTGACCGCTGAGCCTTATTTCGCGGTGAGCCAGCCCAGCGACGTGGTGGTCCTGGAGAATTCCGCCAGGAAGGGCGCCCTGGGCGACGTGGAATACATCGACGCCAAATACGACCTGCTGAAGCGGGGCCAATACACCCAGAACCTGGACTCCGCGGTGCCCATGGTCATGGATGACCACACACCGTTCGACGTCTACCAGGCCCGCAATGCCGTGCGCATCGCCCGGGCCTCCGGGGCTACTGTCTATGCCGCGTCCGCCATGGCCAAGGCCGAGACCTACCTGGCCATGTCCGAGATCGATGATGGCGGGAAGAAGAACCAGATCCTGGAGGCCCGGCAGTCCACCCAGAGCGCCGAGGACGCCCGGCTGATCGCAACCGAGCGGCAGGCGGCGGAGCAGGTGGCCATGGACCAGGAAATAGCCCAGGACCAGGTGGATGAGGCCAATGAGCAGACAGCCATCGCCCAAGCCGCCCAGGATGCAGCCCTCAAGCAGGCTGACGCCGCCAATGCCGGCAAGGATGCAGCCCTCAAGCAGGCTGACGCCGCCAATGCCGGCCAGGACGCCGCCCTCGATCAAGCGAGGCGGTCGGAGGCCGACAACGAGGGCCTTCGGGCCGAGCTGCTGGCCCAGTTCAACGCCGTGCTCCAGACCCGCCTCACGGCCCGGGGCCTCATCGTGAACATGTCCGGGATGCTGTTCCAGACCGGCAAGGCTGCGTTGGTGCCCATCGCGCGGGAAAAGCTCGCGAAGATTGCCGGGATCCTCGCGACCCACAAGGGCCTGGTGGTCGAGGCGGACGGTTTCACGGACAACACCGGCGGGACCGATTTCAACCTCCGGCTGTCGGGGCAGCGGGCCGAAAACGCCAGGGACTACCTTGTGCGCCAGGGCGTTCCGGTCAATGCCATCTCCTTCAAGGGTTTCGGGATAGACAACCCCATCGCCACCAATGCGACCGTGGCCGGACGGCAGGAAAACCGCCGGGTGGAACTGGTTGTTTCCGGCGTGGGCATCACCGCTCCGGTGATTACTCAATACTGATACCGGTTGGTTTTCAACATGGTTCGCGGCAGCAGGGGAATCAGTCCCTGCCGCCGCGAGGGCCTGGGCGCTGGATTCCTCTTCCACACCCAGGAGAACGGATGCTGGGATGAGAACAAAATTAATGCTTGCCGTCGTCTGGACGGCGCTGGGAATCGCAGCGCTGGCCTATGCCTTCACCCCATAGGGCGTCCGTGTTCCGACCCGCGTCCTGATCGATGTTCCAGGCCCGCTGCGCGGGCCTGGAACATCGAGGATCCGGGGCTGGCACCAGGGTCCTTCTAGCAATCCGACCCTGGACCGTATTGCTGACCTCGAATTGTTATTTCCAATAATTTAAGCAGACCAGGCAGATCAACGCGAAAAGCCGGAGTACCCAATGTGAAGGACCTTTGATTTCATTTTGAATGCTACGCTTGCCTATAAATTAAAATATATTTGCAAATAGCTTGGAAATTCGTTACGAATGCCCCATGCTTGAATGGGACGGGTCCCACTAGGAGGATCCAATGGAAAGTATGTGTAGTGGATTTGAGATTGGGGATCGTGTCGTCATCACGGAGGCTGGACTTCAGGAATGTGGAGACGGCCCACTCAATCCCCGCAGGGTCGTCGGCACGGTGGTCAGGGCACCCCATCGCATGTCTGCCTGGGCTTGGATTCTCTGGGATAATGGCAATGAAAATTCCTATCACAAGGCTGAGTTTTTAAAACTGGCACTTGTGCCGGCCTCGCCTGCACCCGAAGCAATACCTCGTTCTGCACTGCCAGTTCGACTAGGGCAGATCCTGGCAGCGCAGCCGGGCAATCCCAAGCAGGCGGAAGGGGTCACGATCTAACCCTCGTTGCCGGCCTTGAGGGCATCCAGCAGCTCCCCGAGGTCGACCGTGGCGAAACCGCTGGCCCAGTCGCTCATGGCGTACGGGATGACCAGCTTCCCGGCGTGGATCTGGCTGCCGCAGCTGTACAGGACATTGGGCACATATCCGTCCCGTTCGGTGAGGCCGGGGACCAGCAGCGGTTCCCGCAGGCGCCCGATCATCCGGGTGGGGTCTTCCAGGTCCAGGAGGAAGGCGCCAATGGTGTATTTGCGCATGGGCCCGACCCCGTGGCTCAGGACCAGCCATCCCGCGGCGGTCTCGATGGGCGAACCGCAGTTGCCGATCTGAACGAATTCCCAGGGGAACCGGGGCTTGATGACGAGCTCCCGGGAATACCAGAAACTCAGCGCGTCCGAATACATCAGGTGGATGTTCTCGCCATCCTGCCTGGAGAGCATGGCGTAGTGCTGGCCGATGCGCCGGGGGAACAGCGCCATGCCTTTGTCCTGGACCTGTGGGCCGTTGAGCGTGCTGATCTTGAAGCTCAGGAAATCGGCGGTGGTGATCAGTTGCGGCAAGGTCACCCGGCCGTCGTAGGCGGTGTAGGTGGCAATGTAGCGGAGCGCCTCGTCTTCCCCCGACATCTCGACCCAGCGGGCGTCCTCGATGCCATTGATCTCCGTCGGCGAGTGGGGGAAGATGATCCGCTCCGAAAGGGGCGAACTCGGATCGAACAGGATTTCGTAGTTGGATTCCGCCAGTGTGAGGATGGCGTGCCTTTCCAGGTCCTGCTCGGGATTCCGGCGGCCCCGGCGGGCGCTTTTCCGCGCGCTTATGCTGGCCTTCAACTCGGTCATGGTGAACAAGTCGCCGAGCTCCGCCAGCACCTCGCTGGCGAAGCCGTCGCAGTGGCCCAGCTCGACCAATTTCCGCTCGAAGAGAGGCTTGTCGTAGAAGGGATCCGCCAGGATCCGGGGCGCCGTCACGAAAGGGGACGCGGTGTCGACGAGGATCCGGCAGGCCGAGTCGATGACCCCGGAACGGAAGGTGATGGTGGACAGGTGCCCTTCTCCGGTGGAGCGCAAGCTCAGGATGAACCGGCGGGCGCCTTCCGGGACGCCGGTCTGGTCCGGGTGCCAGACCATGGACGGATTGAACAGCGCCGCCGACTCCACCGAGTATTCCTGGGTGAAGTAGGCTCCGATGAGCATCCTGCGCGGTTCGGCCAGAGGCTCGTCGATGAAGAGGTACTTCCGCAGGTCCTCGTAGCGGATCAGGAACGTCCGCTCCAACTGGTGGTGTCGCCCCTGGAACTCCGCCAGGATCATGGCCATTTCAGACGCCACCTGGGTGTCCGAGAGGGTCATGATCCGGGCGATGATCCGGGTGGCCCGGGTCTCTCCGAACGGCCCGAACGGGCGGGTCATCACCCGGGTGGAATCTGGCTTCAAGGTCGGGCCGGTGCGTTTGACAATCTCCATGGTTTGGTTCCATCCGCGCGTGCAAATGGCCATTGCACATAGTGTGCCGTTACGTAAGTACTTTTGAATAAAGCAAATTATGTTATTGGACCGGGTTCGAGCCATGACCTGCCCCGTTCAGATGACGCACCAACTGCCTCAATTTGATGGAGGAGGTGCCCCAGCCGCCCTTCGGATGGCGCCCTGGGCGGCCCCAGGGCTCTCCAGGCCCTTGGCAGCGAAGCCAGGGCGCTTTCTTCTTGATGGACTGATCCGTTCATGTTGCATTAATTTTTTATTAAAATAATATATTTACTATTTTCAATATTTACCTTTCGAAAACGATCAGCCGAGTCAGTGGGCTAATCAACATGAAGCACTTTGTCATTTTGATTGGAAGGGCGATCCCATCGCTTGGGCATACGTGTAAGTTGTCTTTTTCAAGTATTTAATGATTGGCTTCATTATTGCTTATTTCGTGACACGGGATTCCTGTCCCCCCCCACCTTCCACTCCAATGGCAACCCGAGCCCGCCGTTCCCTTCTCAACACCCTCTTCCTCGTCGGGACTCTGGTTCTTGCCCTGATCCTGGTGCCGCTGAAACTGGCCTTGCAGGGGTTGAACTGGAGTGAGGCTGGGATGCTGGTATTGATGTACGTCCTGATCGGCATGTCAGTGACCATCGGCTACCACCGGCTCTTCAGCCACCGGGCCTTCCAGGCCGCGTGGCCCTTGCGTCTGGCGGTCCTCCTGCTCGGTGCCGCCGCATTCGAGAATTCGGCTTTGTGGTGGTGCAGCGACCACCGCCACCATCACCGCTTCGCGGATGACCCGCGGGAGGATCCCTATGCCATTTCCAAGGGGTTCTGGCATGCCCATTGGCTATGGGTGATGGAGGGCGAGGTACGGCCCTTGGCGGGCGTGGGGGATCTGCAGCGGGATCCCCTGGTGCGATGGCAGCACCGCTACCACTTCTGGATCGGCGCGGCCGTGGCCCTGGCTCCAGTGTACGTCGGCCTGGCCACGGGCAATGTATGGGGGCAGGCGGTGATGGGCGTGCTGCTGCGCATCGTGCTGACCCACCACAGCACTTTCCTCATCAATTCTGCCGCCCACTTTTTCGGATCCCAGCCATACTCGGACGCCAACAGTGCTCGGGACAATGGGTTGCTGGCACCTTTGACTTTCGGCGAAGGCTACCACAACTTCCACCACATGTGGCAGTGGGACTACCGCAACGCGCCGAATTGGTACCAGTGGGATCCAGGGAAATGGCTCATCAACGTTTTCGCTTGGGTGGGGCTCGCCCGGGGCTTGAGGCGTGTTTCCAGGACGGAGATCCGCCGCGCCAGGGTGGCCATGGAAGCCAAGCGTCTGGCCGCGCTGCTCCGCTCGGCCAAGCCCGGCCTCGCCGCTGGTCTGCGGGAAGGTCTGGCCGCGGCCAAGGCACGGATAGAAGGCGCCCTTGATGCTTTCCAGGCCCACCTTGAAGCATGGGACACCCTGAAAGCCCAATGGGAAACCCGGGGCTTGGAGAAAGAGGAAACCTGCCGGGCTGCACGTGTCCGATGGAAAGCGGAACAGGCGAGACTACGGAAGGAATCCCGGGCAGCCTGGGCCGCCTGGAAGTTCACCCGGGCTCGGTTTGCCGAGCGCACCCAGTCGTGATCCCACGGTGGCCACAGTTGTTGGACCGGCACGGAAAGACCAGCGACGGCCTACGCAGGGGTAAGGTGACGGTAGAACCACCGCTTGATGACCTCGACCGCCAGCAGGTATGCCACCACGATGCCGGTCAGGATAAGGAAAAAGAACGGCGGCGGAGCCACAAATCCCAGGTGGACTCCGGCCGGAATGAATGGCAGGACGAGGGCCACCGCCACCACGGCGAGCGAAGTGGCGACGATCCAAGTGTTGGGGCGGCTCTTGAACGGATTCCCGCGGGTGCGGATGACGAAAATGACCAGGACCTGGGTGGCCATGGACTCGATGAACCAACCGGTATGGAACATCGCGGCCCCCGCATGGAAGACCCGCAACAGGATGAAGAAAACCAGGAAATCGAAGATGGAGCTCACCGGACCGAGGATGAGCATGAAATTGCGGATGAACTTCATGTCCCACTGGCGGGGCTTGATCAGGTATTCCTGGTCCACATTGTCCAGGGGGATGGGAATCTCGGAAACATCGTAGAGCAGGTTGTTGAGCAAGATCTGCACCGGCAGCATGGGCAGGAAGGGCAGGAACAGGGACGCCCCGGCCATGCTGAACATGTTCCCGAAATTGGAGCTGGTGCCCATCATGATGTACTTCATGATGTTCCCGAAGGTGCGCCGGCCTTCCAGCACACCGGCCTGGAGGACTCCCAGGTCCTGTTCCAGCAGGATCATGTCCGCCGAAGCCTTGGCCACGTCTACGGCGCTTTCCACAGAAATGCCGATATCCGCGGAGTGGAGGGCGGGGGCATCGTTGATGCCGTCGCCCAGGTAGCCGACCACGTGGCCCCGGCGTTTGAGGGTGAGGATCACGCGGTTCTTCTGGGCAGGAGCCACCCGGCAGAACAGGTTCATATGCTCCACCTTGGCCAGCAAAGCCTGGTCGTCCATCTGCTGGATCTGGGTACCCGTGAGCACACCCAGCACCGGCATGCCGAGTTCATTGCACACGTGCTGGGTCACCAGTTCATTGTCGCCGGTGACGATCTTGACCGCGACCCTGCCCGCCGCGAGATCGGCGAGCGCCCGTTTGGCGCTCTCCTTCGGGGGATCCAGGAAGGCCGCGAATCCGGCGAAGACCAGGGCCGATTCGTCGCCCACCACGGCATGGGGGTGGTCCATGGGCACTGGGCGCGAAGCGATTCCGAGGACCCGGAAGCCCTCCTTGCTGAGGCCTTCGAACACCGCGTTGACGCTGGCCCGGGTGGCCGGATCCAGGGTGCGCGTCGCGCCGTCCCACTCACAGGTCTCGGACAACCGCACGACGTCCTCAGGCGCCCCTTTCACCACGAGCAGCCTGGAGCCGGCCTGTTCCAGCAGGACCGACACCCGGCGGCGCTCGAAGTCGAAGGGCACTTCGTCGATCTTGCGCCAGGCTTTGGGATCGATTTCATGATGCTCCAGGATGGCGTCATCCAGGGGACTCTTCAGTCCCGTTTCGAAGAAGCTGTTGTAATAGGCCAGATCCAGGACCCGCTGGCTTTCCTTCCCGCCGGCGTCCAGATGGCGTTCCAGGTGGATGTGGGCCTCGGTGAGGGTGCCGGTCTTGTCCGTGCAGAGCACATCCATGCTGCCGAGGTTCTGGATGGAGTCCAGGCGCTTGACGATGACCTTCTTGGCGGACATCCGCAGGGCGCCCCGGGCGAGGGTGACCGAGACCACCATGGGGAGGAGTTCGGGCGTCAGTCCCACGGCCAGCGCCACGGCGAACAGGAAGGACTCCAGCCAGGGACGGTGGAACAGCGCGTTGACCAGAAGCACGAACAGGACCAGCAGAATGGTCATGCGCATGATCAGGATCCCGAATTTCTGGGTTCCCTGGTGGAACGAGTTCGCCGGGGCCTTGGCGACCAGGGTGTCGGCGATCTCGCCCAGGGATGTGCTCTGGCCGGTGCGGCAGACCAGCGCCTTGGCCGAACCGCTGATCACGGAAGTGCCCATGAACACGGAGTTGCCGGCCCGGAGCAATTCCGTCAGGTCCGGTTGTTCCGAGGGGGTCTTTTCCACCGGAAACGGTTCACCCGTCAAAAGGGCTTCATTCAGGAACAGGTCCTTGGCCTCCAGGATCCGGCTGTCGCCGGGGATCATGTCCCCGGCGGCGAGGATGGTCACATCCCCTGGCACGATTTCAGCTAACGGGATTTCGAGGGCGTGCCCTTCCCGGAGCACCTTGCCGCGCACCGCCACGGAATCGCGCAGCCGTTCCGCCGCTTGGCCAGCCCGGTGTTCCTGGACGAAATCCAGGGTCACGCTGAGCAGGACAATGGCGCTGATGATGAAGAAGCTCGCCATGTCCCCGGTGGCGCCGGAGATACCGCTGGCCACCAATAGGATGAGCACCAGGGGATTGAGGAACTTGGAAAGGAACTGCAGCGCTACTGCCCTTTTCCGTTCACCGTGGATCACGTTGGGGCCGAACCGCGCCTGCCGGGTGGCGGCCTCGGCGTTGCTCAGGCCATCAGGGCTCGCGGCCAACTGGGCAAGAAGGTCGGCAATGGGCAGGCGCCAGTAGGAGATGTCTGTTCTGATCACAGGTGGCGCCATGGTTGCAATCCTTCAGTGGTTATTGGGTTACCCTTTTTCAGGTAAACCAAATTTGAGCGAAATGTTTGGGTTGGTAGTTGACCCATCACGAAGTGCTCGAATGGCTTGTGCGTAGAATCCGAGGTGGTCAATGGATACAGGGATAGAACCCTTTTGGAATTCTTTTGCATTTCTAACCATTTCGCTATCCTCTTTCATAATATGGGGGTATTTAAGCGTGATCCAAGAAATAAGCATGACGGTTTCTGGTGTCCAAACTTTTTTCATCTGTGAGTACATATTTACAGCATCAAGCAAATGATAATGATTCAAGGATTCTTTGAATTCGAGGGTCTCGCTTGGTTCGCGATCTGCGTGTTTGAAAAAGTTTCGATATTTTTGAAGGTAATCAAGCCATTCCTTTTTGTATTCGTTCCTTATTAGATCGCTATCACGTAATAAACTCTTCGCTCCGAATTGGACCCTCAGGTCATAGAAAATTTGGGAAGCTGCTTCTGCAAGAGTGTGGACCGAGATTGGGTCACCTTCCTCAAAGAAAAGGAGGATCGCTTGATTCAACAGCCTTTCAGCAACTTCAAACTTGTTCAAGCGAATCGCAGGTTTGTCCATGGGAGCCTTCCTAACACCAAGTAGACCGGCAAGACCTGAACGGGTTGCCGACGTAGTATATCCGCTTCTGTTGCAAAGCTGATGTCGGGGCAGAACTGCTCCCCGCCAAACTGCACTCAACCACCTCGAGTCCTGAAAGTCCGGGTGTGGCGATGGGCATGCTGTTCGGTCTCATCCGCGGGCACCTGTTCAGCGAACGGGCCATTCCGGCCGGGGTGTCCGCCGGCGTGTCCGCCCTGGCGGTGGTGGCCTCCATGAACGACACCAACGGCTGCTTGCGCCTGGTACGGACGACCGATGCAGGTCGGATCCAATGGCTGAACACGGTTGACAAAAGTCCAGGTAAAATCAGTCCCACGAAGGTAGTCCCGCTCTCCAGGTTGCATGACAGGGGGCACCATGGACGCGAAGGGTGAAACCTCTCACGGGCTTGGGGATGGGACGCCAGGGGGCGGCAAGGGCAGGAAGCCGCGAGCTTCCGCCGAAAAAGGTCCCTCTGCCAACCTGGACGTCTGCCAAGGGGCCTCCTTGGACGCAGCCGAATTGCGCCGACAAGCCGAAGCTCTGGTCCAGAAGAAGGAACTGCCGAACCCGCAAGAACAGGAGGCCCAGTCGTCCGGATCCCTCGATGAGATCATCCATGAACTGCGGGTGCATCAAATCGAGCTGGAAATGCAGAACGAGGAATTACGCCGGGCCCAGATAGCGCTTAATACGGCACGGGCGCGCTATTTCGACCTCTACGACCAAGCGCCGGTCGGCTACTGCACCATCGGTGAAAACAACCGGATCCTGGAGACCAATCTCACCGCCGCCACCTTGTTTGGTGTGCCCCGCAATGTTCTTCTCCAGCTTGGGTTCACCCGGTTCATCCGCAAAGTGGATCAGGGCATCTACTACCTTCACCGCAGGGCATTCCTGGAATCAGGAGAACCGTTCGAGTGCGACCTGCGCATGGTGAGGCAGGATGGAACGGAGTTCTGGGCGCACCTCGCCGCTTCCCCCGCGCCCGACCCATCGGCTGGCCAAGCGCAGAACGCCCCCGCGCAGGAATGCCGGGTCGTGCTGAGCGACATTACCGAACGGAAACAGGCCATCGAGAAGCAGCAGGCGATCCTGGAGGACCTGGTCAGGGATCGAACGGCTGCTCTGTCGGAGACGGTGAAGACCCTTGAACAGAACATCAGTGAACGGAAACGGGTGGAGCATGACCTGCAGGAAGCCAATCAGCGCAAGGATGAGTTCCTGGCGACCTTGGCCCACGAACTGCGCAACCCCTTGGCGCCCATCCGCACAGGAGCCTACATCCTGAGCAGCCGGCACAACCAGGATCCGGATACCAGGCCGATCCTTGACTTGATTTCCCGCCAAGCGACCCATATGGCGCGCATGGTGGATGACCTGCTGGACTACTCGCGGATCGAGCGGGGCAAGGTGGAATTGCGCAGGGAACGGGTGGACCTCGGCCAGGTGGTGACCCAGGCCATGGAAACCTGCAAACCCCTGCTGGAGGCCAAGGACCTCCACCTGACTGTGGCACTTCCAGGCCGGCTGCCGGACCTGGAGGCCGATCCGATCCGCCTGGAACAAATGCTGTGCAATCTCGTGAGCAACGCCTGCAAGTTCACCCCCCAGGGCGGCGAGGTCCGGGTCTCTGCCGCCTCGGAAGGGCCTGAGGTGGTCCTTCGGGTCCGGGACAACGGGATGGGCATGACCCCCGAAACGGAGGCGCACAGCTTCGACCTGTTCTACCAGGCCGGCAAGGGCCTGGATCAGCCCCACAGTGGCCTTGGCATCGGCCTGACCCTGGTCCGGCAATTGGCCGAACTGCATGGGGGCTCGGCCGTGGCCCATAGCGAAGGCCCCGGAATGGGGAGCGAATTCCTGATCCGGCTTCCGGCCATGGGATCAGGCCGGACTCGGATCCAGCCGGTATCCGTCACCGGCGAGGCCCCGAAGGACCGAATCAAGCAAGTGCTGATAATTGACGATGATGACAGCGTTCGCACCACTTTGGGAATGCTCCTGAAAGAGCAGAATTACCAGGTGACCCTGGCTGCCTCCGGGGAGAAGGGCATCCAACTGGCCAAGGCGGTGCGCCCTGATATCGCACTCATCGACCTTGGCATGCCGGGGCTCAGTGGGCTGGAAGTCGCCGCCCGGATCCGGGCGGAACTGGGGAAGACCGTCTATCTCGTGGCGCTCACCGGCTACAGCCGGGGCATCGACATCGCCAAAGCGCTGGCTTCGGGTTTCGACAAACACATGGTCAAGACCGGGGACCCAAGGGACCTGCTGAAACTATTGACCCAGATCCCTTGAAGGATGCTCCACCCTCAGGGCAGCACCACGGGTTCCGACGGCGCCTGGTACGCAGATATGCTCACTTAAGTTGATTTGACAAAATCAATCTTATTAAATACTTTGGATAGCGGAATATTTTTCAAAATATAGCGTTCTTGATCGGTGTTCGCCCTCGGAGCGGCGCGACGGCCCCCCGGGAGGCCGTGCTCGTTCCGTGGCTGCCGGCCGGAACCCGCACCGTGGAGAACCACCGTGAAGAAGTGGAACCGGAAACAGATGATGATGGCGGCGCTCGCGCCGGCCCTGGCCCTGGTGGCGGCCGCCCCGGCCCTGGGCGCGACCCAGGGGGAGACGGCCCCGGCGCCCGGACCGAAAGCCGTCCCGGCCCCGGTCCAGCCCGCGCCCAAGGGCGAGGCGGAGGCGACGGTAGAGGTCACCGCCCGGATGGGGGGCAACGCCAACTACCGCAGCGACTCCCTGAACGCCATCGGGCCCCTGGGCGCCCGGAAGCTGCTGGACATTCCCAACGAGGTGGTGGTGCTCCCGTCCACCCTGCTCCAGGACGTCCAGGCCAGGAGCTTCCGGGACTCCCTGAAGTACCTGCCCCTGGTCCAGTTCCAGGAGATGCAGGGCTCGGAGATCCTGCGCCCGGCCACCCGCGGCATGCAGGGGAGCAACTACCAGAACACCCGCCAGGACGGCATGACCATCTTCTGTACCGGCGCCAACGGCATGGACGCCTACCAGGACCTGGAGGTCTACAGCGGGCTGCCCTCGGCGGCGTTCGGGCCCTCCAACCCATCGGGCATGTTCAATTTCGTCACCAAGCGCCCCACCGGGTCCGAGTTCGTCCAGGCCGACCTGGGATACGAGACCGGCGGTGTGCTCACCGCCCATGCGGACCTGGGCGGCAGGGTCGACGACCGGGGGATCGTCACCTACCGGGTCAACGTGACCGACGGCAACGGCACCGCCTACGTGGCCAACAGCAGCCTGGACCGCAAGCTGGCCAGCCTGGGGGTCGACGTGCGCCCGGCGGACGGGACCACGGTGGAATTCAACGTCAACACCTATGCGGTGACCCAGAAGGGCTTCCCGGGCTGGTTCACCTACGGCGAGAAGATCAACCTGCCCTCGGCGCCGGATCCCGCCCGGCAGGGCTACGGTCAGTCCTACGCCGGCGTGTCCCTGAAGAACGAGACCGCGGACCTCAAGCTGGCCCAGGACCATTACGGCGCGCCCAACCTGTACGACCAGCTGCTGTTCCACTACACGATCATCCACGCCCCGGGCGGGCTCGGGACGGCGTTCGACTACGTGTTCAGCTACGAGCACGGCGCCCAGGCGATGGTCAGGAACGACAAGACCGGCGCCACCCGCTACGTCCGGCTTCCGGACGAGATCAGCCTGGGGGCGCCGGGGATGAACGCCCGCTACGCTCGGCGGAGCGTCACCATCCCCGGGCTGCAGGTGCCCGGCTCCGCCCCCACGGTGACCATCCCGGCGGGGCGGGTGACCTGGGGGATCACCCTGGTGAAGGACGCGGCCAACCCCGGGCCGGCGGTGGCCTTCCTGCAGCTCCTGCTGGGCCCCGAGGGGGCCGCCAGCCTGAAGGCTGCCGGGCCGGTGCCCCTGGTGCCGCCGGTGACGGGCCGGGAGGGCCTGGCCAAGCTGCCGGCGGAACTGCAGGGACTGGTGCGGGCGGAGTGATCAACCGGCCCCGTTCGCGCCCGCTCCAGGGAGCAGGCCCGACGGCCGCCCCGGCCTCTGCCGACCCTGCCCGGGAATCCCTGGAGGACCTGGTCTACCGGCCCGCCCTGGCCGGTTCCATCGGCGAGGCTTGGCCACCACCGCCCTGGGGCTGATGGTGGCCATCCCGGCGGTCTGGATCTACAACTACTTCACCGCCCAGCAGGACCGGATGACCACCCGGATCGGCAACGCCGCGTCCCAGATGCTGGACGAGTTCATCCGCCGGGAGAGCCGGTCTTGAAGGCCGACATCAACGTCACCCCGCTGATCCCCCGGAATGTGCGTCCAATGCTCGGTTCGTCAGCTGTACTTTCTGACCCGGTTGCTGTACCAGATGACTCCGACCCCAAGCAGGATGGTGGTGATCATGATAGCCATAGCTTGTCCTCCTAGGACTCATGGTGTTTTCGGGCAGATCCCCAGACCGGAGGTCCGACGTTTCGCAGACCTGGGCTATGGGTTAATCCCCCTTGCCCATGATTCGCTTCCGAGGCCGTGCGATTTCCTAAAGGCCGGTAATAAGCATTCACCCCAATTTTGATGTTCCGCGCATGGGTTCAGGCCCCAGTAATCCAGAATCATTTATTTGGAAAATTTCGCCATACTCAATTTATAAATTTGACACGAATTATTGAAATAATTTGCTTAAATTTAATTGTAATTTCCCCGAATCCAGGACGTGGGTGTACCGCAGGAATCAGCTATCTGTCCTGCCGAGAACACCTGCTGGCTCCGCCCTTGGATTGGGGCGCGCCAAAACCACGGGCCTGCGGCGGGTCCGCCGTACCGGTGAATGGGCCCTCGGGGATGCGGAGGGACGGGAAGGCCCTCGCCGGCTTCGTCGAGGCCCTTTTCCGAGCAATCGCCTGATTGTGTTTTGGGAGAACGAACCCCGGCCAGTCGCCAACTTGGCAACAGAACCGGTGCGCTCGGTTCGCCTTATGGAAAGCTCGAATTCGGTTCTAAAGGACTTGGCACATCCCGAGACTCTACCCCCCCCGATTTGATGGGGAGGACTGGAGCGCTGGTCAGGATGGCCACGTTTCCTGCATCGACCTGACCTTCGGGCTGACTTGCCGTCTTCAGCGCCGACGCTTTCGCCAGCTTCCGCAACTTCACGCGGTAGACGATGTTCACCCAGGTGGAAACACCGGCGACGGCCAGGGTCAAGATTTCCATACGCTTCATACCAAACTCCACCATCATTCTACCACCGAACATGGCCAACTCATTCGTTCCTCCGAGGTTCATGCCAGGTTCCGCTCCGGAACCCGGGCGATGATCCGCTCCAGTTCCCCTGGGTCCACGGGCTTGGTCAGGTGGGTGTCGAACCCGGCCTGTTCGGCCTTGAGCTTGTCTTCCGCGGAGCCGAACCCGGTGACGGCGACCAGGAAGGCCGTCTCCAGCCCGGGGGTGCGGCGCAGGGCGCGGGCCACCTCGTAGCCGTCCAGGTCCCCGGGCAGGCCGATGTCGCACAGCACGATCTGCGGTTCGAACCGCTCGGCCTTGGCCAGCGCGGAGGGTCCGTCCGCGGCCAGTTCCACGGAATGCCCCAGCAGTTCCAGCAGCAGCCGGGTGGTCCGGGCGGTGTCCTCCAGGTCCTCGACCACCAGGATGCGCCGGGGGCAGATGGGCCGTTGCTCGAGTCCCTCATCCCAGGCGCCCGGGGGGGCGGCGCCCCGGGCCAGGGGCAGGCGGAGGACGAATTCGGACCCCTGCCCGGTCCCGGCGCTGTGGGCCGTCACCGTGCCGCCGTGCAGGCCTGCCAGCCCCTTGACCAGGGCCAGACCCAGGCCGAGGCCGCTGGAGGAACGGCCGATGCTTTCCCGGATCTGCATGAAGGGTTCGAAAATCACCTGGAGGTGTTCGGGGGAGATCCCGATGCCGTCGTCTGCCACCCGGACCCAGCCCCACAGACCTTGCTCCGTTCCCACGGCCAGGCGGACGTGCCCACCGGCCCGGGTGAACTTCACGGCGTTCTGAAGCAGGTTGCTCACCGCTTGCACGATCCGGGCCCGGTCGGCCCAGGCCCAGACCGGATCCGGGGGCAGGTCCAACTCCAGCGCGAGATCGTTCGCCTGGGCGATCGGGCCGTAGTCCGAAGATTTCGTCCGTGGTCCTGCCCTGGATCTCGTTCAAGGTCTTGCCCCAGGTCCTGAGGGTGGGCGGGTTGGCGTCCACCAGCCGCCAGGTGAGGATCCGGCCCTGCGCGTCCCTCACCAACCGCCAGAAATGCACTTCTTCGGTCATATTGTCGAACAGACTGTGGTACTTGGATTCACTCTGGCGCAGTTCGAGTTCCACTTTCGTCCGGCCGCTGAGCTCCGCCTCCACCTTCCGCCTGGCTGCCTTCTCCGCCTCCCTGGCCAGGAATTCCCGCCTGCGGTAGGCGTGCAACTGGCGGGCGCCGGCGATGCCGAGGGTCAGGGCCAGGAACAGGCTGAGATCGAGCGTCACGACCGCCTGCCTGGACCCAGCACCGGTGCCGATGGCCAGCACCTCGCCCACCGCGGCCGCCAGCGCCACCATGATCTGGTTGGCCAGACGGTTCGGCATCGCCAGCAAGGTGACGAGGATGATGGCCACCGCGAGGATGCCGTGGGCGATGAAAGCCTGGGGCCGGGTGGCGGCGATCACCACCGTGATCGTGACCAGCGACAGGCCCCACAGGAACTCGGCCCGGTCGTAGGCCGAAGGGCCCTTCAGGCGCCGGAGGCAGCTCAGGAACCAGGCCGTGTGCAGCAGGAACGCGCCCCGGAGCGCCAGGAGGCCGTAGAACCTCCAGGTCAGCCCGAAGAACAGGTAATCGTTGAGCACGAAACCGACCAGCGGCGGAGCGCTCCCGCTCCGGGGGAATCGAGGTCGGGACACGGTCGCCCCAGTAGAACTAGGTGAGCGATACCTGCACCGATAAATGGGATATCAGCAGCTGCAGAGCTTCTGGATCAACGGGCTTGGTCAGGTGGGTATCGAATCCTGCCTTCCTGGATACCTCCTTGGCGTCCTCGGAACCGAAGCCGGTCAAGGCGATCAGGTACGTCTTCGCCAATCCGGGGGTGCTCCTGATGATCCGCGCCACCATGTGTCCGTCCAGGTCGCCGGGCAGGCCGAGGTCGCAAAGAATGATCTCGGGTTTGAACCTGTTCGCCTTTTCCAGTCCGGACTGGCCATCGTGGGCGACTTCCACCGTGTGCCCCGACATTTCCAACAAGAGCCTCAGGGTGGTCGCAGCATCGACGAGGTCTTCCACCACCAGGATCCGGCGCCCTTCGGGACTTCCGGCGGCCTCCGGGCAGGGGACATGAGGGCTGGGCGGTTCGACGACCTTGACCCTGGGCAGTCGGATGATGAACTCGGATCCCCTTCCGGGTCCGTCGCTCTGGGCCGAAATGGTGCCGCCGTGAAGCTCGACCAGCCCCTTGGTCAACGCCAGGCCCAGCCCCAGGCCGCCCCGGGCGCGGCCGATGGTTCCCGGGCGCTGCCTGAAGGGTTCGAAGATCAATGAACCCAGTTCCGGAGGCATTCCGATCCCGCTGTCCTTCACCGCGATCTGGCACCATGCCTGGTCCACCACCCCCACGGTAAGCCTGACATGGCCTCCGGGATCGGTGAACTTGGTGGCGTTGGAAAGCAGGTTGCTCACCATCTGGACAATGCGTGCCGGGTCGGCATCGATCTGGACCGGCTGGGCCGGGAGGTCGACTTCCAGGGTGAGGTCATGTCCTTCCAGGACCAGCTGGTAGTCCCGGCTGACGTTCCGCATGATCCCCACCAGATCGACCTCTTCTTTCTTGAGCTGGACCTTGCCCCGGGATATCCGGGATATGTCCAGCAGGTCGTCCACCAGCCGAACGATGTGGGCCATCTGGTTTTCGGCGATGGCGCAGGCTTTTTCCATCAGCACGGGGTCCTGCATGCCCTTCCGCATCAGGTAGATGGCGTTGCTGATGGGCGCCAGTGGGTTGCGCAGCTCATGGCCGAGCAGGGCGATGAATTCGTCCTTCCGGCGGGCCTCCTCGGTGAGCTTTGCTTCCAGCTGTTTCCGCGCGGTGATATCACGCCAGGCCACCACCCCGCCGAGGATACGGTCGTGCTTGATCGGCCCGGCATTGCAGAGGATGTGGATCAGGCTGCCGTCGGGGCGCCTCAGGACCATCTCCTGCCCTTCGACGGTCTCCCCGTGCTTCACGGCTTTCCACAGAGGGAGGTCCTCCGGCCTGGCCGGAGTGACCCCATCGGCCAGGTAGTGTTCCACCTTCGCCAGCCAGTCCTCCATGGCCATCCCCTCGGTGGTCTCCAGCCCCTGGGTGAGGATCCGTTCCGCATACTTGGATGTGCCGAGGGTGATCACGTCCGGGGCGCTGGCGATGGAGATCCCCTCGGGAATGTAGTCGAGCAGCGCGTCCAAGGTACGCTTGCCTTCCTCGGCATCCCGGGCGCGCTGCTCGGCCTCCCGGCGGGCTTCCTGCAGCTGCTCCTCCGCGCGCTTGCGGTCGGTGATGTCGAAGAAGATGACCCCGCAGACCCCCGGCTCGGCCCGGAAGGCGCTGACCTGGAAGCAGCGCCCCCGGGGCCCGAACCAGGCTTCGAAGCTGGCCGGTTCGCCGGTGCGGGCCACCTTCCCGTAGACCTCGAACCTGTGGGGTTCAGCGTCCGGGAACAGTTCCAGGGCCGTGCGGCCGAGGATGTCCGCAACCTTCAATCCGGTGTGCCGCTCGAAGGCCGGGTTGACGGCGAGGTAGCGCAGGTCGCAAGGATTGCCCGCAGCATCGAACAGGATCTGGGCCAGGGAGAAACCCTCGGTGATGGTTTCAAAGAGGAACCGGTAGCGGGCTTCGCTCGAGCGCAAGGCGGCCTCGTGGTCATAGGCGGCGGCCTTGTTCCGGTACCTCCGGAAGAGTTCCGCGCCCAGGCTGATGCAAAGGCCCATGCCGAGGAAGATCACCAGCCCCAGCCGGTCCATGGGGAACGCGACGGCGAGCTGCCCGACCGGCGGCAGGATCCAGTACGCCACGGCGACGACTGCCAATACCGTCGCCAGCACACCTGGCCCGATGCCGCCCACCAATGCCACCGTTATCACTGCGGGATAGAACAAAAGGTAAGTGGGCAGTCCTGGCCCGGACCTCATCGTGAGTGCCTGATGCACCCCGAGCGCCACCGCCACCGGCACGACTGCGAAGGCATGGCGCAGAATCCAGCCATAGGCCGTATGCTGGTGGAGGTAGTCAAGGAAGGCGGGTCTCCACCAGACCTCCTCCACCTCCTCGACCAGGATCGATCCGGTTCCTTGATTCCGCGCCCCGTTCAGGACCGCCAGGCACATGTAGACCGTCGCCAAGGCCTGGGAGAAGCGGGCGACCCACTGGAGGGTTGAATTCCCGACGGCAATCACCATGTGCCCGATCAGGCTGGCCGCCAGCAGGCCCAGGCCCAGCGCGTACCAGTAGAAGAAAGGCGATGGCGCGCGGCGATAGACCATCCAGAGCAGGCTGGCGGTCAAGGCGAAGAGGACCATGGCCGCGCCCTCCACCAGACTGCGCACCAGGGTCACACCTGCGACGCCGCTGAAGAAGGACGGCATCCTGGCAGTCAGAGCGCCCCATAGGACCAGCCCCATGACCGCCATGCAGCCGGCATAGGCACCCGCAAGCCACAGGACTGGGCTCTTCATGCGGATGGCCTGACGGGAAATGAGGGTCACGCCGGCGAAATGGCATAGGGCGGACAGCAGGGCGGACACGGTGAAGATGGTGAAGCCTGCGTTCAGGTTCAGCCGCAATCCGATCGCCCCGACGAAAACACCGAGCTGCACCGCCAGGGTGCCGCACCCAAGCATCAAGACGCTGAGCTGCCCACGGGCGACGAATTGACGGGCTGCTGGCGTCACGATGAAAACGATCGCGAAGACCGCTGAACCCGTATTGGAAAGCCAGAACAGGAAGGGAGACTGCCAGACGCTGCGCAGGTCCGCCACCCACAGCCCGGCAATCAAGGCCAAGATGATCGGGATGGGCAGCCAGGCGGAACGAGCCCATCGTCCGGGTGCCCAAGGCTGTACCGCTTGATGAGCAGGGGAGTGCACGGAGCTGCCCCCGAGAGGAAATGGCACCCGCGAACGACAACAAAAATTGATTGAATCCGTTACGTGCCCTGTATTGTATTCGCTGTCTCCCCAGTCCACTCGATCGAGTTCGCACCAAGGTCCCCCATCCTCCTGGCGAGGAACAGGCCCACCCGATTCCGCCGGGGCCGAAGATCCTGCTACTCAATCTCGTTGTGCCAGGAAGTTGCCGGTCCCAAGGGAGGGAGCCACCCATAGTGTATATTGCTTTCATGGAAGAATTTACCGATGACCATCGCTGCTTCGTCTGCGGCCCGACCAATCCCGCCGGACTCAAGCTCCAGTTCCAGGGTGATCAGTCGTCTTCAACGGCCGAAACGGAGGTCGTCTTCCCGGACCATCTGCAGGGATGGCGGAACACCGTGCATGGGGGCCTGCTGGCCACCGTCCTGGACGAGACCATGATCAAGGCGGCCGCCGCCGCCGGGATCAAGTGCGTGACCGCCGAATTGACCGTCAAGTACAAGAAGGCCGCCGCCACCGGGGTGCCCTACAAGGTGTCCGGCCAGGTGCTGGATTCCCACGGCCGGCTGGTCATGGCCGAGGGCGTCGTCCGCGACGCTTCCGGGGAGGTCTACGCCCTGGCGACGGGGAAGATGTTCAAAGTCCGGTAAGTCATGTGAGGCCTCCAGCGAGGAGCAGGCCATGACTCCAGGAACCTCCGCGACCCTTGACCAAGCCATTCCGGGCGCGTACGCATGCCCGCCCAGCGTGCTGTTCGGCATGTGCCTGGGGGTTTCCGTCTATTGGCTGTTCGCGCTGTCCATGGGGCCCCTGGTTCCGGGCATCGCCCAGGAGTTCGGCATCGGCGCCGCGGACCCCGACCTGGCGCTGGCCTTGAGTGTGGCGGGCCTGACGGCCGGAATCTGCATCATGCCCGCCGGCGGGCTCGCGGACCGGCTCGGGCGGGTGCGCATGACTCGGTTGGGATTGGCCCTGGGCCTGGTGGGCGCGCTGCTGTGCGGGCTGGCCCCGGGCATCTGGGCGCTGATCGTCGGGCGGTTCTTCCTGGGGCTGTCGGCGGCGTTCGTGATGCCGGCCACCCTGGGACTGGTGAAGGCCTACTACAGCGACGCGGACCGCCCCCGGGCGATCAGCTACTGGTCCATGTCCACCGGCGGGTGCGCCAGCTTCTCCAGCTTCTACGGCGGGGTCATGGCGACCCACCTCGGCTGGCGCTGGGCCTTCCTGCTGGCCGTGCCCTGCATTCTGCTGTCCTTCCTGCTCCTGCGCTCGGCCCCGGAGCGCAGGGTGGAGCATCAGGGCCGGCTGCCCTTCGACGGGGTCGGCTTCCTCGCCCTGGTGATCGGCCTCCTGGCCCTGAACCTGTTCGTCGCCAAGGGCAAGTCCTGGGGCTGGACCAGCGCGAGCACCCTCGGGGCGCTGGGCCTGTTCGTCGTCATGATGCTGGTCTTCGTTCCGAACGAAAGGCGGCATCCCGCCCCCCTCGCCGACCTGGTCCTGTTCCGGCGCCGGGCCTTCACCGCCGCGGTGGTCGCCAACCTGCTGGTCAACAGCCTGATCGGGGTGCTGGTGGTGATCATGGTCTACCTGCAGAAGGGGCGGGGCCTCACGGCGATGCAGGGCAGCCTCCTGACGCTGGGCTACGCCGCGGCCGTGCTCTCCCTGATCCGGGTCGGCGAGAAGATCGCCAAGCGCATGGGGCCCAGGCTGCCGATGGTGGCCGGATGCTTCTGCTTCTGCTTCCTGGTGGGCCCGCTGTCCTGCACCTTCGTTGCCAGCAATGCCCTCTACTTCACCCTGGTGTTCTTCGGGCTGGCCTTCTTCGGCGCGGGGCTCGGGCTGTTCGCCACGCCCGCCGCGATGATCGCGGTCGGTGACGCCCCGGCGGAGAAGGCGGCCCTGGCCGGCGGCATCTTCAAGATGGGGAGCGCGCTCGGCGGGGCCTTCGGCATCGCCGTCCACATGGCGATCCTGGGCGCCGTGCTGGCCGGCACGAACGGCGACATCCACCTGGCGACCCGGTGCAGCGTCGGCTTCGCCCTGGTCACCGCCCTGGCCGGCGCGGGGGTGTCCTTCCTGGCCGGCGGGAAATCGTAAGGATTCCCCACACTACCAGAAAACAAAAAATGCTATAACAAATCCCATGAGGGCACGGGATGCCGGGCCCTGGAATCCGAATGCCGTTGTACAGCCAGCTGGAGGAGCACCTCCAGGACGCCGTCCCCAGCGGGCGGTGATGCGAATGGGAACTGGAACCGCAGGGGGAACCGGCATCATGATCACCACCACGCTCATCTTGTTCCCGATCGCCATCGCGGCAGGCATCATGGGGGCCATCCTGGGCCTGGGCGGCGGCATCATCATCGTCCCGACCCTGACCCTGATCTTCAAGGTGCCCATGCGCACGGCCGTGGCCGCCTCCACCGTCTCCATCATCGCCACCTCCACCGGCGCGGCGGTGGCCTACCTGAACGACAAGCTCACCAACATCCGGGTCGCCATGTGGCTGGAGATGGCCACGGCCACCGGGGCCACGACCGGGGCGCTGGTGGCCGGCTACCTGAACCAGCGGGTGCTGTTCGTCCTGTTCGGTGTGCTGCTGGGGTACTCGGGCTACAACATGTTGAAGACCCGCGGCCGGGACCGGGACCGCGCGGTGATACCGGACCGCATGTCCCGGCGGCTCCGGCTGGCCGGCTCGTACCACGATCTCGCCCTGGCCAAGCAGGTGGAATACCAGGTGACCCACAGCATCCCCGCGCTGATCATCATGTACTTCTCCGGCATCGCCGCCGGCCTGCTGGGGATCGGCGCCGGGATCTTCAAGGTGCCGGCCATGGACCTGGTGATGGGCATGCCGTTCAAGGCCTCCACCGCCACCTCCAACTTCATGATCGGGGTGACCGCGGCCTCCGGGGCGGTGGTCTACTTCGCCCGCGGCGACGTGAAGCCTCTGGTGGCCGGGCCGGTGGTGCTGGGCGTGCTGGTGGGGGCGCTGATCGGGGCCCGGCTGATGGTCCGGATGAAGGCGGCCACGGTGCGGCGGATGTTCATCCCGCTGATCCTCTACACCTCCGTGGTGATGATCTACAAAGGATTGGTGCGCTGATGAGCCAGGAAACCCAGGTAGCCCAGGAACCCCAGGAACCCCAGGTACACCCCCATGTGCTGGCGGTGGAGCGCATCCTGGCCAAGGTGCTGCGCATCGGGTCCATCATCGCCGGCGCCATGCTGGCGGTGGGGATCGTCGCCATGCTGGTGACCGGGGCCGCGTGGTCGGTCTGGCTGATCACGGCGGGCCTGATCACCCTGCTGGCCACCCCGGTGATGCGGGTGCTGGTGGCCGCCATCGTGTTCGTCAAGGAGCGGGACTGGCTGTACGCCCTGTTCTGCCTGGTGGTGCTGTGCGCCCTGGCCATCGGGGTGAAGCTGGGGATGGTCGGGTAGCCTGCGGGAGCGGGCCATGGCGGGGCGGGAAGGTTCCTGGCGGATCGACCTGGTGATCTTCGACCTGGACGATGTGCTGGCGGCCCTGGACCGGCCCCGGCGGCTGCGCTGGCTGGCCGCGGCCACCGGCAAGGCGCCGGAGCATTTCAACACCACCATCTGGCATTCGGACTTCGAGCCTGCGGCCGAAGCCGGGGCCTGCCCCACCGGCGCCGAGTACTTGGCCGAGTTCAACCGCCGCAGCGGCTGCGCCCTCACCCGGGAACAGTGGGTCCAGGCGCGCCGACAGGCCATGACCCTGGACCCGGAGACCCTGGCCATCGCCAGGGAGCTGCGCGCCCGGTCCCGGATCGCGCTGCTCACCAACAACAGCGCCCTGCTCAAGGAGAGCCTGCCGGAGCTGGTGCCGGAAGTGTGGGCGGTGTTCGGCGACGGGTGCCACGCCTCCTGCGAATTCCAGGCCCGCAAGCCCGATCCCCAGGTGTACCTGCGCCTGCTGGCGCACTACGGCACGGAGCCCGCCCGGGCGCTCATGGTCGACGACGACCCCGGGAACGTCCAGGGGGCCCGGGACGCCGGGCTGCACGCGCTGCGCTTCCAGGGGGAGGCCCGGCTCAGGGAGGATCTGGCGGCCTTTTTCCCGGCTCGATAGGACCGAAATTGCCCTTTACTTGAGGGCGCGGCGGCCCCATCCTACGGTCGATCCAAGCGCATCCCGGTCCTTGACGGGGACCTGTCGGAGGAGGCCGCTATGTATCGCCCGCATTGCAGGCACACATTCCGCAGGCTGGCCGGAGCCGGACTCCTGGTCCTGGCAGGCCCGGTCGCGGGGGCGGCCCAGGGCGCTCCGGCCTTGGACTGCACCCCGGCGCCCGACTTCGAGCAGCTGGTGCTGGCCGCCCAGGCCGAGGGCGAGCTGGCGGTCATCGGCTTGACCCGGTCCAAGGCCAACTACGGGGTGATCTTCGACACCTTCTCGGACCGCTACGGCATCAAGGTCGTCCTGCTGGACCCCGCGGCCACCCCTTCCGACCAGGTGGAAGCGATCCGGGCCGGCATGGGCGGCGGGGGCGGCGCGGCCCCGGACGTGGTCGAGGTGGGCCTGGCCTATGGGCCCGACCTGAAGGACGGCGGGCTCGCGGCTCCCTACAAGGTCGGGACCTGGGACTCCATCCCCGACGGGTTCAAGGATCCGGACGGGTACTGGTTCGGAGGCTATTACGGCAGCCTGGTGCTGGAAGTGAACACCGGGGAGGTCGAGGATCTCCCGAAGGACTGGGGCGACTTGCTGGGGCCCGGTTTCCAGGGCACGGTGGCCCTCGCCGGTGATCCGGCCCACGGCCAGGTGGTGGGCCTCACGGCCGTGGCCGCCGCGGGACGGGCCGCCTCCGGCAGCCTGGGGGATCCCGTGGCGGGCCTGGTGTTCTTCCGGCGCCTGGAGGAGGCCGGCCGCCTGATGCCGAGCCTCGGCTCCTGGCGCTCCCTGGATTTCGACGGCAACTCCGTCCAGGCGTGGTGGGACTTCAGCGCCATGCTCAACCAGGAACTCAACGGTCCCGCCACCACCACCGTCGTCCCCGCCAGCGGCCAGATCGCCGGGGTGTTCGCCCAGGCCGTCAGCGCCTATGCCCCGCACCCCAGCGCCGCCCGGCTCTTCGAGGAGTTCCTGTTCTCCGACGAAGGCCAGCTCCTTTGGCTCGAGGGCCACGCCCATCCGGCCCGGCTGGACGACCTGGTCCGGCGGCAGGTGGTCTCCGCCCAGCAGCTTGAGGGCCTGCCGGTGACCCCCGCCGGGGTCGAGACCGTCTTCCCCACCCCGGAGGAATGGAAGGGGATCCGGGAAGCTTGCGAGCAACAGTGGGAGGAAATCGTGGGGCCCCCCATCCCGTACCGCTAGCCACCATCCACGAACCAGGCCGCTCCGGTGGGGATCCACGGCGGCGGCCAGGCTGCCTCATTCCGGGAGGCCATGTGAAGCGCAGCGCGCGATTGGAAGTGGACCTCGACCTGGTGGGCCACAACTACCGGCTGGTGCGGGACATCCTGGCCCAGGGGCCGCCGGCCCGGGACGGCAGGCCGCCCAGGCTGGCCGCAGTGCTCAAGGCCAACGCCTACGGCCTGGGCGCCCTGGCCATGGCCGAGGAACTGCTGGCCCTGGGCGCCGACCTGCTGGCCGTGGCCTGCCTGCCGGAGGCGCTGGAACTGCGGGCCCGGTTCCCCGCCGCCCCGATCCTGGTGATGGGGCACACCCCCACCGAGTATCTGCCGGACTGCGCCCGGGCCGGGCTGCGCACCACCCTGTTCGACCTGCCCCAGGCCGAGGCCCTGTCCCGCGCTTCGGTGGCCCTGGGGGTGCGCACCCCGGTGCACGTGAAGATCGACACCGGCATGAACCGGCTCGGCCTCAAGCCCGACGCCGGCACCGCCGGGCTCATCGCCCGCATGGCGGACCTGCCGGGGCTGGCCCTGGAGGGGATCTTCACCCAGCTGCCGTACTGGGGCCCGGCCTCCGAACGGGCCGGGTTCGAGCTGTACCAACGGGTGGTGGCCGCGGCCGCGGAGGCGGGGGTGCATTTCCCCCTCCACCACGTGTGCGAGACCCTGGGCCTGACCCGCGACCCGGACTTCCGCCGGGACCTGGTGCGGATCGGGTCGCTCCTGTTCGGGATCACGGACCTGCCGTCGCCGCCCGAGACCGCCGGCATCCGGCTCCCCATCGCCCTGCGGGCCCGGCTGTCCCGGGTGCGCCCGGTGCGGGCCGGCGAGGGCGTAAGCTACGACAAGAGCTGGAAGGCCCCGGCGGTTGGCGGGCGCCTGGGCACCGTGCCCATCGGCTACGCCGACGGCTATTCCCGCCGCCTGTCCAACCGGGGCCACGCGGTGGTGCGGGGCCGGCGCGCGCCGGTGGCAGGCCTGGTGACCATGGACCAGGCGGTCCTGGACCTCACCGGCATCCCCGAGGCGGCCGAGGGCGACGAAGTGCTGCTGATGGGCCGGAGCGGCGACGACGAGGTGGACCTGGCGGAGGTCGCCGACTGGACCGGGTTGCACCGCCTGGAATTGATGGCCACCATCGGCCGCCGGGTGCCGCGGGTCTACCTGCGGCAGGGGCGGGTGGCGGGGGAGGCGGACTACCTGGCCTGAGGGCCCTGGCCGCAGTCGCCTTGGGCAGCCCATGGGAACGGATGGGTTACCATGAAACCATCCCACTCACAGAGGCTGCCATGCGGATTCGGGGGAAACTCCTCCTGTTCGGACTGCTCTTTTCCTGGGCGTTCGCCCAGAACCGGAACCTGGCGGTGCTGCCGGCCACCGCCCAGGCGTCGGGGGAGGAGCCCCGGACCGCCCTGGTGATCGGCAACGGCGCCTACCGGGACACCCCCTTGAAGAACCCGGTGAACGACGCCCGGGCCATGGGCAAGGCCCTGGCCGCCTGCGGGTTCCAGGTGACGGAACTGGAGGACGCCGACCGGGTCCGGATGCGGGAGGCCATCCGCTCCTTCGGCGCCCGCATCGCCGAGGGGGGCGTGGGGCTGTTCTACTTTGCGGGCCACGGCATGCAGGTGAAGGGGCGCAACTACCTGGTCCCGGTGGGGGCGGACATCGCCTCCGAGGACGAGGCGGCCGCCGAGGCGCTGGAGGTGGACGCGGTCCTGGCCAAGATGGAGACCGCCCGCAACCGGCTGAACATCCTGGTGCTGGACGCCTGCCGCAACAACCCCTTCGGCCGGAGCTTCCGCGGCTCCCAGCAGGGCCTGGCCCAGGTGGACGC
The DNA here is from genome assembly GCA_049508835.1 of Holophaga sp. Lineage (GTDB taxonomy): Bacteria > Acidobacteriota > Holophagae > Holophagales > Holophagaceae > Mesoterricola. Next base: position 36,612 of record JBELAL010000023.1, on the reverse strand, counting down.
GCCCACCGGCACCTTCGTGGCCTTCGCCACCGCCCCGGGACGCACCGCGGCCGACGGCGGGGGCGCCAATGGCCTCTACACCGCGGCGCTCCTGCGCCAGCTGGGCACCCCCGGGCTGCGCCTGGAGGACGTGTTCAAGCGCACCCGGGCCGAGGTGCTCGCGGCCTCCGCCCAGCAGCAGACCCCCTGGGAGAACAGTTCCATCGTGGGCGACTTCTACTTCCTGCCCGGGGGCGCGCCGTCCGCCGCGCCCGCGCCGATGGCCGCCGCGCCGGCGTCCCCCGCCGCCCCCGCCGGAACCCGGGCCCCCGCGCCCTCCGCCGAGGAGACCAGGCTGCTGGACCTCGTCCGGTCGGATTCCGGTTCGACCCTGACCATCCGCAAGGCGGCCAAACCCCTGGCCGACCGGGGCAGCATCTACGGGCAGTTCGCCCTGGGCTGGATCAACAAGAAGCGGAACGCCTACTACGAGGCCGCCCGGACCGGGGCGGGGCAGGGCATTCCCCTGGCCATGGCCTACCTGGCGGAATTCCTGGCCGGTTCCCCGGTGTCCCCGGACGATCCCGCCGAGGCCCGGCGCTGGCTGGACCGGGCCATCGCCCAGGGGGAGCCCCACGCCCGGTTCGTGCTGGGCAAGCTGCTGGTGACGGGCAAGCTGGGCGACCCGGATATCCCCGGCGGCGAGCGCATCTTCGCCGACCTGTCCCGGGAGCGCCCCGAGTACTGCTGGAGAGTGGGCGAGTTCTACTGGAAGGACGTGGCCGAGGAGATGCCGGCGAAGGAGGCGGACGCCAAGGGGCTCGCCTACTACCGCCGGGCGGCGGAACTGCAGGACCCTCGGGCCCTGGACGACCTGGGCTTCGCCTACGAGAGCGGCTGGCATGTGCCCAAGGACCCGGTCACGGCCCGGATGTACTACACCCAGGGCGCCGGGCTGGGCGACGGCACGTGCATGCTCAGGCTGGCGGAGATCTTCCGCAAGGAGCACGACGGTCAGCAGGCCTTGCGCTGGTACCAGGGGGCGGCGGACCACGGGGAGGCCGACGGGCTGGAGGGCATGGGCAACCTGTACCGGGAGGGCAAAGACGTTCCCAGGAACCTCCCCAAGGCCGCCGCCCTGTTCCGCGCCGCGGGGGAGCAGGGCTACCCGGGCAGCCAGCAGGCCCTGGGGGAGATGTACGAGAAGGGCCAGGGGGTGCCCCGGAGCGACGCCCAGGCCTACTTCTGGTATGCCCGGGCCGCCGCCGTCCTGCGCGCGGACAAAGATCTGGCGGCCGTGCGGGACCGGGCGGGGGGGCGCCTGGCCCCGGGGGCCCGGGCCAAGATCGATGCCCAGGTGGCCAGGCTCAAGCCGCCGCGAGAAGATTGAGCGGCTTCACTGGACGAGCAGCACCGGACAGCCGGCGCGCTCGGCCGGCCTGAGGTTCCGGAACCACGCCCTCAGGCGGCCCCAGAGCCCGGGTTCCTGCGAGGGCATGAGGATCAGGTCGCAGCCCTGCGCCTGGGAGGCGGCCATGGCGGCCCCCGCCACCGAACCTTCCAGCACCTCGGTCTGGACCGTGCCGGGGATGGTCCCCACGGCCCGCAGGAGGGATCCGGCGGTGCTCTCGGCCTTGCGCACGCGCGCCGCCGTCGCCTGTTCCGTCTCGGAATCTCCCAGGTAGTCGGGGACCGAAGGGTACGCCACGACGATGCAGAGGCTGGACTGCATCCGGCGGGCGGTCTCGCCCGCCACCTGGGCGGCCTTGCGGGCATGGTCCAGGTCGTCGGCCGCAAGCAGGATGTGGTTGAACATGGCTCCTCCTCGGTTGATCGGAGACAGGAATTCCTTGGCCCGGAGTTCCCGGGTTCCGATCATGCCAAATGATTTATTAATTGCGTCTGGACCTGAGGAAACCGCAGATCCGTCGCGGGTCGGCTTGGGAGGGTGAGGCCCATGGTTCCCTGTTTCCCTTGGCCCTGCACCCTCTGCATGAAAGATGTCATCCGAACGGCCGTCTGGCAATAAGCATTTCAATTGATTTGTTATGACATGGCTTTACTCAAACTAAAGTAAAATGTTCCCATCATGGACCTGAGCGCCTCCACCATCGTCCAGCTGCGGGCCTTCGAAGCGGTGGGCCGGCACGGGAGTTTCAAGCGGGCCGCCGAAGAACTGTTCGTGACCCAGGCGGCCCTGAGCCACCACGTGCGCCACCTGGAGCAGGACCTGGGGGTCCAGCTGGTCCGGCGCCTGCACCGGCGGATCGAGTTGACCATCGAGGGATCCCAGCTCCTCTCGGACTGTACGCGGGTCCTGGGGGCCCTTTCCGCCGCCCTGCGCAACGTCCAGCGCGCCGCCAAGGAGGACGTGCTCACCGTGGGCGTCCCGCCCTACTTCTCCCTGCGCTGGCTGACCCCCAGGCTGGGCAGCCTCTGGAAGCGCCACCCCGGGATCAACTTGCAGCTGCACCACACCTACCAGATGGCGGAGTTCGGCCGAGGCAAGCTGGACGCGGAGATCGTCTGGGGCCACGGCCATTGGCCGGAGGTGGAGTCGATCCTGGTCCTGAAGACCCGGATCCTCCCCGTGTGCACCCCCGAGTACTGGAACCGGCACGGAGGCCGGCTGGCGCCCAGGGACCTGCTGGGCCACCGGCTGTTCTACGAGGCCGACCGGGACCACTGGCGGCAGTGGTTCGCGGCCGCCGGCGTGGACGACGCGGACCGGTTCGAGGCCATGCGGATCGACGATCCCCACGCCCTGCGCCAGGTGGTGCTGGACGGGCACGGCTTCGCGCTCTTCTACGTGGAACTGTCCCAGGAGGACGTGGCCACCGGCAAGCTGATGATGCCCTTCGACCTGGCGATCGCTCCCCACTGCGACTACTACCTGAACCGTCCCCGGGACACCCCGGCCAGCCCCAAGCTGCAGACCTTCACCCGGTGGCTCCTGGAGGAGGTGGCCAGGCACCCGTACGCCTGAGCCCGGGCGCGGGAGCGGCTGTCATCGGGGTGCGCCGGCCTTGGTCCCCCAGAGCAGGGTGTACAGCGACCGGGCCTGGACGAACCCCTTCTCCTCCAGCTCCCGCTCCAGGCGCGCCAGGCCGTCGCGGAGGGCCTCCGGGGGGATCAGGTGGAGGGAGGAGAAGGCCTGGTCCCGGTAGCTCTGGAGGTCGCGGAGGGGATACTGCAGTTCCACCGTCTCCTCCTCCAGCCCGGTGAAGCCCGCAGCGGCCATCATGGCCCGCAGGTCGGCGATGCGCGGGTAGCGCTTCAGCTCCACCGCGACGGTCTCGGGGAAGTGCGAGGACAAGGGCACCCGCCTGCGGATCACGTCCTCCGAATCGGTCACGGTGCAGGCGCGGCCCCCCGGCTTCAGGACCCGGAAGGCCTCCCGGTAGTGGGCGGCGCGGTCCGCCACGTGGTGGATCACGTCCACCGAGAAGACCAGGTCGAACCAGGCCTCCGGGAACTCCAGGCGCTCCGCCTGGCCCTCCCGGACGCGGGCGCGGGGAAACTGCGCCAGGGCCTTGGCGCGCATGCCTTCGGAAGGCTCCAGGCCCCAGACCTCGCAGCCCGCCGCCTGCTCCAGGGCCGCCATGTAGTTGCCGGTCCCGCAGCCCACGTCCAGCACCCGGGCGGCGCCGGACAGCGCGCCGTGCTCCACCAGGCCCTTCAGCACCCCGGGATGGATCCTCCGGTGGCGGGCATAGCTTGCGGCCATGACATCGTAGTCGAGGGTCATAGGGTTCCCTGTGGATAACAGTTTGCTGCCATGGTAGCGGGGAGGCGGCCGGAGATCCACCGGGCCGGTTCCCGGGCCCTTGCTATCATGGAGGCATCCCGCCCATCCTGACGCCTTCCGACCGGAGGTACGCCCATGCCGTTCAACTTTGACGAAGTCATCGATCGATCCGGAACCAACTCCGTGAAGTGGTCCGGGGCAGGGCTGTATCTCAAGGAAGCGGAGCGGGCCGCGGCGCCCCTCCCAATGTGGGTGGCGGACATGGATTTCCGGTCCCCGGAGCCGGTCCTGGAGGCCCTGCGGGAGGCGGTGGACTACGGGATTTTCGGCTATCCGGCGGGGGCCACCCGGGGCTACGTCCGGGCGGTGCTGGACTGGCAGGGGCGGCGGTTCGGCTGGGAGCCGGCGCCGGAATGGCTGGTGCAGGTGCCCGGGGTGATCACGGGGCTCAAGACCCTGGTGCAGGTGTTCTCCAGCCCGGGGGACTCGGTGCTGGTCCAGCCGCCGGTCTACATCCACTTCCATGCCGATCCCGTCCTCATCGGGCGCCAAGTGGCCTGGGCGCCCCTGGCGCTGCGGGACGGGCGGTACGCCTTCGACCCGGAAACCTTCGCGGCCGCCATCCGCCCGGACACGAAGCTCTTCATCCTCTCCAACCCCCACAACCCCACCGGCAACGTCTGGTCGGAGGACGAACTGCGGGCCATGGGGGAGATCTGCTTCCGCCACGGGATCCTGGTGGTGTCGGACGAGATCCACCAGGACTTCGTCCTGAATCCCGCCCGCCGGCACATCCCCTTCGCTTCCCTGGGCCCGGCCTTCGCGGCCAACAGCTTCATCTGCACCTCCGCCAGCAAGACCTTCAACCTGGCCGGGCTGCAGTGCGCCAACCTGTTCGTCCCGGATCCCCGCCGGCGGGAGGAGGTGCGCCGGCAGATCGATCGGAACTTCTACTCGAAGATGAACCTGCTGGGCATGGTGGCCACCGAGGCGGCCTACACCCACGGGGAGCCCTGGCTGGCCGCCCTGCTGGACTACCTGGGCAACAACCAGCGGCACTTCGCCTCGGCGCTCAACGCCCGCACCGGCAAGGTGCGGGTGCACGCCATGGACTCGCTGTTCCTGGCCTGGATCGACTGCCGCGAGCTGGGGCTGGAGGCGGAGGCGCTCAGCCATTTCATGCTCACCCGGGCGCGGGTGTGGTTCGACCAGGGCCAGAAGTTCGGCCCCGAAGGGCACGGCTTCCTGCGCGCCAACCTGGGCTGTCCGCGCCGGACCGTGGACGAGGCCCTGGAGCGCCTGGGCGCCGTCCTCTGAGCGGCTACGCCCGCAGCTCCGCCCGCGCCAGTTCCAGGAACCGCTGCAGGGCCGGCGACGGATTATCCTTGTGCCAGACCAGTTCGATGCGCAAACGGAGGTCCAGGTCCAGGATGGGGATCTGGACGATGCCTTCCATGGGGGGGATGCCGGGCACGGAGATGCCCAGGGCGCAGCCGTAGCCCGCGGCCACCAGGCTCATGGTGGCGATGTGGCTGCTGGCTTCCTGGACCACCCGCGGCTGCCAGGAGCGTTCCTCGAAGGCCTCCCGGAACAGGGCCCAGTAGGAGGTCGCGGCCTCGGGTTCGGGCCAGATGAAGTCCAGGTTCTCCAGGTCCTTCAGGTGGAGGGACCGGCGCCGGGCCAGGGGATGGCCGGCCGGGACCACCGCATGGACGGGGAAGTCCAACACCGGCATTCCCTGGATGTCCGGGTCGGGGAACGGGCGGTGGGCGACGAACCCGGCGTCGATGCTGCGGGCCAGGATGGCCTCGTACTGGGCCAGGGAAGGCATGCCCACCAGCTTGAGGTGCAGGCCGGGATGGTGGGCGTGGAGCGCCTGCAGGAGGCGCGGGATGGGGCCGGCGAGGGTGAGGATCTCCAGGATGGCCACCCGCAGGGAACCCACCTCGCCCCGCTCGATCTGGCGCGCCCGGGTTCCGGCGGCCTCCAGGCGGGCCAGCACCTGCCGGACCTCCTCCAGGTAGTAGCGCCCGGCGGGGGTGAGGCGGATCCCGCGCCCCTTGCGCTCGAACAGGGCGAGGCCCAGTTCGGCCTCCAGGTCCCGCCTGCGCTGGGACAGGGCGGGCTGGGCGATGCGCAGGGTCCGGGCCGCCCGGGAGAAGTTCTCCGCCTCGGCGATGGCGGCGAAATAGCGCAAGTGGCGAAGTTCCATGGCGGCGCTCCCGGGGCATCGATAGCGAAACGCTATTGATTTCACCATAAAATGGTGTTGGACGATCTATATCCCGCCCGGGGATCCTGGGATCGACGGTGCCCGGAATCCTGCCGGCCGCCGGCAGGAGGCCGATGTCCATGTCCCCAGCGCCCGACCTGCGCCAGGCCCGGTGGGGTCTGCTGGCGAACTGCTGCGCCGTGTTCATGACCGTCATGGACGGCCTGATCGTGAACGTGGCCCTGGAGTCCATGCGGCACGCCCTGGGCGCGGACCTGTCCCGCCTGCAGTGGGTGGTGGACGCCTACACCCTCAGCTTCGCCGGGTGCCTGCTGCTGGCCGGATCCCTGGGGGACCGCCTGGGCTACCGGCGCCTGTTCGGCGCCGGGCTGTGGATCTTCACCCTGGCCTCGGCGGCCTGCGGCCTGGCCCCGAACTTCGCCTTCCTGATCGCGGCCCGCGCCTGCCAGGGCCTGGGCGCTTCGCTCCTGCTGCCCAACGCGCTGTCCCTGCTCAACCGCACCTACGAGGACCCCGCCGCCAAGGCCAAGGCCGTGGGCATCTGGGCCTGCTGCAGTTCCGCCGGCGCCTCGGCGGGGCCGGTGGCGGGCGGGTTCCTGGTGGGGACCTTCGGCTGGCGCAGCATCTTCTTCATCAACCTGCCGGTGGGCATCCTGGCCTACTTCCTGCTGCGGGCCACGGTGGCGGAGCGCAAGGGCGAGGACCGCCCCAGGCCGTTCGACTGGACCAGCCAGGCCCTGGGCGTCGCCGCCCTGGCCAGCCTCACCTACGCCCTGATCGAAGGCCGGGCCCGGGGGCTCCAGGCCGCCCTGGCGCCGGCGGCGGTCCTGGTCGTCTCGGCCCTGCTGTTCGGCCTGCGCCAGCGCCGGAGCTCCAGCCCGCTGGTGCCCCGCGAGCTGCTGCGGATCCCCGCCTGGGTCAACGCCAACGCCATGGCCTTCCTGATCTGCTTCGCCTACTACGGCTTCGTCTTCATGGCCAGCCTCTACTTCCAGGACTACCGGCACTTCAGTCCCCTGGTCACCGGGCTGACCTTCCTGCCCATGACCCTGCTGCAGCCGTTCCTGCACCCGTTCCTGGGCCGCTGGGTGGCCAAGGTCGGTCCCCGCGTGCCCATGACCCTGGCCCTGCTGCTGGCCTCCCTGGGCCTGTTCCTGGCCAGCTTCATGGACGCCGATACTCCGCGCTTCTGGCTGGCGGTCATCATGATGCCCATCGGCCTGGGCTCCTCCCTGGGCATCTCGCCCGCCCTGGTGTCCCTGCTGCGGGCCACGCCCGGGGAGTGCTCGGGGGTCGCCTCGGGGATCTTCAACACCGGGCGGCAGACGGGATCCCTGCTGGGGGTCGCGGTGCTGGGCGCCTTCCTGGGTTCGGAGCGCCACTTCCTGCGCGGTTTCCACGCCGCCGTGCTGCTGTCCAGCGCCCTGGTGCTGCTGGGGATCCTGGGCACGCTGGCCTGGGCCCAGAGCGGGTCGGTGCAGGGGGGGACGGGGGGGGTGGAGCTGGAGGAGGAGCTGGCGGCGGAGGGGTGAATCAGCGCAGCCGTTCCCGATGGATGGTATACCGCTCCAGCCGCTCCGGGTCGACCGTGACCCCGGTGCCTGGCCCCGGCGGGATCTCGATGTAGCCGTCCTTCTCCAGGACCACCGGCGGGTCGGCGATGTCCTCGCGGAAATACCTCCGGGTCTCGGAAGTGTCCCCGGGGATGCAGAAGTTGTCCACGGTCTGGAGATGGAGGTTCACCGCCCGGCCGATGCCGGTCTCGTCCATGCCCCCCGACCACACCGGGACCTTCCGGGCCTCGCACAGCCTGGCGATGCGGATCGACTCCAGGAGCCCGCCCACCCGCCCCTGCTTGATGTTGATGACCCGGCAGGCCCCCAGGGCCAGGGCGGCGGCGGCGTCGTCCAGGCTGTGGATGGACTCGTCCAGGCACAGCCTGGTCCGCAGCCGGGCCTGCAGCAGGGAGTGCTGGTAGATGTCGTGGTAGCCCAGGGGCTGCTCGATCATGGTGAGGCCGAATTCGTCCAGGCGGCTGAGCAGGGCCGCGTCCTCCAGGGTGTAGCTGCCGTTGGCGTCCACCATCAGGGGCAGGTCCGGGAAACCCTGGCGCACCGCCCGCACCCACTCCACGTCCTGGCCCGGCATGACCTTGATCTTCACCCGCCGGTAGCCCCGGGCGACCCCATCCTCCACCTTGGCCAGCAGGGTCTCCACCGAATCCTGGATGCCGATGCTCAGCCCGGAGGGGATGCGCCGGACCGGGAACCCGAGCAGCTGGTGCAGCGGAATGCCCCGGCGGCGGGCGAACAGGTCGAGCAGGGCGTTCTCCACCGTGGCCTTGGCCATGGGGTTGCCACGCACCCGCCGGAACCGGTCCAGCACCTCCCCCAGGGAGCGCCCCGGGTTCAGGCCCGGCAGCAGGAACTCGGTGATGATGTGCCGGGCCGAGGTGGTGGTCTCACCGTCGTAGTAGGGGTCCGGGTCGGCCACGCACTCGCCCCAGCCGGCGGCGCCTTCCTCCTCCAGGCGCAGAAGCAGGGCCTCCTTGACCGCCCAGGCGGCGACGCTGGTGCCGAATGGCTCCACGAACGGGAGCCGGACCACCACCAGGTCGATGCGGTCGATGGGGCCCAGGATCTCCTCTTCGGGGGCAGGGCTTGGGTTCGCCATCTCAGGCCTCCTCGGGCGTGCCGGCCACGGTCCTCATTCGAACGTGCCGGCGACTTTGACCTGCCGGTCGACCATGAGGGTGCGGCCCCGGGCGATCACCGTGTCGACGGTGAAGGTCTCCGGGTCCACCAGGATGAGGTCCGCGTCCGCCTGGGGCCGGATCCGGCCCTTGCCGGCCAGTCCGTAGATCTCCGCCGGGTTCCGGGTCACCACCCGCAGCGCGGTCTCCAGGTCGACGCCCTCTTTCCGCACGGCGTCCCGGACCTCCTGGAACAGGGCGCTCACCTGGCCCACCGACAGCCGCACGAACTCCTTGCGGTCGTTGAACACCGGCATGCTCCCCTGGCCGTCGGTGGTGAAGGTGATACGGTCCGCGGGCACCCCGTGCTCCAGGCACCGCTTCAGGGCCCGGCAGGCCCGGAGCGGCCCGGCCTCCTCCGGGGGACCGGCAGTGAGGTCGATGCGCCCGCCTCTGAGCGCGTACTCCATGGCCTGGCCGAACAGCTTCTCGTTGCGGTTGACGTGGGTCGGGAGGAACTGGGAGTACGGCAGCTCGGTGTTGGCGACGATGGCCTCCAGCATGGCCAGGGCGCCTTCCCCGTCGCCCAGGTGGACGTTCACCACCCCCGCCTTGCCGGAGAGGAGGCCCCCGACCCGGACCGCCGCGGCCAGGCGCCGCACGTCCTCCAGGGTCGGCTGGGCCGAGCGGTGGTCCCCCAGGGCGATCTCCCCGGCTCCCACCACCAGGTCGATGAGCATCAGGTCCCGCATGGGGTCCCCGGTGAGGGTCGCGATGGGGACCCGGTAGGAGCCGGTGAGGATGTAGGCGGTCAGCCCTTCCTCGTTCAGCCCCTTGGCCTTGGCGTAGAGGGCCTCCAGGCTGCGGGCGACGCCGTCGGTGCCCAGGCAGCCGATCACGGTGGTGATGCCGGCCCGCACCAGGCTGGAAAAGACGATCTCGGGGGTCCGGGTGCGGAACCCCCCCTCCCCGCCACCCCCGGCGAGGTGCACGTGGCCGTCCACCAGCCCCGGGAAAACGTACTTGCCCCGGGCCTCGAGGATCTCCACCGGGACCTCGTCGGGGAGCCTGGCCTGGAATCCTTCGCCCACCGCGCCGATCCGTCCGTCCACGACCAGGATGTCCCTTTCCCCCAGAGGTTCGGGCGCATGGACAGTTCCGTGGCGGATGATCTTGATCACCTTGGCTCCTCCGCTTTCCATATAATTGGAGGGAAGCAAACGTTGGGCCAAAAGTGGGAGGACCTTCCGGGCGAGGTGCGGCCGTGAAAAGGTTCGTGGTGGTGTCCAGTTCGGAACCGACCCGCCGGGACGTGGTGGCGCAGCTGGAGGACCTGTTCGACCACGCTTTCGAGATCGAGAGCCTCACCGTGGGCCCGGGCTACCGCGGCCGGATCCGGAACGCCCTGGTGCTGGCCACCTCCACCTTGACCCTGGAAGATTGCCAAGCATCGATCGACAAGTCCTGCGTGGTCCTCATCGCCAACCGGACCCTGAATTTCGCCCATCTGGACAAGCTCTACCCGGTGCCGGAGAACAGCTCCCTGCTGATCGTCAACGACGCCCGCCAGACCGCCGACGAGGTCCTGGATCTCCTGAAGATGATCGGCTTCACCCAGTACCGGTTCCAGACCTGGTACCCCGGCTCGCCGCCGGTGACCGGCCCAGTGGACTACGTGATCACCCCCGGGGAGACCAGCCTGGTCCCGGGCCGGTTCCCCAACGTGATCGACATCGGGCCCCGGGTCCTGGACCTCACGACCATCATCGAGCTCCTGAAGCTGCTCGAGATGCACGGCCCCCCGGCGGACCGGAAGGTGAACCGGATCTCGGCCCGGTACCTGCGCCAGATCATCACCCTGGGCAAGGAGCTCCACAGCAAGCACGAGAACCTGAAGTCCCTGAACGAGTTCCTGCTGGAGATCATCAACAGCGTGAACGACGGGATCATCGTCTTCGAACCCGGGGGGACCATCCAGCTGATCAACAGCATCGCCGCGCGCCTGCTGAACCTGGGCGAGGGGGCCAACCTCCTGGAGGAGTGCGGCGCGCGCCACCGGAAGCTGGCCGCCTTCCTGGGCGGGGACGCGGCGGAGAGCTGCATCCACCAGCTGGACGACGCCACCTGCCTGTTCACCAAGAAGTACAGCGAGTCCACCCACGGCTTCCTGCTCACCATCAAGAACGTCCGCGAGCGCATCAACATGGAGAACCGGCTCCGGAGCGAGCTGAAGAAGCAGGGCTACCGGGCCCGGTACACCTTCGGCGACATGGTCCACCACTCCCGGGCGATGGCTGACCTGATCGCCCGGAGCCGGAAGCTGGCCGAGAGCGACTTCAGCATCCTGATCCACGGCGAGAGCGGCACCGGCAAGGAAATCCTGGCGGGGGCCATCCACAACGCCTCCCGGCGCCGGGACGGGCCGTTCCTGGCCGTGAACTTCTCGGCCCTGCCGGACGACCTCATCGAGAGCGAGCTGTTCGGCTACGAGGAGGGCGCCTTCACCGGCGCCAAGCGGGGCGGCAAGGTGGGGCTGTTCGAACTGGCCAACCAGGGCACCCTGTTCCTGGACGAGATCGGCGACATCTCGCCCAAGATCCAGTCGCGCCTGCTGCGGGTGCTGCAGGAGCGGGAGATCCTGAAGGTGGGCGGCGTGAAGAACATCCCCGTGGACGTGCGGGTGGTGGCGGCCACCAACAAGGACCTGCCGGACATGGTCCGGAAGAGCAGCTTCCGGGAAGACCTCTACTACCGCATCAAGAAGCTGTACGTCTCCATCCCGCCCCTGCGGGAGCGCAAGGAGGACATCCGGCCCCTCCTGGCCCACTTCCTGGTGCAGAAGAACGGCTTCGAGCTGAAGGCGACCGAGGATGTCCAGGCGCTGCTCGAGGCCTACGACTGGCCGGGCAACGTGCGGGAACTGGAGAACCTGGTGGAATACGTCCTGTCGCTGTGCGAAGGCGACACCATCGACCGCTCGGTGCTGCCCGAAGACCTCCTGCGCGTGGCACGGAGCCCGGCGGAACCGCCGGATGGGAGGGTCCTGTTCGTCCTGAAGACCATCGGCCGGTTCAATGAGGACAACTTGCTGATCGGCCGGAAGACCCTGTCCGGGCTCTCCCGGGACGCCCATTTCGACTTCTCCGAACAGCAGGTGCGCACCATCCTGGGCGGCCTCGCCACCCGCGGGCTGGTGCGGATGGGCCGGGGCAAAGTGGGGCTCCGGCTGACCCTGTCGGGGCGGGAATTGCTAATGGGTAATGGCCGTTGAATGGCGCACGTTTGAAACCATTAAGACCCCCATTAGCCCCCCTGGACCGGGCGGGTTCCCCCCATGGCTGGGTTCCAGGTACTCCAGGGGGCGCCCAAGGTGTGGCACCTGATTTGCAAGGATGTTGCGTTCAAACTCCCCCCAAACCCGCAGTCGACCCAATCCCCACTGGAATTCCCGCCCGTGCGGTGGATTCCCGTCTTCCCGCAGGAGGTGACATGAAGCGAAACCTGATGGCAGCCCTCTGCCTGCTGCTGGTCGCGGGCGGCTTGGCCTTCGCGGCCGGTCCCCAGAATGGCGGCGTCGTGGTGTTCGGCAAGCCCAAGGACGCCCGGGCCCTGGACCCGGGGATCGTGGACGAAGGCAACTCCTCCATGGTGATCACCAACATCTTCCAGCCGCTGATCACCTTCAAGCCCGGCACCAGCGAACTGATCCCCTGCCTGGCCTCGGAGATGCCCATCGTCTCCAAGGACCACAAGGAGATCACCTTCAAGATCCGCAAGGGCGTGAAGTTCCACGACGGCACCACCATGGACGCCGACGCGGTGGTCTTCTCGCTCAAGCGGCAGCACGACAAGAGCAATCCCTTCAACAAGTTCGGCCCCTGGAACTACTGGACCGGGAAGGGCTGGGCGGACACCGACAAGAAGCCGGGCATCGTCAAGGACATCGTCAAGGTGGACGACGCCACCGTGAAGGTCCTCCTCAACGTGCCCGACCAGTCGATCATGTACAACTTCGCCCTGTACTTCACCGACATCGTCTCCCCCACCGCGGTCCAGAAGTGGGGCGCTGACTTCAAGAGCCACCCGGTGGGTACCGGCCCGTTCCAGTTCGTGGAGTGGGTCAAGGACGACCACATCGCGCTCAAGCGGTTCGACGGCTACTGGGGCGAGAAGGCCCACCTGGACACGGTCATCTTCAAGGTGTTCCCGGACGAGCAGGCCCGCATCGCCGCCCTCCAGACCGGCGAGGCCGACATCATCGACCCCACCGGGCCCGAGGGGATGAAGACCATCGAGGCCGATCCGAAGCTCAAGCTGCAGCCCGGAGACCGGCTCAACATCGGCTACCTGTGCATGCAGTGCGAGAAGGGCCCGTTCACCAACAAGAAGGTGCGCGAGGCCCTGTGCTACGCGGTGGACCGCAAGACCATCATGGATAACGTCTACGGCAAGACCGGGGTGCTCGAGAAGCTGCCCATGCCCTCGATCCTGTGGGGCTACGACAAGAAGATCCCGGACTACACCTTCGATCCCGCCAAGGCCAAGGCCCTGCTCAAGGAAGCCGGGGTGCCGCTGCCGGTCCACGTGGAGTTCCTCTACCTCCCCGCCTGGCGGCCTTACATCCCCAACGGCAAGCGGCTGGCCGAGATCGTCCAGGCCCAGCTCAACGCCGTGGGCTTCGACACCGAGATCAAGACCTTCGAGATGGGGACCTACTGGGACAAGCTGGACGAAGGCGCGTTCGACCTGTGCGAGAACGGGTGGACCGGCGAGGGCGACCCGGACGACTGGCTGTTCAACCTGCTCACCGAGGGCTACAACAACAACGGGAAGTGGTTGAACAAGGAGTACATCGACCTGGTGACCAAGGCCAAGCTGCCGGGGACCATTCCGGAACGGGCCAAGCTCTACTACCAGGCCGAGAAGGTCATGATGGAGGACTACCCGATCCTCACCATCGCCCGGGGCATCGAGTTCCGGCCTATGAACAAGAAGATCGAGGGGTATAAGATCTATCCGGACGGATTCGTCTGGATGGCTTCGGTCTGGATCAACAAGTAGTCGACTGGGACTGGCATCGGACGCCGCACTCTCCCGCTTCCGGGGGTGCGGCGTCGCGCTGAAGTGAGGATTCCATGGGACGCTACATCGCCAAGCGGTTCCTGCTGGTGGTGCCCACCATCCTGGGGGTGATCACCCTGGTGTTCTTCCTGCGCTTCCTGTCGCCGGGGGACCCGGCCCGGCTCTACCTGGGGGAGCGGGCCACGCCCCAGGCGGTGGCCATCCTGCGCAAGGAATGGGGCCTGGACCGGCCCAGGATCGAGCAGTACGCGGTCTACATGAACCGGGTGGCGCACCTGGACCTGGGCCGTTCCTTCAAGACCGGCGACCCGGTGATCAAGGAGATCCTGGAGCGGTTCCCGGCCACGGTGGAGCTGGCGGTCACGGCTACGGTCATCGCATCGCTGCTGGGCATCCTGGCCGGAGTGGTGGCCGCCACCCGGCGCAACACCCTGGCCGACTTCACCTGCATGGTGGGATCCCTGGTGGGGGTATCCATCCCCATCTTCTGGCTGGGGCTGATCCTCATCATCGTGTTCGCGGTGAACCTCAAGCTGTTCCCCACCGGCGGGCGCCTGGACGTGCGGATGCTGATGGAGCCCATCACCGGCTTCTACACCCTGGACGGCCTCATCCGCCTGGTCCGGGAGCACAACCCCTCCTACTTCCTCTCGTGCCTCTACCACCTGGTGCTGCCGTCCCTGGCCCTGGCCTCGGTGCCCCTGGCGGTGATCGCCCGGGTGACCCGCTCCAGCATGCTGGAGATCCTGGGCCAGGACTACATCCGCACCGCCCGGGCCAAGGGCCTGCCCGAACGCACCGTGATCTGGAGCCACGCCTTCCGCAACGCCCTGCTGCCGGTGATCACCATCATCGGGCTGGAGTTCGGCTACAACCTGGCCGGGGCGGTGCTCACCGAGACCATCTTCGCCTGGCCGGGACTGGGCAACTGGCTCTATTCGGCGGTGCTGGGCCGGGACTACCTGGCGGTCCAGGGCGGCGTGGCCTTCGTCTCGGTGGCCTTCATCCTCGTCAACCTGCTGGTGGACGTCCTTTATGCCTACGTCAATCCCCGGATCCGCTATTGAGGCCCCGGCCCCCAACGGGGCCGTCCCGCTCCCGGACCTGTCGCCGCTGCAGGAGCAGTGGCTCCAGTTCCGTAAGTCCAAGTCCGCCCTGTTCGGGCTGCTGATCATCGTCGCCTTCTTCCTCCTGGCCCTGCTCGCACCGGCGCTGGCGCCGGACGATCCCCTGCGCCAGCACCTGGAACTGTCCCTCACCCGGCCCCTGCACGGGGGCTACCTGCTGGGATCCGACGACCTGGGCCGGGACATCCTGTCCCGGATCCTGTTCGGGTCCCGCATCTCCCTCGTGGTGGGGGCCATCTCGGTGTCCATCTCCCTGGCGGCCGGCGGGGTGGTCGGGCTGGTGGCGGGGTACTTCGGCGGCGCCCTGGACCTGGCGGTCATGCGCGGGATCGACCTGATGATGGCCTTCCCCTCCATCCTGCTGGCCATCGTGATCTGCGCCGCCATGGGCCCCTCCCTGCAGAACGCCATGATCGCCATCGGCGTCATCGGCATCCCCTCCATCGCCCGGGTGATCCGGGCCTCGGTGCTGGCCGAGAAGGAGCTGGACTACGTCACCGCCGAGCGCTCCCTGGGCGCCTCCCACCTGCGCCTGATCTTCTCGGCCATCCTGCCCAACTGCGTGGCGCCCCTCATCGTCCAGAGCACCCTGGCCTACGCCGGGGCCATCATCTCCGCCGCCAGCCTCTCCTTCCTGGGCCTGGGCGCCCAGCCCCCGACCCCCGAGTGGGGCGCCATGGTGTTCTCGGGCAAGGAGTACATCTCCACCGCCTGGTGGGTGATCACCTTTCCCGGCCTGGCCATCCTCCTGTCCGTGCTGGGGTTCAACCTGCTGGGGGACGGCCTCAGGGACGTGCTCGACCCCCGGATGAAGGAGTAGACGGCCATGGACGGCAACAGTGACCGCCTGCTCTCGGTCGAGGACCTGCACACCCACTTCTTCACCCAGAGGGGGATCGTCCGCGCGGTGAACGGGGTCTCCTTCGGGGTGGACCGGGGCCGGACCCTGTGCCTGGTGGGCGAGTCCGGCTGCGGCAAGTCGGTGGCCGCCCTGTCCATCATGCGCCTGGTCACCTCGCCTCCCGGGCGCATCGTGTCCGGCCGGATCCGCTTCGAAGGCCGGGACCTGCTGGCCCTGGACGCCGCGGAGATGCGCTCCCTGCGGGGCAGGCGGATCTCCATGATCTTCCAGGAGCCCATGACCTCCCTCAACCCGATGTTCCGGATCGGCCGCCAGATCGGCGAGATGTTCACCTACCACGAGGGCATGAAACCGAAGGAAGCGCGGCGCCGGGCCATCGACCTCCTGGCCCTGGTGGGCATCCCCGCGCCGGAGAAGCGCATCGACGACTACCCCCACCACCTCTCCGGCGGCATGCGCCAGCGGGTGATGATCGCCATGGCGCTGGCCTCCCCCGAGCCCGGGCTGCTGATCGCCGACGAGCCCACCACCGCCCTGGACGTGACCATCCAGGCCCAGATCCTGGACCTGCTGCGCGACCTGCAGCAGCGGATGGGGGTGAGCATCCTCCTGATCACCCACAACATGGGCGTGGTGGTGGAGATGGCCGACGAGGTGGTGGTACTGTACGCGGGACGCAAGGTGGAGGCGGCCCGCACCAAGGACCTGCTCACCGCCCCCTGCCATCCCTACACCCGGGGCCTGCTCAACTCCATCCCCGGCAACCCCAAGTACCGGGGCGCCGAGCGCCTGGAGTCGATCCCCGGCACGGTGCCCAACCTGGCGGCCCTGGGCGACGGCTGCCCGTTCGAGAATCGCTGCCCCCTGGCCCAGAGGGTGTGCCGGGAGCGGTTCCCGGAAGAAGTGGCGGTCTCAGCCACCCATTCGGCCTGGTGCAACTTCGCGGACACGCCGTCCGCCCCGGGCCGGTGAGGAGGACCATGGACACGCTGCTGGAAGTGCGCCAGGTGGCCAAGCACTTCAACCTTCCGGGCAAGGCCGTGCTGAAGGCCGTGGACGGGGTCACCTTCGACCTGCGCCGGGGCGAGACCCTCGGCGTGGTGGGCGAGTCCGGCTGCGGCAAGTCCACCCTGGGCAAGACCCTGCTGCGCCTGGAGGAGCCCACCGCGGGCACCGCCCTGCTGGAAGGGGTCGACCTGTTCCGCCTGGGCCGGGCCCAGCTCAAGGCCGCCCGCAGGCGCATGCAGATGATCTTCCAGGACCCGTTCTCCTCCCTCAACCCGCGCCGCTGCGCGGCCGCCATCATCGAGCAGCCCCTGGTGATCCATGGCCTGGGCAACCGGGCCGAGCGGCGGGAGCGGGTGGACCAGCTGATGGACGAAGTGGGCCTGGACCTCCGCTACCGCAACCGGTACCCGCACCAGTTCTCCGGCGGCCAGCGCCAGCGCATCGGCATCGCCCGGGCCCTGGCCCTGAACCCCGAACTGGTCATCTGCGACGAGGCCGTCTCCGCCCTGGACGTCTCCATCCAGGCCCAGATCATCAACCTGTTGCGCGACCTCCAGCGGGCCCACGGGCTCACGTACATCTTCATCGCCCACGACCTGTCGGTGGTGGAGTTCATCTCCGACCGGATCCTGGTGATGTACCTCGGGCGGGTGGTGGAGGAGGCGCCCAAGCGCGACCTGGTGGCCCGGCGCCTGCACCCTTACACCCAGGCCCTGTTCGAGGCCTCCCCGGTGCTGGACCCCGACCTGCGCGGAAGGCGCACCGCCGTCTCCGGCGACCTTCCCTCGCCCATCGACCCCCCCCGGGGCTGCCACTTCCACCCCCGCTGCCCCCATGCCACCGACCGCTGCCGGGAACAGTACCCGGAGCGCCGGGAGGTGGCCCCCGGGCACTTCGCCAGTTGCCACCTGATTCCCTGACCGGGAAGCCCGTCGCGATGGAGACGGGAAATCAAATTGACCGACGGCTACCCGAGCATGGACGGCGCCGCCAGGGCCACGGGCTGCTCCACCACGGCCTGGCGGGCATCATCCAGCCTCCGGCGCCGGTGCCGGCCTTCGTTCAGGCCCTGGGTCTGGGCGCAGGGCTGGAATGCCTTGGGGGTCCGGGGAGCCGAGGCCTTGAGCACGGGACTCAAGGTCACGGCCAGGATGGCCACCGCCTGCATCGGTATTTTCGCCCACCACATCCGGGACTCCCCTGACGCACCTTGGATCGGACCGGGCGGGCGGGGGTTTACCGACTTTTGAACGATCTTCACCTCTCAGCGGGCAGCCTTTGCCCGGGCCACACGGACCTTGGATTTTCCGATAGGGATCAATTCGGCAGCAAGGTCAGGAATCCCGACTGCGCCGGATCCTTGGCCAGGAAGCGGCGGATCCATTCCTGCCCCGAGGGGGAGGCCGTCACCTCGCCGAACAGTTCGGCGTCGTGGTCCAGGCCCGCCTGGAACCCGTCCGCGTATCCGGCCTGGAGTGCCCGGATGGCGTAGGACGCGGCGTAGGCCCGCGCGGCCCGCACGTCCTTCGGCTCGAAGGAGGCCGGGGCTGACGCCAGCTCCCGCACTTTCGGCTCGGCCAGCAGCGCCTCCAGTTCGCCCCGCTGGCCCGCGGCGAGGGCGTCCCAGTCCCGGCGCGGGACCGGCCGCCGGCCTTCGGCGAAAGCCCTGGCCGCCTGGAAGGCAGAGACGAGCGCCGTGGATGCTGGGGCCACTTCGTCCACCAGGCCGATTTCCAGGGCCTCCTGCGCCCCGATGGGCTCGCCGTTGGCGCACAGCTCCAGGGCCCGGCGCGGTCCCACCAGCCGGGGCAGGCGCTGCATGCCGCCGTAGCCCGGGATGATCCCGAGCTTGACCTCCGGCTGGCCCAGGGCGGCGTTCCCGGTGGCCACCCGGTAGTGGGCGGACATGGCCAGTTCGTTGCCGCCGCCCAGGGCGAAGCCGTCGATGAGCGCCACCACTGGGATGGCGAGTCCCTCGAGCATGGAAAAGAGGTCCATGACGCCCCGGGCGATGCCCCGCACCCGGGCCGCGTCCCCGCCGGCGAACTCGGTCACGTCGGCGCCGGCCACGAAGGCGCGCCCGGCGCCCCGCAGCACCAGGGCGCGGACGGCATGGCCGCGGAACCCAACCTGCTGCCGGAGCTCCGCCACCACCTCGCCCAGGCCGCTCAGCAGGTCGGCGTTCAGGGCGTTCAGGGCATCGGGGCGGGACAGGGTCAGGATGCCGACCCCGTCGGCCAGGCGCAGGTCCAGGTGGCCGCCCTGGGCGGGGTCCAGGACCCGCTCGCGCAGGTAGGCGCTCTCGCACTGGGCGATGGTGCGGCCGGAAGCGTCCGCCTGGACCAGGGCGGCGCCCTTGGACCGGGTCATGGCGCCCTCCAGCATCTTCTGCTGCAGGGCCGGCAACTCAGGAAGGCTGACCAGGTCCAGGTCGCCCGGCTCCATGACCAGCCTCCCGCGGGCCAGCAGGCACACCACGTCCCGGGCCTGGGACGAGCGGTACATGTGCGAGCCGCGGATGGACCGGTCGGCGTCGCCCTGGACGAGCACGTGGCCGGTGGGGAGCACGTCCCGGTCGTCGAAATCGCGGGCCAGGAAGGTGCTGAAGTGGAGCGTGCTCTGGTCCGGGCGCTCGACGACGAAGTCGGGGCTGGTGCGGGGACCGAAGATCTGCCAGATGGCGCCGCCCAGGGCCCGGGCCGGCTTCATGAAGAGCTCGGCGTAGGCGGGGTTGGGCTTGCCGTCCGGGGTCAGGGGATCGGGCATGTCCTCGGGCAGCGTGAACCGGTCCCGGTCGATCACCCGGGACTCGGGGATGCCGAGGTCCCGGAGCCGGGCCGGGCCTTCGGGGTCACGGCTCCGGGAGACGATGAAGGCGAGCTCCGCCCGGCGCTCCAGGGCGGCCCGGGCGAACGCCAGGGCGTACTCGTCGGCGCCCCAGACCAGGCCCCGGCGGCCCGGAGGCAGCCCGATCTCGGCGAAGATCTCCCGGGGCGGCCGGGTCCGGAACAGGACCTGCTTCTGGCGCATCCAGACCCAGCGGGCGTCCAGGACCAGCCGCCGGCCGCCGTAGAAGAACGTCTCCTTGTATTCGCCCTTCACGCCGCCGCCGGTGGCGCCGAAGAAGGCCAGCCGGCCGCCCTCGGCCAGGGCCGAGACCAGCAGGGGGAAGTTGAGCCCGCCGGTGTGCTCGAAGACGCCGTCCACCAGCCGCCCGCCGTTGGCTTCCCGCACCGCCCGGCGGAAGGGCTCGGTGCGTTCGCGCCAGGCGTCCTCGTCCATCCCCTCCGGGATGACGCCGAACACCTGGGCCGGGATGGTCCGGCGGTCGATGAAGGCGTCGGCGAGGCCCCGCTCGATCAGGCGCCGCCCCAGTTCGGGGTTCGATCCCGCCAGGATGACCCGCGCGCCGAGCCCTTTGGCGATCTGCGCGCCGGCGAAGCTGGTGCCCTTGCCCCCGCCCATGACCAGGACCGAGTCGCCGGGCCGGGTCCCCAGGCGCTCGACGACCGCCCGGTAGGCGGTGCCGTAGGTCAGCAGGAGCGCCGCCCACTGCTCGGGCCGGCCCTGCTTCAGTTCCTCCGGCACGGGAATGGCGCGCTCCTCGTCCACCACCGCGAACTGGGCGTTGAAGCCGTCGTGGGTCTCGTAGCCCCGGATGGCGCCGTGGTCGGTCCAGGAGTCCAGGATCACCGCCTGCCCGACCCTGAGGGACTGCACCGCCGCCCCGGCGTCCACCACGATCCCCAGGGCGTCGCTGCCCGGCACGTGCCGCGCGGCCGGATCGCCCCGGCCGAACACCGGCGCCGGCAGCCCCAGGCAGGCGAAGTTGGTGTTGAAGTTCGGGCCCGTGGCCAGGACCGCCACCAGCACCCGGCCGGCGTCCTCGGGGTGCAGCCGCGGGCGGGGCAGTTCCATCAGGCGCAGGGAGGCGCGGGGGGGACCGTACTGGTCCCGCTGGATGACCAGGGCGTCCATGGCCTCCGGAAGGTCGGCGGCGAGGGTGGGGAGCATGCCCAAGGGCCACTTGGAGATGGTCGGATCACTCATGGTTGATCCCTCTCTTTCCGGTTGGGTCGGTTTCAACCAGGAATACTGCCTGAAACGGCCGAGATGTCAGACGTTTTTCTCGGCATCCCCCCCGACATCCTGGTCGGTGAACACGTCCAGGTCCCCCAGGGCGCTGGCGGGCAAGGCCGGATCGCCCCGGGCCAGGCGCTCCAGGGCGGTCCGCTTGGCGGCGCCGGCGGCCACCAGGACGGCCACCGGCGCGGTGGCCAGCAGGGGCAGGGCCAAGGTGATGCGCCGGGGCGGCGGCTTGGGGCTGTCCAGCACCGGGAGCACCAGGGCGCCACCCGGGTCCTGGAACGGCCGCCCGGGGAACAGGGAAGCGATGTGCCCGTCTTCGCCCAGGCCCAGGAGCAGCACGTCCAGCCGGTCCTGGAACTGCTCCCGCAGCGCGGCCGAAGTCCGGGCGCAAGCCCGGGCCGGGTCCTCGGCATCCAGGTAGAGGGGCAGCTCCAGGGCGGGCGGATCCTGGACGTCCAGGTGCCCTTGGCGGTAGGCGTCGCCGCGGTTGGAACGGGGATCGGCGAAGGGCACGCAGCGTTCGTCCACCCAGGTGAGCAGGATCCCGCCCCAGGTCCGGGGCGGGAGCGCGCGCCGCAGCAGGCCCAGCACTTCCTGCGCCGAACCTCCGGCCACGGCCAGGCGCGCGCGCCCCAACCTGCGGACCATGTCCTCGACCCGCTGGGCCAGGTAATCCGCCGCCGGGCCGGGCGGGACGGGGGTCCGGTGGAATCCCCTAGCCATGGGACCAGGACCCTTCGCAGCCGTGGAACAGGTGGTCGGCCTCGGGCGGCCCCCAGCTGCCCGGAGCATACTCCAGCAGCGGCGGGGCGCCGGGCCCGTTCCAGGCCTGGCGGACCTGGTCGGCGAACCGCCAGGAGGCTTCCACCTCGTCGGCGCGCAGGAACAGGGTGGGATCGCCCAGGAGGGCGTCCAGGAGCAGGCGCTGGTACGCGGGCGGGGTGGCCGTCCCGAACCGTTCCCGGTAGTCGAAGCCCAGGTGGGCGGGAACCATGACCATGCCGTTGCCCGGCGCCTTGACGCTGAAGGAGAGGGAGACGGCCTCCTGGGGCTGGATGCTGAGGGTCAGCACGTTGGGCCGCAGGACGCAGACTTCGCCTTCCGGGGTCTGGAGGGGATCCGCGCCGCCCAGGACGGTTTCGGCCAGCTGGATGGGCGGCACCCGGAACTGCACCTTCACCTCGGTGAAGCGCCTGGGGAGGGCCTTGCCGTGCCGGAGCAGGAAGGGGACCCCGCTCCAGCGCCAGTTCTCGATCTCGGCCCGCAGCGCCACGAAGGTCTCGGTGGCGGAGCCGGGCGCCGCGCCCAGCTCCAGGTAGCCCGGCACCGTGCGGCCGTCCACCTGCCCCGGACCATAGCGGGCGCGCACACTGTTCCCTCGCCCGCCCCGGAAGCGCAGCGCCTTCAGCACGCTGACCTTCTGGCCGCGGACCTCCTCGGGATCCAGGGACGACGGCGGCTCCATGGCCACCATGGCCAGGATCTGCAGCATGTGGTTCTGCAGCACGTCGTTCATGGCGCCGGCGCCGTCGTAGTAGCCGATCCGGCCCGGCTCCACCCCGGCCGACTCCGCCACGGTGATCTGCACCAGCTCCACGTGGCGCCGGTTCCAGACCGGTTCGAAGATGGTGTTGTTGAACCGGAGGGAGAACAGGTTCTGGACGGTCTCCTTGCCCAGGTAGTGGTCGATCCGGAAGATCTGCTCCTCCCGCAGGCAGTCCAGCAGAGTCCGGTTGAGCGCCCGGGCCGAGGCCAGGTCCCGGCCGAACGGCTTCTCCACCACGACCCGCCGCCAGGGGGCGCCGGCGGGCTGGTCCAGCAGGCCCGCCCGGGCCAGGTTCGCGATGGCCGGGCCGAACAGGTCCGGCATCAGGGAGAAGTAGAACAGCCGCCCGGCCTCGGTCCCTCCGGGCAGCGCGTCCAGGGCGGCGCCCAGGCGGCGCATGCCGTCCAGGTCGCGCACGTCCGTGGGCAGGTAGCGGATCCGTCCGGCCAGGGCCTCCGCCTCCGCCCGCGCTTCGGGCGCCTGGCGCTCCAGGAGCTCCCGGCGGAACTGCTCGTCGCTCAGGTGCCGGCGGGCCACCCCCAGCATCACGAACCCCTCGGGCGGTTCGCCCTGGCGGGCCAGCGCCGCCAGGGCGGGGACCAGCTTCTGGGCAGTGAGGTCCCCGCTGGCGCCGAAGATCACCACCTGGACCGGCGTGGCCATCCCACTCACTCCTTTCCCCACTCGGTGTGGAAGCTGCCCGGCAGGTCCACCCGCTCGTAGGTGTGGGCGCCGAACCAGTCCCGCTGGGCCTGGATCAGGTTGGCCGGGAGCCAGGCGCTGCGCAGGCCGTCCAGGTAGGCCAGGGCGGACATGAACCCCGGGATCGGCACACCCGGGCCCCGGCTCCCACCACCGCGCGCAGGTCGTCCTCCCGGTCCTGGACGGCGCGGGCCACGTCCGGGTCCAGCAGCAGGTGGACCAGGTCCGGCCGGCGTCCGTAGGCGGCGGCGATGGGTTCCAGGAGGCCGGCGCGGATGATGCAGCCCCCCCGCCAGATCCGGGCCACGGTGGCCAGGTCCAGGTGGTACCCGTACCGCTCCGAAGCGGCCGCAAGCAGCGCGAACCCCTGGGCGAAGGCGACGGCCATGGAGGCGTGCAGGGCCCGCTCCAGGTGCGGCAGGAAGGTTGCCGGGTCGCCGTCGAGGCGCCCCACCGGCCGGGGCAGGGCCCGGCTGGCCTGGGCACGCAGGGCGTCCAGGGCCGACAGGTCCCGCTGAGCCACGGCCAGGTCGATGGTGGGCGCCGGCACCTGCAGCTCCAGGGCGCTCTGGGAGGTCCACTGGCCGGTGCCCATCTGCCGGGCCACCCCCAGCACCGCATCGACCAGGTCCCCGCCGGTGCGCGGATCCCGCTGGGCGAAGATGCCGGCGGTGATCTCCACCAGGAAGCCGCCCAGGACGCCGGCGTCCCAGTCGCGGAAGGCCTGCCCGATGGCGCCGTTGCCCAGGCCCAGCCCGCGCTTCATGAGGTCGTAGCTCTCGGCGATCAGCTCCATCAGGGCGTATTCGATGCCGTTGTGGACCATCTTCACGAAATGTTCCGCCGAGCCCGGGCCGAGCAGGGCCACGCACGGGTCGCCTCCGGCCCGGGCCGCCGCCGCCTCCAGCAGCGGGCCCACCCGCCGGTACGCTTCGGGGCTTCCGCCCGGCATCAGGCTGGGACCGCGGCGGGCTCCTTCCTCCCCTCCGGAGACGCCCAGGCCCATGAATTCCAGGCCCTGGGCCCGGAGCTGCGCGCCGCGCCGGTCGGTGTCCCGGAAGTGGGAATTGCCGCCGTCGATCACCAGGTCCCCGGGCGCCAGGAGCGGCGCCAGTTCGGCCAGCGCCGCATCCACCGGGTCCCCGGCCGGGACCAGCAGCATCACCGTCCGGGGCGTCCGCAGCCCGGCCACCAGGGCCCGCAGGCCGTCCGTCCCGGCCACCCCCAGGGGCCGGCCCGTTTCGCGCAGCTGGGCCACCTTGGCCGGGTCCCGGTCGCAGCCCGCCACCGGAAACCCGCGCTCGGCCAGGTTCAGGAGGAAATTCCGGCCCATGACCCCCAGGCCGACCATGCCCAGGGTCCATCCGGAGCCGGCGGTCCGGGGATCGGTCAAAGCTTGGCTCATGCCCCACCTCCAGGAAGGAACATCCAGTCATTCAACCCATCTATCTTCCCGGCCGCAACAGGTTTGGGTGGGCCTGGAAGGGGCCCTGGCCGTTTGCATCCCTATTGGTGATTGTAAATTCACGGCATAGACGCTCGTCTGGGCACACTGCCCCGAAGGCCTGGCCGTGGGCGCCACCCTGGAGGTGCTGGGGGGGCGCCGCGGCGGTGGGAGGCATCGCCGGCTACGCCACCGGTCCCCGGGTCTTGCGCGCCAATCAGGACCGGATTGCTGCCGGAAGGAATCCGGGCGTCATCTGAAGCGGCCGGCGTTGCGATCCAATCCTTGAAATTTCCATGAGGGTTGTATCCTGGTAGGGCCTCCCGGAGGGTCGGGTCATGCGCGACGTGGTGGAGAAGCTGCTCGAGCTGGCAGGTATCCAAGTGGGAGGGCCCCGCCCCTGGGACATCGCGGTGCACAACCCAGCCTGGTACGGGCGGGTCCTGCGGGAGCGCAGCCTGGGGCTGGGGGAGTCGTACGTGGAGGGCTGGTGGGACTGCCCGAGCCTGGACGCCTTCTTCCACCGCCTGCTGGGCTCCGGGGCGGAGGGCCGGCTGCAGGTGACGTTCCGGATGGCCCTGCGCACCCTGGAGCACCGGCTGCTCAACTTCCAGACCAGGTTCCGGGCCTGGAAGGTGGCTTACCACCACTACGACCTGGGCAACGACCTCTACCGGGCCATGCTGGACCCGGCCATGAACTACAGCTGTGCCTATTGGAAAGGCGCCCGGACCCTCGCCGAGGCCCAGGTCAACAAGCTGGAGCTGACGTGCCGCAAGCTGATGCTGGAACCCGGCATGCGGCTGCTGGACATCGGCTGCGGCTGGGGCGCGCTGGCCCGGCACGCGGCGGAGCGCTACGGGGCCAGGGTGGTGGGCCTGACCCTGTCCCGGCCCCAGAAGGACCATGCCGAGGCAGTCTGCGCGGGCCTGCCGGTGGAGATCCGGCTCCAGGACTACCGGGACCTGCGGGACGTCGCGTTCGACCGGGTGGTGTCGGTGGGCATGTTCGAGCACGTGGGCCACAAGAACTACCGGACCTTCATGGACGTGGTGCGCCGCCATCTGGCCCCGGACGGCGTCCTCCTCCTGCACACCATCGGCGGCAACGTCACCCGTCCCGGGGGCGACCCCTGGCTGGCCAAGTACATCTTCCCCAACGGGGAGCTGCCGTCGGCCGCCCAGATCTGCCGGGCGGTGGAAGGGCGCTTCGTGCTGGAGGACTGGCACGCCTTCGGCCCGGACTACGACCGCACCCTCCTGGCCTGGCACCGGAACTTCATCGACCACTGGCCGGAGCTGGAGCACCGGTTCGATCCCGCCTTCCGGCGCCTGTGGGAGTACTACCTGCTCTCCTGCGCCGGGGCCTTCCGGGCGCGGGAGATCCAGCTCTGGCAGGTCGCCCTCAGCCGGCACGGCATCCCCGGCGGGCTGCCGGTGCGGGACCTGGAGGCGCCGGCGGCGGAGCTGGTGGGCGTCCCGTGACGGGAAACGCCGTGGACCCCCGGAACCTCCGCCCGGTCCTGGAAGGCATCGTGGGCTCCGCCCAGGTCCTGGACCGGCCCGTGGACCGGGTGGCGTTCGCGGCGGACGCGTCGGTGTACCGGCTGATCCCCCGGGCGGTGGTGTTCCCGCGCACGGTGGCGGAGGTCCAGGGGCTGTTCCGGTTCAGCCACGCCTCGGGACTGCCCCTGACCTTCCGGGGCGCGGGGACCAGCCTCTCGGGCCAGGCCATCACCGAGGGGATCCTGGTGGAGCTGGCCCGGCACTGGCGCGGGGTGGACGTGCTGGACCGGGGCGAGCGGGTCCGAGTCCAGCCCGGGGTCATCGGCGGGCAGGTGAACGCGGTGCTGCGGGCCAGCCGGGCCAAGCTGGGCCCGGACCCCGCCTCCATCAACGCCTGCACCATGGGCGGGATCCTGGCCAACAACTCCAGCGGCATGTGCTGCGGCGTGGCCCAGAACGCCTACCACACCCTGGACTCCCTCACCTTCGTGCTGCCCTCGGGCACCTGCATCGACACCGCCCTCCCGGACGCGGAGGCCCGGTTCCTGGAGCAGGAGCCGGGCCTGGCCCGGGGCCTGATGGCGCTCAAGGCGGCCATCGAGGCCGACGCCGCCCTGACCGCGCGCATCCGGCGCAAGTACCGGATCAAGAACACCACCGGCTACTCCCTGAACGCCTTCCTGGACTTCCGCACGCCCCTGGAGATCTTCCGCAACCTCCTGATCGGGTCCGAGGGCACCCTGGCCTTCATCGCCGAGGCGGTCCTGCGCACGGTGCCGGACCTGCCGGTGAAGGCCACCGGGCTGCTGCTGTTCCAGGACCTGCACCAGGCCTGCGCCGCCATCGCGCCCCTGAAGGGGGCCGGGGCGGCGGCCCTGGAGCTGCTGGACCGGGCGTCCCTGAGATCGGTGCAGGACCAGCCCGGGGTTCCGCCCGGGATCCTGGACCTGCCCGAGGACGCCGCGGCGCTGCTGGCGGAATTCCAGGCGGGCGCGGAGGCCGAACGGGCCGCCCTGGACCGGACCGCCCTGGAGGTCTGCGCCGGCCTCGCCCTGCGGGAGCCGGCGGCCTTCACCCACGATGTCCTGGAGCAGGACCGCCTGTGGAAGGTGCGCCGGGGGATCATCCCCTCCGCCGGCGCCCTGCGGGCCCGGGGCACGTCGGTGATCCTGGAGGACGTGGCCTTCCCGGTGGAGGTCCTGGCCGACGCCGCCCTGGGCCTCACCGGGCTGTTCCGCAGGCACGGCTACCCGGACGCCACCGTCTTCGGCCACGCCAAGGACGGCAACCTGCACTTCGTGCTGACCCAGAAGTTCGACACCGCCGCGGCGGTGGACCAGTACCGGCGCTTCACCGACGACATGGTGGCGCTGGTGGTGGGCCGCTACCAGGGCTCCCTGAAGGCCGAGCACGGCACCGGGCGCAACATGGCGCCCTTCGTGGAGGTGGAGTGGGGCCCCGAGGCCCTGGCGGTGATGAAGCGGCTCAAGGCCCTGGCCGACCCCCGCAACCTCCTGAACCCGGACGTGATCCTCAATCCCGACCCGGCCGCCCACCTGGCCCACCTCAAGGCCATGCCGGCGGTGGAGGAGGAGGTGGACCGGTGCATCGAGTGCGGCTGGTGCGAGTCCAAGTGCCCCAGCCGGGACCTGACCCTGTCCCCCCGCCAGCGCATCGTGGTGCGGCGGGAGATCGCCCGGCTGGCGCTCACCGGGGAGGACCCGGCCCTGCGCCGGTCCCTGGAGCGGGCGTTCCAGTACATGGCCGTGGACACCTGCGCCGCCGACGGGCTGTGCGCCACCGCCTGCCCGGTCTCCATCGACACTGGGGCCCTGATCAAGCGCCTGCGCCGGCAGAGCCATTCGGCCCTGGCCCAGGCCGTGGCCCTGGCCGTGTCCCGCCGGCTCCGGGCCGTGGAGCCCCTGGTCCGCCTGGGCCTGCGGGCCGGCCGCGCCGCCCAGGCCGTGGTGGGGGCCCGGGCCCTGGGGGCGGCCTCCCGCCTGGTCCGCACCCTGACCGGGACCGCCGCCCACCAGTGGATCGACGGCATGCCCCTGGCCGCCAAGGCCCGGCTGCCCAGGACCAGCCCCGAGGGCGCCCGGGCCGTCTATTTCCCCTCCTGCATCTCCCGCATGCTGGGCCACCTCCCGGGCGAGCCCCGGGAGTTCAGCGTGCCGGAGGTGCTGGTGCTCCTGGCGGAGCGCGCCGGGGAGCCGGTGCACATCCCCCCCGAGCCACGGGGCGTGTGCTGCGGGGTGCCGTTCTCCTCCAAGGGCTTCGCCGACGCCCACCACCACGCGGTGAACCAGGCGGTGGAGCGGTTCTGGGCCTGGAGCGGGGAAGGGCGGCTGCCGGTGGTGGTGGACACCAGCCCCTGCACCTACGGCCTGAAGACCTGCCGGCCCTACCTCACCGAGGCGAACCAGGCCCGGTTCGACCGGCTCACCATCCTGGACGCGGTGACCTTCGTCCACGACGTCCTGCTGCCCAGGCTGGCCATCCGGCGCCGGCTGGGCCCCGTCGTGCTGCACCCAGTGTGCTCCCTGACCAAGATGGAGCTCACGCCCAAGCTCCAGGCCATCGCCGAAGCCTGCTGCGAACGGGTGATCATCCCCCGGGAGGCCGGGTGCTGCGGCTTCGCCGGAGACCGGGGCTTCCTCTTCCCCGACCTCACCGCCTCCGCCACCCGCCGGGAGGCGGAGGAAGTCCGGGGCGGGGCCTTCGCCGGGCACTTCTCCAGCTCCCGCACCTGCGAACTGGGCCTCACCCGGGCCACGGGCAGCATCTACCGCAGTTTCCTGTACATGTTGGAGGAAGCCACGCGTTGATAGACCTGTGGGGGGACCGCCCGCTCGCTTTGCTCGCTCTACGTCCCCCCACACCCCCACGCCATGCCCGGGCAAAGCCCGGGCATGGCGTCTATCCCCCCAGAATGGCTTATGATGGAAGCACCCAGGGATCGGGCTGGCAGGTTTTGGGGCGGACAGGCACCCCCGGTCCGCCGGGAGGATTGCAGGTGCGGAATACGGACAGGGACGCGATCAGGGAGCACCTGCCGCTGGTGCTGTTCACCCTCCTGGCCCAGGCCGGGATCGGGCTGTGGCTCGCCGCCCTGGTCCTGGGGGCCGGCCCCGGCCCGGCCCGGGCGGCCGGCGCGGGCGCGGTGCTGCTGACGGCCCTGGGCCTGGGCACCGCCTTCCTGCACCTGGGGCGGCCCCTGGGCGCCCACCGGGCCCTGGCCAACCTGAAGTCCTCCTGGCTGAGCCGGGAATGCCTCCTCCTGGGCGGCTTCCTGGTCCTGGGCGCGGTCCGGGCGGCGCTGGCGGAGGCGGGGATCCGGTCCGGTCCGCTGGACTGGGCGGGGCTCCTGGTGGGCGTCCTGGGCCTGGTGAGCATGGCCTCCCTTTACGGCCAGGCCGCCATGCCCGCCTGGAGACCGGCGCACACCCACCTGTCCTTCCACACCGCCGCTGTGGCAATGGGCGCGGAGGCCCTGGCCCTGGTGGCGGCCGGATCCTCCTCCGGCGCCGTCCTGGTTCCGGCCGCCATGGCCCTGGCCGCCGGGGCGGTGACTGTGCAACTGGTCGGGTCCGGGCTGCACCTGGCCCGGACCGGGGCCACCCGGACACTGGCGGCCGGGCTGGTCCTCACCGCCGCGGGCGGGGTGGGCGGACCGGTGCTGGCGCTGGGGGTTCCCGGCCTGGCCACGGGGTGGCTCGTGCTGGCGGCGGCGCTGCTGGCGGCGGGGCAGGGGCTGCTGCGGTACGCCCACTACGCTGCCGGGGTGCATGCCATGGCCACGGGCTGGGCGGACATCCCTTATCGGCCCCGGCGGCGCGCCGCCGGGCCGCGGTGAAGAAGGAGACGTGCGGATGACCCGGTCGCAGACCCTGCTGGAACCCGCCGCCCCGGCCACAACGGTGGTGCCCGTGGCCTGCACCTACAACTGCGGGGGCCGCTGCGTGCTCAAGGCCCACGTCCGGGACGGCCGGGTGGTGCGCATCAGCACGGACACCCAGCCGGACCGGGACGCCTGGCCCCAGCTGCGGGCCTGCCTGAAAGGGCGGTCCAACCACCAGCGCATCTACCACCCGGACCGGCTGCTGCATCCCTTGAAGCGGGTGGGCCCCCGGGGCCAGGGGGAATTCGCGCGGATCACCTGGGACGAGGCCACCGACCTGATCGCCGGGAACCTGCGGCGCGTGCTGGCGGACTACGGACCCCAGGCCGTGTTCGTGCACTACGCCACCGGCGACGAGGGGTTCCTGTCGGCCCGGAACGGCGCCCGCCGGCTGATGAACCTCCTGGGTGGGTACCTGGGCTACTACAACTCCTACAGCTCGGCCTGCGCGTCCTACATGGCGCCCTTCATCACCGGCCGCAAGGACACCAGCGGCTACGACACCATGCGCCTTTCCAGGCTGCTCCTCCTGGTCGGCTTCAACCCGGCCGAGACGGTGATGGAGACCAACAGCTGCTACTGGCTGGCCAAGGCCAAGGAGGCCGGCGCCAAGGTGATCGTGGTCGACCCGGTGTTCACCGAGACGGCGGCCACCTTCGCCGACCAGTGGATCCCCATCCGGCCCACCACCGACTGCGCCCTGTTCGCGGCCATGGCCCACGTCATGATCACCGGGAACCTGCACGACCAGGCCTACCTGGACCGGTACTGCGTCGGCTTCGACGAGGACCACATGCCCCCGGGGGTCCCGGCGGGGCAGTCGTACCGCAGCTACGTGCTGGGCGAGACCGATGGCCAGCCCAAGACCCCCGAATGGGCGGAACCGATCACCGGCATCGACGCCGCCACCATCCGCCACCTGGCGGTGGAGTTCGCCACCGCCAAGCCGGCCCAGCTGATCCAGGGCCTGGGTCCCCAGCGGCACGCCTACGGCGAGCTGCCGATCTGGGGCGGCATCGTGATGGCGGCCATGACCGGGAACCTGGGGATCCTGGGCGGCGGCTCCGGCGGCGGCCAGTCCTCCCGGGGCAACGTCCTGCCCATCCAGACGGAGGTGCCCGCGGGGACCAACCCGGTGCAGGCCAGCATCCCGGTGTTCCTGTGGACCGACGCCATCGTGCGCGGCACCGAGATGACCGCCAAGGACGGGGTCAGGCACGGCCCGCTGCGGAGCAACCTCAAGTTCATCTGGAACCTGGGCGGCAACGCCCTGCTCAACCAGCACGCCGACATCAACCGCACAGTCCAGATCCTGCAGGACGAGCGGCTGGCGGAGTTCATCGTCACCTCCGACCATTTCCTCACCTCCAGCGCCCGCTACTCGGACCTGGTGCTCCCCGCCGACCACCCCTTCGAGCGCTGCAACCTGGCCCCGCCCTGGCTGGGCGACCCGTACGTCATTCTGGGCAGCAAGGCGGTGGAACCCCCCGGCGAGTGCCGCAACGGCTACGACTGGCTCAGCGAGGTGGCCCGCAAGATGGGGGTGGAGCAAGGGTTCACCGAAGGCAGGGACGTCGAGGGGTGGCTGCGCTGGGCGGTGGACGAGGCCCGGGCCCTGGATCCGGACTTCCCCGCCTACGAGGACCTGAAGGAAGCCGGCGTCTACAAGCGGGAGTCCCCCGACTACGTGGCCTTCGCCCGGGAGATCCAGGACCCCGAGAGGCATCCGTTCAACACCCCGTCCGGGAAGCTCGAGGTGTTCTGCAAGGCCCTGCACGACATGGACAACCCCGAGATCCCCGGGGTGCCCAAGTACCTTCCCGCCTGGGAAGGCCCCCAGGATCCGCTGCGGGCCAAGTACCCGCTCCAGTGCCTGGGCTCCCACAGCAAGCGGCGGGTCCATTCCACCTACGATGAGACCGAGTGGATGGAGGAGGCCGAACCCCAGGTGGTGTGGATGAGTCCCGGCGACGCCCAGGCCCGGGGCATCGTCGAGGGCTGCCGGGTGAAGGTCTTCAACGGCCGGGGGGCCTTGGAGATCCAGGCCCACGTGTCCCGGCGGGTGCGCCCGGGGATCGTGGTGGTGCCCCAGGGCGCCTGGTACACCCCGGGCCCGGACGGCGTCTGCCAGCGCGGCTGCGTGAACGTGCTCACCAGCCAGCGGCCCACACCGCTGGCCCACGGCAACGCCCAGCACACCATGCTGGTGGACGTGGTGCGGCTGGGAGCCGGGGAGGGGGCGCGACCATGAACCAGCTGTGCTTCCACGTGGACACCACCCGCTGCATCAACTGCAAGACCTGCGAGATCGCCTGCAAGGACTTGAATGGCGCCGCGGTGGGGCAGAAGCTGCGCCGGGTGCGGACCTTCGAGGGCGGCGAGTACCCCCGGCCGTTCGTGTGCAACCTCTCCATGGCCTGCAACCACTGCGAGCAGCCCAAGTGCGTGGAGGTCTGCCCGGCGGGCGCCTACCGCAAGCGGGACCAGGACGGCATCGTGGTGCACGACCCGGCGAAGTGCATCGGCTGCCAGTACTGCACCTGGACCTGCCCCTACGCGGCGCCCCAGTACTCGGAGGCCGAGGGCCGAGTGATGAAGTGCAACCTGTGCGTGGAGCGGATCGACGCCGGAGAGCAGCCCGCCTGCGTCGAGGCGTGTCCCACGCGGGCCATCGAGGTGGGGAGGGTGGAGGAGGTGGAGGCCCGTCCCGGGGCGACCATGGCCATCCGCAACCTGCCGTCGCCGGAAGATTCCAAGCCGACCACGCGCTACCGGGTCCGGGCGGAGATGCGGCTGGACTGAAATCCCCAGGTCGTGGTCAAGGTTTCCCAATAGGGCACGGGATCCAGGGGTGAGGGAAGACTGCCTACGCAGTCCCTGCAGCAACGCGCGCAGATGAAATCCAGGGTCCGGTTGGTCCCGTTCAAGGTCAGGCGCAGAGGATGCCTGGGATCCGGGGTTGCGCGAAGCGCCGGGAACCCCCGGTCGGGCAGGGGGATGATCGCCATGGGCCGATCGGGATTGGCGGGGAACGAGAAGGTGATGGAGATCGGGAGGCGGCCGTCGACAGTCAGGATCACTTCCGGGAGGATGGGCGGGCCGAGGGCGCTGGACCGAGCTGCTCCCACCACCCCCTCGCGAGCCATGGGCAGCCGGTTGCTCTTCCGGCACCAAGGGCATCGCCACGCGAGCCGCGGCTTGGTCCGCCCCGCTTTCGAGTGAAGCCACCGGCTGAAATTGTCCTCGAAGGTGGCGGCAGCGAGTTCTGCGACATATTCGCCCGGGCTCAAGTGCTCCGAAGGATCGGACAGGCAAGATTGTTCCCTCCATAGGCAGTTCGGGCATACTCCGGACCAGGGGTGGCTCTGACGGTGCGGTTCCCAGACGCTGGGCCGCGAGAGCACTTGGAGCGCGTTCAACTCCACCCACGGGCAGGAAGTCCGGGCCGCCTTGGCCGCATCCACCGCATGGGTGACCAGCACTTCGATGGCAAGCACCGGGGCGCCCTGGTGGAGGAGCAGTACATCCGGCCGGAGACCGTCGGGGGTCATCCGCTCTTCGGCCACCTCATCGAAGGCCAGTTCGCTGACCCGGAGCCAGGCTTTGCCGGGGCAGGGATCCCCGAGCCGCTGTTCCCGCCGCCACCGGGGCCCCTCGCAGGGGACCCTGAGCTTGGGATCGGGGGCCCGCTTCCGGGCCAGACGTTTCTGGAGGACGAGACAGATCCAGTTCTTGACACCTTGATGCAGGGCCGTCTCAGGCGAGCATCCCAAGGTGGTTTTGTGGGCGAAATGCGGGGCCCGTACGGCGCCTCGCTTCAGGAGAAGGGGACCGGCGCAACCCGGGCACCGGTATTCCAAACCCTCCCGCGCCTGCCTGGCCATGACCGGCCTGCCGTCCGGCGCAAGTCCGACGGGAACCTTGAAGGTCGACGAAGAGGGCTCATCCACGGCCTCTTGGCTCAAACCCGGGTTCTTGGCGTCGGCTTGGCGTTGGAGGAGGAAGGGTTCCGGATTCTGCACCTTGATTCCGACGGGTATCGGGGGGATAAAACTAATGGCTACATTCGGCCCCACCCCCTGAACGGATACTCCGACGGATACGGGAACGCTTCCTTCGATGCCATCAAGGCCCCGGCCATTCCCCCCGAATCACTTCTCGTGGTGCCGGTACACCCCGTCCCACTCCGGTCCCGGCGGCTCCGCCAGGTACTGCCGGCAGCGCTCCATCAGGACCGCCACCGGCCCATCCGGCTCCCCTGCCCGCCCTTCGAGGATCTTCAGGGCCTCGCCCCAGCGCCGCGCGCGGTAGAGGCCGAAGGCCTCGTCGCAGGCCCGGGCCCTGGCACGCAGGTCCTCGGTGGCGTCCTCCCCCATGGCCAGGAGTTCGTGGATGGCGATGGGGTGCTCCTTGCCCTTCACCGTCACCAGGTCCACCACGCGGGTGAGGACGGCGGCCCCGGCGGCTTCCAGGGTGGTCTCGCTGACCAGGATGCGGGTGCCGTAGACCTTGTTCAGGCCCTCCAGGCGGCTGGCCAGGTTGACGCTGTCGCCGATGGCGGTGTAGTTCATCCGGCCCTCGAAGCCGACGTTGCCGACGATGGCCTCGCCGGTGTGGATGCCCATGCGGGTGTGGAAGGGCTGTCCGCCCTGCTCCAGCCAGCGCTGGTTGAGCCGCCGGATGCTGTCCTGGGCCTGGAGCGCCGACCGGCAGGCCAGCACGGCGTGGTCGGCCAGGGCAGTGGGGGCGCCCCAGAAGCCCATGATGGCGTCGCCGATGAACTTGTCCACGGTGCCCGAGCCCTGGATGAGGATGCGGGTCACCTCTTCGAAGTAGGTGCCCAGCCGCTCCACCAGCGCCTCGGGGCTCAGCTGCTCGGAGATGCTGGTGAAGTCGGCGATGTCGGAGAAGAAGATGGTGAGTTCGCGCTTCTCCCCTTCGATCACCGCCTCCTTCTGCAGGTTCATGAGCCGGGTCACCACCTCGGCGGGCACGTATTTCTTGAAGGAGCGCAGGCCCATCCGCATGTTCTGGACCGACTCGCCGATGAGCACCACCTCGCTGATCATGGTCCGGACCGGGGGCGCGTCCGTGAAATCCAGGCAGCGGATCCGGTCCACCTGCCCGGCGAGGGTGGCCAGGGGGCGGGAGATGGAGCGGGAGATCCGGTAGGCCACGACCAGGGACAGCAGGAAGAACGCCCCGGCCAGCGCCAGGGTCCAGTCCAGGTCGCGCTTGATGGTGCCCAGGATCTCCGCTTCGGCCACCACCACGCCGAAGGTGAACTGGGACTTGGGCTCCGTTTCGAAGGCCGCCAGCATCCTGCGCCCCGCGGGGTCGAGGAAGCCCAGGAAGCCCCGTCCGTGCATGTCCGGCGCGTTCCGGAAGCGCAGCACCGCGTGGCGGATGTTGCCGTCGGCGATCTCCTCGATGTCCCGCAGGGCGAACTCGGTGCGGCCCCCGGTGGTGGTGGTCTTGACGATCTTGGCCAGGGCCTCCTCCGGGGTGAGGGGCAGGGCGATCACGTGGAAGTCCTTGTCGATGATGAAGGGCAGGCCCGGCTTCCCCGCCTCGAGTTTGTGCAGGAACAGGGACAGGTCCTCCAGGCGCATGTCGAGGTTCACCACCCCGGCCAGCTTCCCGTCGGGGCCGTAGACCGGGTTGACGTTGGGATAGTTCAGGCCGCCCTTGGTGGAGTAGATGTCGGCCCACGCCGGCTTGCCGGTCTCGATCCCGGTCTTGTACCAGGCCTGGGTGCGGGGATCGTAGCCCTCCGCCAGGGGCTTCCTCCAGTCCTTGAAGGTACCAGCGTAGGCCGGGTTCTGGTGCTCCCAGGTGGAGATCACCTCCCGGGCGGTGCGCTGGATGCGGTGCCTGGAGATGGATCCGTCGGCCATGCGGAAGGCCTGGTACTGGTCGCCGTCGGGCAGGGCGCAGTCGATGATGGTGACGGCGGGGTGCGCCACCAGCATGTCCCGCAGGAACCCCATGAACCTCTCCCCGTCCGTGGGCCGGATGGTGCCGCTCCGGATGAGGTCGGCGATCAGCCGGTTCAGGTGCTCCACCCGGCCCAGGCGCTCGGTGACCTTGTCCCCCGTGGCGCTGGTGATCTGCCCCATCATCTCGTAGGTGGTCTGGACCAGGGCCTTCTTGGTGCCGTAGTAGAGGGAGGCGACGATGGAGACCGCCGAGCCCAGGATCAGCCCCGAGACCAGCGTGGAAATGGCGACTCTGAGGGTGCAGCGCGGCATGGGGCGCTCCGGGGGGCCATAAAGCGGGCGGGCCGGCAAGTAGGATAGAACCGGATCCATCCTTGAGAAAGAATCGGATTCGCGCCATGCGTAAATCTCAGGACTCGCCAACGGCGAAGCATGGCTGCCGGGAATGGCTCGCCAGAGACAGACAATCCACCTAAATCCTTATATTTGTTACTCCAGCCCGGCAGACAGCCCCGTATGGAAGGCACCAAGGAGTTCCAGACTTCGGGCGGGATTGCTCGGCCGCATATCCGTCGCCAGGTGGAGAAGGCCATCCGGGTCCAGTTCCGGCCTGAGGATTGCGCTCACAAGGGTCACTAGGTGTCGCTGCCAAACAGGTTGTTCACCCGAGCCAACCTGGGATGCTTTTGTTTGCGGACAACAGCATAAGGAGGGCTCGGGTGAACCTTCATAGGAAAGCAAGGACCTGCCCTGAA
>JBELAL010000022.1:0-76186 GCA_049508835.1 Holophaga sp. | reverse complement strand
CGGCCCCCTTGCCCCTATTTCTGGGCTACAGGCGATAAATCCCGGGGGCCCGGGGGCGGAGCCCCCGGATGCCTCATGCTCCGAGCCCCTTAATCAATGCGGGGCCGATACATGATGTCTAGTTGGCGCCGGTGCGCCGTCCCGGTTTCTCCCCCAGCGCCTCCAGGATCTGGTCCAGGAGCTTGAGGCCGAGTCCGCCGGACCGTTCCAGGTGGGCCTGGAGGCCCACCGCCCGGCCGCGGCACTCCATGACCGAGAAGGGCCGGCCGTGGACGGCGATGCTGAGGGTCTCGCTGGAGGGCTCCAGGGCGTGACAGTGGGCGAAGAACAGCCAGCCGCCCCGGATTTCCGGGAACCGCGGGTGGTCGCGCAGCTGGCGCACCGGGGACCAGCCCCAGTGGGGGATCTTGACCCCGGGCCCGAGCCGGCGCACCAGTCCGGGGATCATCCCGAGGCCGGCGCCCCGGGGGCACTCCTCGCTGCCTTCCGCCAGCACGTGCAGCCCGGCGTTGATGCCCAGCACCGGCCGGCCGTTGGCGGCCGCCTGGGGCAGGTCCTGCCACCACCCGGAGGCCTTGAGGCCCTGGCAGGCCTGCTCCAGGGGCCCGGCGCCCATGAGGACCACCGGCCCGGCGGCGGCGGCCTGGTCCGGCCGCGCGGCCCGGCAGTGGTCATAGCCCAGGCGGTCCAGGGCCCCCTCCAGGGGGATCAGGCTCTCGGTTCCCAGCGGGATGAGGGTGATCATGGGGCCTCCCTTTCCTGGGCCAGCAAGTCCAGGACCCCGGCTCCCAGCAGGTCCCCGGCCTGGGCGATCAGGTGCCGGTCCTTCCCCACCGCGCCGAAGGTCCAGCGGATGTCCGGGCGCAGGTCCCGGGCACCGCGCAGGGCGGCGGCGTCGTCCCGGCTGTCGCCCACGAAGGTAACCCGCTCCGTCCGGAAGGCGTCCGCCAGCTGGATCAGGCCTTCGGGCCGGGGCTTGCGCAGGTGGGGGGCGCAGTCGCCCACCGCTGGCAGGCGGAAGCCCAGCAGATCGAAGGCGAAGGCCAG
Organism: Holophaga sp.; assembly: GCA_049508835.1. GTDB lineage: Bacteria > Acidobacteriota > Holophagae > Holophagales > Holophagaceae > Mesoterricola. The sequence continues at coordinate 75,139 of JBELAL010000022.1, read as the reverse complement.
TTCCTCCGGGGGCCTCCCGGTGAACACGGCCAGGTCGCCCGGGTGGCCCAGGAGATCCTCCCGGCGCACCATCGGCCGCTCCAGGCGGCGGGTGTGGGCGTAGTGCCGGCGCACCGCGGCGCAGCAGCGGGGCTCCAGCTCGCGGATCCGCCGTTCCAGGCCCGGCTGTAGGCTCCCGTCGTCAAGGCCGGCCGGCTGTTCAGCCAGCGCCAGGGCTCCGGCGGCCAGCCGGAAATCGTTGTTGAACCCCCCGGCCCGCTTCAGCCGCAAGTAGTCCTCGTCGTTCCAGGCCAGGCCCGGCGCCAGATCCGCCAGGGCGGCGGCCACCGCCTCCATGAAGGCCCGTCCCGGATCGATGAGCACGCCGTCCACGTCCAGCACCAGCAGCCGGCCCCCCTTCCCGGGCTGGAGTGTCACCGCTTCGGGCGGCGGCCCGGCCGCTCCGGCCAGCTCCGCCAGCAGGGCCGGCCGGGCCAGGGCATAGGTGCGACCGCCGGCCGCCGATTCCCGCAGCAGCAGCACCCGGCCCGGCCGGTCCACCGCCAGCCGGTGGGTACGGGTCCGGGACGGATGATCATCCCGGAGCAGGACCACCAGGGGCGGTTCCGGCCCGGCGCCGACCGCGTCCAGCCAGGCCTCCAGGGCCTCGGGGTCCGCCCCGGGGCCGCCCGGGTCGGCCAGGTCCACCCAGATCTGGTCCGCGGGCCCCGCCGGGGCCCCGCCGGGCCACCCCGCCCCCAGCGCCGCAGGCCGTCCTCCACGGGCCCGCACCCGGGGCGCCCAGCGGGGCTCCAGGGCGGGGGCCAGACCCACCCTCCCCGGGGGCCGCGAGGCCAGCACCGCCTCGAGCCACGGTTCCAGGGCGGGGCCGGCCAGGGCGCCCCCCTCTGGGGCCCCCAGGCTCGCGGCCAGACCGCATGCTTCCGGTCCGGGCCGGGAACGGGGTCGAGGTCCGTTGCAGAATTTCACGATCTCAGGATAACCGCCCGGGGTTCCTTGGGATAGCTAAGCCGGAAGCGGATGGGCGGCCTGGAGGCCGTGCCCGAACATGGGCTTGGCGGGGGCGGCCGCCGCGTCCTCCCAGCACCAGGCGGAGGGGTCGGCCAGGATGGCGCGGGCCAGGTCCACGTGCAGGGCGTGGCCGGCCCGGTGGGCCTCCACGAACCCCGCCAGGGAGGCGCCCAGCAGCTTCAGATCGCCCACCAGGTCCAGGATCTTGTGCCGGACCGCCTCGTCCTCGTAGCGCAGGGACTCGTTCAGGGGGCCGGTGGGGCTGAACACCACCGCGTTCTCCAGGCTGCCGCCCTTGGCCAGGCCGCGGGAGCGCATGAACTCGATGTCCCGTTCCATGCAGAAGGTGCGGGCCCGGCCCAGTTCGCGGACGTACTTCTCCGGGGTCAGGGTGAGCTCGCGGCTCTGCCGGCCGATGGCCGGGTGGTCGAAATCGATGGTGTAGGCGATCCGCAGCCCATGGTACGGGCTGATCCGCATCCACTTGTCCCCCAGGTCCAGTTCCACCGGGCGGAGGATGCGCATGAACCGGTTCCACGCGGGCATGTCGCGCAGCCCGGCTTCCTGGATGGCCCGGACCCACGGGGCGGCGCTGCCGTCCAGGATGGGCAGCTCCTCGCCGGACAGTTCCACGATCAGGTGGTCGACCTCCAGGCCCATGAGGGCCGAGAGCAGGTGCTCCACCGTCTGCAGCCGGATCCCGTCCCGGACCAGGGTGGTGGCCAGGCTGCAGTCCCCCACGAACTCGGCCCGGGCGGGAATCTCCACCCCGGAAGGCAGGTGGCGGAACAGGATGCCGCTGGCATGGACGGCCGGGCGCAGCACCACCGTGCAGGGGCGGTTGCCGTGCAGGCCGTTGCCCTCCACGGTGACGGGGCGGGCGAGGGTCTGGGCATGCGGATGGCGTGACATGGCGGTCTCGCCCTTTCAGGAGCAAGATCCGTACCCCAACGCTATATTTTGAAATTATTGATCTTGATTCCGACTTGGGGCTTGCCGACTGTGGCTCAATCCACCACACCCTGTGGCCCGGGAATCCAGGCGAGCGAACGGGCCCGCTCCCAGTCCTCGGAGGTGGTGAGCTTCAGGTTGCTGGGCGGGGAGGGGACCAGCTTGACCCGCCGGCCCAGGGCCTCCAGCAGGGACACGTCGTCGGTGCCCACGAAGCCGGTGGTCCGCGCCCAGGCGAAGGCCTCCCGCCAGGTCCCCAGCCGGGCCACCTGGGGGGTCTGGGCCCGGAAGATGCCTTCCCGGGGCTCGGTGCCCAGGATCAGGCCCGAAGGGTCCACCCGCTTGAGGGTGTCGGTGGAGCGCTCGCCCAGGACCGCGCCGTCCCAGCCCTCGGGGCCGCCGATGGCCTCCAGGGCCTCGAGCACCGGGCCCGGGGGCGGAAAGGGCCGGACCGCATCGTGGATCAGCACCCGGGCCTCGGGCCGGTCCGCGAGGACCGCCAGGGCCCCGGCCACCGACTCCTGCCGGGTCTCCCCGCCGGGCACCACCAGCGTGGGGACGCCGAAGCGCCAGGACCGGACCTGTTCCAGGCGGTCCTCGGGCACGGCCAGGGCGATGGCGGAAAGGCGAGGCATCGCCGGGGCCAGGAAGGCGCGCACGGTGGCTTCCAGCAGCGGGATCCCGCCCCAGTCGCGGAACTGCTTGGGCACGCCGCCGCCCATGCGCAGCCCGCGTCCCCCGGCGGGGATAACCAGGAAGATGGGGTCAGCGCTTGCGAACGATGAAATATTCAAGACTACGATCCTTGCAGAATTTGGCGATCTTCTCGGTGGCCGCCTGGGCCTCCTCCAGGCGCGGATAGGTGCCCACCCGGATCCGCTGCACCGGGACCCCCCCGGGCCCCCGGGCTTCCTGGTAGGTCACCGGCCCGAAGGCGGTGCGCAGTTCCTTGGACAGCCGCTCCACGTTGGCGGGGTCGGCCAGGGCGGCCACCTGGACGGTGTAGGGATTGCCCCGGAGGGCCGCCGGGTCCACCGGGGCGGGGGCGCCCTTGGCGTCCACCGTGCGCAGGCGGACGCTGACCACCCCGTTGCGGGTCATGCCCAGGTCCTGGGCGGCCTTCTGGGAGACGTCGATGACGCGCCCGCGGATGAAGGGGCCCCGGTCGTTGACCCGGAGCACCCGGCGCTTGCCGTTGGCCAAGTTCTCCACCTCCACCCGGGTTCCGAACGGCAGGGTCCGGTGGGCGCAGGTGAGGGCCGAAGGGTCGTAGGTCTCGCCGCTGGCGGTGACGCCGCCGGCGAAACCGTCCCCGTCTCCGCCGTACCAGCTGGCCAACCCCCGCTCGGTGTACACCTGCCGGGCTTCGGGGGCATCGCCCGGGGAACCGATCGGCGGCAGGCCGGGGGGCACCGCCGGCGTCGAGGCCGCCCCGACCGAGGTCTGGGGCCTGCTGCAGTGCAGTGCGAACAGGAGGACCACGACGCCCGAGGCGTAGCGGGCGAAGGTCCGCACCTTGGGGAGCAGGCTGCCCCGGAGGGCGAATGGAGTGATGGCTGCTGGAAGAGCTATGACCTGGATGTCCTCGATCCAAACATTGAACATCCGGTTCCAGTTCTGGGTGGACAGCACATTGAAGTCCATGTTGCTCCGAAAGATCCGGGGCCGAATCCGCCCCAACGGACTCCATTATAGCCAATTCAAGGATTTTGCAATGTTTTCTGGAGCAACTCCCGTCCGTGGGTATGAAATGCAGTATGAAATCCACTATATTGGCCCGGAAACGCCGTTAGAAGGTCTTTACTGCATTTTGGGGATGTCGGAGAACTGGAATACCTTGGGCTGGTTCCGGTCCGCCAGCAGGACCGGCGGCAGGCGCTTCAGGTCCCGCTCCGCCGTCTGCCGGGTGGGGTAGCGGCCGTACAGGACCTGGTAGCACATCCGCCCGTCCTTCAGGGCGATGGGCAGGACGAAGAGGTCCGGCTCCCGGTCCTTGAACAGCTCCATCAGGCGCTGGATGGTGCCGCCCAGGCAGGCGATCTCCAGGCGCAGGGTGAAGGCTCCGGGCGGGATGTCCCGGGCCAGGAGGCGGCCCTGCTGCAGCGCCAGGTCCATGTTCCCCTCGGTCAGGGCCTTGACCCGGGCGGCGGCGGTGATGGGGATGGCCGGTTCGGCCGCCTTGCCCGTGGCCTTGGCCGCGGGCGCCGGAGCCGGGTGGGCGGGGGGCGGAGGCACGGCCACCTGGCGGGCGGTGGGCGAAGGCACGGGCGCCGGAGGCGCGGCCGGCGGCGCCGGGGCGGGCGCCGGGGTGGGCACGGCGATGGTGCTGGCGGGGGTGGACGGGGCCGGAGGCGCCGGCCTGGGCGGGGCGGGCGCCGGACGCCGGACGGGCGGCGGCGGCGGGGGCCAGCCCAGCCGGGTCTGGATGCGCGCCAGCCAGGGCCACGGGACGGTGCCCCCGGACTGGACGTAATAGTACCAGCCGCCCGCCCCCAGGCCGGCCAGCGCCAGGATCACCACCAGGGTCCACAGCTGGCCGTGGGAGCAGCGCGCCGGCCGGGCCTGAGGTTTCCGTCCCCGCGCCTCGGGCGGTTCCTGCAGCGCCAGGGCCCCCGGAGGGGTGTGGTATTCCAGGGGCACCACCAGGGGCACGGGAGGTTCCTCCAGGAGTTCCGGGGGCGCTTCGATCTCCAGGGCCGGGGTGGGCGGGTAGCCCGCGGCGGGCTCCAGGGTCAGGACGGCCCGCTCCTGGGCCGGCTGCGGGGCGGCGAGGGGGACCGGGGCGGCCACCGCCGCAGGGACGGCGACGGCCGCCGGCTCGGCGGCGGGTTCGGGCCAGTCCGGGAACGCGGGCAGGCCGAGGACCTCGGTCCCGGCCCCGGGAGCGGCGGCGGCGGCCAGTTCCTCCGCAACCGGGGTCTCCTCGTCCAGGGCCTGGGAGAGGTGCTCCAGGTTGGTGGTGGGCCGGGCCGCCTCCTGGATGGTGGAGAACAGGGTGGGCACCGTTTCGGGCAGGGGTTCGGCCAGGGGCGGGGAGAGGGGCTCGGGTTCGGGGGTCAGGGCCAGGTCCAGGGCCTGGCGGTCCAGGGGCGGCATCTCGTGCAGCCGGGCCCAGCCCATCTCCCGCAGGAACAGGGCGAAGGCGCCCAAGCGCAAGGGCTCGGCCATGGACTCCCGGCTCAGCTCCAGCAGGGTGTGGGTGCCGTCCAGGAGGGGGGGCAGCTTGGCCAGGTCCGGAGGCAGGGTCAGGTCCAGGAGGTTGCGGCCCTGGAGCACCACCACCTGGTTCAGGGGCCCCAGCAGCTCCAGCAGGCCCTCCCGGTCCTGGAGGGACAGGGTCCCGGCCAGGAACAGCTGGGCGGTGTTCATGGGCAGGCGCACCACGTTGGCGTCCAGCTCCCGCTCCTCGAACTCCGGGGCCAGGTCCGGACAGGCGATGGCGCCCCGGATGATCCGCTCCACCTGCGCCTTGGCCACGTCCAGCAGGTCGCGCTGGGTGATGAAGCCCATCTCGATGAGGTTCTTGCCGATGGAGAGCCCGGGCTTGAGGTTGGCCAGGGCGTAGTCCATCTGGGCCTGGGTCACCTTGCCCCGCTCCACCAGGATGTAGGTGAGCCGGTCCTGCAGGTGGGTGCTCTGGGCGAACACGGTGTCGCCGCAGTCGATGAAGATGGTGCGCCCGGGTTCCTTGCCCAGTGTCCAGACCCCCGTGGCCTTCTCTCGATAGCGCCGGAAAAGATCCTGGAGGGCAAGCAAGCTCATGGCACCACCCACCGTTGCAGTTTCAGTTTGCCGGCCCGCACCAGCACCGCCGTGCCCGGCCGGAGTTCCAGGTTGAACCGCGGATCCGTCACCTTCTGGCCGTCCAGGCTGACGGCCCCCTGCTGGATGAGGCGCTCGGCCTCCCTGCGGGACCCGGCCAGGCTGCGCTCGGCCATGAGCTTGGCCAGGGGCTCGGCGCCGTCGGTGGGGCGCACCTGGACTTCGGGCGCGTCCTCGGAGGACCGCTCGGAGAAGCGCCGGACCCAGCGCTCCTCGGCGGCCTTGGCCTCGGCCGCCCCGTGGAACTGGCCGACGATCTCCAGGGCCAGGGCCTTCTTGGCATCCATGGGGTGGCCCTGCTTCAGGACCTCGATCTCCCGGGGCAGCAGGTCGGTGAGCAGCAGCCACCAGTCCCACATGAGGTCGTCGGAGATGCTCATGGTCTTGCCGAACTGGACGTCGGCGGACTCCATGAATCCAACGTAATTACCCAGGGACTTGGACATCTTTTCGACGCCGTTCAGCCCGAGCAGCAGGGGAACAGTCAGGACCACCTGGGGCCCCTGCCCCATGGCCTCCTGCAGCTCCCGCCCGCGCATCAGGTTGAACAGCTGGTCATTGCCCCCCAGTTCCGCGTCGGCCTTGAGGGCCACGGAATCGTAGGCCTGGGCCATGGGGTAGAGCAGTTCGTGCACGGAGATCGGCTCGCCGGCCGCCATCCGCTTGCTGAAATCGTTGCGCTCCAGCATCTGGGCCAGGGTGAAGCGGCTGGTGAGGCGGATCCAGTCGGCCCCCCGCAGTTCCCCCAGCCATTCGCTGTTGAACCGGATCTCGGTCTTGACCGGGTCCAGAATCTTGAACACCTGGGCCTTGTAGGTCTCGGCGTTGGCGTCGATCTCCTCCCGGCTCAGGGCCGGGCGGGTGGCCTTCTTGCCGGTGGGGTCGCCGATCAGCCCAGTGAAGTCGCCGATCAGGAAGATGACGGTATGACCCAATTCCTGGAACTGGGCCATCTTGCGCAACAGCACCCCGTGCCCCAGGTGCAGGTCCGGGGCGGTGGGGTCGAACCCGGCCTTGATGCGCAGGGGGCGGTGCTCTTTCAGGCGGGAAAGCAGGAGATCCTGGGTGTGGCAGGTGACGGTGCCCTTCAAGAGCAGGTCCAGAGCGTCCAGCGGTGCGGTATTGTGCATGCAAGCATCTTGGCCTAAACGCCGCAGTACATCCAGCCTCCCGCACGGATTTTCCCATCCGGGCGCCGCTGGGCCGGGCCGATCCCGGACCGCCGGCCCGCCTGGAGCATGTCCCAGATCCCTAGTGATTACAGCAGGTTGCTTGCCAGCTCCGCCATCTTGCTGCGCTCGCCCTTCACCAGGGTGACGTGCCCGGCCAGCTCCAGGTGCTTGAAGTGCTCCGCCAGGTAGCTGAGGCCGTTGGTGGAGGCGTCCACGTAGGGGTTGTCGATCTGGAACGAGTCGCCGGTGAGGACGATCTTGGTGCCGTCCCCGGCCCGGGTGAGGATGGTCTTGACCTCGTGGGGGGTGAGATTCTGGGCCTCGTCCACGATGATGTACTGGTTCGGGATGCTGCGGCCGCGGATGTAGGTGAGGGGCTCGACGCTCATATAGCCGCCCTCCTCCAGCTGGGCGGCGGTCATGGAGGAGCGCCGGCGCTGCTCCATGTTGGCGGCGACGATGAAGTCCAGGTTGTCGTAGATCGGCTGCATGTACGGACGCAGCTTCTCGGAGATGTCCCCGGGCAGGTAGCCCAGGTCGCGGCCCATGGGCATCACCGGGCGGCTCACCAGCAGCTTGTTGAAGCGCTCCTCGTCCACCACCTGCTGCAGGCCAGCGGCGATGGCCAGCAGGGTCTTGCCGGTGCCGGCCTTGCCCAGCAGGGTCACCACCTGCACGGTGTCGTCCAGGAGCAGTTCCAGGGCGAACTGCTGCTCCCGGTTGCGGGGCTTCACCCCCCAGGGGGGCATCTCCACCCGCTTCAGGGGGTGGATCCGGCCGTCGGAGGCGTAGAACCGCCCCAGCGCCGTGTGGGTGTCGTTGGTCCGGTCCACCAGGGTGACGAACTGGTTGGGGTACAGGGGGGGGTTCTCGTCGTCCGGCACCAGCCCGCCGTCGAACAGCATGTCCATCTTCACCGGATCCACGTTCCACAAGGCGGTGCCGGTGTAGAGCTCGTCCACCGCCACCCGGTCGGTGGTGTAGTCCTCCGCCAGGATGCCCAGGGCGTCGGCCTTGATGCGCAGGTTGGTGTCCTTGGATACCAGCACCACCCGCTCCTTGCGCACCTTGAGCTGGGCCAGGGCGCAGGCCAGGATCTGGTTGTCCGCCTTGTGCTTGTCCAGGACCCCCAGGCCCATGTCCAGGGGGTGGAACGCCACGTCCACGGTCAGCACCCCGCCCCCCTCCAGGGCCACCCCCTGGCTCAGGGAGCCGCTCTGCCTCAGCTTGTCCAGTTGGCGGGAGACGGTCCGGGCGTTGCGTCCGATCTCGGTCTGGTCCTTCTTGAAGGAATCGATCTCCTCGATCACAACAATGGGGATGACGATGTCGTGCTCCTGGAAATGGGTGATGGACATGGGGTCGTGGAGCAGGACGTTCGTGTCCAGTACGAACACCTTCTTGGCGGATGCGGACATCGGGGAACTCCCGGGCAATGATACGAGCCTAATGAAGCCTAACACCAGAGCCTACAAGGTAAGGCAATTCCGGCCTTGAACAACCGCGTCCGCCCTTGCTAGGCTTGATCTTCCTGCTCGTAGGGTCCGGCCGGTATAGCTCAGGGGTAGAGCAACGGTTTCGTAAACCGTAGGTCGGGGGTTCAAATCCCTCTACCGGCTCCAGCAGGGTTCGATGGCCGTTCCCCCAGGGCGTCCCGGCTGGGGCCGGCGGAGGGGTGGTGACCCTCCGCGATCGAATCGCTGGAACCGTGGGCGGAGAATCGGCACGGAAGGGCAGACCTGGAGGCTCGCCCATGTTCATCCGCACGCCCAATCCCTTGCGCCTGGCCGCCGTGGTGCTGACGGCGGCCGCCGTTCCCGCGGCGGCCACGGAAACCGATGAACGCATCATTGCATCGGCCCGGGGATCCTACAACTTCAAGACCTATCTGAAGGATGACAAGATCACCATCGCTTCCAAGAACGGCGCCGTCACCCTCACCGGCATGGTCCAGGACGAGTTCCACCGGGCCCTGGCGGAGGCGACCGTGGCGGGACTGCCGGGGGTGAAGGGCGTCAACAACCAGCTGAGCATCCGGGACCAGCCCGGGGCGGTCAACCCGGACGCCGCTCTGCGGGCCAAGGTCCAGGCGGCAGTGGTGCTGCACCGGAACCTGAGCCTGGCCAGGATCGACGTGGAGGCGAAGGACGGGGCGGTCACCCTCAAGGGCGTGGCGGACAGTGAAGCCCAGAAGAAGGTGGCCACCGAGTACGTGCAGGGGCTGGACGGGGTGGCGCGGGTGGACAACCAGCTGACCGTCGGCGGCGAACGCCACCGGCGGCGCCAGGAACTGCGCCGGAAGATCGACGACGCGTCCATCACCGCCCAGATCAAGATGGCCCTGCTGTTCAACAAGGCCACCAGCGCCGTGAACACCAAGGTGCGCACCGAGAACGGGGTGGTCACCCTGACCGGCACCGCCAAGTCCAAGGCGGAGAAGGAACGGGTCAGCCAGATCGTGAGGAGCATCGAAGGCATCCGGCAGGTGCGGAACCGGATGACGGTGGAGGCGGCCTGAGCATCCGAGTCCCGGCCGGGTCGTTGTACCATGGGGCTTTGGGAGCGGGCATGGGGGCGTTCGACCTGGATCTTCCGGAGCCGTTGACGATGCGTCTGTACCGGGATGGGGAGGTCTTGTTCTCCAGCGAAAAGCACTGGCTGCATCCGCTGTTCGACCTGGAAGGCTTCTTCGCCCAGGGGCGCTGCGACCCCGGGCGGACCCGGCTGGTGGACCGGGTCACCGGGCGGGCGGCGGCGTTCCTGGTGGTGCGGCTGGGCATCCCCGAACTGGATACCCGGATCCTCAGCCGCCGCGCGGTCCCGGTGCTGGAACAGCACGGCGTGCGCTACCGCTGCGGGGAGCTGGTGGACCGGATCCTCTGCGCCACCGAGGACCTGCTGGCGGAGACCCGGGATCTGGACGCGGCCTGGGCCCTGCTCCAGGAACGCCGGACCAAAAACCTAAAGCTTTGAGAACAGGTGTTCGACCGCCTCCTGGACCTCGTCCAGGGAGCGCCCGGCCTGTTGCTCCGGGGTGAGGACGGCGCCCGGGGCCGCCGTCACATCGTCGATGTGCCAGAACTCCACCCGGTCCAGCAGCGCCCCGGGCGCCCTGGGCAGTCCGGGGTGGCGCTCCAGGAACGCCCGGAGCATGGGCCGGTGGCTGGGCGCGTGCATGGCGATGATCCGGTCGAACTGTTCCAGGTCGGCCAGGGCCAGGGGGGTGGGCGAATGGGCCGGGAACCCCGCTCCGGGGGCCATGGGGACGGGAATCCCGAGCCCGCGCAGCCGCTCCAGGGCGAAGTGGGACATCCGCGCGGCCCGCTGGGACGGGCTGAGCTGGGCGAGGTCCAGGCCCCGGAACTCGGCGCTCCAGGCGGCCGGCTTGCGCCGGGGGTCCTGGGCGCCGAGTTTGCGGTTCTCCGCCGCCAGGTGGTTGAAATAGTGCTCAGCGAAGGCGCTGCGGAAGAAGTTGCCGGTGCAGATGAACAGCAGCCTCCGGGACGCGAGCGCCTGGGCGGGGAGGGCCTGAGAGGGCAGGTTCATGATGATCACAAAAGCAAGGTTGGCGATCGTTTCATGGGGGAGCGGGGGTGGGCCCCCTGGGCTTCTGCCTGCCTGGATGCCATCAAGGTGATAAATATTTCAAAAGGAGGGTCAGGACCGCCCGGGTCGGTCCGGCCGCTGGTCCTCGGTGACCAGCCAGAATCCGCCGGCCAGGACCAGGGTGAGGAAGGCCAGGGTGAAGGCCAGGGACTTGCCCCGCCATAGGCTCTGGAATCCCTCGGCGAGGTCGCTGGCCAGGAGGTTGGCCTGGCCGCCCACCATCTCCATCTGCCGGCGATAAGCCTTGGACTCGTGCAGGGGATCTCCCAGCGGGTCGGGCGCGGGGCTCCCCGCGGTCAGGAAGACCGCGATCGCGGTGGTCAGCCCCACCACCAGGATGCCCCGGAGGAGGTCCAGCCGTGTGCGCCGTTGCAGGATCCGCCAGCTCATTTCCATCCCATTTATTCCAAATTTCACCTTACCGCCGTACTGTGATCGCTGTCGCCCAAAGGAGGCCGCCATGAAGATCCGGGACAACCTGGATGCTCTCTTCCCCCGGATGAGGGAGGCCCTGGAGCGGTTCCGGGATTTCCTCCAGGACGCCCGGTCCTGAGGCGGACATGGCCGCCCAGCTGGAACCGGAGAAGGTCCGCTGCGCCTGGTGCGGCAGCGACCCGCTGTACGTGGCCTACCACGACCAGGAATGGGGGGTCCCGGCCCACGACGACCGCCGGCTGTTCGAACTGCTGGTCCTGGAGGGCGCCCAGGCCGGCCTGAGCTGGATCACCGTGCTGCGCCGGCGGGAGGCCTACCGGCGGGCCTTCGCCGGGTTCGACCCGGCGGCCATGGCGCGCTTCGGCCCCGACCGGGTGGAGGCGCTGCTCCAGGATCCCGGCATCATCCGCAACCGCCTCAAGGTGGCCTCGGCGGTGGCCAACGCCCGGGCCTTCCTGGCGGTGCAGGCGGAATTCGGCAGCTTCGACGCCTACCTGTGGCGGGCCGTGGACGGGCGGCCGGTGGTGAATCGCTGGCGCTCCCCGGCGGAGATCCCCGCCGTGACCCCGGCGGCGGTGGCCTTGAGCCGGGACCTGCGCCGGCGCGGATTCAGCTTCATGGGGCCCACCATCGTGTATGCCTACATGCAGGCGGCGGGCCTGGTGGACGACCATGTGCTCGGCTGCTGGAAGCGCCGGTAGCCGCCCTTTCCGGATGACCCGCCGATGCTCCCCATCGTGATCGGCTTCCTGTTCGGGTACATCGGCTCGATGCCGGTGGCGGGACCCATCTCGGTGCTGGTGCTGCACCTGGGCCTGGCCCGGGACCCGCGCCACGCCTTCTACGTCGCCGTGGGCGGCGCGGTGGCGGAGGGCCTCTACGCCCTGGTGGCCTTCTGGGGCCTGAGCGCGGCCTTGGCCCGCTACCCGTTCCTCCTGCCGGCGGCCAAGGTCATCGGAGCCCTCATCCTGTTGGCCCTGGGAGTGGTGATGCTCCTGCACCGGATGCGGGGCGCCACGCCCAGGACCCAGCCGGCCTCCGGCGGCGGTCGGCGCAGCCTCCTGCTCGGGTTCCTGATCACCGCCCTCAATCCTTCCCTGATCATCACCTGGACCGCCGCGGTGGCGGCGCTGAACGCCACCGGACTGCTGGCCATGAGCCGGGACCAGGCCCTGCCCTTCGCGGCCGCGGTCTGCGCCGGGATCATCACGTGGTTCACGACCCTGCTGTGGCTGGTGGCCAAGTGGCGCAGCCGGATGGGCATCGGGGCCCTGGGCCGGTTCATGAAGGCCATGGGCTCGGCCCTGGTGGCGGTCGGGGGCTGGATGGCGGTGCGCGCCCTGGGCAGGTTCTTCCACCCGTGACCGGACGTTGGTCTCTGGGCCCGGTCAGGCTGGAATGGGCGGCCCGCGTCCGGGCCCCCCGGGTGGGACTGCGGGTCATGGCCCGGGCGCCACCGGCTTCAGGCGGACCTCAGGAACTTAAGCGTTCGAAGGATCTGCATCCTTTGACTCCTCGGCATGCCTCCGGCGGCGCGGCGGGAGGACCCTCCGGGCCGGGACGGCGCCCGGGCCTCTAGTGGCCGCCTGGGCACTTGGTGGAGTAGAACCCGGGATCCCCGAGGGCCCGGCTGTCCGCGGCCTGTTGGCCCGTCATGGGGCCGTTGCAGGCGAGCATCTCCAGGATCACGGCAGCCAGTGGAATCAACAGATACTTCGCCCGCATGGGACCTCCTCTGATGTCCTGGCCTCAATATATAATTATTTTATTGACATGCAAGGGCCGGACTCCCCTGCGCCGGGTGGTTCTCGCGACGCCGTTTCCCGGACTGGTTCAGCCCGCCGCCGCCTGTCCCAGGTCCTCCCAGAGGTGGTCCGAGAGCACCTGCTCCGCCGGCCCCTCCTTGACCACCCGGCCGTCCTTCATCACCAGCACCCGGTGGGCCATGGCGCGCACCACATCGATGTCGTGGGTCACCAGCACATAGGACAGGCCGTGGCGGCGCTGGAGCTGGGCCAGCAGCTCCAGCACCTGTTTCTGGATGGTCACGTCCAGGGAACTGGTGGGCTCGTCCAGCACCACGATGCGCGGCTGCACGATCAGGGCCCGGGCGATGGCGATGCGCTGGCGCTGGCCGCCGGAGAACTCGTGGGGATACCGGTCCAGGAGGGCCTCGGTGGAACCGTCCTCGACCAGCCCCACGTCCTCCAGGGCCGCCACCACCCGCAGCCGGCGCTGGAGCCGGTCCAGGCCGGGCTCGTGGATCTCCAGGCCCTCGCCGACGATCTGCTCCACGGTGAGCCGGGGCGACAGGGACGAGAACGGGTCCTGGAACACCACCTGGATGTACCGGCGCAGGTCGCGCCTTTGCCCGGGATCGAGCCGGGCCCAGGACCGCCCCTCCACCTCGATCTCGCCGCCCGCAGGGGTCAGGTTCAGCAGCGCCAAGGCCAGGGAGGTCTTGCCGGAGCCCGATTCGCCGATCACCCCGAGGGTCTCGCCCGGGGCCAGGGTGAAGCTGGCGCCGCGCACGGCGGTGAAGGCGCCCTTGCCGAACCAGCCCCGGATCCCGGGCCGGGACACCGGGTAGTCCACCTGCACCGAACGGCCCTGCAGCACCACGCCCTGGCCGGGTTCCGCCAGGTCCCTGGCGCAGCGGCTGTCGATCAGCTTGCGGGTGTAGGGGTGCCGGGGCGCCTCCATCACCTGGACCATGGGCCCCTGCTCCACCAGGATCCCGCGCTCCATCACCGCCACCCGGTCGGCGAACCGGCGCACCAGGTTCAGGTCGTGGGTGATCATCAGCACCGCCAGGTCGCGCTCGCGCCGGAGCCGGTCCAGGAGGTCCAGGATCTGGTAGCGGATGCTCACGTCCAGGGCGGTGGTGGGCTCGTCGGCGATCAGCAGCTTGGGGTCGCAGGCCAGGGCCATGGCGATCATGGCCCGCTGGCGCTGGCCGCCGGACAGCTGGTGGGGGTAGCTGTCCACCCGCCGCCCGGGCTCGGGCACCTCCACCCGGCGCAGGGCCTCGATGGCCTGCTCCCGGGCCTGGGCGCGGCCCAGTCCCTTGTGCGTCTGCAGCGCTTCCATGATCTGGGCGCCCACGGTCATGACCGGGTTGAGGGCGGTCATGGGCTCCTGGAAGATCACCGCGATCTCGCCGCCGCGCAGGGCCTGCAGGTCGGCCGGGCCCATGGCCAGCACGTCCCGGCCCTCGAACCGGATGCTGCCCTCCACGCGCGCGCCGTGGTGCAGCCGGAGGGTGGCCAGGGCGGTGACCGTCTTGCCCGAGCCGGACTCGCCCACCAGGGCCAGCTTCTCGCCCCGCTCCAGGGTGAAGGAGACCTTGTCCACCACCCGGCGCCGGCCGAAGCTCACGCACAGGTCGTTGACTTCCAGCAGGCTCATGCGGCCTCCTCGACGGTGTCCTCGGCGGCGACCTCCTTGCGCGGGTCCAGGGCGTCGCGCAGGGCGTCGCCCACCAGGATCAGCAGCACCAGGGTGGTCACCAGCACCATGAAGGTGGCCAGGGAGATCCACCAGGCGTCCAGGTTGTTCTTGCCCTGCTGCAGCAGTTCGCCCAGGCTGGGGGTGCCCTCGGGCACTCCCAGGCCCAGGAAGTCCAGGCTGGTGAGGGCGCCGATGGCCCCGGCCATTTCGAACGGCACCAGGGTGATCACCGGAGTGAGGCAGTTGGGCAGGATGTGCCGGAAGATGATCACCCGGTCCTTCTGGCCCAGGGCCTTGGCGGCGCGCACGTAGTCCAGAGTGCGGTTCTTGAGGAACTCGGCGCGCACGTAGGCGGCCACCCCCATCCAGCCGAACACCGAGATCAGGGCGATCAGCAGCCAGAGGCTGGGGGAGAAGAAGGCCGAGAAGATGATCAGCAGGTACAGGGAGGGCATGGCGCCCCACACCTCCACCGCCCGCTCCATGGTGATGTCGGTCCAGCCGGCGAAGTACCCCTGGATGGCGCCGTAGGCCACCCCGGCCACAGTGCAGATCACCGTCACCACCAGGGCGAACAGCACCGAGAGGCGGAATCCGTACAGCAGGCGCGCCAGCAGGTCCCGCCCCCGGTCGTCGGTGCCCAGCCAGTTCTGGCGGCTGGGCGGGGCCGGGTCCGGCACCCGGGAGAAGTAGTTGATGGTGGTGTAGTGGTAGTGGTTGGGGGGGAACAGGGCGAAGTTGCCGGGCTTGGCCAGCTTGGCCTGGATGAAGGGGTCCAGGAAGTCGGTGGGGGTCTGGAAGTCGCCGCCGAAGGTGGTCTCCGGCAGGGTCTGGACCAGGGGCACGTAATAGTGGCCGTTGTAGCGCACCAGGAGGGGCCTGTCGTTGGACAGCACCTCCGCGAACAGGCTCACCAGGGCGGCCGCCAGGAAGATCTGCAGGCTGCGCCAGCCCAGGCGGTTGCCGGTGAAGCGGCGCCAGGCCCGGCGCCAGGGGTTCTGCCTGGATTGGGCCGTGCGGCCGGCATCAGTCATATTTCACCCGGGGGTCCACCCAGAGGTAGCTGAGGTCCCGGATCAGGGTGGTGACCAGGCCGATCAGGGTGAAGAAGAACAGGCTGCCCAGCACCACCGGGTAGTCCCGCCGGATCACCGACTCGTACGAGAGCAGCCCCAGCCCGTCCAGGGAGAACAGGGTCTCGATCAGCAGGGAGCTGGAGAAGAAGGCCCCCACGAACGCCGCCGGGAAGCCGGTCATGATGGGGATCAGGGCGTTGCGGAACACGTGCCGCCAGAGCACCGCCCGCTCGCCGATGCCCTTGGCCCGGGCGGTGAGCACGTACTGCTTGTGGATCTCCTCCAGCACCGAGTTCTTGGTCATGATGGTGATCACCGCGAAGGCGCCCAGGACCATGGCCGTGACCGGCAGCACGATGTGCCACAGGTAGTCGGCCACCTTGCCCATGAGCGAGAGCTGGGCCCAGTGGCTGGAGGTGAGCCCCCGCAGGGGGAACCACTGGACGAACGCGCCCCCGGCGAACAGCACCATCAGCAGCACGCCCATGACGAAGCTGGGGATGGCGTAGCCCGCCAGGACCACCAGGGTGCTGGCGGTGTCGAACCGGGTGCCGGCCCGCACCGCCTTGGCGATGCCCAGGGGCACCGAGACCAGGTACGTCAGCAGGAAGCTCCACATGCCCAGGGTGATGGACACGGGCAGCTTGGACCTTATCAGGTGCCACACGTCCTCGTTGTGGAAGAAGCTGCGGCCCAGGTCGAACCGGGCGAACTGGCTCAGCATCTGGAGGAAGCGCTGGTGGACCGGCTTGTCGAAGCCGTACAGCTTGCGGATCTCCTCGATCCGCACCGCGTCCACCCCCTGGCGCCCCCGGTAGCCGGCCCCCTGCGCCGCCGGCCCTTCCCCGGCGGAACCACGGCCCTGGAGCTGGTGCACCATCTGCTCCACCGGGCCCCCGGGCACGAACTGGATCACCGCGAAGGTGATGGCCAGGATCCCGAACAGGGTGGGGATCATCAGCAGGATGCGCTTGAGGATGTAGGTCCACATGGACGGTCTCTCCCTCAGGGATGCAGGGACCACCAGGTGGAGACGACCCAGCTCTCCGCCTGGAAGTACTTGGGGGCCACCGCCGGTTCGCCGAACTTCCCGGACCGGTAGGCGATCCGGAAGGAGTTGGAGTACCAGGCCGGCACGAAGTAGTGGCCGAAGCGCAGCACCCGGTCCAGGGCCCGCAGGCGGGCCACCAGCTCCGGGCGGGTGGCGGCCGCGGTGGCCTCCTCCACCAGGGTGTCCACCGCCGGGTCGCGGATGCCCATGAGGTTGCCCGAGCCTTCCTTGGCGGCGGAGGCGGACAGGAACCGGTCCTTCAGCTCGCTCCCGGGGGCCTCGCTGCCCACCAGGCGGATGCTGGTGATGTCGAAGTCGAACACGTCCAGGCGCTTCTGCAGCAGGGCGAAATCCACCACCCGGTAGCTGCACTCCATGCCCAGCTTGGCCAGCTGCTGCATGTAGGGGGTGATGATCCTCCCCATGGACCCTTCGCTGTCCAGGAACTCCACCGTGAACGCCCTGCCGGCGGCGTTGCGCAGGGCGCCGTCCCGGTAGGTCCAGCCCGCCTCGGCCAGCAGCTCCTTGGCCTTGCGCAGGTTGTCCCGCAGGCTCCCGGGGGGGTCGGTGGAGGGCGGCAGGGGCACCGGCTGGGTGAACACCTCCGGCGGCAGTTTGGAGCGCAGGGGCTCCAGCGCCGCCAGCTCGTCCGGGCCGGGCAGGCCCTTGGCCTCGAAGTCGCTGGCGTTGAACCAGCCGCGCACCCGGGTGTAGCTGTTGTAGAAGAACTCCCGGTTCATCCACTCGAAGTCCAGCCCCAGCTCCAGCGCCTCCCGGACCCGCACGTCGGCGAACTGGGACCGCCGGGTGTTGATCAGGAAGCCCTGGAAGTCCCCGGCGTTGCCGGTGAGCAGGCGGCGCTTGACCAGCTCGCCCGAGTCGAACTTCCGGCCCTTGTAGATGCGCGCCCATTCCTTGGCGGAGAACACCTCCACATAGTCGAAGTCCCCGGCCATGAAGCCTTCGGTCTGGGCGGTGGTGTCCCTGTAGATCTTGTAGGTCACCCGGTCGAAGTTGTACAGGCCTCGGCGCACGTTGAGCCGGGCCGCCCAGTAGCCCGGGTCCCGCTGGTAGGTGATGTCCCGGCCGAAGTCCACCTGGCCGATGCGGTAGGGGCCGCTGCCGATGGGGATGTCGGTGATGATCCGGTCGAACGGCTTGCCCATCCCCCAGTCGCGGCTGAACACCGGCATGCCGCCGACGATCAGGGGCAGTTCGGCGCTGGCGCGGCGGAAGTGGAACTGCACCGTGCGCTCCCCCAGCACCACGCAGTCCTTCACGTCGGCGAACGTGGCCTGGTAGGCGGGGTGGGCCAGCTTGCCGGTGAGGCAGTCGAAGCTGTACTTCACGTCCGCCGCCAGCACCGGCTTGCCGTCGTGGAAGCGGGCGGCGGGGTTGAGGCGGAAGGTCGCCTCCAGATGGTCGGGCGGGACTTCCACGTCCTTGGCCAGCAGGCCGTAGGCGGTGGTGGGCTCGTCCAAGGTTCCGGCCAGCAGGCTCTCGAACATCAGCTCGGGCAGGCCCGGCGGGGCGGTGCCCTTCAGCGTGAAGGGGTTGTACTTGTCGAATTCGGAGATGCGCGAGGGCGCCACCAGGTTGATCTCCCCGCCCTTGGGCGCGTCCGGGTTGACCCACTGGAAGTGGTCGAACCCGGACGGGTACTTGATGTCCCCGAACTGGGCGTAGGCGTGGGCGGACCAGGCCGGGAGGGAGGCGGTGCCCAGGAGAACGCCCAGACTGGCGAACATGAGACGCAGGACCCCGCCTGCGCAGGTTGGGAAGGACCGGCCACCTGACATGCGGAGATCATAGCAAGAGGAATCATTGTTTATATGGGTAACTGCTTGGAATTCAACGAATGCCAGCCGTGAAAGCAAGTGGCCTAGGGCGAATTTTTAACAAGACTGAAGGCGTGATTCATACCACCCGCATCGGACCGCAGCCCTAGGCCCGGGCCCGGCCGGGGTCCCGGCCTGGTTGGAAGACCCCATGGGTGGTCGCGGTATTTGGCAAATTCCGGCCCACCGGGTGCCGAGCCGGCCAAGCGTCTTGGATCCCGCGCCTCACGATCAGGCAATGATGGTGATCTCCGTCAACTCCTGGAACCGTCCAGGCCCCGGAAGCCCCCAAGCCTGACCCGGGTGTGCTCATAGCCCCCTATTTGAGGTCCATCCTCCGGTTCACGCCTGGAGGAAGCGTTCCGGCGGGTCCCCATCACCAGCGCCCCCCAGTGCCGGCCCTGGAGATGGATGGGCAGGGACAGGTCGTTCATGATCTCCCCGGTGTCGCGCATGTAAGTCTGCAGCAGGAAGCTCTCGGTTTTGCGGACCCGGCGCCGCTCGGTGTCCAGGGTGAAGTAGATCCTCTGGTGGCGGCTTCTGGGCAGGTCGACCCGGGGATCCCCGGTGGGGGGCAGGGACAGGTCCGAGTGGTGGGCGGGCAGGTACCCGTTCACGTCCACCGCCACCGCGTAGCTGGAGCCCAGGTCGGCCCGGGCCTGGTCGAGCACCGCCTGCAGTTCCTGGGTGAAGGCGCCGGTGTAGGAAGTGCGGTATTCCTGCGGGTCGGTGCCGGGCACCGGCCGGTACTGCTGGTCGAACAGGAATAGACAAACCCCGCGACCGACTGGATCCGGCCCTTGACCGTTCGGCCGTACCCTTCCCGGGGGCGGTTCCGGCGGAAGTTGGCCGGAAATCAGGCGGATGTGCCACCCCGAAAATGGTAAAATATCCACATGAGCCCCGAAGAACGACGCCGTCTAGGCATTTCCAGAGCCATCCCGCTCCATGACCCTCGGGCGGAAATGGAATTCGGCCTGACCGTGGATCCGACGCCCCAGGCCCGGATGGAGGCCCTGTGGGACCTGACCCTGGAGTACTTGGCATGGACGCAACCTCATGGCGGTGAACCCCGACTTCAGAGATCTGTTTGCCGAATTGAACGCCGCGGGAACTGACTTCCTGGTGGTCGGGGGATATGCGCTGGCGGCGCACGGCCATCCGCGCTTCACCAAGGATCTGGACGTCTGGGTGCGCGCCGACGAGGCGAATGCGCGGAAAGTCTGGGAGGCCCTCGACCGCTTCGGCGCGCCGATGGGAACTCTGACCCTGCAGGATCTCGCAACTCCCGGAATCGTGTTCCAAATGGGCCTGCCGCCCAGTCGTGTCGACGTCCTGACGGCCATCGACGGCGTGGACTTCGCGGAAGCCTGGGAGCACCGGGTCGCATCCGCCTACGGTGACCAGCCGGTCCAGGTGATCGGCCTGGAGGACCTGATCCGGAACAAGCTCGCCTCGGCGCGCCCCCAGGACCTCCTGGACGCGGAGAAGCTGCGCGGAAAGCCCTGAGCCGGCCCGGCGCGCCGCGCCCGGGAGGGAATGGGGATACGCGAGACGAACCGACTATTGACGGCCCCCAGGCGCCGGTCTACCCTGCCGACGGCCCTCGCGACCCACTTAAACCGTGGTAACGAATAACTTATCTCGTTCTTTTACAGAGGTGTTTCATGGACCTTCGCCGGTTCGCTTTCGTCCTTTGCCCGCTCCTGGCCGCCGCCCATCCCGCCCAGGCCGCGACCCAGCCCCCATCCCAGGCGGCGCCGATGCCCGGGAGTTACCAGAGCATCGAAGCCACCGATCCCGGGGTACAGGAAGCCAAGGAGGCGGTCCAGAGATACCTGGCCAGCCTGCGCATCGAGGAGGTCCGGGAAGCCTGGACCCAGATCGTGGCCGGCCAGAACTTCAAGCTGATGTGCCGGGTCTCCGGCGAGCGCGGCCCCTCCACCTGGCTCTTCGTCATCTGGCACCGCCTGGACGGCACCTGGCAACTGGATTCCGCCTACCGCATGTAGACAGCCCTCGATGGGTGAAACAAGGGCCTTGCCCCCCCGATGCCTTCCTTCCCGCGAACAGGACGCCGGGTCGGGACACGAACGATCGTCAGCCTACTGGTTCAGATACACCACCTTGGCCGGCGGGAAGCCGTTGAAGGAGGTGCTGGAGGCGTGGGTGTAGGCGCCCATGTTCTCGCTGTAGACCAGGTCGCCCAGTTCCAGCTCGGGCAGTTCCTCGGCCAGGGAGATGGTGTCCAGGGCGTCGCAGGTGGGGCCGAACACGGCGCAGATCTCCGTGGGGCCCCGCTTGAACGCCCGCACCGGGTAGTGGCAGTGGTCGAACAGCACGCCGGAATAGGTGTGGTACAGCCCGTCGTTGATGTAGTAGCACCTGCGCCCGTCCCGCCAGGCCTTGCCGATGACCTCCGCCACCGAGGTGCAGGCGGTGGCCACCAGGTACCGGCCCGGCTCGGCCAGGATCGCCACGTCCTTGGGGAACAGGCGGCGGATCTCGTGGTTGAGGATCTTGGCCAGGGCCTTCAGGGGCTGCACGTTGGCGTCGTAGGGGGCCGGGAAGCCGCCGCCGATGTCCAGCTGGTTCATCTTGGTGTGGCCCCGCAGCCGCGCCTCCTTGAAGATCCCCGAAGCCATGTTCAGGGCCTGGACGTAGTTCTGGAAGTTGGTGGTCTGGCTGCCCACGTGGAAGCTGAGCCCCTCCACGGTGAGCCCGGCCTTCTCCGAGGCATCGATGAGGTCCACCGCCTCGCCCGGGTCCGCGCCGAACTTGGAGGACAGCTCCACCATGGCCCCGGTGTTGGGCACCTTGAGCCGCAGCAGCATGCCCACGTGGGGGGCGTGCTTCTTGGCCTTCTTGATCTCCTCGTAGTTGTCGTAGGTCACCAGCGGCTTGTACCGGTCCAGGGCCCGGAGGGTGTCGTTGGCCTTGATGGGGTGGGAATAGATGATCTTGTCCCAGATGAAGTCCTGGCGCTCCTTGGCCGGGAGGTCCTTGATGTTCTCGTAGACCAGCTGGAATTCCGGCCAGGAGGCCACGTCGAAGCTGGCCCCAGCCTGGTACAGGGTGCTGACGATCTCCGGCAGGGGGTTGGCCTTGACCGCGTAGTAGGGCTGCACCTGGGGCAGCCAGCGGTTGAACTCCCGCAGGTTCCTGCGCAGCTGTTCGTGGTCGACCACGAACAGGGGCGTGCCGTGCTCCCGGGCCAGTTTCTTGAGAAGCGTCTTGCTGATCACGTGGGGTCCTTTCGCTCAGTCGCCGCTGTCGGTCACGAGGAAGTTCTTGAACTGCCAGGGGTCGGCCAGGTCCAGGTCGGGCCGGGCATGGCCCTCGAAGACCCGGGTCCTGCCCTTGAGAGGGGTCCAGTCGGAGGGGACGGAGAGGTTGTGACCCAGGTAGGGCCGGGCGATGTCCAGCACGAATTCGTGGGGCAGGTCGTCGGGGACCAGCACGCCCCGGTCGGGGTTGCGCACGATCCAGCACGCGGCGGCCGCCACCGAGCTGGCCACCTGCAGGGTGGTGGCGTTCTGGTGCGGGACCAGGTCCCGGGACTGCTCGATGGTCAGGTGGCTGCCGGTCCACCATGAGCCGTAGGCGTGGCCCATGATCAGCGCGCCCAGGATGTCGGCCCCGCTGGTGATCTCGTCGGTCATGATGCGCAGGCTCGGCTGCAGGGCGTAGTCGCGGCCGCGCAGCTCGTGCAGGGAGATGATGGCGTTGTCGCAGGGGCAGTAGGCGTAGTGCACGGTGGGACGGTAGACGGGCTTGCCGTCCTCGCATACGGTCAGCCGGTCGGAGAGGGTGAAGGCCTCCCCGTGGCGCACCACCATCCCCTGGATGGCGTAGTCGGGCACCCAGGACCGGACCCTCACGTTGATGCCCATGCGGGCCAGGCAGATCTGGTTCCGGGGACCGTCCGGGTGCTGGAAGGCCAGCTCGGGCATGGTCCTCTCGTGGGTGCCCCAGCCCATCTCGGCGGTGGTGGTGCCCTCCTCCCGGAAGCCTTCGATGCTCCAGGTGTTGACGAACTCGTCCACCTGCTTGGGCCGGTCGCTGATCTGGGTGTCCCGCTCGCTGCAGTGGATCACCTTCACCCCCAGCTTCATGGCCAGTCGGTTGAAGGTCCGGGCCTGGGCCAGGTGGCGCAGTTCCTCGGCCTCGGCGCCCTGGACTTTGCGCTCGCCCAGGAGCCTGGCGGCGATGTCCAGCAGCCCCTGCTTGGTCCAGTGGGAGATGAGGCCGGGGTTGGCGCCGTGCTCCAGCACCGCGGTGGGGCCGGGGGAGCTCCAGCCCGCAGTCATGCGGCGGATGTTCATGTGGCGCCAGTACAGGGTCCGTTCGGTGGGGTGCTTCGGCCCGATGGCATAGGGGTCCCACACCTCCACCGAGGTGTTCAGGTAGAGCACCCCATGAGCGTGGCACCACCGCAGGATCTCGCAGGCGTCGATGTTCCACGCCAGGTCCACCAGCAGGTCGCCCGGACCCAGGCGGCGGCCCAGCAAGGTCCCGAGGTTCTCCGGGGTGACCCGCTCCTGGAGGAAGGTCACGCCCTGCGCGAGCCATTCCTGGATGGCCGGGCGCCTATCCTGGAAATCAATCACCGTAACCTGGGCCGGGGCGACCTTCAGGTGCCGGAGCAGGAGCGGCAGGGCGCAATGCCCGACGGCGCCGCAGCCCAGCAGCAGGACTCGCTTTTCGAACTCAACCATGGGCCGCATTCCTCTCCTTGCCAAATCCCCGGGGAACAACCGGTTTATTAACAGTTATGAAATCGAGTGTATTGGGTGTTCCTCGGCAAAGAAACAGCAAACCGTGAATATAAATTAACTCCAATCATATCAATTGGCAGTAGGATAAATCATAGCCCGGGGACCGGCCGCCACGCTTCCGGCCCTTCGGAGCCCCCTTGACATTTCCAACGCTTTCATGGCCTGCTCCTGCATTTGGCCGCTCCGGTCCGGGTAGGGGCGGCAGAAGGCCCGCTGTCCCGATGCCGGGGGCCGATCTCCGGCCGGAACCTCCGGGGCAGCCCCGCTTCGGTCCCGGGCTCCGCCCCCGGACCCCGGGCCAAGGCGGCCCCGCTGGCCGGGAATCGGTCCCGCCAAGCCAGGCGGGACGCGGCCCGCCCCCCTCGCGCCGGATCCCGCGCCATGGGGCAGGGTTCCGCCGGGGCCTTCCCACTTAAGCACTCATGCGGGCTCTCAGGTGGATTTAATTCTAATGATAAATAGACTGTTAATATCCTCAAGCAGCTGCCCAAACCCCCCGCTCCAGATAACATAGAAAGCTACCAAGAGTAACGCCGCAGCCGTCCAGATCATGAAGCGGATCGCAATGGGGTTGGTGGTAATTTTATACATTCATGACCTCCACCGGTCATCCCACTTGAAAAGTATAGTCAGCGTCAGTCCCGCGCGACGCCCTTCCCCCCCCGATGGTCCCGGAAGGCTTCCTTCCCGCCGGAGCGCCCTTGTCAGCCTGGTTCGCCACCGATCTGCTCTCCATCCTGGAGCTCAATGTTCTCCTCTGGCTGTGGGTCTGGGCGGTGCCGACCCTGGTGCTGCGGTTCCGTTTCCTCCCGGAGGGCATCCAGGGCCTGGCGCTCCCGGGGCTGGTCCTGGTGCGCGCCGAGGCGTACACCCTGCGCCTGCTCCGCCACGAGCTGGCCCACGTGCGCCAGATGCGCCGGTGGAGCCCCCTGGGGACCGGCCTGGCCCAGGTCTTCAACTACCTGCTGCGGCCGCTGTGGATCCTGCTGGCGCGGCGGAGGCTGCCCACTCTGAACGAACTGTACTGGTCCAACCCCCTGGAGCGGGAGGCCTTCGCCGCCATGGACCGGGAGGGCCCCCTCCCGCGCACCTGGGGCGCACGCCCGGACCGGTGATCAATCCAGGCCGACCGTCCCCAGCGGCCGGTAGCGGGTCCCCTGGGGCGTCGGCTCCGACTGGTACAGGCTGAACCCCGTCACCGCGAAGGGATCCGCCTCGGGCTCCGGCAGCGGGACCCGCCCCAGGTCCACCGGCTCCTGGAACCGGGCCAGGGTGAGATGGGCCTTGAACGGCTTGGGGTCGAAGGGCACCCGGGCGGCCCTGAGGGCATCCCGCACCCGGTCCGCCAGACCGTCCAGGGCCGGCTGGGGCTCGAAGCCCAGCCACAGGATCCGGGCCCGGGCCGGGCGGGGGAAGCCGCCGAGCCCCGCCGGGCGCAGGGTGAACCCGCCTCCGCCCCCGGCCGCCGCGGCGGTCCGCAGCAGGTCCGGCACCCGCGCGGGATCGGTGGGGCCCAGAAAGGCCAGGGTGACGTGCAGGCCCTCCTGGGCCGGGAACCGGGCCGGACCCAAGCTGAGCCGCACCTGCTCCTGGATCTTTCCGGCCAGGGCCCGCACCGGGCCCGGGGCCGGGATGGCGAAGAACAGAGTCGGGGTCGGCGCCGCCGGGTCCATGGCTGCCAGTATCCGCTTCCTTCCCGGCGCCCGGGGCGTCAATCTGGGTGCATGCCTGAACTCCCGGAAGTCGAGACCACCCGCCTCGGGCTCGCGCCCGACCTGGAGGGGCGGCGCATCGCCTCGGTGCTCCTGCGCCGGCCCGACCTGCGCTGGCCCATTCCGGACGAGATCGCGGCGGTGCTTCTGGGGGAGCGGATCCTGGGCCTGCGCCGGCGCGCCAAGTACCTCCTGCTGGACCTGGGCCCGGGCAGCGCCCTGCTGCACCTGGGCATGACCGGCAGCCTGCGGGTGCTGGGCCCGGAGGAGCCGCCCGGGCCCCACGACCATGTGGACATCGTCCTGGATTCGGGCCGGATCCTGCGCTTCAACGATCCGCGCCGGTTCGGGTGCCTGCTCTGGCAGCCCCTGGGGGAGGTCCACGCCCTGCTCCGGGACCTGGGCCCCGAGCCGCTGGCCCCCGAGTTCGACGGGGACTACCTGTTCCGGATCAGCCGGAACCGGCGCACCAGCGTCAAGGCCATGCTCATGGACCAGGGCATCGTGGTGGGGGTCGGCAACATCTACGCCGCCGAGTCCCTGTTCCGCTCCGGCATCGCCCCGGGCCGGGCCGCCGGAGAAGTCTCCCGTCCCCGCTACCAGCGGCTGGCCCAGGCAGTGAAGGAGATCCTGGCCCACGCCATCACCTGCGGCGGCACCACCTTCCGGGACTTCGTCCGCCCCGACGGCCGGCCCGGCTATTTCGAGCAGGAGCTGTTCGTCTACGGCCGGGAGGGCGAGCCCTGCCTGGCCTGCGGCACCCTCCTGCGCGGAAGCCGGCTGGGCAGCCGCGCCACGGTGTGGTGCTCCCGCTGCCAACGATAGGAGAGCCATGTCCGCTTCGTCCCCCCGCTTCCGGATCCTGCTGTTCGAGCCCATCCACGAGGCCGGCCTGCGCCTGCTGGAGGAACACGGGGAGGTGATCCTGGCCCCTTCCCTGGACGAGGCGGCCCTGCTGGAGGCGGCGCGGGACGTGGACGCCGTCATCATCCGCAACTACGGCCGGGTGGGCCGCGACCTGATCCAGGCGGCCCCGCGCCTGAAGGTCATCGGCCGGCACGGGTCCGGCCTGGACACCATCGACTTCCAGGCTGCCGCCGAGCGGGGGATCCGGGTGGTGTACACCCCCGAGGCCAACTGCGAGTCGGTGGCCGAGCACTTCGTGGCCATGGCCCTGATCCTGTCCAAGCGCATGCTGGAGGCGGACCGGGCCCTGCGGGCCGGCGAGTGGGGCGTGCGCTACAAGTACTTCGGCCGGGAGATGCGCGGCAAGACCCTGGGCGTGGTGGGCTTCGGCCGGGTGGGGCGGGCCACTGCGCAGATCTGCCACCACGGTTTCGGGATGCCGGTGCTCTACCACAACCGCACCCGGCTGCCCCTGGAGGAGGAGGCCCGGTACGGGGCCCGGCCCGCCGGCCTGGAGGAGCTCCTGGCCCAGGCCGACTACGTTTCCCTCAACCTGCCCCTCACCCCCGAGACCCGCCACTGCATCGGCCGGGAGCAGATCCGTAAGATGAAGCCCACCGCCTACCTGATCAACCTGGGGCGGGGTCCCTTGTGGGACGAGGCGGCGGTGCTGGAGGCCCTGGAGCGAGGCTGGATCGCCGGCGCCGGCACCGACGTGTACGAGCGGGAGCCGGCGGGGGCGGACCATCCCCTGTTCCGGCACGGGCGGTTCGTGTGCACCCCGCACATGTCCGCCCACACCGACGAGGCCATGCGCCGGATGAGCCTGGTGGCCGAGGACGTGATCGCCGTGCTGGAGGGCCGCGAACCCCGCTGGCCCGCGCCGGTGGGATAATCGGGGAAACTCGGAAGGTGCCCCATGAGGCGGCGTGAATTCCTGCGGCTGGCCGGCGGATCCGGCCTGTTTGTCCTCATCCCCGTGTCCTTTCCAATGTCGGCCCAGGAGCCCGTGCGGATCCCGTCCCACCTGGACGGCTACCCCTCCGATCTCAACGCCTACCTGCGCATCGGCCCCGACGGGCGGGTGGGCTGCTTCGTGGGCAAGGTGGAGCTGGGCCAGTTCTTTCCCATTCAACACGTACCATCGATCGCCCGGGTCGTGAAGGAAAACTCGGCCCGGAAATGCAAGAGGCAATCATGTCCGCGACACTGCTGCACGTCGACCCATCCCGGATCCCGAAGCATCAGTTGTGGGCATGGGAGAAAGGGGTGGAGGATTCCCTCAAGGAAGCGGCCAGGGACAAGTCCCCATTAAAAAACTTGGCGGAGCCTGGGGCCATGGCGGCCCTGCGCCAGCGGCTGGGCGTGACGCCCAGTAAATAACAATCATCGGGAACCAGGACAAAAGCTGTTCCTGATCCCTGGCTCAGGCCTTCACCCCCGCCTCCAGCGCCAACCTCTGCCCCGGCCCCAGCCGCAGCACGTCCGGCCCCGCCAGCAGGGCGGCGCGCTCGGCGTCGTAGGCTTCCATAGGGCTGGAGTGGATCGCCGCCACGTGGTGCGCCTGCACCAGGTCCGCGCAGCGCCGCGCCTCGGCGCCGCCCATGTTCCAGTAGCCGTCGGTGGGGAACAGGGCGTAGTCGATGCGCAGGGGGGCAAGCTCCTTCATCTCCGGGATCAGCGAGGTGTCGCCCGCATGGTAGACGGTGACCCCGTCCACGGTGAGCACGTAGCCCACGCAGGCTCCGCCCTGGTGGTTGCTGTTGTAGGCGGGCACCACCCGCACCCGCACCGGGCCCAGGGTGAAGGTGTCCCCTTCCTTCACCGGCCGGTGGTCCTTGGCGGGCACCGCGCCCACGGGGGCCGCGATCACCCCGTTCGGCTTCAGGGCCACCAGGCTGACCTTGTTGTGGTCGTCGTGGCCGTGGGTGACCAGCACCAGGTCCGCCGGCTCCGAGTAGTCGCCGGGAGCGAAGGGATCGATGTAGACGACGTAGCCGCCGGAAGCGACCAGCTTCACGCTGGCGCGTCCGAAATAGGTGAGGGACGGAGCCTGGGATCGAGTCATGGCGGCACCTGTGGGGAATGCCTAATGATACCAGGGGGCGAATAGGTCGGCCGGTCGCCTGGAAAGTACATAAATAAACTTTTTCTTGCAAAGGTACATCCGTAAACTAGGCTTGAAGGTGGAGGTGCTCCTTGTCCGCCCTGACCGAACCGACCTTCCCGGCGTCCTATCCGGACGGGCCCGAAGCCGTTGCCCTGGCCCGGGCCGGCCTGGCGGGGTTCGCCCGGTTCGCGGAGGTTTGGGGGCTGACCGTGGACCAGCAGCGGCACCTCCTGGGCGGGCTGCCCAAGGCCACCTACTACGGCCTGCTCCGGGGCACCATCCGCACGGTGAACCGGGACACCCTGGAGCGGCTGTCCCTGCTGGCGGGCATCTGGATCGACCTGGAGATCCTGGTTCCGGACCGGGAGGCGGCGCTGGGCTGGCTGCGGCGTTCCCACCCGGATCCCCGGTTCGGCGGCGCTTCGCCCCTGGCCTGGATGCTGCAGGGATCGGTGTCGGCCCTGGTCGACGTCCGGCGCTACCTGGAGGAGTGGAGGTATTCCTGGTGAAGCCGCCCCGTCCCGGCCAGGTGGCGCGCACCCGCGTCCTCTGGCGCCGCGGCGCCCGGGTGCTGCCCGCGCGCTACCAGGCGGAGGACCTGTTCGAGCGCATTCCCGGCCTGGAGGAAGGCGCCCTGCAGGACGCCCTGCTGCGGCTCGCGTCCCTCTCCAGCATGGCCGGACGCAGTTCCGTCGCCCTGCTGGATCCCGCCGCCATCCTGTTCGGCCCGGGCGCGGGCTGGATCAACTTCTCCTTCCTCAGGCCCCGCCCCGGCCGGTTCTCCACCGCCCGGCAAGGCGCCTTCTACCTGGCCGACGGACTGGAGACCGCCATCGCCGAGATGCGCCACCACCTGCAGGCCCGTCTGGTCCGGGAAGGGATCGACCGGCCCATGGACCTGGACTACCGGGCCCTGAAGGTGCACCTGCAGGGCGAGTTCCACGACTTCAGGACCCGGCCGGCCCACCGGGAGCCGTGGGCCAGCCTGCTCGACCCGGACGCCCACTCGGCTGGCCAAGCCTTCGCCATCCGCGCCCGGGTGGCTGGCTCTCCCGGCGTGGTCTATCCCAGCGTGCGCCGGCCGGAAGGCTGCTGCGCCGCGGTGTTCGATCCCGGCACCCTGCGCGCCTGCCGGCATGACACCTACCTGGCCTTCCGCTGGAACGGTACGCAGGTGGCGCAGGTCTATGAAAAGTGCATCCTGCCGTTTCCCGGGGCGTGACGGGTCGGGGAGGAAGCCGTTAGACTAGCGGCACTTGGAAAGTTTTTTCCATGTCCTTGTCCGCCGACAGCAATCGTCCGCCCACGTCCGGCCCCGCCCCGGATCCCGGCCTGGCCGGGGATTTCGGGAGCAACGCCTGGATGGTCATGGACCTGCTGGACCAGTACCGCCGGGACCCCCAGTCGGTGGCCCCCGCCTGGCGCGCCTATTTCCAGGGGCTGGACGCCGCCCCGGGCTCCGCACCGGCATCCGCGGCCCCGGCCGCGCCGGCAACGCCCGCCGTCAGGGCCGCCGAACCGGCCCCAGCAGCCCCCACAACCCCGGCCGCGCCGGACGCCCAGGCGGAACCCCTGGTGGGCGCCGCCCTGCGCATCGCCCAGAACATGGAGGCCTCCCTGGGCATCCCCACCGCCTCCTCGGTGCGCCTGGTCCCGGCCCGGATCCTGGAGGAGAACCGGCGCCTGCTCAACGAGGCCCGGGACGCGGCGGGCCAGGGGCGGATCAGCTTCACCCACCTGGTGGCCTGGGCCGTGCTGCGGGCCCTGGCGGCCTTCCCGCGGCTCAACGACGCCTACGCGGTGGCGGGCGGCCGGCCCCAGCGGGTGCGCCGGGACCGGGTGCGGCTGGGCATCGCCGTGGACCTGGAACGCAAGGACGGCTCCCGGGCGCTGGTGGTGCCCAACCTCCGGGAGGCGGACCGGCTGGACTTCCCGGCCTTCCTGGACGCCTTCGGGGCGACCGTGGGCCGGGCCCGGCAGGGCGCCAGCTCCCCGGACGACTTCGCCGGCACCACCGTCACCCTCACCAACGCCGGAGTCACCGGCACCACCGTGTCCTCCCCGAGGCTGATGCCCGGGCAGGGGCTGATCGTCGCCACCGGGGCGATCGAGGTGCCCGCCGCGTTCCGCGCCATGCCCGACCGGACCCTGGCCGGCCTGGGCATCGGCAAGGCGATGGCGGTGACCTCCACCTACGACCACCGGATCATCCAGGGGGCCGAATCAGGGCAGTTCCTGGCCAGGCTGGACGCCCTGCTCCAGGGGGAGTACGGCTTCTACGAGGGCATCTTCGCGTCCCTCGGCATCGCCGCCCCGCCCCTGCGCTGGGAGCGGGACCATGCGCCGGCCCTGCCCGGGCCCGAGGGCAGCCGGGAGGAACTGGAGAAGCAGGCCAGGCTGCTGCAGTTGATCCGGGCCTACCGGGTGCGCGGCCACCTGGCGGCCGACCTCGACCCCCTGGACAGCCTGCGCCCCGCGCCCAAGGAACTGGAGCCGTCCGCCTACGGGCTCACCCTGTGGGACCTGGACCGGGAATTCTTCACCAACGGCCTGGCCGGCAGGGACCAGGCCACCCTGAGGGAGATCCTGGAGGTGCTGCGGGACACCTACTGCCGCACCGTGGCCGCCGAGTTCATGTTCATCCAGGAGCCCCTGCCCCGGGACTGGATCCAGGGGCGCATGGAGGCCTGCCGCAACCAGGCCGAGCTGGACGGGGCGGACCGGCGGCGGATCCTGGGCAAGCTGGTGGAGGCCGAGGCGTTCGAGCGCTTCCTCCACACCAAGTACATCGGCCACAAGCGCTTCTCCCTGGAAGGCTGCGAGGCCCTGATCCCGCTGCTGGACCGGATCCTCACCGGCGCCGCCCGGGCCGGGCTGCGGGAGGCGGTGATCGGCATGCCCCACCGGGGCAGGCTGAATGTCCTGGCCAACACGGTGGGCAAGCCCCTGGGCCGGATCTTCGCCGAGTTCGAGGGCAATGTGGACCCCGACACCATCCAGGGCTCCGGGGACGTGAAGTACCACCTGGGCGCCTCCGGGGTGCACCGGGCGCCCGGCGGGGAGACCCTGCCCTTCACCCTGGCGCCGAACCCCAGCCACCTGGAGGCGGTGAACCCGGTGGTGGAGGGCATGGTCCGGGCCCGCCAGGACCTGGCCGGGGACACCGCCCGGACCGGGTTCCTGCCCATCCTCATGCATGGGGACGCCGCCTTCGCCGGGGAGGGGATCGTGGCGGAGACCCTGAACCTGGCCGAGCTGGAAGGCTACACCACCGGGGGCACCATCCACATCGTGGTCAACAACCAGATCGGCTTCACCACCCTGCCCCGGGACGCCCGCTCCTCCACCTACTGCACCGACGTGGCGCGCATGGTCCAGGCCCCCATCCTGCACGTGAACGCCGACGATCCGGAAGCGGTGGTGCACGTGGCCGCGCTGGCCTTCGAATACCAGCAGAGGTTCCGCCACGACGTGGTGATCGACCTGGTGGGGTACCGGCGCTGGGGGCACAACGAGGGCGACGAGCCCAGCTACACCCAGCCCCTGATGTACGCCAAGATCCGCACCCAGCCCACCGTGGGCCGGATCTACGGGGACGCCCTGGTGCGCAAGGGCATCCTGGGCGAGGAGGAACTGCGCGCGGCCTGGGACGCCGCCAGATATCAGTTTGCCTCGCGTATCTCCGAAGGGGATACCGAGAAGGCCCAGATGGGCGCCGAGGACCCGGGCGGCGCCGCGCCGCCGGAACCCCCGCCGCCCCCGCCGCCCCAGCCGCCCCCGCCGGCGGAGGAGCCGCCCTCCGGGCTGGGCCAGGCCCTGCGGGCCGCCCTGGCGGCCCTGGGCACGGTGCCGGAGGGCTTCGAGCTCCACCCCAAGCTGCAGCCGTTCCTGCGCCGGCGCCAGGAACTGGCCGAAGGCCGGGGCGAGGTGGACTGGGCCACGGCCGAGGCCCTGGCGTTCGGGACCCTGCTGCAGGCTGGCGTCGCGGTGCGGCTGTCCGGCCAGGACGCCGTCCGCGGCACCTTCAGCCAGCGCCACGCCTGCCTGTACGACGTGCGCTCCCGGGCCGCGCACCTGCCCCTGGACGCCCTGGCCGCGCGCCCGGCCCGGTTCCAGGCCTACGACAGCCTGCTGTCCGAGGCGGCGGTGCTGGGGTTCGAGTACGGCTACGCGTTGGCCAGCCCGGGGACCCTGACCCTGTGGGAGGCCCAGTTCGGCGACTTCGCCAACGGCGCCCAGGTGATCATCGACAACTTCATGACCTCGGCCGAGAGCAAGTGGGCCCAGGCCTGCGGGGTGGTCCTGCTGCTGCCCCACGGCTACGAGGGCCAGGGGCCCGAGCACAGCAGCGCGCGCCTGGAGCGCTTCCTCCAGCTGTGCGCCGAGGACAATCTCAGGGTCTGCGTGCCCTCGACCCCGGCCTCGTACTTCCACCTGCTCCGCCGCCAGGCCCGGGACCCGGTGCGCAAGCCCCTGATCGTGTTCACCCCCAAGAGCCTGCTGCGCCATCCCCGCTGCGTCTCGCCCCTGGGGGCGCTGGAGCGGGGCGGGTTCGAGCCGGTGCTGGCCGACCCGGTCCGGGACCCCCGGGCGGTGCGGCGCATCGTGCTGGTCAGCGGCAAGCTGGCCTACGACCTGCTGGAGGCCCGGCGGGAGGAGGGGGTGGCCATCGTCCGGCTGGAGCAGCTCCACCCCTTCCCGGGCCAGGCCCTGGCCCGGGCCCTGGAGCCCTTCCCGGCGGTTGCCGAACTGGTGTGGGCCCAGGAGGAGCCCCGCAACCAGGGCGCCTGGCAGTACCTGCGGGGCTGCTTCCTGGACGGGAAGGTGCCGGATCCCCACCGCCGGCTGCCGGCCTACGCCGGCCGCCCCCCCGCGGCCGCCACCGCCACGGGCTCCCACCAGACCCACCTGCGGGAACAGGCCGAGGTGGTCCGGGAGGCGCTGGGCGCCTGAGCCAAGTGGAATTCGACAACATTAATGGATACATCATTTATTGACGGACGGAAGTTCCGTCCCTAGATTGGGGACCCAGTTTCCTCCCTTGGAGCCGTGCGCCCCCGGAGAAACCCCCTGTCCCGGGCAGGCGCGCGCCTCCCCTGGCCGGAGGCGCAGCCCCGGCTCCCCCTCCCGTTGGTGGACGACCATGCATGCTGAGCCCCGTTCCGGACGGATCCTTTCCTGGGCGGCCCTGTGCGCGGCCACGGCGCTCCTGGCGCTGCTCCCGGTGCTGGCCTGCGGTGGCAACACCGGCCCGTTCCCCGCGCCCGGCCCGAAGATCTACAGCTTCACGGCCACCCCCAACTCCGTGGTCGCGGGCCAGCCGGTGACCTTCACCGCATCCTACAGCAACGGGACCGGCGTCATCACGCCCGGGAACGTGGGGATCCGCGGAAACCAGACCCAGGTGACCATCCCCGCCCCCACTCCGGCCCCCGGCCAGACCTCCATCACCTACACCCTCACCGTCACCCGGCGCCGGCAGACGGCCACGGCCACGGTCACGCTCACCTTGAACCGTCCCTCCACCGCCATTGCCGGCACCGTCTCCTGGGGGGCTGGGGGGGTGGGCAAGGTCTCCTGGCTCGACGCCGCCGGGGCCACACCGGCCAGGTCGCCACTGACTCGTCCGGGGACTATGTGGCGGACGCCTCCACGCTCACGGCTCCCGTCCTGTTCCATGCGCTGGTCGACGTGGGGAACCAGGTCCACTCGCTATGGTCCGCCTGCACCGCCGCCGACATCCAGGCCGGCCACCCGATCAACATCAACCTTCCGGCCACGATCGCGGTGGGCCTGGCGGCCGGGACGGCGCCGGAGAACCTGACCGCCGCCGACCTGCCGCGTCTGACCGATCCCGCCCTGATGAACGCCATGACCCAGGTCGACCAGAGCCTGGCGCCAGCGGCCAACGCCCTGTCTGTCGACCCCGCCTCCGAATGGCGGATCGGCACGCTTGCGCCCGGCTATGCCGGGCAGGCCGGGCTGCCCGCCATGATCACCGGCTACACCGATTCCCCCGCGACCTCGACGGCCACGGTCACCTTCGCCAACCAGGAAAGCCTGGCCATCAACTATGGCTCCGGGCAGGTAGCGGGCCCCCTCACCGGGAACGGCCTGAGCCAAGCCCTGCTGGCGCTCCAGGCGGTCAACGGGCAGGTCCAGGCCCTCAACAACCTCCTCGCCACCGGCGCGGCAACCCCGGGCCAGTTGGCCCAGCTCGGTGTGTTCGGCTCCGGCTTCCTGGCCGAAACCGAATCCGCCAGCGCCATCGAGCAGGCGCTGTCCGCGCAGTCGGCGGGCACCCAGGCACCGGCGCCCGCCATCGGCTCCATCAACTATCTGGCACCTTCAGCCGACGGACTGAGCGTGGGCCTCTTCTGGGAGGGCCTTGCCGTAGCCCCCACCTTGCCGGACACCAGTGGCTGGAACTTCAGCTATTCGGCCCAAGGCGCCGCGGGTACACCTGCGCCCCCGGCCGCCGAGGGCGACGGGGTTCCGGTGGGGATCTTCTTCTCCGGAGCCTTCGCCCGGTACGATGCCACCAATCCGGCCCAGCCCATCGTCTCGGGGTGGGAGTTGATCGCCCAGGATTCCGCCGGCACCATGGGCCCAGACAGCATCATCCCCGTGGACGGCCCAGGCGTCTCACCCACCACCTACACCCTCTATCCGGGCGAGACCTTCTACAAGGTACAAAACGCTTGGGGCCCATTCTGGAGCATCCCCGTCGGGGACACCTTGGCCGCGGCAACGATACCCCCCTTCAACGACGCCTACAATTTGTCTTTCATGCCTGCGGGATCCATCACCGCGAGTCCGGGGGCTATCTTCTACACCCAGCTCCCGCCCGATCCCACGTCCCTGGGCGCGTCGGACTTCCCCCAATGGTTGTCGCTGAACGCGGCGACACCGGCGGCCTTCCTCCCGGGAGGAACCCCGGTGGACCTCTCCTACGATCCCAACGGATACGTGAATACCAACGTATACGTGATGCTCTGGGACGATCAGGGCGATGGATACGAGACCGGGATCAATGTGCCCGACACCAGCGCCGAGGTCGAACTACCCCTGCTGCCCTCTGGCACCCCTTGGTCCCCGACCCATGCCATGGTGATCGTCCAAGGCATCGATCCGGTCACCCATATGGCCTACGAAACGGTGGCCATGAACCAGTAACGAGCCGTCCTTCAGCGCCTCGCCTGCTCCAGGGCGATCGCCCGGGGGAACAGCAGGTTGTTCTCCAGGTGGATGTGCCGGTGCAGGTCCTCCTCCAGGCTCGCCAGGCCCAGGTACAGGGAGCGGAAGCTGCCGCAGGCGTCCGCGGGCGGGGCGTAGCCGCCGGTGAGGCTCCGCAGCTCCCGCAGGATCTCCCCCGCATGGTCGTGCTCGCTCATCATCACCCGGATGGGGCTCTGGACCGTTCCGAAGCAGCCCGAAGGGGCCTGCCCGGACTCCAGGGCGCGCACGAAGGGGAACAGGATCCGCTCCTCCTTTTCCAGGTGCGGGACCAGCTCGCCGGCCAGGGCCTCGAACAGCTCGGCCACGTCGGCCAGCTCAGGGTGGTGCTCCCCGTGGACGCGCAGCACCTTCTCCATGAGCGGGGCCACCCGGCCCAGTTCGCTGCGGGTGAAGGCGTGGTGGGTGGCCTCGATGTGGTCGATGAGTTCGCCCAGGGGGGCGTCGGCCCACCGGCGGTCACCGGGCTCGGGCGCCTTGGCCTGGAGCCCGTCGAGCTGCGCCAGCACCTCCTGCAGATCCTGTCCCGCCTCGGTGCAGGCCGCCGCCAGGCTGCGCTGTCCGCCGCAGCAGTAGTCGATGCCCAGGGCTTCGAACACCCGCACTGCGGCGGGCAGCTCCAGCACCAGGTCGCCGATCCGGATCCTGGGGTCGAGGGCCAGGGCCGCATTCCCCGCGCGGTTCGGGTCGGTCTGGGTCTCGCGGCTGATCGGTTCGCTCATGGTGTCCTCCGGAAGCGGTTGGTCTGAAGTAAATATCAGACTGAATTGGTCAACTTTCCTTGACGGAAATCAAGGGCGCAAAGAATTTTTCTCGGGGTCGATTTATATAATTTAGAAACCTGTTATGTTTCATATTAACTAATAATGCAGTCTGACAACCCCGCCGTTCTCTGTTTCTCTCCCTGACCCGCCCGGCCAGGCCGGAACCGGTCAGGATTCCAAGCACGCATGGACCATGCTCCGGAGGCGCCAGATGCTCAGCAACCTCGGAATCGGCAAGCGGCTCGGCTTCGGCTTCGGCTTGGTGGTGGTGATCCTGCTGGTCAGCGTGGGCATCGCCCTCCACGGCTTCCGTTCGCTGGGGGCCGCCATGAATGACGTGGAAGACCAGACCGGCAAGATCGTCAAGGCCGAGGACGCCTACGCCCACGCGCTCCAGGCCATGGCCTACACCGGGGCCGTGGCCGCCGCGGGCGAAGGCGCGGCCCGGCAGGGCTACCTGGACCAGCTCAAGGTCCACCGGGACACCTACCGGTCCGAGCTGGACACCCTCAAGACCCAGGCCCTCACCGACGAGACCCGCGGCCTGCTGGCGGAGGTGGACACCGCCGTGGCCTCGGCCCGGGAGAGCAACCTCAAGGTCCTCGCCCTGACCCAGTCCGGCAAGGCGGTGGAGGCCATGAAAGTCTACGCGGCCGAGTCCTGCCCCAATCTCCCGGTCTGGAATGCGGCGTTCGACCAGCTCACCGGCCGGCGCCTGGCGCGGATGAACGAAGCCATGGGGGCGGCCCGGGCCCGGATCGGGACCAGCACCTTGGCCATTGCCGCTTCCAGCCTCCTGGCCGTCCTGGCCGCCGCCTGGCTGGGAGTCCTCATCACCCGCAGCATCGTGCGCCCGGTCAAGGGCTTCATGGGGGTCCTGGAGACGGTGGCCTCCGGCAACCTCAAGGTCCGGGCGCAGGTGGATTCCCGGGACGAGATCGGCCACCTGGGCGCGTCCCTGAACCAGACCCTGCAGCGGCTGCAGGAGATGGTCCGCGAAGTGTCCCAGGCCTCCACCATCGTGGCCAGCGGCGCCACCCAGCTGTCGTCCTCGGCCGAGCAGATGTCCGCCACCACCCGGGAGATCGCCAGGAGCGGCGAACTGCTGCACACCGCCACCGACACCGTGGCCTCGGCCATCGTCCAGTTCATGGCCAGCGTGGAGCAGGTGGCCGGCAACGTCAGCGTGTCGGTGGACCGCACCTGCCAGGCGGTGGGCGCCACCGAGGAGGGCGCCCAGGGCAGCAAGGACGCCGCCGAACGCATGGACCGGATCCACCAGGCCACCGCCAGGATCTCCAGCGCCGTGGCGGTGATCCAGGAGATCGCCCAGCAGACCAACCTGCTCTCCCTCAACGCCGCCATCGAGGCCGCCAAGGCCGGCGACAAGGGCAAGGGCTTCGCCGTGGTGGCCGAGGAGGTGCGCAAGCTGGCCGAACGCAGCCGCGCCGCCACGGTGGAGATCGAGCAGCTGATCAAGGACACCCACGCCGCCGTGGCCGGCGGGGTCACCTCGGTGCAGGCCACCTCCGGGCTGATGGGCCGGATCCACGGCGCCGTCACCGACGTGGCCGCCCGGGTGCGGGAGATCGGCGTGGCCACCAAGGAGCAGTCCGGCACCGCCGGGGAGATCGCCAAGCGCATGGAGGAGAGCGCCCGGGAGGTGAGCCAGAACGCCGCCGCCACCCAGGAACTGTCCGCCACCGTGCAGGAGATCTCCCGCACCGCCGCCGACCTGGCCCAGGTGTCCGAGACCATGGCCAGGGCAGTGGCCGCATTCCAGGTGTAGGAGCCTGGCCAGCTAGCGGTCCTCCAGCAAGTGGGTGGCGCAGCCCAGGGGCAGGCGCCGCCCGCCCAGGTGGTCGTCCAGGCACGCCAGCACCGCGCTGGACCGGGGGCGCCGAGCGGCCTCGTCCCGGGTCAGCCACAGGCAGTCCAGGATGACGGGGTCCTGGGGCGCCGGGTCGGCCCCGTCGGGCACGCTGCCCGCGAAGCAGACCCTCGCGTAGTCGTTGCCGTTGGCGGCCCGGACCAGGTAGATGGCGGCGACGGTGAGGGCCCAGGCCATGGCTATCCTCCGGACTGCCTCTACTCTGCCAGCACTCGGGCACGATCGGGAGACGGGGCTGCCGGCCAGAGCGACCGTCAATGTCGCTCGATCCCCTGTAGACTCGAGTCCATAGGTCCGCGATGATCCACCTCCTGTACTCCAACCGGACGGAAGCCCTGCTGGATGCCCTGGAACGGGCGGTCCGGGAGGAGCGGGACCAGCATGGCCCCTGGCGGACGGTCCGGATCGTGGTGCCCAGCCCGGCCATCGCCCGGCTGGTGGAACTGCACCTGGCGCGGCGGCTGGGCATCGCCGCCAACCTGGAGTTCAGTTTCCTGGACCGGTTCCTGCGCGGGTTCCTCCCGCCCGAGACCGGGCTGGTGGACCGCCCGGCCATCGAGGGCGCGCTCCTGCGCCGGTTCCGCACCGGGGAAGGCCTGGACGCCGGGAGCCTGGCGCCGGTGCGGCGGTTCCTGGGCCGCCCCGCCGATCCCCGGCGGGCGGCCCAACTGGCCTACCGCCTGGGCGGGCTGATGGAGGAATACCTCTACTCCCGCCCCGGGTGGGCGCCGCTCTGGGAGCAGGGCCGCTCCGCCCTCGCCGGCGCCGGCCTGGAGGCCTGCGAGCGGGACCTGTGGAACCTGGTGCGCACGGACCTCCCCGCCGCCCTGGCCACCCCCCGGGAAGCCCTGGACCGCCTGCGGGCGCCGGCGGACCTGGGCCCGGTGCACCTGTTCGGCATGACCCACCTGGCCGTGGGCTACCAGGCGCTGCTGGACCGAGTGGGCCGGCTCGCCCCGGGCTGCCTGCGCTTCTACGCCCTCAACCCCTGCCGGGAATTCTGGGACGACCTGGAGACCGGCCCGGAACGCAGCGCCGCGCGCCGGGAGGGGCGCCGCGGACTCCAGGATGCGGCCGGGGCGGACGAGGCCGAGGAGGATCCGTACGGACTCCAGGCCCCGGCGGAATCCGAGCTGCTGCGCCGCTGGGGCCGCCCCGGGCGGGAGAAGATCCGCCTGCTGAACGAGATGAGCGACTGGGACTTCGAGGACGGGTTCCAGGACCCGGGCCGGGGCACCCTGCTGGCCGCGCTCCAGCAGGACCTCCTGTTCCGGCGCGCGGCCGGCGAGGATCCGGCGCCGCACGACGGCACCGTGCAAGTGCACGCCTGCCCCAACCCCCGCCGGGAGGCCGAGACTCTCTGTGAACTCATCTGGGAGGCCCTGCGCGCCTCGGAAGGCAGCGCCGATCCCCTGCGCTTCGGCGACGTGGCGGTGCTGGTCCCCGCGCCGGCCCTGGAGACCTACGCCGCCCACCTGGAGGCGGCCTGCGGCGGCGCCGGCCCGGTCCCCCTGAGCCTGGTGCACCGGGAGTCCCCGGCCCTGGGCGAGGCGCTGGAGGCCTTCGCGCTGCTCCTGGCCCTGCCCGAGAGCCCCCTCTCCCGGGCCCAGGTGCTGGGCTTCCTGCAGCACCCGGCGGTCCGGCGCCGTTTCCCCGACGCCGACCTGGAGCCCTGGCCCGGGTGGTGCCGGGACACCGGCATCGTGCGCGGCAAGGACCGGGAGGATCTGCAGCCCGCCTACTTCGACCAGGACATCCTGTCCTGGGACCAGGGCCACCGCCGCCTGGCCCTGGGCGCCTTCCTGGCCCAGGAGGGCGAGCCCTTCGCCGCCGGCGGGGAGCTCTATCCGCCCCGGGAGACCGGCTCCGGCGCCTGGGCCGAGGCCGGCGCCTTCATCCGCACCACCCGGAGCCTCCTGGAGGACCTGCGCCTGCTGGCGCGGCAGGAACTCCCGCTCCAGGCCTGGGCCGCCCGCTTCCGGGACCTGGCCGCCGCCTGGATCGGGGGCCAGGAGCGCGCCGACCTGGCCGCCAACGACCGGCTGCGCCAGGCCCTGCTGCGCCTGGGCAGCCTGGATCCCGGCCCGGGCTTGGCCGTGGCCCATCCCTTCCGCACCGCCCGGGAACTGGCCCTGCAGGAGCTGGAACGGCTCAAGGGCGGCCAGGGCCGGGGCCGGATCCAGGGGGTGGCCCTGGGCGACCTGGAATCCCTGCGCGGCCTGCCGTTCCGCCTGATGATCGTGGCCGGCCTGGACGAGCGCGCCTTCCCCGGGCGGGACGCCGCCGACGACCTGGACCTGCGCGGCCGGGGGCGCCGGCCCGGGGACGTGCCCGCCTCCGAGCGGGACCGCTACCTGTTCCTGGAGGCCCTGCTCTCGGCCCGGGAGCGGTTCGTGGCCAGCTTCGTGGCCCGCGACCCCCTCACCCTCGAAGCCCGCCAGCCCTCCCCGGTGGTGCTGGACCTGCTGGAGGCCGCGGCGGCCGCCGCCCGGGTCCCCGAGGAGGCCCTGGTGCGCGCCCATCCCCTGCTGCGCTGGGACCCCAGGCGGTTCGCGGGGGACCACCCCCTGCTGCCGGTGCAGCCCTCCGTCCACCTGGAGGCCCGGGCCGAGCTGCGCTACCGGCACCCCCCCGCCGCCGAGCCGCCGCCCCCCGACCCGGCCCTGGAGCCCGCGCCCCCGTGGCCCGGGCCCGCCCTCCGGCCGGCGGTGGTGCCCATGGGCCTGCACCACCTGGAAGCCTTCCTGCGCTCCCCCCTCCAGGGTGCGGCCCGGTTCGCCCTGGGCCTGCGGGACGAGGAGGAGGACCCCGGGGACATGGAGGAGGAAGCCGCCGCCATGGCCGGCCTCCATGCCGTGCCCATGCTGCGCGAGGCCTTCTGGTCCGCCCGCGCCGGCGCCGGGACGCCGGACCAGGCCTACCGGCGCGGACGCGAAACCTTCGAACGGGCCGGACTCGCCCCCCTGGGCCTGCTGTCCGGGCCGGAGCGGGAACGGCACCGCCGCATCCTCGAAGCCTGGAGCGCGCAGGTGCCGGAGACCGTGCCGGTGCGCTTCCCCCGCCTGGGCCCGGCGGCCCTCGCCCCGCGCGGCCTCCCGGCCGAGGACCTGGGGGTGCTCACCGTCCCGGTCCGCCTGGGCCCGGGCTTGGTGGTGGAGCTGCGCGGCGCCCTGGCGCCCCAGGGCGACCTGGGCTCCGGGCCCGGCTCGGTGCTGCTCCTGACCGCCGATTCCGCCACCCCGAAGGCCGCCGCCCACCATCTGGTCAAGGCCTGGGTCGCCCACCTGGTCCTGGCGGCCCGGGCCGGGACCGCCCTCGCCCCCCGGGGCTACCTGGTGGCGGGCCGGGCGCCCCGGAACGGCGTGCGCAGCGTCGCCTTCGATGCCCTGGACGCCGCCGGGGCCCTGGACCTCCTG
This sequence comes from Holophaga sp., assembly GCA_049508835.1. Lineage (GTDB taxonomy): Bacteria > Acidobacteriota > Holophagae > Holophagales > Holophagaceae > Mesoterricola. Next base: position 33,914 of record JBELAL010000022.1, on the reverse strand, counting down.
GCCCGCCTGCTGGCGGACCTGCTGGACCACCCCCATGACACGCTGCTGCCCCTGGAGGCCCTGCTGGAGCTGCAGGATCCGGCCGACCTCCCGGACTGGCTGGAGGCCCGGGCCGGCCGCGAGCACGGCGGCTACGCCTGCCTGCGGGGCCCGGTGCCCAACCCCGGCACCTTCCCGCCCGCCGACGCCGCCGCCGTGGCCCGCCGGATGGAACTGCTGGACCCCTTCCTGAGGGCGCTCCGGTGAACCCCGCGCGCCGCTATCCCCGCCCGGGCGCCCTGCCCGCCCCCATCCCCCCGCGCCTGGTCCTGGACGCCAGCGCCGGCACCGGCAAGACCTTCACCCTCGAACACCTGGTGGTGGACCTGCTGCTGGGCGGCCTGCGCATCGAGCAGATCCTGGTGGTGACCTACACCGAGAAGGCCGCCGGGGAGATGCGGGACCGCATCCGGCGGCTGATCGGGCGCCTGCGCATGGGCGACTTCCAGGACGCGGGCCCGGACGAACCCGCCTGGGTCCTGGACGACGCCGCCCGCCAAGCCTTGGACCGGGCACGCCTGGACTTCGACCGTGCCTCCATCTCCACCATCCACGGGTTCTGCCAGCGCCTGCTGCAGGAGACCGCCTTCCTCTCCGGCCAGGCCTTCGGCGCCGAACTGGTGGACGGCGTCAGGCTGTTCCGCCGCGCCGTCCAGGAGTGCCTGCGCCGCCGGTGGGCGGTACGGGATTCGGGCGTGTCCGGGGAGCTGGCGGCGGCCCTGGAGGCGTCCGGAGGGGAGGAGGGCCTCGCCCAGGTCCTGGCGGAGGTCCGCCAGGAGGCCGGCCGCCGCTGGCCGGAGACCCCCGGCCCCGCCGGGCCCGCCGCCCAGGCCTGCGCGGCCCTGGCCCGGTTCGACCCGGGGCGCCTGGGCCTGGATCCCGCCTCCCTCAATCCCCTGCGCAAGAACCTGGACGCGCTCCAGACCGCCTGCAAGGCCGGGGACTGGGACGCGGCCGGGACCGTCCTGGGCCGGTTGCTGTCCGGCGAGACCAAGGGGTCCGAGCGGCTCCTGGCCCTGCCGGGCGACGCACTCCCGGACCTCCTGTTCGACCTGCAGGAAGCCCTGTCCACGCCCGAGTCCCGGGCGGTGGACCGGTTCCTGCCCGACGCCCTGGACCGCCTGGCCGAGCTCAAGGAGCGGGAGGGCCTGCTGGACTACGACGACATGATCCGCCGGGTCGCCGGGGCCCTGCGGGACTCGGTCTCCGGCCCGCTCCTGGAGGCCCAGCTGCGGACCCGGTACCAGGCCGCCCTGATCGACGAGTTCCAGGACACCGACCCGGTCCAGTGGGGGATCTTCGAGCGGGTGTTCGGGCGGGACGGACGCCTGGTCCTCATCGGCGATCCCAAGCAGGCCATCTACGGGTTCCGCGGCACCGACGTGCACACCTACCTGCGGGCCAAGCAGGCCATGGTCGACCGGGGCGCCCCGGTGGCGGCCCTGGACCGCAACTTCCGCTCCACCCCCGCCATGGTCCAGGCCTACAACGCCATCCTGGACCAGGGCGCCCCGGCGCCGTTCTTCACCGGGGACGGCATCCGCTACGACGTCCCGGTGGCCGCGGGCCGGACCGGGCTGAGGTGGGTGGACGCCCAGGGGCGGGACCTCGCTCCGGTCCGGCTGGTGCGGGTGCCCCTGGAAGGCGAGCGCAGGCTGCCCCAGGTGAAGCGGGCAGTGGCCCGGGGCCTGGCCCTGGAGGTGCGCGCCCTGCTGGAGCGCGGGCCGGTGCTCCGGGACGGGTCCGGCCAGGAAGCCCGGCCGCTGGCGCCGGAGGAGATCTTCGTGCTGACCCGGTCCGGGCCCGAAGCCGCCCTCATGGCCGAGGAACTGCGCCGGGCCGGGGTTCCCGCCGCGTTCTACAAGCAGGACGGCGTGTTCCAGTCCCCCGAGGCCCTGGACCTGCTCAACGTGCTGCGGGCGGTGGCCGCGCCCTACGACCCCGACCGCCGGGCCAAGGCCTGGCTCACCCCCGTGTTCGGCGCCGGGCTGGCCGACCTGGCCCGGAGCCTGGACCTGCCCGAAGCGCACCCCTTCATGGAGAGCCTGCTGGCCTGGCACGACCTGGCCCGCCGGGGCGACTACCCGGCCCTGTTCCGCTCCATCGTCGACGGCGGCCTGCTGCGGCGCCTGCTGCGCCTGCACCGGGACGACCGCGCCGCCGGCGTGTGGCTGCAGCTCACCGAGTTCATGCTGGAGCAGTGCTGCGTCCGCCACGGCGGCTTCCAGGAGGCGGTGGACTTCCTGGCCGACTGCGTCGAGGGCCGGGCCTCCCTCCCCGGCGAGGACGCCGCCGTGCACCGGGCCCAGACCGACCGGTCCGCGGTGCAGATCCTCACCATGCACAAGTCCAAGGGCCTGGAGGCCAGGGCCGTGGTGCTGTTCGGAGGCTTCACCCGCTGGCGCGCCGACTGCATCCACCGGTTCGTCCACGACGGCGGGCGCCGGTTCTGGCTGGGCCGCAAGCCCTCGGCCCGGCTGGCCCCGCGGGTGGACCGGGAGACCCGGGAGGAGGACCAGCGCCTGCTCTACGTCGCCCTGACCCGGGCCCAGGCCCAGCTCATCCTCCCGGTGTACCACACCGGCGGCGGGGTGGCCTGCGTCGGCTTCGACCGCGCCACCGCCGATCCCCAGGGGGCCTACGGGGCGGTCAACCACCGCCTGCGGGCCCTGCTGCCCGAGGCCGGGAAGGGCCTGTTCGAGGCCGTGGACCTCCCCCTGGGCGGACCGGACCCGGTCCCCGTCCTGGCCGAGCCCGGCCCCGCGCCCGCGCTGCCCGCGCCCTTCGACCCGGCGCGCCTGGCCGACCTCGCCCGGGCCGCGGAGCCCCCCCGGTTCGACTCCTTCACCAGCCTCACCCGGGAGTTGCGCGAGCACGCCCCGGCCGACCCCGAGGACCGCGCGCCCGCGGACCTGCACCTGGCCCCGCCCGGCGGCACCGCCACCGGCACCTGCCTGCACGCGGTCCTCGAGCAGGTCCCCCCCGCCAGCGCCCTGGAGGCGGGCGCCCGGGACCCGTGGATGGCCCGCCCGGACGTGGCCCGGATCCTGGACACCGCCATGGCCGAGGCGGGCTTGGATCCCCGGTACCGCACCGACCTCGCCCAGCTGGCCTTCCAGGCCCTGGCGGGCCCGTACCGCCTGCCCGGCGGCGGGACCCTGCCGGGGCTGGGCGCCCTGAGCCGGATCCAGCGGGAGATGGACTTCCTCATGCCCCGCCCGGGCCGGATCCACCTGCTGGAAGGAGGCATCGACCTGCTGTTCGAGTGGGAGGGCCGCACCTGCTTCCTGGACTGGAAGAGCAACGGCCTGCCCGACTACGGCCCGGAAGCCTGCGCCGAGGTCCTGCGCACCCACTACGCCCTCCAGTTCGCCATCTACACCCTGGCCGCGTGCGCCTTCCTGGGGGTCCAGGACGAGGCCGAGTACGAGGCGCGCTTCGGCGGCGGGCTGTACGTGTTCGTGCGCGGCCTGCCCGAAGCCGGCCAGGTGGCCCTGCGCCCGCCCTGGGCCCAGGTCCAGGCCTGGCGCCGGGCCCTCCGGTCGGACCAGGAGGAGGAGATCCATGTGGACCTCTGAGCGCGCGCGCCCGCCCCTGGACTGGGCCCGGGCCATGGAGGCCCGCGCGGTCGACCCCGGCCTGCTGGTCCTGGCCGAGGGCCTGGCCTCCTTCGCCGGACCCCAGGACCCCGAGTCCCTCCAGCGCACGATCCTGGTCTGCCTGCTGGTGCTGGCCGCCCAGGCCGAGGGCCACTCCGGCCTGCCCCTGTCCTTAGATCCCGGGTCACGCATGCGTGACCCGGGTGAGGGCCCCGGCCGGGGCCTGTCCGAGGACCTGGCCCACCTGTTCCGCGCCGCCCCCGAGGCCCTGGCCGCCCACCTGGACACCCCGGCCATGGCCGCCATCCTGGGCCGCCCCCTGGAACGCAAGCCACTGGTCCTGGACCACGGCACCCTCAGCACCGAGCGGGTGTTCCGGGCCGAGGAGCGCCTGGCCGCGGCCCTGGCGGCCCGGGCCGCCCAGGCCCCCGGCCCCGGAACGCCCATCGACCCCGAACTCCTGGAGGCCCCCCGGCGGCTCAACCCCGAGCAGATCCAGGCCGTACGCCAGGCCCTGGTGCGGCCCCTGACCCTCATCACCGGCGGCCCCGGCACCGGCAAGACCTCCATCGTGGTGGCCATCCTGCGCGCCGCCCTGCGCCAGCCCGTGCCGCCCCGGGTGGCCCTGGCCGCCCCCACCGGCAAGGCCGCCAACCGCATGCACGGTTCCATCCAGGACGCCCTCGCCCAGGTCCCGGTCCAGGAGGCGGACGCCCCCCTGCGCACCGCCGCCTTCGCCCCCCGCACCCTGCACCGCCTCCTGGGCTGCAACCCCGGACAGGACACCTGGCGCCACCACGAGGACAACCCCCTCCCCGCCGACCTGGTGGTGGTGGACGAAGCCAGCATGGTGGACCTGGCCCTCATGGACCGCCTGGTGCGCGCCGTCCCCCCCGGCGCCCGGCTGGTGCTCCTGGGCGACGCCGACCAGCTCCCCTCGGTGGAGACCGGGCGGGTGTTCCAGGACCTGGCCGGCGCCCTGGACGTGGTGCGCCTGGCCACCAACTACCGCATGGACCAGGACGGCCGCCCCATCCTCGCCGCCGCCCGCAAGATCGTCGGCGGCTCGCCCCGGGAGCTGTTCCAGCCCCCGGACCCCATCCTCCCCCACACGCCCCAGGCCCGCGCCGGCGTGGACCTGCTGGACCCCGGCGACGGCGACCTGCGCCGCTTCCTCCTGGACTGGCTGCACGACCAGGTGGAGCACCACCCCGCCTGCCCAGACTTCCTGGCCCGCATCGGCCACGTGCACGCGCAGCAGGACGGCGCCTGGCAGGGCGACGCCCTGGAGCGCCTGGACCTCCTGTTCGCCCACGCCGCCCGCGCCCGGATCCTATGTCCCCTCAAGACCGCCCCCGCCCTGCGCGGCGCCGATTCGGTCAACACCTTCCTGCACGCCCAGGCCAGCGCCGCCCGGGACCGCCGGCTCACCCTGGCCCTGGCCGTCTCCCTGGGCGAGCCCGTGATGATGACCCGCAACGACCCCCGCCGCGGCATCTACAACGGCGACCAGGGCCTGGCCCTGAAGGTTGCCCGGGACGGCGGCCTCCCGCGCCTGGAGGCGGTCTTCCCCTGCGCCGGGAGCGGCTACCAGGCCCACGCCATCGCCCCCCTCCTGCACGAGCTGGAGCTGGGCTACGCCCTCACCGTGCACAAGGCCCAGGGCTCCGAGTACCAGCGCGTGGCGGTGATCCTGCCCCGGGAGGACAGCCCCTTCCTGTCCCGGGAGATCCTCTACACCGCCCTCACCCGCGCCCGGCGCCACGTCACCCTGGTGGGTTCCCGGGAGCAGGTGGAGCGGGCCGCCGAACGCGTGCTGACGCGCCATTCCACCCTGCCGGACCGGCTGCGGGAGGCCCTGGGCACGGCGCACTGAAAGGCCGGAACCGTTCCGCCCTTTCCCGCACGAACCATGGGAGGAGATGATCCCGGCGGAGTGGGGCATGCTCGACAGAACGATCCCGATCCGAGCCTTCGGGCTGGCCGCCGTCGTCCTGGGCGGGTGCTTGGCCAGTGCCGCAGGCCTGGAAGCACGGGTGAGCAACCACTCGTGGGTGGAGTGCATCTCCTTGACGAAACTCAAGGAGCCGGGCGTCGAGGACGACGTGAAGGTCTCGGTGGAGCCTGCCCAGGCCACCGGGGAGGCCAAGGCCGGCGGCCCATCCGGGAGCGCCGCCACCTGCTGGGTCCTGGCCCCCGGGGAGACCGCCCGGATCACCCTGGGCACCCCACCCGTGGAGGGACAGGCTCCCCGGCGCCGGACCCTCATTCTGGCGCGGGAGGAGGGCCAGGGCGAAGTAACCCTCACCTTCCGGGCCGGGCTCGAAAAAGGACAGCCCACGGCGGTCCTGGAGTACGAGCCTGACCCGGAATCCGGGATGGACTTCGACCAGGCGGCCCCGGACCACCTGGTCTATTGCGGCGCCCGGATGCCCGGGCTCTGCGGCGCTGAGCGCGACTGACATGGGACCGGCGCGCGCACCTTCCTGCCCCCTGGCCCGCGCCGCCGCGGCTCTGCTCATCCCCCTGGCCCTCCACGGCGCCGGCCTCCGGACCTTCCACCTCACCAACCTGTCCGGCACGGACCTCCTGGTCACCCGCCGGATGGGCAGTCCGGATCTGCCGCCCCGCCTCCCCGACGACCTGGCGCCCCCGCTCCCCCCGCCCGGGTTCCCCCCGCTCCCCGGGGATCCCGACGGAGAATTCCCGCCGCCCCTGATCCCCCGGCCCGGAATCCCGCGCACCCCCGAGTGGTACGGCCCTGCCTTCTTCCGCCCGCTGAAGCCGGGCGCCGCCGCCACCTTCCGCGACCCGGACGCCGAGCGGACCCTGGAGGTGGACCTCGTCATCCGCCGGATCGACGGGGACCAGCCCATCGCCTTTGAAGGCCTCCTGATCCGTCCCTGGCCCGGATGCCCCGTCCCGCCCTGGGACGGCGCGCCGCAGGAAGGCCGCCGGTGAGCCCGGTCCCGGGCAAAGGCACGCGCCGAAGCCGGCCCGCGGGGTGAACTGAATGCCCCGACCGCGCCCGGAACCCGACGTGCCCGGACCGCAATCCGGGTCCCGGCGCCCCGCCGCCCGGCCCTCCAGGATCACCTCCGACCCCGAAGTGAAGGTCGTCTTCGACGGCATCGCCGCATCCATGCAGGCCACCCCCGTCTACACCTCCGGTGACCGGGACCGCCCCGTGGCGGACGGTTCCCGCCGCAGCGACCACCTGGCCGCCCGGGCCCAGGACGGCCACGTCCAGGGCCATACGGACGCCCAGGTGTTCGCGCACCTGAAGGCGAACCCCGCCCTGATCCCCCCGAAGGGCTACCAGGTCATCCACCACGGCCCGCACACCGTCACCCAGGGTGGCCACATCCACATCGGCCGGGCTCCGGACGGACATGCGCGCTGTTCGAGGCCTTCCCAGTTCCTGGTGGAGGGGTTGACCCCGCAGACGCGGGGGATCTACACCGTCGTGAAGGTCGCGAGGAGGGGCTACTCCGCCGGCTTCTGGCCCCTTACGTAGTCCTCCTGGTCCTCGTTCTCGATGGCCCCCGGGCGTGCCTTCCGGACCGCCGCGATGGCTTCCTCCGGGTCCATCCCGAACTCCACCAGCAGCCGCGCCGACACCATCCCGGTGCGCCCCAGCCCCCCCAGGCAGTGGATCACCACCCTCCTGCCCTGGCGGAGCAGGGCGCGGATCCGGGCGCTGGCGTCGACCCAGGCCCGTTCCCACGCCTCATCCGGCACCCCGCCGTCGGGGATCGGCAGCCGGAAATGGACGATCCCTTCCGGCACCTTGCCCGGCAGGTCCCCCACCCCGCACTCCACCAGTTCGAACGCCTCCATGAGCGTGACCAGGGCGCACGCCCCCCAGTCCCGGATGGCCCGCAGGTCCTCGTCCAGGTCGCGGTTCCAGGACCCCGCCAGGTCGTACGTCAGGAACCTCCCCGGGCACATCGTCATCCCGATGACGCCGGCCGTCCCTGGAACGGACACGGCATTGATGCGCAGGGGATCGGTCTGGCTGGTCTTGGCCATGGGCGATTTTCCTCACGGGCCCGGCTGCGAAGGACGGCGGACGGAAGTCCGACCCCATCATGCCATCTTCGGCCCGCCAGATCCTGACGCAGGCCGCCCGATGGCGTACATTGGCCTCCATGGCCGACCCCGCCCCGTCCTCCCCCTGGTCCCTGCTCGCCTCCAGCTGGGAGGACCTGTTCCCCCTGCGCCCGCCCCGCCTGGACCTGGCCCTGCACCTGTCGGCCCCCGGGGACCGCTGCCTGGACGCCGGGTGCGCCACCGGCAGCCTGCCCCGGGCCCTGGCCGCCCGGGGCCGCGTCGCCCACGGCCTGGACCTGGACCTCGCCTTCCTGGCGGTGGCCCGGCAGAAGGCCCTGGCCGAGCACCTCGACGTCGCCTGGCACCACGCCGACCTCCTGGACCTTGCCGTCGCCGTCGGGGACGATCGTTTCCAGCTGGTCACCTGCCTGGGCCAGACCCTGCCCCACCTGCTGGAGGAGGACCAGTTGCGGAACTTCTTCAGCCAGGCCCGGGAGGTCCTGCAGCCCGGCGGCTACCTGGTGATCCAGGTGGTGAACGACGCCAGCATGCCCGTGGGCCAGGCCCGCGACCTGCCGCCGCTGCAGGCCCCCGCCGGCGCCCTGGCCCGGCGCCGCACCATGCTCACCCCCACCCAGGCCAGCTTCGAGACCGTCTTCACCCCTCACGGCGCTGCCCCCACCACCCACCACAGCCTGCACCGCCGCATGCGGCCCGACGAAGCCGCCGACCTGCTCCGCCAGGCCGGCCTGGACCCGGGCCCGCCCCTGGCGGACGAGACCCGGCAGCCGTTCCAGGAGTCCTCTCCGGGGTGGATTCTCATCGCCACGCGCAGGGACTGACCCGGGATTGCCTGCCCCAACCCCAGGGCTCCAGCCACTCCGTCCGCCCCAGCCTGCGCCAGCCGGATGGAACCCTGCGGGCTATGACGAGTTGACCTTCAGCCACTCGAGGTAGCCCCTCGGGAAGTTCTGGCTCGGCCGGGCGATCTTGAACCAACGGGTGGTCAAGAGCACGGCGAGGAACACCAGGATCGTCCCCAGCCCGGTCCAGTTGTCCCAGGAAGGATCGCGGGGCTCGATGAGGGGGTCGTCGCTTCGGTCAAGGATCAGGTCGTGACGCAGCTAGATCCGGGACGGTGAGCGCGCCGAGGCCGGCGGCCTCGATTTTGAGTTGATAGTGTCCCGTGGGCAGATTCTGGAAATGGTAGCCACCCCCCTGGAGCCGGGTCACCCGCTGGGGGCCGTCGCCAGGCCCGGAAAGGGTGGCGAGGGCGCACGCTGGCAGGCTTCGGCCGTCGAAGGCGTGGACGGTGCCGACCAGTTCCGCCGAGGGCGTTTCCGGCGCAGAGACAGCGCCGCAAAGGCGTGGTCAAGGGACCTGGAGCAGTTTGCCCTCCTTGAACCAAGTCACCGCTTTAAGCCGGAAGTGATGGGTGGCGCTGTCGAACTCGAACCGGTACAGGCCCGGATCGAGTTTGTCCGCCCCTGAAGGAGCAGCCTTGGGGCCCGGCTCCTCGGACGGCGCTGCCTTGGTCGTGGTGCCGCCCTTCACCCCGGTGGCGGTGGTGCCCAGAGCTGTGAGCATTTCCGCGACCTTGCTGTCGCTATTGGCAGTAAGGGAAGTGAGCATCCAGCCGTCTTGCAGGGTGGGATTCCACTGCACGGTGCCCATGCCGGCCTTCGCAGTGATGGCCATGGGATGGTCGTAGTCCGGCAAGTAGATGAGCTTCATCACGTACTGGGGTGTGGCCGCAAAGAAACCGGTGTCGGTGGAAGCCGAAGGGGCTGCGGAGGCGCTGGTGGTGTCGCCGCCCTGAGCGCTCCCGGCATCGCCGGGTTTCCCGCTGGAGGATGAAGGGCTCTTCAAGTCTTTCCCGCCCGCCTGTGCCTCTACCGGTGGCAGCTCCGCCACCAGGAGATAGGGCTGGGGCAGGTAATACCGGATTCCAGGCGCAGCTTTTTGCGCCTGGGTGCCGTCCGGATTCAGAGGCACGACCTGGACGCCTGCGCACCCCGTCAAGAGGATAAAAACACAACCCCAGAGAGAGTTGGTATTCATAAATCCTCCGCTGTCCTTAAATTCGCCTGATGATAGGAGCGAAGGGGTAAATTGCAAGGGCAATATCAAACCGGGTGGCCTGAGGCTATGGACACCGTGGAGGAGTCTGTTTCCGACGGCGGAATCCTCGCGGAACTGCTCAGGAGTTGGGTGACCGTTTCCGGGACGGCGGCGAAATCGCCGTCTACGACTTCACGACCTTCCGGTCCACCAGGACATCCAGCCGGGTGTTGAAGGTGAGGATGTAGGTCACCCGGTCCCGGACCCAGGTGCAGACGGTATGGTCTTTCTCCACCTTCTCGGTCTTCGGTTTGCCCCACATTTTGAGGACCTCACCCTTGGAGGAAAGGCCGACTCGCGGGGAACCGAACATGTCGGTGTTGGCGACGGCGGGGCCGGGCCCGCCGCCGTTGAACATTCCGCCGGGGACCATGAGGGTGGAGGCGAGGAACAGGGTCTGGAGCATCGGGCTGCCTCTTGAAATCCTTGACAAGTATGGGTCGCCGGGGAAGGGGATGCACGAGCGGTTCCGTTCTATTGGATCGAGGGCGGATAGGCTCTATGGTCCGATTGTGGTTGGAACCATGGCGGGAACCGTAGGCGTGCAGCTGCCAAACGCCAGCCCACTGAAGGGGAAGTCGGGCGGTGGTTGGTACGCCCGGAAGGCGTACGGACCCGGATCAGGCGGGGGTGGTTGAGGCAGGTTCGGGCTCCTGGGAAGGCTGGGCGTCCGCGCCGCCCCGCGTCGCCCCCGCCACCTCCAGCCGGCTCCCCGCCTCGTGCCGGCGCACGCGCACCTGGCAGGGGATGGCCTCCTTCATGCTGTCCACGTGGCTGATCAGGCCCACCATGCGGCCCTGGCCCAGTTCGTCCAGGACCTGCATGGCGCCGTCCAGGGTGCCGGTGTCCAGGGAGCCGAAGCCTTCGTCGATGAACAGGGCATCCAGGTCGATGCCGCCGCTGCGGGACTGGATGACTTCGGCCAGGCCCAGGGCCAGGGACAGGGAGGCGAGGAACTTCTCGCCGCCGGAGAGGGTGCGCACGCTGCGGGTGCCGTTGGCGTAAGCGTCGTGGACGTCGATCTCGAGGCCGGCGGCCTTGAGGCGGTTCTCGATCCCGGCGCGGCGGCGGAAGCGGTAGCGGCCTCCGGACAGGCGTTCCAGGCGGGAGGAGGCCTTGGCCAGGACGCAGTCCAGCCACCACGCCAGGACCCAGGCGGAGAACTTGATGCGGTGGACGTTGTCGCCGTCCAGTTCCCGGGCCAGGGCCCACAGGTCCTGGTGGTCGCGGGTGAAGGTCGCGATCTCCTCCAGCAGGGCCTGGATCCGGCCGCGGCGGTGGCGGTGCTCCCGGGCGGCATCGAAGGCGGCGCGGCTCTGGGCCTCGGTCCGGGCGTAGGCGTGGTCGGCTTCCTCGAAGGCGGCCTGGAGGGCCTCCAGGTCGGGCCTGGGCCGGCCCTCCAGGCTGCGGACCAGTTCGTCCAGGAGGCCCAGGCGGCGGGACTGCTCGGCCAGGGCGTCGCGCTGGTCGCGCTCGATGGCGTCCATGCGGGCCGAGTCCCGGCGGGCGGCTTCCATCCCGGGCAGGGACGGGAAGTCCTGGCTCCGCAGGGTGGCCTCCATGGCGGACCGGGCTTCGGCCAGGGCGGCCTCGGCTCCGCCCAGGCGCGTGGCCAGGTCCTGGGCGCGCTGGTCCTGGAGGCGCGCGTCCTGGTCGGCCTGGCCCCAGTCGCGCCGGGTGTCGGCGAGGTCCTGGTCGAGCTGGGTGATGCGGGCCAGGAGGCCGGACTGGGCGCGGTCGGCTTCGCGGTAGGCCTGCACCGGGTCGTCCACCGCCAGGCCCAGGCTCTTCTCCAGGGCCCGGCGCTGGGCGGAGGCATCGGTGACGGCATGCTCCTTCTCGGTGCGCAGGCCCAGGGCCTGGTCCCGGGCCTGCCCGGCCTGGTCGGCAAGGCGGGCCAGGTCATCCCGGGAGGCCAGCCGGGCCTGGGTCTGGCGGAGCCGGGCGGACAGGGCGGATTCCAGGGCGCCGTAGTCCCCCAGCGCGGCGTCGTAGGCGGCGGCGTCGGGCCAGCCGGCTTCCCTCAGGCGGTCGAGGGCCTGGGCGGCCTGGGCGCGGGCTTCCTGGAGGGCCTGGGCGGCCGCGGCCTGGGCCTGGGCGGCCTCCTGTTCCCGGCGCAGGAAGCCCTCGTCCAGTCGCGGGGGAACGGCGCCCGGGCCCCGGGGATCAGTCCCGGACCGCAGCGCGGGGCTGGGATGGTGGGTGGAGCCGCACACCGGGCAGGGGCTGCCCTCGGCGAGGGTCTGGGCCAGGGCGGCGGCCATGTGGGCTTCCCGGGCTTGGCGCAGGGCCTCGACCCGGGCCTCCTCCCCCATCCGGGCGGTGCGGGCTTCCTCGAAGGCCCGGTCCCGGGACCGGGCCTTGGCGGCCAGGGACGGCTCCCGCCCGGGCCAGGCGCGCACGGTGGCGGCGTCGGCCCGCAGGCGGTCGAGGGTCTCCTTGAGGGGCAGCAGGGCGTCCCGGTCGGCCTGGAGGCGGGCGCGGTCGGCCTCGACGGCGCCGAGGGCGTCGAGCCGCGTCCGGGCGGCCATGGCTTCGGCTTCCCTGGCGGCCAGGTCCTCCGCGGCCCGCTCCAGCTCGGCCCGGGCCTTCTCCCCGGCCCGCCAGACCCGGCCGATCTCCTTCAGGTCGCGCAGCCTCTGCTCGCCCTGGACGGCCTCGTCCCGGAGGGTCCGCAGGGCCTCTTCCCTGGCGGGCAGGGCGTCCCGGGCGGGCTGCAGTGCCTTGCGCGCGGCCTGGAGGGCGACGAGGCGGTCTTCGGCCTGGCGGCGCTCGTCCCGGAGGTTCCCGACCTGATCCTCGGCGGCGCGGAACCGCTGGAAGGCCGGTTCGCAGGCGGCGGACCTGCGGGCGGCCTTGAGCTCCCGGTCCTGGGCCTCGCGCCGGGGCTGGTCGGCCAGGAAGGCGGCCTCGGCGACGCACAGCAGGTCGTGGTCGGCGAACTGGCGGGCCTCCCGCTGGCCGGTCTCCCAGGCCTGGCGGGCCGCGTCCCTATCCTTGAAGGCCTGGCGGCGGGCGGTCTCTGCGGCGTCGGCGGCCTGCTGCAGGTCCTGGTCCCGGGCCTCGGCCTGGGCGGCGTCCAGGGGTTCGGGGCCCTGCAGGTCGCGCAGGCGCGAGTGGAGCAGGTCCAGGGCGCGGGTGGCCTCCTTGCCCAGTTCCTTGGCCCGGTCGGTGAGACGCTGGTGGTCCCGGACCGGGAACAGCTTCTGCAGGATCACCTCCCGCTGGCGGGTGTCCATCTCCAGGAAGTGCTGGAACTCGCCCTGGGGCAGGACGAGGATCTTGGCGAACTCCTCGTGAGTGAGGCCCAGCAGCTCCTGCACCACCTCGCCCATGCGCAGGAACTGGGAAGCGACCACCTCCCAGCCGTCCCGGACGCGGACCTTGAGGAGGTTGACCTCCTCCTTGACCCAGCCGCCGCCCTTGCGGGCCGGGCGGTACAGCTCCGGGGCCCGGGTGGCCAGGTAGCGCCTTCCCCTGACTTCGAACTCGAACTCGGCTAGGGTGCTGTCGCCCTCGGCGGCGTGCCGGGAGCGCAGGGTCTCCCGGGTGCGGGTGCCCAGGGGCTTGCCGTACAGGGCGTAGCAGATGCCGTCGAACAGGGTGGTCTTGCCGGCGCCGGTGTCGCCGGTGATGAGGAACAGCGGGTCCAGGCCGGTGAAGTCCAGGCACGCGGGGCGGCCGAAGTAGGGGCCGAAGTTCTCCAGGCGCAGCCGGACCGGTTTCACAGGGCCTCCTGGCGCTCGAGGTCCCGGACCAGCCCCGCCACCAGGGCGGCCTTCGCCTCCAGGCCGTCCGGCTCCAGGCCGAGGTCGGCGCCGAACTGGCGGAAGTCCGAGAGCAGGTCGCCGCCCCGCCGGGGAGAGGCGGGGACCGGGGCGTCCCCGGCCGGGGCCCAGGGGCCGGGAGCGTAGCCCAGGCTGCACAGGTGGCGGAAGCGCCGCTTGAGGAGCTGGAAGGGGTTGGCGCCGGTCTCCAGGGCGGGGAGGGTGATCTCCACCAGGCACTCGGTGTCGGGCTGGTAGCGGGGATTCTCCACCAGGGCCTGGAGGGTGTCGGCCAGGCGGCGCATGGGCCGGGGGATGGCCAGGGGGATGCGGTCCACCCGGGGCGGGCGGTCGGGGACCACCTCCACCGAGAGCAGGGCCTTGGTGTCGTGGGCCTCGGAGAACGAGTACGGCAGCGGGGAGCCGGAGTACCACACGTGGTCCAGCACCTTCTGGCCCCGGTGCAGGTGGCCCAGGGCGGCGTAGTCGAACCCGGCGAACAGTTCCGGCTCCACCTCGGTGGCGGCGCCCACCAGCACCCGCTCGGAATCGGACGGCGTGCCGCCCCGCGTGAAGCAGTGGGCCGCCACCACCTGCGCGGCCGAGCGATCCTGGTTGGGGCGGATGCGCTCCAGGGCCAGGGCCAGGGTCTCGGCCTGGGTGCGCACGGCGCGCTCGCCGTCGGCCTCGCCGCCGTCCAGGTCACCGGCCCACAGGAAGGGGACCAGCCACACCTGCATACGCTCGCCGGCGGCGCCGCGCAGTTCCACCGGGCGCTCCAGGGCCTCGGCCCCGCCCCGGGCGTGGATGCCGCTTCGTTCCAGGGCGTCGGCGGCGTAGGCGACGCGGGCGGCGGAATCGTGGTTGCCGGCGATGACCAGCAGGGGCAGGCCAGGGCAGGCCGCGCGAAAGTCCCTCAGGAATTCGCTCCACAGCCGCACGGCGCCCTCGGAGGCCAGGCTGCGGTCGAACAGGTCCCCGGCGATGAGCAGGGCGTCGTAGCCTCCGGTGCGGCAGCATTCCACCACCTGGCCCAGGATCAGGCGCTGGTCGTCCAGGAGGGGGTAGTCGAACAGGATCCGGCCCAGGTGCCAGTCGGAGGTGTGGAGGATGCGCATGGAGGTCCTTGGTCGGGGGGACGCCCAGGGGGCAAGGCCAGGATAGCAATCCGGGACGATCATGGCCCCTTCCGCCCGGCCCCGTGTCCGCTATGCTGGATGCTCGAGTTCCCAGCCGCCGGCATCGGAGCGTCGACTTGAAAGTCCGCGCCTACTTCCACCAGATCCAGATCCCCGGCGGCGCTTGCCTCTGGGTCACGGACCTGGTGGGGGCGGCGATGGTCCGGGACCGGCATGGAATGGTCGTCAGCCTGCTGGATCCCGGCACCCGGCTGTCCTGGAGCCATCCCCGGCACCGGGTGTTCCACTTCCTGGACGAGGAGGGGGAGGACGCGGAGGCGGCGACGGAGGAGGATGTGGCGGAGATCCTGGCCCTGGACCTGGCCGGGGTGGACTCGGTGCTCATCCACTGCCACGGGGGCTTCTCCCGCTCTCCGGCGGTGGCCATGCTGCTGGCGTACCGGGGCGGCGCGCGGCTGGCGGCCATCGACGAGGGCATCGACTGGACCTGGGCGGACCCCAACCGGCGGGTGCTGGCCCTGGGCGAGCGGCTGCTGGGCATGGGCAACGAGCTGTCGGACCTGGCCTGGCGCCGGACCCGGCGGCGGCCGGCGCCGGGCCATGGGAGCGGTCCGGGTCTGGAGTAAGGTCCGTCAGTCCACCGGGACTTCCAGGGCCGCGCCCGCCGCGACGCCCTGGTCGGTGACGCAGCGGAGGACCACGGCGCCCTGGCCCCGGGCGGTGAAGGCGCCCTCCACAGTGCAGATCCCGAGGCTGTCCCCGCGCCCTTCCCGGCGCTCGGCGAGCCGGCCGTCGGGGTCCAGGAAGTCCACGGAGTAGTGGATGGGCCGGGCGGTGACGCCCTGGCGGCCGGTGGTGAGGACCCGGAACCCGGCCGTGCAGGTCGCGCCGGGCCGGGCGGGGAAGCACCAGAGTTCCTCCACGTAGGCCCGGTCGCGCAGGTGGCGCCGGTCGCAGATCTCCCCCAGGGCCCGCCCGGCGCAGACAACCAGGGAGGTGCCCGCGCCTTCGGGTCCGTGGGTGAGCCCGGTGGGGGATCCGATGGCGGCGAAGCGCGGGTCCAGGGGGCCGGGAATACTGTCCCGCAGCAGGCCCCAGCGGGTTTCGGGTTCGCCGGGGTCGCCGACCAGGGTGTGCAGGGCGCCCCGGGTGAGGTCCAGCCTGCGCACCGCGTGGTTGCCCCGGTCGGCCAGGTAGAGCAGGCCGCCGAGGCTGCGGATGCCGGCCGGGTCCCGGAGGCAGGGAAGGTCCAGGGCCTGGTCGCCGGGCTGCGCGGGGTCCACGTCCCGGAAACCCGGGGTCTGGACCTGGCCGGCCACGGTCGTCACGGTCCCTCCGGGCAGGCTGATGGCCCGCACCGCGTGGCCGTCCAGGGCGTAGAGGGTTCCGCCCAGGTACCGGGTGGTCCGGGCGGCCAGGCCCCGCAGGTCGGAGAAGCGGGCGTCGCGTCCCTGCCCGTCCCGGGTCCCCAGCTGGCCGGGGCTGCCGGCCAGGGTCGTCACCGCGCCGTTCCGGCCGATCCGCCGGATGACGGCGTTGCCGCGGTCGGCCACGTAGACCCGGCCGTCGGCGTCCACGGCCAGGCCCTGGGGATCGTCGAACAGCGCCTCCGCCGGGTCCGGGGCGTCCCGGTGGCCCGCAAGGCCCGGCGAGCCGGCGAGGGTGCCCACCTGTCCGGAGGCGCTCACTTTGCGGATCACCTGGTTCCCGCTGTCGGCCACCAGGAGGTCCCAGACGTCCGAAGGCCATGCTTCCGGACAGTCCCGGCGGACCAGGTAGGTGGGCCGGTGGAAGCGGGGCCCGGGCAGGTCCCTGCGGCACAGCAGGCTGGCCAGGCGCCGCAGCAGTCCGGGGGAGTCCCGGTGGCCCGGCTGGTCCGGCTCGCCGCACAGGGTGGTCACCCGGCCGTCCGGGGTGACCCGGCGCAGCACGTGGGCCTGGGGGTCGGTCACCACCAGGTCCCAGGTGACGGGGCTCGGCCACTCGCCGCCGCGGGGCGCCCGGGCCACGTCGAAGGCCTCCCGGAAGCGGGCGCCGAGCCCGGCGCCGTCCTGGTGGCCCCCTTCGGCGACGGTGTTGCCGGCGAACGGGAACAGGCCCCGCACGTCCACCTTCAGGTCCTGGACGCGGCTGTGCCAGGCCGTCCCGCCTTCCTTCAGGGGGTGGAGCGCCTCGACGGTGCCCAGACACACCGGGGTCCGGAACGTCCGTTCCAGCGCCTCCAGGCCGGTCACGTCCCGGCGCACCACCTGGCCGCCCTCGAGCAGGGAGAGCAGCCGGGCCTGGGCGCCGGGCCGGGTCTCCCAGCGCAGGGTGCAGGGCAGGCCGTAGCCGGCGCGGACGCGCGCGCTCCGGAAGGCGGTCTCCTGGCGCACCCGGCCCCGGCCCGGGAACCGGCCGAGGGATTCCAGGTCCAGGAACGGCAGGTCCCGGGAGAACGGCTCCACCCAGTCGACGCCCATCACCTTGGCGACGAGGTCGAACGGTTCGAACGGCAGGACTGTGACTGTCGCCTCGCCGTAGCGGCCGGCATCGCGGGGATGGACGGCGCGCACCCGGACCTGCCGGACCTCGGCCACCGACGGCGCCCGGTAGGTCCCGGTGTCCGCCTCGAGGCCGCCCTCGCCCCCGTCCGGCAGTTCCCAGCGCCACCTTTCCTCCCGGGTCGGCCACAGTGGATCGTCCGGCGGATCCAGCCGGACCTGGAAGGCGCAGGTCTCCCCCGCCTGGAGGGTCACGCAGCGCGGGGTTACCACCACCGCGGCCCGGGTCTGGCCAAGGGCCAGCCAGACCAGGACCGCCGCGCGGACCGCATACCGAGCGGCCCGGAACGTCGCCAGGCGAATGACCATTCCAATCCCTCCGTTCCCCTCAGGGTGCGGAGGGCCCAGAGCCGGGTTTCAGAGGAAGTCCCGCATGGCCCCGCCCAGCCGCTTGATTCCCTCCCGGATGCGCTCCACCGGCATGTTCGAGTAGCTCAGCCGCAGGGTGTCCTCCCGCCCGCCGTTGGGGAAGAAGGCCCCGCCCGGGATGAACACCACCCCCCGCTCGATGCAGGCTGTCAGCAGGGTACGGGCGTTGAAGCCCTGGGGCAGTTCCAGCCAGATGAACAGGCCCCCGGCGGGGCGGGTGAACCGCACCCCGGCCGGCAGGTGCTCCTCCAGGGCCGCCACCATGGCGTCCCGGCGCTCCCGGTAGACCGGCACGTAGCGGGCGATGTCCTGGTCCAGGTCGTACCGTTCCAGGTAGCGGGCCACCAGCACCTGGTCGAGGGCGCTGGAGTGGAGGTCGGCGCCCTGCTTGAGGGTGACGAACTTCTCGTAGAGGGGCGGCTTGGCCGAGATCCAGCCGATGCGCAGCCCGGGGCAGCAAACCTTGGAGAAGGTGCCGAGCCCGATCACCAGCCCGCCCGGGTCGAAGGCCTGGACCAGGGGCAGGGAGGTCCCTTCGAAGCGCAGTTCGCCGTAGGGATTGTCCTCCACCACCGGGACCCCCCACTTGGCGGCCACCTCCACCAGCGCCTTGCGCCGCTCCAGGGACCAGGTCAGGCCGGTGGGGTTCTGGAAGTTGGACACGATGTAGATGAGCTTGGCGTTGGGGTGGTGCTCCAGCCGGTCCTTGAGGGCGCCGATGTCCATGCCCTGGTCGTCGGTGGGGACCTCCACCCAGGTGGGCTGGTAGAGCCTCCATGCGCTGATGGCGCCCACGTAGGTGGGGCTCTCGGTGAGGACCACGTCGCCCTCGTCCAGGAGCAGTCTGCCCACGAAGTCGAGGCCCTGCTGGGAGCCGGTGGTGACCAGGATGTCCGAAGCGGAGGCATGGCAGCCCCAGACGCGGTTGAGCCGCGCGGCGAGCAGCTCCCGGAGGAGAGCGTCGCCTTCGGTGGCGGAGTACTGCAGCGCCCGGGGCGCCTCCTGCTCGAGCACCTCCCTGGCCAGTTCCGCCAGCGCCTTGGCCGGGAACAGTTCGGGCGCGGGGAGCCCTCCGGCGAAGGAGATCACATCCGGGCGCCGGGCGAGCTTCAGGATCTCCCGGATGTCCGAAGCCTTCAGAAAGGCCGCGCGCTTCGCCAGCGTGATCGCCATACCCCCTCCTGTCCTCTGGATGGATCCATTGTCCGCGTTTCCGGTCCGATTGACAGGGGCAGGAAGGCTGAATCCGGTGCCGGAGGCACGCTGGACCCGTCGTCCTTGGACTGCCGCCTTCGAGTCAGCCCTTCCGCCGTCTACGCCGCACCGCCTGCAGGAACACGTACGCGTAGCCCAGGATCAGCGCGATGCGCAGCATGATCCGGAGCGTCGGCACGCCGGCCCAGGGCGCCAGGCACAGCCCGAGGATGCCCACGCCCAGGAGCCCCCCCAGCAGCCACAGGGAGGACAGGGCCCCCTCCAGGCGCAGGCGCCAAACCTGGGCCCGGACGCCGCTGGGGAACCGGACCTGGAGGAAGGGGCCCAGCCCCGGCGGCAGACGCCGGTCCCAGGACCGGCACCCGGACAGGTCCAGGGCCGGGCCCGCTCCGGACCCGCCCCGCACGGTAAGCCGGGGGGGCAGTTGGCGCAGCGCCCCGCACCCTTCCAGGGACAGCCGCCCCAGGACCTTCAGGCTCCCGGGAAGCGAGGCCAGGGCCAGGCACCGGGACAGGTCCAGGTCGCCCGCCACCATCAGCTCGGGACCGAAGCCCGCCAGGTCGGGACAGCCGGACAGGTCGGCCCGCCCCAGCACCACCTGGACGGCGGCCGGGAAGCGGACGAGGCCGGCGCAGCCGCCCAGGTCCAGGTCCCCCTGGACCTGGGGCACGTCGAGGCGGTCCAGGACGGCCTGGGCGAACTCCGGATCCAGGTCCAGGAGCCCGCGCACGATCCCGGCCAGGAGGCCCGCCTCCATGCGGAAGGCGCCGTCGCCCGCGGGCCGCAGCCGGTCCCAGGCCGTTGCGGGGGCCTCGGGGTCTCCGCTCCGCCAGGCTTCCAGGAAGGGGCCGGCCAGGGCCTGGAGCTGCCCAAGGTCCGGCCCGGAGCGGTCCGGGGACCCGGTGGGCAGCGCGGCGGGAAATCCGGGGATCATGGCCACCTCACGCTCACTCGACGGGCTGCTTGAACTCCGCCGCGTGGGCCTTCATCCACTCCACGTAGGTCCCGAGCAGGGCCCCATACTTCCGGAACAGTTCCTGGGCGTCGGGCCGGGCCCGGGTGGTCTGGGTCTCCAGGAAGATCTCCTTCTCCATCCCCACCAGGACCAGCATCTGGTTCCGGAACACCTCCGGCAGGCCCGGGTGGATCGCGGCCAGGTGGTCCGGGTTGACGCGGCTCAGGCAGGCCATGGACTTCACCAGGTTCTCCCGGGCCAGGCGCCGGACCTCGTCCATGGGCAGGTGCTGCTCGTTGCCCATGTAGCGGGTGAACTCCGTGTGGTAGAACATGCCCTTGGAGAAGTTGTCCAGGCTCTCCTTGCGGGTGGGCGCCTTCCGGGGGGTCTTGGCCGGGGCCTCCGCGGGCGGGGCGGCCTGGGCCGGCGGCGGCGCCTGGCGCCCTTCCAGGCACGGCGTCCACCCCAGGAGGAGCGCGAGGGTGGAGAGGATGGCGGCGGGCCTGGACAGCATGAAGTCTCCGATCAGCGAGGCGATTCTTTGATCTTAACAAGGCATCGGGTTCCCGGACGGCGAGACCCGGGCTCCGCCGGCGTCCGCAACCGTTCTCCCGGCCGGAAAGGTCGAGGCCAGGACGGACACCGGCGAAAGTTGATCGGATTGCTTTATTTTTTCGATACCCTAAACTTCAAGGCGAACCATGAGCCACCCAAGCCCATCCCCCCGCCCACCGTTCCGTCCCACGGGAGCCTAGGGGGCCGCACCGGGGACAGAGCGGGACAGGCCCTCCGGCGCGGCGCATCCACGGCAGGCCGCCGAAGCCGCATCCTGGGCGCCGGAAGCCGGGGCACGCCCCCGGCCTGGGCGCCGGACCCCCTTCCAGGAGCATGACCATGCCGGACCTTTTCCGCGCCTCCCTCGCCCGCACCCGCCGCCTGGTGGTCAAGCTGGGCACCAACGTCCTCATGCGCGGCGACGGGCTCCCGGCCCTGGGGCGGCTGTACGGGATCCTGGAGTCGGTGGCCGCCCTGCGCCGCCAGGGGAAGGAGGTCCTGCTGGTGTCCTCGGGCGCCATCGGGCTGGGGGCCCAGCAACTGGGGTTCGAGCGCAGGCCCGAGACCCTGGCCGACAAGCAGGCCTGCGCGGCGGTGGGCCAGGGGCGCCTGATGGCCCTGTACCAGGAGGGCTTAGGCCGCCTGGGCGGGGTGGCGGCCCAGGTGCTGCTCACCGAGTACGACTTCGCCAACCGCCAGCGCTACCTGAACCTCCGGGCCACCCTGGAGCGGCTGCTGGAGCTGGGGGTGGTGCCCATCATCAACGAGAACGACACCGTCTCCACCGTCGAGCTGGAGTCCCCGGCCGGCTTCCCCACCGCGCCGGTGTTCGGCGACAACGACAAGCTCTCGGCGCTGGTGGCCAGCGGGGTGGAGGCCGACGCCCTGGTGATCCTGTCGGACGTGGACGGGCTCTACACCGGCAACCCCCACAAGGACCCCACGGCCCGGCTGATCCCGGTGGTGCGGGAGCTCACCCCGGAGGTGGAGGCCTGCGCCGACGGCCAGGGCGCCCGGGGCCGGGGCGGCATGGCCTCCAAGCTGGCGGCGGTGAAGGTGGCCACCGCGGCGGGCGCCCAGGTGCTCATCGCCGGCGGCTCGGTGCCCGGGATCCTGGATCGCCTCCTGGCCGGGCAGGAGGCGGGCACCCTGTTCCTGGCCGGCCGGCGCCTGCGCAGCAAGAAGCGCTGGATCGCCCACGCCTCCCAGCTCTCGGGCCGGATCCGGGTGAACCCCGGCGCCCAGGAGGCGCTGCGGGCCGGGCGGGCCTCCCTGCTCTCCAACGGGGTGATCGCCCTGGAAGGGAGCTTCGCCCGGGACGACGTGGTGGCGGTGGCGGACGAGCACGGACGGGACTTCGCCCGGGGGGTGGCCACCATGGACCGGGAGGAGGCGGGCCGGGGCGGCATGGGCCGCGTGCTGGTGAGCCGGGACACCTTCGTGCTGCTGGAGGAGCGATGAACGCGGAACCCGAGGTGGACGTCCGCGCCCTGGCGGTGGCCGCCCGGGACGCTTCCCGGCGCCTGGCCGGGTCCGGTCGCCCGGCCCGGGACCAGGCCCTGCGCAACGCGGCGGCGCTGCTCCTGGAGCGGGTCGGGCCCATCCTCCAGGCCAACGCCCGGGACCTGGCCGGGGCGGGGGACCTGTCCCCGGCGCTCCGGGCCCGGCTGAAGCTGGACCGGGCCAAGCTGGAGGAGATGGCCCGGGGCCTGGAGGCGGTGGCCGCCCTGCCCGACCCCCTGGGCCGGGTGCGCTTGCGCCGGCTCCTGGACGATGGGCTGGAACTCACCCAGGTGACCTGCCCCCTGGGGGTGCTGGCGGTGGTGTTCGAGGCCCGGCCGGACGCCCTGGTGCAGATCGGCGCCCTGGCGGTCAAGTCCGGCAACGGGGCCCTGCTCAAGGGCGGGCGGGAGGCGGTGGAGAGCAACCGGGCGCTGGCGGACGTGCTGCGGGAGGGCCTGGCCCTGGCGGGCCTGCCGGAGGCCGCGGTCCAGCTCCTGGGCGGGCGGGAGGAAGTGGACGCCCTGCTGGCCCTGGACGACCTGGTGGACCTGGTGATCCCCCGGGGCTCCGGCGCCCTCGTGCGCAGCATCCAGGCCCGCACCCGGATCCCGGTGCTGGGCCACGCCGAGGGCATCTGCCACATCTACCTGGACGCCCACGCGGACCCGGACAAGGCCGTGGCCATCGTCCGGGACGCCAAGCTCCAGTACGCCGCCGCCTGCAACGCCGTGGAGACCCTGCTGGTCCATCCCCACGCGGTGCCGGTGCTGAGGCTGGTGGCGCAGGACCTGGCCGGACGCGGGGTGGAGCTGCGCGGCTGCCCCCGCGCCCGGGCCGCCCTGCCCTGGCTGGGGGAGGCCACCGAAGCGGACTGGGACACGGAATACGGCGAGGCGATCCTGGCCATCCGCATCGTCGACGGCCTGGACCAGGCGGTGGCCCACATCCACGCCCACGGCTCCGGGCACACCGAGGCCATCGTCACCGAAGACCGGGCCGCCGCCGAGCGGTTCCTGGGCGAAGTGGACGCCGCCGGGGTCTACCACAACGCCTCCACCCGGTTCGCCGACGGCTACCGCTACGGGTTCGGCGCGGAGGTGGGCATCAGCACCGGGCGGATCCACGCCCGGGGCCCGGTGGGGCTGGACGGGCTGGTGACCGCCAAGTACCTGCTGCGGGGCAACGGGCACCGGGTGGAGGACTACGCCGGGCCGGGAGCGAAGCCGTTCCTGCACCGGGACCTGGACCCCTGACTCAGGCGCTCTCCGCCCAGCACCCCTCCATGGCCTTGAGCTTGGCCCGGACTTCCTTCAGGCTGAACGGCTTGGGCAGGAAGGCGAGGTTCGGGCGTCCCTCCATCAGCGGCACGATGGCGTCCTCGCTGTAGCCCGAGGCCATGAGCACCGCCTGTCCGGGCCGCAGGGCCAGGAGCCGTTGCAGGGTCTGGGTGCCGCTGAGCCCGGGCATGTTCATGTCCAGGACCACCAGATCCACGGGCAGGCCGTCCCGGACCAGGTCCAGGGCCTCCCTTCCCCCTTCCGCCATGCGCACCTCGTGGCCCAGGGCGGCGAGCAAGGCGGCCACCGATTCGCGGATGAGTTCGTCGTCGTCCACCAGCAGCACCCTGAGCGGGCGCCCCGGCCCGGACGGGCCCGCGGGCGGGGCCCCGGCGCAGGCCGCGGCGGGGGCGGGGGACCCGGCCCGGGGCGGGAAGGTCAGGACCACCTCGGTGCCCCGCCCCTCCTCGCTCAGGATCTCCAGGGCGCCCTTGTGGGCCTTCATGGTGCCGTAGACCATGGCCAGGCCCAGCCCGGTGCCCTTCCCCGCAGGCTTGGTGGTGAAGAACGGCTCCACGCACCGGCGGGCCACCTCCGGGCTCATGCCCTTGCCCGAGTCGCGCAGGCTCACCTGGATGCTGCGGTCCTCCCGGACCCGGGTGCGGAACTGCAGCGATCCCCCCTCGGGCATGGCGTCCACCGCGTTCACGCACAGGTTGATCAGGGCGTGGCTCAGCGCGGAGGCGTCCCCTTCGATCCAGCCCACCGGCTCCTGGAAGTCGGCGGTGAGGTCGACCCGGTTCAGGGTGGTGTGGCTGAGCAGGTCCACCACCTCCCGGGCCACCGCGTTCAGGTCTACCGGGCCGAGGCTCTCCGGGTCCTTGCGGGCGAAGTACAGCAGGCTGCGGACCACGTCCCGGCCCCGGGCGCAGGCGGTGGCGATGGTGTCCAGGCTCCGGACCCGGGGGTCCCCGTGGGCGCAGCCCGCGCGCAGGGTCGAGGCCAGGCCCAGGATGGCGGTCAGCACGTTGTTCATGTCGTGGGCCACCCCGCCGGCCAGGCTGCCCAGGCTCTCCAAGTGCTCGGCCCGCTGCAGTTCCACCAGGAGGCGGTGGCGCTCCGTGATGTCGGTGGCCACGAACATCAGGTAGGGCACCTCGCCGGCGTGGAAGCGCACCAGGTAGCATTCCATGGCCAGTTCCTTGCCGAAGGCGCTGCGCATGAAGCACTCCTGGTGACGGGTGACGCCGTCCGCCAGGGTCGCCTCGGCCAGACGGTCCAGGCCCAGGTCCTTCCAGGAGGCCAGGTCGCGGAAATTGACCCGCAGCATGGCCGCCAGGGTTCCGCCCACCATGGCGGCCAGGGCCTGGTTGGCGTGGATGCAGTCCCCCGAAGCGCCCTCGAACACCGAGACGCCGGTGGGGGTGTGGGCCAGCAGCGCCTCGATGAACTCCAGGGAGCGCCGGGTGGTCTTCTCCGATTCCCGCCGCGCCGCCATCTCGGTGCGCAGCTCCCGCTGTTCCTCCCGCAGGGCCCCCACCATCAGGCCCATGCCGATGGCGGCGGTCAGGACGGCGAGGATCGTGAATCCGTAGGGGGCGTACCAGGACCAGCGGGTGAACGGGTAGGTGACGGTGCTCAGCCCCTGAGTCCACATGCCCAGGGCCAGGAGCATGGCGTTCCAGCTGGACTGGGCCCGGAAGAGCCTCCAGAGGTGGCGCCCGGACAGGGCGAACAGGAGGCCTCCCCCGGCATGCACTGGCAGGGTCGCCCAGAACAGCGGCAGGCCGGCCAGGTCGGCCAGGCCGACCCAGGCCACCAGCAGGGCGGGCACCGCGAACAGGACGGGCCACAGCGGCCGTGGCTGCACATAGGCCCGCACCCCGAGCCAGAAGAAGGAGATGAAGGCGATGTACACCACCTCCTCCGCCGGACCGGCCCAGCGGGCCCCGCCCAGTTCAAGGGACGTGCAAGCCAACCGCAGCGCGCTGGCCCCGTAGGCCAGCCCCAGCAGCAAGTAGGACCGTGACGCGCCGGCCGCCCGTTGCTCCCGGGACAGGGCCAGGAGGAACAGGCAGATGAGCAGGGACACGATGCCGGTGATGGGGACGGCCGTCCCCAGGGAGAAACCGGTCATACATCACTCACAGGCATCGGAATTCCGGGTGGAAGGGAAGCTCCAGGTCTGGCAAGGAAGGTTCGGGACGACTCTGGCTGCTCGGGGATGGATTCCAGTCCGTACCGGTCCCGCGTCCGACCCTTGAGAATATCATTATTAACCTTAGGGGGCGATTATTGAAATTCTATACAAACCTCGTCCACCGTCCTGGAATCAGCTGGAATTCCGGCCATTCCAACTCAAGGTCACAGCAATGTCTAATTAGAAATATTAGACTTGCCTATGAACATGGAGGTTCAGATGCGGCGCTTCGTCCTGGTGGCCCTCGCGCAGCTGCTCCTCGGCCTGGAGGCCCGGGCGGCGGCCCCGGCCTGGCCCGCCCGGTGGCCGGTCTACGACCACGTGGTGGTGGTCATCGAGGAGAACAAGGACTACGACGAGATCATCGGCAGCCCGGCGGCGCCCTACATCAACGGCGTGCTCCGGCGCGAGGGGGCGAACTTAACCCGCATGTTCGCGGAGGAGCACCACAGCGAGGGCAACTACTTCTGGCTGGTCTCCGGGGACAACCAGGGCGTGGGGTTCCAGGACGCGGTGCCCTCCGCGGCCACCCACCCGGTCTACCCCTTCACCGGCCCCAGCCTGGCCGGGCAGCTCGCCGCCACCGGGCGGTACACCTTCAAGGGCTACGCCGAGGACCTGCCGGCCATCGGTTCGACCGTGGCGACGGCCGGGACCTATGCGCGCAAGCACGTGCCCTACATCAGCTTCGCCGACCTGCCCCAGGACGCGAACCTGAGGTTCAAGGACTTCCCGGACCCGGCCCACTTCGCCGCCCTGCCCACGGTCGCCTTCGTCATTCCCAACCTGCTCAACGACATGCACGACTGTCCCGGGCCGGGGACCGACGCCTGCATCGCCCGGGGGGACGCCTGGCTGAAAACCAGCCTCGACCCCTACTACCAGTGGGCCAAGACCCACAACAGCCTGCTCATCCTCACCTTCGACGAGAACGAGGACCCCATCGGGTTCCACGGCCTGACCGACCCGGCCCAGGATCCGGACGCCCTGGGGCCGGGCGCCCCCGGGAACCAGGTCCAGTTCCGGCGGGTGGTCCAGAACCGGATCGCCACCCTGTTCGCCGGCGCGCACGTGCAGCCGGGGGACTATCCCGAGGGCAAGGGCATCACCCACGTGAACCTGCTGCGCACCCTGGAAGCCATGTACCGCCTGGGGCCGGCCGGCGCCCAGCAGCCCGCCGCGGCCGCCTATGGGATCCGGGACGACACGGTGGTGACCGACGTGTTCAGCCCGCGGTAGACGTGGAAAAAACCACAGTTGGAGCTTATAGTTTCTCCGCCCCAGGAGGAAGCCATGACTTCGACCCTGCCTCGCGCCCTGATGCTCGTGACCCTGATCGCCTTCGCTCCATCCCTTCCCGCCGCCGCGGACGGCCCGTCCGCCGAGGTCAAGGTGGGCCTCGGCATCGACAAGATGGAGATCAAGGACGCCGCCGACACCTTCCGGGCCGGCGACGCCGGCGCCTGGACGGTGAAGGTGTCCACCAAGGACGGCAAGGAACTGGTGAAGGCGGACTTCACGGTGGAGATCACCAAGGGCTGACGGGCCTCACTTGAGCACCCGGAACAGGTTGCTGAAGTCGTCGGTCCACGCCCGGAACCCGGCCCGGGCCACCGCCGCATGGGCATCGGCGCCCTTGAAGGCCTCCGCATGGAACAGGGCCGGGTCCGCGCCCACCAGCATCCACTCGGAGTCGTTGGTGCCTTCCGCGTCCCGGCCCTCGTCCTCCACCACCAGCGCCGGCTTGCCCAGCAGGGCGGCCTCGGCGGCGCCCACCGGCTCCAGGTCCAGGTAGCGGTTGCTCAGGTGCAGGGCCAGCACCCCGCCGGGCCGCAGGTGCCGGAAATAGGTGCGGAATGCCTCCGCGGTCAGGAGGTGGACCGGGATGGCGTCGCCGGAGAAGGCGTCCACCGCCAGGAGGTCGAACCCCTGGTCCGGTTCGGCCTCCAGGGCCAGGCGCGCGTCCCCCAGGACGATGGCCTTGGCGGCGGGGGCGTCGGAGAAGAAGCTGAACTGCTCCTGGGCCACCCGCACCACCAGGGGGTTGATTTCGTACATCCGCAGGACGTCTCCCTTGCGGGCATAGGCGCTGAGGCAGCCCGCCCCCAGCCCCACCACCCCCAGGCGCACCGGGCCCCGGGCCTGCAGGGCCCGGATCGCCCGCCCCACCCCGGAGGAGGTGCCGTAGTAGGAGGTGGGCTGGTCGCGCAGGGCCGGCTCCAGGTGCTGGCAGCCATGGTCGATGACCCCGTGCATGAGGGTGCGCATGGGCGCTTCGCTGTCGAGGGGATCGTCCACCACTTCCAGGGCGCCGTAGAAGTTCCGGCCCTTGAACCGGCACAGGGAGTCGGCGGAAGCTTCCTGCCAGGCCACGGTCCCGGCCAGGACCAGGGCCGCCGCGGTCGCCGCGCCCCGGGCCAGGAGCTTCCAGGCCCGCGGCCAGGCGCGCCTTGCCGGCAGCCGCCAGAAGGCCGCGGTGCCCAGGATGGCGCAGGCGACCAGGCCCAGGGGCAGCTCCATGCTGGTGCTGAACAGGCGCGGCGCGGCCAGGGCGACCGCCGCGCCCCCCAGCGCCCCCCCGAGGGCGATGGCCAGGTAGAAGGAGGTGAGGTGGGCCGGGTCAGGACGCCGCCGGGCCAGCTCCCCGTGGCAGACCAGGGCGCACACGAACAGCCCCGCCAGGAAGCCCGGCAGGGTCCAGCGCAGGTCCAGGTTCACCTGGTCCCAGTAGATCAGGCCGGCCATCGCCCCCAGCACGACGTACAGCAGGGGCATGAGCACCTTGCGCCGGTAGCACCCCGGCCACTCGAAGGCGAGGATGAAGGTGACCAGGTAGAGGGCCAGGGGCAGGACCCACAGCAGCGGGATGGGGGCCACGTTGGCGCTCAGGTGGTTGGTCACCGCCAGCAGCAGCCCCGAGGGCAGCGCGGCCAGCGCCGTCCAGCGCAGCAGCGCTCCGGGACCGGGCGCGGCGCCTCCTGCGGCGGGACTGGATTCCGGCCGGTCAGCGCCCAGGCTGGCCCAGGCGGTCCAGCCCGCCAGCAGGGCGAAGGCCACGTAGCCGGCGCTCCAGGCCCAGGCCTGGACCCGCGAGCGCAGGGCGGGTTCGATGAGGAACGGGAAGCTGAGCAGGGCCAGGAGCGACCCTGCGTTGGACAGGGCGAACAGCCGGTACGGCAGGCCGGACCCGGTGCGGCGCACGTACCACGCCTGCAGGAGCGGAGTGGAGGAGGCCAGCAGGACGAACGGCAGGCCCACGGTGGACGCCAGCAGGAGCAGGATGCGCCAGGTTGGATCGGCCCCCGGAGCCGGCCGCCAGGAGGGGGCCGGCAGGATCGGCAGCAGGGCGCAGCTGGCCAGCAGCAGCAGGGTGTGGGCCCAGGCCTGGGCGCGCGGCCGCAGCCAGCGGATCGAGCCGTGGGCATAGAGGTAGCCCAGCAGCAGCGCCGACTGGAAGAACACCAGCGCCACCGCCCAGACGCCCGCCGAGCCCCCGAACCAGGGCAGGATCAGCTTGGCCAGCAGCGGCTCCACCTGGAACAGGAGGAAGGCGCTCAGGAAGATGGTCAAGGCATGGAGGGGCATGCGGCTCCTGGAGTCGACCTTGCGCGCGGCCCGACCACCGGGAACGCGTTGGCGGATCTTTGAAATCTCTAAATAATCTTAGACCAGGGGGCCGAACATGGAACCAGGCAAGCCTCGTTTCACCCGGATCGCCCAGGCCGCCCCGCCCCATGCCTGGTTCGGGGTGAGCGCCGTCTTCCACTACCTGGGCCCTTCCTTCGCGGTCCTGTTGTTCCCGGCGGTGGGCGTCCCGGGCGTGGCCTGGCTGCGCATTGCCTCGGCGGCGGGTCGGCTACGCAGAAACCCGTTCTACTGGAAGCCATGTCCGGTTGACGTGTCCAGGCCCGCCGGAACACCATTTGACCATTCCAAAACATAACCCGCTGAAACCGTGCCGGAAACACGCGAATCACCACCTCGCGACGGCGTACCCCACCGTCACCATCAGCCCCGCGAAACCCAGGATGTTGAGCTGTGCGTTCCAGGGGCCCCGCTGGTAGCCCAGGGAGGGGAGGAGGCCCGGGGCCACGCCGTCGTGGTTGTAGGGGATCTTGTTCTCGTACACGCCCTTGTAGCCCAGGATGACACCGCCGGTGACCTTGAGGTACCAGCCCTGCAGGTCCTCATTCTGGGCCCAGACCACCTTCCCGATGTAGAGGTACTCGCACTTCTCGTTGAAGCTGTTGTTGAAGCAGGCCGCCCCCCCCAACCATTGGTCGGGACGGTCCACCTCGAGGCCCAAGAGCCAGGAGTACTTGGCGTGGCGGGAATCGTAGCTCCAGTGGTAGGAATAGGGTGCGGCCTGGGCCAGGAGGGTGTTTCCCCCGGGAGGCGCCTCCACCCCGCCGAAGCATGCGGCGGTGGCGAAGGCCAATGCTCCCCCCCGTCCCGTCCATGCCCTCCGGTCCTTCCCCATGCCAGCTCCTCGCGGACAGGGCCGGGTCCCTTCGCAGGGTCCGGTCTCCGGCGGGCATTCCGCCCACTGGACATGAAAGACACGGGATCCCCCGGCTGAGTTTAGAAATGGTTTCTATTTGTTCGGGGCCGGCAACGGTCTGGCCGAAAGCCTTCCCCTTGATGACCGCGGCCAGCCCGGTACGCCTCCCGTCCCGGGCTGGCGGTCACGGGATCGCCTTCACCTGACCGGAGCCTTCGCGGAACCATCGCCATCCCCGCCCTGCTCAGCCAGCGCGCCCGGGCCCGGGACAAGTCCTCCGTCGAGAACATGGAAGGCCGCGTGAAGGACCTGGTCGGCCGGTACGACCTGTTCAGGGAAGAAGGCCTGCCCAACGCCGGCATCGTCGCCAGCCTCAGCGCCTATCTGGCCAACACCGGCGCGGACGACAAGAACCCCCGGGACGGCGCCCTGCCCGCCTTCAACACCACCATCACCAACGTGGGTTCCGGCACCTGGGCGACCCAGAGCGCCGCCATCGCCGCCCTGCGCGTGGAGGCCTTCGCGGGCACCAGGGGCCAGGCCAACTTCGGGATCTCCTTCCCCAGCCAAGGCATCCCCGGTTTCCTCGGCGGCTGCGTGCTGGTCCACGACCAGATCAACGGCTCCTACACCGTGGTCAAGGTCACCGCCATCGAATAGAAACGGCCCGTGCGCTCAGGTCCGCGCAGCCAGGAAGGCCAGCGTCGAGCGCGCCAGCACCTCCGCCCCGATCTCCAGCGCCCCTTCGTCCAGGTCGAAGTCCGGCGCGTGCAGGGACCGGTCCCGCCCCCCGGGGGGCTTCACCCCCAGGTTGAAGTAGACGCCCGGCACCCGCTGCGACAGGTAGGCGAAATCGTCGGAGCCCATGGACCGACCGCCCCGGACCACCGACCCGGGCCCCAGCAGGCTCTCCGCCGCCGCCGCGACCAGGGCGCACAGGTGCTCGTCATTGGCCAGGGTGGGGTAGCCGCGCTCCAGTTCCAGGCTGTAGTCGCCGCCCATGGACCGGGCCAGGCCCAGGGCCTGCTCCACTTCCGCCGCCAGCCGGGCCCGGATCCCCTCGTCCAGGCTGCGGATGGTGCCGTCGAGGCGCACCGAGGGCGGGATCACGTTGGGCGCCTGACCGCCGTGGATGGCGCCGACGGTGATCACGCAGGGGGCGAACGGGTCGATCCGGCGGGAGGGGATGGCGTACAGGGCCGCCAGCACCTGGGACGCGATCCAGATGGGGTCGCGGGTCTGGTCCGGGTGGGCGCCGTGGCCCCCGGTGCCCTGGATCCGCGCCCGGAAGGTGTCGACCGCAGCATTGACCACGCCGCTCTGGATCCCGACCCGGCCGGTTTCCAGGGTGCCCCACACATGCAGTCCGAGCACGGCCGACACCCCATCCAGGACCCCCTCGGCCAGCATCCGCTGGGCGCCGCTCTGGCCTTCCGCGTCATGGGACTCCTCGCTGGGCTGGAACAGCAGCCGCACCCCGCCCGGCAGCGGCTTGCGGGCGAGCAGCATGGCCGCCCCCAGCAGGCAGGCCACGTGGGCATCGTGGCCACAGGCGTGCATCTGCCCGGGGGTGAGGGAGGCGTATTCCGCCCCGGTCTCCTCCTGCACCGGCAGCGCGTCCATGTCCGCCCGCAGGGCGATCCGCCCCGGGCCCTCGGGCCCCAGGTCGGCCACCACCCCGGTGCGCCCCACGCCAGTGCGCACCCGCGCCCCCAGGGCCCGCAGTTCCTCGGCGTCCGGGCCGTTCTGGTTTATCCTGGATTGTACAAGCTTGAATACAATGAACCCCCTGATTTCTCAAGGGGTTCATCTGGTAGCCCCAAGGGGAATCGAACCCCTGTTAACGCCGTGAGAGGGCCTAGCCGGGCCGTTCGGTGGGTACACATGGAAATGGAACCCATTGGAAACGCTGAAATGTAGTGGTTTTTATTCCCCTCGCTTCCACTCGCCTCCAGTGATATGTTTTGAGCACGGTTTGAGCACGGACGGGAGGCAGGGTCATGGGACGGACCAAGCGAAGCGCGAAGCTGGACACCTGGAACGCCCGGAAGAAGCTCCCGCTGGGGAAGGCAAGCCAGGATCCCATTGCACCCGGGCAGTACCTCGGATACCGAAGGCCGGCGACCGGCGCCGCGGGCTCCTGGTTCGCGCGCTGGCGGAAGGACGGCAAGATCCTCCAGGAACGCCTCGGAACGGCTGACGACTTCCAGGATGCGGATGGGGCGGACGTGCTGAACTGGGATCAAGCCCAGGAAAAAGCGAAGGCCTGGTTCAAGGACCAGCGGGACCGGGCCCAGCGCACCGCAGGCGGGGAGCCGGTCCAGGATGGACCCTTCACGGTGGGCCAAGCGCTCAAAGCCTACTTCGAGGATGCCCGGCGCCGCGGGGTGAAGGGTCTGAAGCGGGATGAGAACCGGGCCGCCCTCTGGATCTTCCCGGAGCTGGGGGCCCTGGAAGTGAGCACGCTCATCCGGCGCCGCCTGGAATCCTGGCTCACCCGAATGGCCGAATCACCCCGACGGGTGCGGGCGCGGAAGGCCCCGGCGCCAAAGCCGCGGGACTTCAAGGTGCCCCGGACGCCCAAGCCTACGCCGGCGCCACCTGCCCCGCCGGCCACAGACGAGGAGAAACGGGCCAGGAAGGACACCGCGAATCGGACGCTGACCGTGCTCAAAGCGGCCCTGAATCACGCCCTGGACCGGCGCCTGGTCAACTGCAGCGGGGAGGCCTGGAAGACCGTCAAACCCTACCGTGGGACCACCAGGGCCCGGGTGCGCTTTCTGACGGTGGAGGAACAGGTGCGGCTGGTGAATGTCTGCCCGCCGGCCTTCCGCCAGCTGGTGCAGGGCGCCCTGCTCACCGGCGGCCGGTATGGCGAGCTGGCCCGGGCCCAGGTGCAGGACTTCAACCCGACAGGTGGCACGCTTTTCCTGGTGGGCAAGGGCACCGGAGAGGGCAAACCGCGCCGCGTGGTTCTGACAGCAGAGGGCCAGGCATTCTTCCAGGAGATCACCGCCGGCCGCCCGGCCGGGGACTTGATCTTCCAGCGGGGCGAGTTGAAGCGCCGGAAACACCTGGATCGAGGACAGAACTGGGGGCACAACGAGCAATCCCGGTTCATGGCGGCCGCCTGCAGCGCCGCGGGCCTGGAGCCCGTCACCTTCCACGAACTGCGGCACAGCTACGCTTCCATGCTGGTGAACGCCGGATGTCCCCTGGCCTACGTCGCGGCCCAGCTCGGGCACACGGACACCCGCATGGTGGAGAAGCATTACGGCCACCTGGCCCCCAGTGACCTGGCCAAGTCCATCCGGGCCCTGGCTCCAGTCCTGGGAATCACAGGACCCGTGAAGGTGGCCGCTTTGAAAGTCGCTGGTTCAAAGAAGTAGGTTCATGGTGTCGCATGATCCAAGCTCCGCCGCCTCTCTGCACCATCGTTATCTTCGCAACCTGGGACCAGCTCCAGGAGCGGGGGCCGCAGTGGGCCCGGGAGTACCTGGCGGCCTGTCCCAGGTTCGGCCCTCTCGTCTCACCAAGGGATTCCGTGGCCATTGGCCAACTCCTCACCTTGGACGGTGCACTAAGCCACATAGAATATGATATTTACGTGAACACCCAACCATTCATCAAATAAAAAACTAGGTTACATAATGTATGTTATCGAAAGCTGTAATCAATGAATAAAACTTTCTTGACCTTTCACGCGCGCGCGAGGATTCTGGACCCGTGGAGGTGAGGAAATGGCAGTGGCAAAACATCCAGGAGTTGGCCAGGGGCGTGGCGGGGGGCGCCCCAAGGGGAAGGCCCGCGACCTTGGCCTAGAACGCGAGGTGAAGGCGGTTCAGCTCCGCCTTTCCCCCCGTGCCGCTGAGCTGATCCAGGCCGCCGCGGAGGCCGGCAAGGTCCGGCCCTGGCGCGTGGTGGAGCTGGCGATCCTGGCCGCCCTCGATACCCCACCGGGGCGCGAAGATACGCCGCCTGCGCTTCTCCAAGGGCTTCTCCAGGCCTTCCCAGGCGCCGCCCTCCCGGCGGAGGCCTTGGAGATCGCCCGGGAGTGCGCCGCCTTCCTGGAGGCCCA
>JBELAL010000021.1:0-76326 GCA_049508835.1 Holophaga sp. | reverse complement strand
CAGGTCCTTGCTTTCCTATGAAGGTTCACCCGAGCCCTCCTTATGCTGTTGTCCGCAAACAAAAGCATCCCAGGTTGGCTCGGGTGAACAACCTGTTTGGCAGCGACACCTAGGAGCCTGTCTATGTATTATTCGACCCCGCGCTGGTGGCACCGGGGCTAGCCAGACAAGGAAGGCGACGACGGGGGTATAGGTTATACCTCCTAGGAGCCTGACGCCGGATGGCTGGCCCCGCTGCCACCAGCCCGAAGGGACGTTGTCCAGACCCGCGCCTCTCGTGTGCAAGTCCCTTGAACGATGTCCCGCATCGTCCTGCGGGCCTTGCGCACGATATGCACGGGTCTGGACGGCGCCGCGGGGTCGAATAATACATAGACAGGCTCCCAGGGATGGCGTCCATCCTAGGGCCTTCCCCGGCTGCGGAAAACCTTTTATTTCAGCTCAATCCTTCTTCTCGTCGTCGCCCTTGACCTTCTGGCGGACCTTGTGGGCGCCCTCCTTGACGCCCTCGCCCACCTTGTGGGCGCCTTCCTTCACGCCGTGGCCGACCTTCTTCGCCCCTTCCCCCACCGCGTGGGCGCCCTTCTTCGCGCCTTCGCGCACCGTCTGGGCGCCCTTCTTGACGCCTTCCCCGACCTTGTGGGCGCCCTCCTTGATCTCCCCGCCCACCTTGGTGGCCGTCTCGCCCACCGCGTGCGCGGCGTCCTTCACCTCTTCCTTGAACTGGTCCACCGGGCCCGGCTTCTCCGGCTCCTGGGCCGCCAGGACCGGCAAGGCCGCCGCCAAGCATCCGCACAGGAACCCGTGAGCGCACTTGGAAAGAACCATGAAGGCCTCCAAGGCCCAATATGCATCTGTTTTCGCCCGGCCGGAAGCCCGTCGAACCGGATGCCGCCCGGAATCCGGGAAAAGACCATGCAGGGCTTGACATTACGCCGGCAGGCCGGTATCTCTACTGCGGCATGGTAAAAGCCGCCCGATCATACATGCGGCCGCGTATTCATCCAAGACCTCCGGCCAAGGTCGCCAAGACGTCCTGAGAAAGGATCCCAGCCATGTCCACCCGTGCCATCCGCCTCCACCGCGTGCTCCGCGCGACCCCCGAGCGGGTCTACCGGGCCTTCCTCGAACCCGACGCCTTGGCCAAGTGGCTCCCGCCCCACGGCTTCACCGGCAAGGTCCACCACCTGGACGCCCGGGTCGGAGGCATCTACAAGATGTCCTTCACCAACTTCACCACCGGCGGGGGCCATACCTTCGGCGGCGAGTACTTGGAACTGGTGCCCGGCCGGCGCATCCGCCACACCGACGCTTTCGATGACCCGAACCTGCCCGGGAAGATGCAGATCACCATCGACCTGCGCCCGGTGTCCTGCGGCACCGAACTGGACATCGTCCAGGAGGGCATCCCGGAGCCCATCCCGCTGGAGAACTGCCACCTCGGCTGGCAGGAATCCCTCACCCTGCTCGCACAGCTGGTGGAACCCGAAATCAAGGACTGACCGCAACCCTGACCTCGGAGACAAGCCATGGCTTCAACCCCAGGAACTTTCGTCTGGTACGAACTCGCCACCCCCGACGGCCCCGCCGCCCAGGCCTTCTACCGGCGCGTCGTCGGCTGGGAGGCCAAGGACGCCGGCATGCCGGGCCACGGCTACACCCTCCTGTGCGCCGGTCCCCGCGAGGTCGGCGGCATCTTCGCCCTGGCCGGAACGGCCTGCGCCGACGCGCAGCCGGGCTGGGTGGGCTACATCGGGGTGCCCGACGTGGACGCCTATGTGGCCAAGGTCAAGGCCGCCGGCGGTTCGGTCCGGCACGAGTCGGCCGACATCCCCGGCGTCGGCCGCTTCGCCGGGGTGGCCGATCCGTACGACGCCGTGTTCATGCTGTTCCAGGACGCCGGGGGTCAGGCGCCGGAACCGGCGCCGCCGGGAACGCCCGGGCACGTGGGCTGGCACGAGCTGCACGCGGGCGACGGCGCCGGGGCGTTCGTGTTCTATTCCAGGCTGTTCGGCTGGACCAGGGCCGAGGCCATGGACATGGGCCCCCAGGGCGTGTACCAGATGTTCGCCGCCGGCGGCCCCGCCATGGGCGGCATGATGACCAAGGCGCCGCAGATCCCCACGCCGTTCTGGCTCTTCTACTTCAACGTGGAAGCCATCGACCCCGCCATCAAGCGCGCCGAGGCGGGCGGCGGCAAGCTCGTCATGGGCCCCATGGAGGTGCCCGGGGGCAGCTGGATCGCCCACTGCCTGGACCCCCAGGGCGTGATCTTCGCCCTGGCGGCCCCCACCCGGACCTGAGCCAGAAAACCGGAACCACCCCTCCAATGGGTGAAACAAGCGCCTCGGATCCCTGCACGCACTCCTTCCGTCGTTTTAAGTTCGCGCCAGCGAACTGAAAACGACAAACAGGGCGATGGGCCGGGACACGGATGTCCCCTCGGATGGGCTCCTAGAGCGAGCTCTGCAGCACGGTCATGATCACCGTATTGACGATGTCCTCGGCGCTGCAGCCCCGGCTCAGGTCGTTGCCGGGCTTGCGAAGGCCCTGCAGGAACGGGCCGTTGGCGCTCGCGCCGCCGAACCGCTCGGCGATCTTGTAGCCGATGTTGCCGGCGTCCAGGTCCGGGAACACCAGCACGTTGGCCTGGCCGGCCACCTTGGAGCCGGGGAACTTCTTCTGGCCGATGGCCGGGATCATGGCGGCGTCGAACTGGATCTCCCCGTCCACGTTCAGGTCCGGGCGGCGCTCGCGCACGATCTTGAGGGCGGCGCGCACCTTGTCCACCTGGGCGTGCTCGGCGCTGCCGGCGGTGCTGAAGGAGAGCATGGCCACCATGGGCTCCACCCCCAGCATGGCCTTGCCGGTGTCGGCGCTGGCCATGGCCACTTCCGCCAGCTGCTCGGCGTCGGGATCGGGCAGCACGGCGCAGTCGCCGAACATCATGGCGCCCTTCTCGCCGAACTTGGGGTCGGGGTGGATCATCAGGAAGCTGGAGGAGACCGTCTTCACGCCCGGAGCGCAGCCGATAGTGAGCAGGCAGGCCCGCACGGTCTCGCCGGTGGTGTTCAGGGCCCCGGCCACGAAGCCGTCGGCCTCACCGGTCTTGACCATCATGCCGCCGAAGTACAGCGGCAAGTGCAGGGTCTCCAGGGCCTTCTCCTGGGTCATGCCCTTGTGCTTGCGGGCTTCGTAGAAGTCGCTGGCGAACTTCTGGGTCGCCGGATCGCTCAGGGGGTTGCGCAGGGCGGCGCCCTTCAGGTCCAGGTTCAGCTGCCCGGCCCGGGCCTGGATCTTGGCCGGGTCGCCCAGCACGGTGATGCGGCAGATGCCTTCCTTGAGTAGCTTGTCGGCGGCGACCAGGGTGCGGTCGTCCACGCCCTCGGGAAGGACGATGTGCCGCTTCAGGCTCTTGGCCCGTTCCCGGAAGATCTTGAACCAGGCTTCGTGGTTGGCGTTCATGTTCCCTCCATCGGATGCTTCTAGTTTAGACCGAACCGGGCGAACCCCAGCCGCCAGCCCAGGTCCGGCCCCCAGGCCGAATACCACAGGGCGAAGCTCTTCCCCCCGTCCATGGGCAGGCAGCAGGAGCGGTACAGGGACCGGTCCCAGCCGTCCCCCCCGGACAGCACCGGTTCCGCGCCCCGGGTGAAGTCCAGTCCGTCCCCGGACACCGCCAGGAACAGCTGGCCCCCCTCCTGGGTGCGGTAGACCGCGGTGGTGTCCACCAGCAGCACGGTGGCGCCCCGGTACGGGAAGGCGTCCAGGTGCCAGAGCATCCGGTGGGGGGGCGGGGCGATCCCGGTCACCTCCCGGGCCGGGGACCAGGGGCCCTCGGCCCGGGGCGCGGTGCGCCGGCGGATCACGTACGGGAACTGGGCCGCGTCCACGTAGTACATCACCCACCGGGCGCCGTCCCAGAACACCGCCGGGGACAGCTCCCGCTCGTCGGCCAGGGGCTCGTCCAGGATCACCCGGGGCTCGCTCCAGTGCCGGCCGTCCCGGGAGGACACCAGGAACAGGGTGTCGTCCCGGTCGGCCCCGGCGGCCCGGTAGAACAGGTGCAGTCGCCCGTCCGGGTCCAGGGCCAGCTGGGGGTCGGAGTTGTAGCGCCGTTCCAGGACCGGCTTGGGGATCAGGGGGTTGACGATGCCCGGGGGCACGGT
Organism: Holophaga sp.; assembly: GCA_049508835.1. Classification (GTDB taxonomy): domain Bacteria; phylum Acidobacteriota; class Holophagae; order Holophagales; family Holophagaceae; genus Mesoterricola. The sequence continues at coordinate 72,157 of JBELAL010000021.1, read as the reverse complement.
CCAGGCGAGCCCATCCTTGGAGCAGTAAAGGGAAGGGTTCTCGTACTGGGCGTCCGAATGGGCGTAGGGCGTCACCGCCATCCAGTAAGGGAACCCGTTCCAGCCCCCCTCCTGGAAGAACACCGAAGGATGCACCAGCTCGGCGCCCTGGTACGGTACCGGGGTGGCCAGGGGCGCCGGTGCGTGGGCCGCCCGGGCGGTGAGCAGGGCCCGGACCTCCGCCGGGACCCCGCCCAGGACCTGCCCGCACCCGGCGCCCAGGACCAGGGCCGCGAGCGCCCAGCTCCGGATCAAATGATGCCTCCGTTCACCCCGACCACCTGCCGGGTGATGTAGCCCGCCGCGTCCGAGCACAGGAAGCCCACCAGGGCGGCCACCTCCTCCGGGCGGCCCACCCGGCCCATGGGCACGGGCTTGAGGGCCTGCTCCAGGTCCAGGTCCCGGAGCAGGGGGGATTCCACCAGCCCGGGGGCCACGGCGTTCACGGTGATCTCCCGGCTGGCCAGCTCCACCGCCAGGGCCTTGACCGCGCCGATCAGCCCGGCCTTGGCGGCGCTGTAGTTCACCTGGCCACGGTTGCCGATCACCCCCGAGACCGAAGCCACCGCCACGATCCGCCCGCCCCGGCGCCGGCGCACCATGGGCAGGACCAGGGGCTGCACCACGTTGAAGAACCCGTCCAGCCCGGTGCGCACCACGTCGTCCCAGTCCGCCCCGCTCAGGGCCGGGAAGGCGTTGTCCCGGGTGATGCCGGCGCAGCAGACCACCCCGTGGTAGGCCCCCCTGGCCTCCACCTGGGCCTCCAGGCAGGCCCGGGTCCGGGCCCGGTCGGTGACGTCGAAGGCCAGCCAGTCCGCCTCGCCCCCGGCAGCCTGGATCTCCCGGCACAGGGTCTGGGCCGCCTCCACCCGGGAGCGGCAGTGCGCCGTGACCCGGAACCCGTCCAGGGCCAGGCGGCGGGCGACGGCGCTGCCGATGGGCCCGGTGGCGCCGGTCACCAGGATGCTGCGGGGCGGTTCGGGGCTGGGCTCGGTCAAGGCTGCTGCTCCAGGAGGGTGAGGACGCCCTCGGCGACGGTGTCGTGGCCCACCAGGATCGCACACTGGAACCGGCGCAGCCCGGACGGATCCTCGTGGTCCAGGCGCACCTCGACCTCCAGCGCCGCCCCGGGCGGGAACGCCGGCAGGGCGCAGCGGTAGCCCCGCACCCCCACCAGGTAGCCGCCCCGGGGGCACTGGCCTCGCCCGGCCAGCTCCCGGCCCCGGCAGGCGGCCACCGCCTGGGCCATGAGCTCCACCCCGAACCACCCCGGCATGGCGCCGTCGGCGTCCGCGTACCAGGCGTCCGGGTCCACCCGGGCCAGGGCGGCGCCCCCCTGGTCCGTGGCCTCGGCCACCGCCTCCAGCAGGAGCATGGGGGGCCGGTGCGGCACCCAGCCCGGGAGCCGGGGATCCATGCTCACGGAAGCCCCACCGCCAGGGCGAGGTTGCCCCCGCCGAAGGCGAAGGCGTTGGACAGGCAGGCCCGCAGATCCGGGTCCCGGGCGCCGTCCGGCACCAGGTCCAGGACCGGCAGGGCCGGGTCCGGCACACCGTCGAAACGGTGGGGCGGCAGCCGCCGTTCCGGGTTCCAGGCCGGGTGCAGCGCCAGCCAGCAGAACCCCAGCTCGGTGGCCGCCGCCGCCCCCAGCAGGTGCCCGGTGAGTGCCTTGGTGCCCCCGCACCGGACGCCCCTCGGGAACACCCGGGCCACGGCCCGGGCCTCCATCTCGTCGTTCTTGTCGGTGCCGGTGGCGTGCAGGTTCAGGTAGCCCACCTCGGGCCCCGCCAGCCCGGCGTCGGCCAGGGCCCGGCGCATGGCCGCCTCCGCCCCCAGGCCCTGGGGGTCCGGCGAGGAGATGTGGTATGCGTCGCTGGACTCCCCCACCCCCAGCAGGGCGATCTCCGCCGGCTCGTCGCGCAGCACGAACAGGGCCGCCCCCTCGCCGATGTTGATGCCGCGCCGGTGGACGCTCATGGGGTTGCAGGGCGTCTCGGTGGCCGCCCCCAGGGCGGTGAAGCCGTTGACCGTCAGCCGGCACAGGGAATCGGCGCCGCCGGTGACGACGGCGTCGCACAGGCCCAGGCGCAGCAGGTTGCGGGCCGCGGCCACCGCCTTGCCGCTGGAGGTGCAGGCGGTGGACATGGTGTAGGCCGGGCCCCGCAGGCCCAGGCAGCGGGCCAGGAACCGGGCCGGGGCGCCCATCTCCTGGCCCTCGTAGCGGAAGCCGGGCGGCAGGGTCCCGTGGCGGCGCCGGTGGGCGATGGCCGCCTCCATCTCCGCCACCCCGGAGGTGCTGGTGCCCAGCACCACCCCGACCCGCTCCGGGCCGTGGCGGTCCCGCTCCACCTCCACCGCGTCCCGGATCTCTTCCAGGGCCGCCAGCAGCAGCCGTGCGCAGCGGGAATCGAACCCGGCCAGCTCCGGCGGAGGCGCCGGCAGGGGGCCCGGCACCGCCCCCACCCGGGCCGGGCGGCCCGGGATCCAGCCCGGCTCCAGGGCCAGCCCGCCGGTCTCGCCCCGGAAGAGGCTGAGGGCCACCGCGCCCTTGCCCCGGCCCAGGGGGTTCACCAGGCCCAGGGCCGACAGGTAGACCGGCGCCGCCACCCTCAGTCCCCCAGCGTGCGCACGCGCACGGTGAGGCCCATGGCCGGGTTCTCCAGCACCAGGCGCCGGAACGGCGGCGCCGTCCCCTCCCGGGTCACGGTCCACACCACCTTGTCCTTGCGCAGCAGGGTGCGCTTGTCCCCGTCCTGCTCCAGGCGCACCCCGGGGCCGAGGCTGGCCCGCAGGGCCGCCTCCGGCCACAGGGCGAACTCCACCAGGGCCGCGAGCACCTTGGGATCCAGGTCCCCGGGGATGGGGATGCGGGCGTCCACCGCCGCATCAAGGCCCTTGACCCGGATCACCACCAGGGTCTGGCCCAGGGGGCTGGAGGCCACCAGGTTCAGCACCCCGCCGTGGTTCTCGATGGCCGCCAAGGCGGTCTCCCGGCGGCCGTCCGGGAGCTGGAACACCACTTCCTGGTTCACCGAAAGCTCCGGCCCGGCCTCCGGGGGGCACAACCGGAACGGCACCCCCGGCGCCACGTAAACCTGGGTGGCGGGCCGGCGGCAGCCGGCCAGGAGCAGGGGCAGCGAGAGGGAGAGGAGCAGGGGGCGGCAGTGGGCCATCCCAACCATTCTGGGGGTTCGGGCTGGGGCGGTGGGCGGAAATCTTGCCGTAGCTGGCCAGGAAACGCAGCCCACGCCTGGGTTTATCCTAGTTTATCGGTGGATCAGATAAACTAGGGTAAAGTTCCTAGAACCTCACAGTCTGCGGAAGGGAACCCAGGTTCCGCCACCCCATCACCTGGCGGTTCTTTTCTTTTCCCCAAACCCGTACTTGGGGAGAATTTCCCAAGGATCGCCGAGTTCCGTCCCGATTCCAACCCTCGGCCACGACAGGATCCGCCATGTCCCCTGACCCCCAGGTTCCCTCCCTCGCTCCCCGGACCCGCCCCCGGCCGGCGGATTGGCAGCCCCTGGAGGGAATCCAGGGGTACACCCTGGCGACCCAGGGCAAGGTCTGGAAGGGCCGGAAGGGCTGGTGGGCCAGCCGCAAGGGCCAGGCCGCCATCCAGGGCCCCTTCCGGGGCTACCGCCAGGCCCAGGCCTGGGTGGAGGAACCCTTGGCCCAGGCGAAGCAGGAGCGCGCCGCCGGCCGTGCCGTGAAGGCCGAGCAGGCTTCCAGGGACCGAGCGGAACAGGTCGAGGCGATGGCCGTCCGGACCTGGGGCGACCTCCCGGCCGGGGAGCGCAGCCTGCAGCCCGGGCAGGTCTGGACCCACAAGGTGCGGGCCCAGCGGGAGGCCATGATCCTGGAGGTGCGCAAGGACACGGTGGTGGGCCTGTTCAAGTCCGACGCTGGCCTGGCGTGGAAGGAGGCCGCCCGGGAGACCAAGGACGTGCGGGGGTTCCTGAAGGTGTATCGGTTCAAGGGCCACGAAACCCCCAAGGCCAGGGGCCGGAAGGCCTAGCACCGTGAGCTCCGTACGGGTTTGGGCGCCCGTTCCAGGCACAACCAACCCTAGCGGGGGAGCCCCCCGCAAGGGTTGGTAGCCCCCTCATGGCCCGCCGGCAGGAGCGCAGGGACCAGGGCCGGCGGGAGGCGTTGGAGCGGGCCCTGGAGCGGCTGGAGGCCGGGAACCGGGAAGAATTCACCCCGGTCCTGGCCGAGGACCTGTTCTTCCACGACCACGCCGACCTGGTGCGGGGCCTGGGGGAGGCGCTGGAGCGCTCCGGCCTGGCCGAGGCCTGCCAGGCCCTGGCCCGGCACCTGGAGGAGGACCGGGACCACTGGCTGCGGCGCCTGGAGCGGATCCAGGCGGAGCCCGCCCTGCGCGCCCGGAAGGCGGAGCTGGAGGCGGACTACCTGGAGCTGCTCACCGGCCACTTCCGGCGCTGGGGCGCGGCCGGGGCCTACGGGGAGCGCGTCGCCGAACTGGAGGCCGGGCTGCTCCTGGCCGCCCTGCGCGGGGCAGAACGCCTGTGGGTGAAGGGCCGGGGCCGCCCGGTGCTGCCGGTACTGATGCAGGAGGCGCTGGGGGTAGTCTGGCCGGCGCTCTACGCCCACGCGCGCCGCTACGGGAAGTGATCCAGGGCCCGGTCAGGCTCCCGCGCCGCTCCCGGCCTTCCGGTCCGGGGCCTCACGCCGGGCCAGGGGCGCCAGCAGGACCGACCCCAGCACCCCCAGCCCCAGGGTGACGCCGAAGCCCCGCAGGGCCGGGGTGCCGCTGAAGACCAGCAGGCCGTAGGACAGCAGGGTGGCGAACCCGGCCAGGAGCACCCCCAGGAGGGCCGGGGCGGGACGGTCTCCGGCCTCGGCCAGGAACACCGCGTAGTCCACCCCGAACCCCAGCACCAGCACCAGGGCGATGGTGTGGAAGAGGGTCAGGGGCTGCCCCAGCAGCGCCACGGCGCCCAGGGCGGCCAGCATCCCGCCCAGGGTCGGCGCCAGGACCCGGATGCCCCGCCGGAGCCCGTACCACCGCGCCAGCAGCACCCACACCAGCAGCACCGCCAGGCCCAGGGCGGCCTCGGCCACCCGCCGGTAGCGGCCCAGCAGGTCCGAGACGCTCCCGGCCTGGTCCACCAGGGCCACCCCCTCCAGCCCGGCGGCCGCCTGGCGCAGGCGGTCGGCGCCGCAGGGGCCGGCGGGGTACACCACCGAGGCGGCGCCGCCCCCGGTGGAACCCAGCCAGAGCTGCCGGAACGACAGGGAGAACGGCGCCTTGGTCCAGGCGTCCACGGTGAGGGGCCGGTCCGCCGCGGACCGAAGGTCCCGGCCAAAGCCGGCCACCGCGGCGCGGGTGAAGCCCAGGCCGCCCAGGGTCCGCTCCAGCTCCGGGGCCTGCCGCCGCCGGGCCTCCAGGGCCGCCTCCTGGCGGGCCGGGGAGGGCACGAAGGCAGACACCGCCTGGATCCCGTCCAGTTCGCCCCCGGCGACCAGCGGCTGGAGCCGGGCGCGCAGGGCCTCCTCCCGGGCCAGCACCTCCCCTTCCCCGCGCCCCCGCACCAGGAAGAACCGGCCGGAGCCGGACAGCCCGGTCAGGGCGCGGATCCGCTCCTCCTGGGCCTGCAGGCGGGCCGAGGGCTGGACCAGGCCGCGCACGTCGTCGTCCACCCGCAGGCGGGGGATGGCGGCCGCCGCCAGGAGCGCGCACAGGAGCCAGCCGCCGCGGCGGGAGAACCGGCGCAGCCCGTCCCCCCAGCGCTCCAGGACCCGCTCCAGGCGCGTCATGAGCCGGGGCCGGGGCGGGACCGGCGCGGCCAGCGCCCCGGGCAGGACCAGCACCACGGTCAGGAACGAGGCCCCCAGCCCGGCCATGGAGAACACCGCCATCTGGCGCAGGGCCGGGAACGGGGCCGCCCCCAGGGCGGCATAGCCCAGCAGGGTGGTGGCCAGCCCCAGGGCAAGGGCCGGCAGCAGCCGGACCAGGGCCCCCCGGGCGTTCCAGCCCGGCCCGGCCCCCAGGTGGTGCGCGAAATAGAGCATCGGGTAGTCCACCGCCACCCCCACCAGGCTGGCGCCCATCACCAAGGTGAGCAGGTGGATCCGCCCGAAGGCCAGCAGGGTGGCCGCCAGGGCCGCAGCCAGGCCCGCCCCCACGCAGCCCAGGCCCGCCAGCAGGTGCCGGGCCGAGCGGAATACCAGCAGGAACAGGGTCACCACGGCGGCCAGGGAGCCCCAGCTGATCAGCCCGGTCTCCCATTCGGCCCGGGCGCGGGCGTCGGCGGCGTAGAACAGGGCGCCGGTGCGCAGGAGCGGGATCCCCGGATGGCCGGCGCGCAGGCGGTGCTCGGCGGCGGCCGCCGCATCCAGGCTGGCAGCCTGGACCGCCGGGTCGAACGCGGAGCCCTTGAGGCGGGCGCTCACCAGCACGTGCAGCCCGTCGGCCCCGCGCGCCGTGAGCAGGCCGTCCTCCACCTGCACGCCCAGGCCGGCCAGGGGCAGGGCGGCGAGGAAGGCGCCGAATTCGCCCAGGGGGTCCAGGCCCGGGCCGGTCCCGGGGACGGCGCCCAGGGGCGCCGCCAGGGCCGCCTGCACTCGCTGTTCCAGGGTCCCGGACGAAGGTCCCGGCGCCGGCAGGCGGAACCGGTAGGGGGCGTAGAACCGGGGCACTATCCCCGGATCCAGGGGCGGGACCCGCCCGGTCACCTGGGCGAAGGCGCCGGACTGCTCCAGGGACCCGGCGAAATCCAGGGCCGCGGTCCGGACCTCCGCCTCGGGGGCCGGGCCCAGCAGGAACACCACCCGGTCGCCGGCGGCCTGGGCCAGGGAGCGGATGGCCTGCTCCGCCACCGGGTCGCGCCCGGTCCGGGGCAGCATGGCCAGCAGGTCGGTTTCCACCGCCCCGCCCCGGGCCAGGCGCGCCGCGCCCACCCCGGCCAGGAGCGCCAGGACCAGGATCCACAGCCACGCCAGGGGACGCACCGGGTTACTCGCCGGCCAGCAAGGCGGCCTCGGCCCCGGTGAGCGGGGCGTCCAGGCGCTGGTTCCGGAACACCAGCTCCATGCGGTCGCCGCCGGCCTCCACCACCCGCACCCGGTCGATGGCGCGGCTCCCGTCCAGGGTGATCCGGCGCACGAAGGACTCCGCCTGGGCCTTGGGCGTCAGTTCCACCTGCCACCGCTCCGGCCCGCCCGAACCGGAGGCGGTGAACCAGCTCTCCAGCGCCGGCCAGTCCCCTCGGGTCAGCGCCTGGAGGATCCGCCCCATCTGCGCCACCATCGGCGCCTCCCGGGTGGTCTTCCGTTCCCGGGTGCCATAGGCGTCCACCACCAGCAGCCCCTTGGGCCCCATGACGTAGGTGATGGCGATGGGCTGGCGCACGGTCCAGATGACGCCCTGGTCCCGGGCCAGGACCAGGGAGCCGCTGGCCTTCAGGGGCCGGGACAGGGCGGCCAGGGTGCGGGTCTGGGTGAAGTCCAGGTGGATGCAGGCGGCCTCCCGCAGGTGGGCGGTGAGGGCCGCGGGGACCGGGGCGGCCTGGGCCAGGGCCGGGACCAGGAGGAGAGCCAGCGGGGATCTCACCGGTACAAACTCCATGCGCAGGCCTGGATGCGCCCGGCCAGGGCGCCCAGCACCGTGTCCAGGGGACGGTCCTCCGCCACGAAGGGCACCCCGCCGGCCATCTGCTCCAGCTCCCGCCGGGCCTCGGCGGACAGCCGTTCCAGGGCCGGGACCCCCTGGCGCCGGCGCAGCTCCAGCCCCTGGACCACCGCCAGGACCAGGGCCGCGCCCACCTGGGCCGTCAGTTCCAGCACCCGCAGGCAGTCCCGGGCGGCGATGGTGCCCATGCTCACCTTGTCCTGGTTGTGGCACTCGGTGGAGCGGGAGAACACCGAGGCCGGAAGGGTCAGTTTCAGGGCCTCGGCGGTCCAGGCGCTGGCCCCGATCTGCACGCCCTTGAGCCCGTGGTTGATCGCCGCCCGCGCGCCTTCCGCCCCGGACAGGTTCCCGGGCAGGCCGTTGCTGTAGCGGGGGTCCACCAGCAGGGCCAGCTGGCGGTCCATGAGGTCGGCCAGGTTGGCCACGGCGACCTTGAGGGCGTCCATGGCGAAGGCCACGTGGCCCCCGTAGAAATGCCCGCCGTTCAGCATCAATCCCCGTTCCCCGTCGAACAGCGGGTTGTCGTTGGCGCTGTTGAGCTCGTTCTCCAGGTCGCGCCGGATCCAGGGCAGGGCGTCCTGCAGCACCCCGATCACGTGCGGGGCGCAGCGGATGGAGTAGCGGTCCTGGAGGCGGTCGGCGCTCCCGGGCTCGGCGGCGCCGCCCAGGTCGGCGTAGATCCAGGCGGCCGCCTCCCCCTGCCCCGCGTGGGGCTTGAGCCGGGACAGCGCGGGATGGAAGTGGTCCCGGTTGCCCCGCAGGCAGGCCACCGCCAGGGCCGTGAGGCGGCAGGCCAGGCGGCTCAGGTGCTCGGCCCGGTGGAAGGCCAGGCAGGCCAGGCCGGTCATCACCCCGGTGCCGTTCATGAGCGCCAGGGCCTCCTTGGGGGCCAGGGCCAACGCCGGAAGCCCCTCCTCCGCCAGCGCCTCCCGGGCCGGGCGCACCCGGCCCCGGTGCAGCGCCTCCCGCTCCCCCATCAGGGTCGCGGCCACATAGGACAGCGGAGTGAGGTCGCCGCTGGCGCCCACCGAGCCCTCCGCCGGGATCCGGGGCAGGATCCGGTGGTTGATCAGCGCGGCCAGGGCCTCCAGCAGTTCCCACCGCACCCCGGAGCAGCCCTGGGCCAGGGAGGTGAGCCGGGCCACCAGCACCGCCAGGGTCTCCTCCGGGTCCAGGATCCGCCCCAGCCCGCACCCGTGGTAGCGGCTCAGGTGCGCGGGCAGTTCCTCCACCAGCTCCGGCGGGACCGGCACCGTGCAGGAGTCCCCGTAGCCGGTGGTGACCCCGTAGACCTCCGCCCCGTCCCGCAGCAGTCCGGCCAGGAGGGCGCGGCTGGCCTCCACCCGGGCCCGGAACGCGGGGTCCGGGGCCAGGGCCACGGGGCGCCCGCCCAGGGCCACCGCCAGGACGTCCTCCAGCGTCAGGCGGGCCGCGCCCACCGGCACCGGCCAGGCGGCCTCAGGCCCGGCCCCAGAAGTCGAAGAAGTTGAACCACTGGAAGGGGGTCGCACGGCATTGGGTCTCCAAGCTTCGAGCATAGCGCCCCGCCCACTGGGCGATGGCCGCTTCCCGCCGGTCGCGGGGCAGTTCGATCCGCTCGGCGAAGGGCTCCACCCGCACCCGGTAGCGGGTCCCGTCGTGGACGCAGAACATGAGGTGCACCGGGCAGTGCAGCAGGTGGGCCAGGATGTACGGCCCCACCGGGAAGGCCGCGGGCCGCCCCAGGAACGGGACCGTCACCGTGCGCCCGGTCTCGCTGGGCGGGGTGCGGTCGCCGACGATGAACAGGCACTCGCCCTGGTCCAGTTTCTGCTGCAGGCGGATGGCGGTGTCCGGGGTGACCCCGCCCACCTGCACCAGGTCGACCCCGAAGCCGGGGTTGACCCCCTTGAGGAACTCGTGGAAGCGCACGGCGTTGCGGGAGTAGACCACCGCGTTCAGCCCGTCCAGACCGCGGCCCTGGCCCAGGGCCCGCAGCATCTCCAGGTTGCCCAGGTGGGCGCCCAGGAACAGGGCGCCCCGCCGGCTGCCGTGGAGTTCCAGGAACGGCGCCAGCTCCCCGGTCTCCAGCTCGATGCCCCCCGGGCGCCCGGCCCAGGCCAGGAGCTTGTCCACCGTGGACCGGCCGAAGGCCCGGAAGTGGCGGTACACCTCCCACGCCCCGGGCTCCCGGGCCAGCCCGGGCAGGGGGCCGGCCACCTCCCGCAGCCTTGAGAGGTAGTCTCGGGAGGCCCGGCGCGCCCGCCGGCTGGTGAGGTAGAAGTACGGCACCAGGGCCTCGGCCGCCAGACGCACCGCGCGCGGCCCCAGCAGGCGCAGGACCCCGGCCATGAGGCGGAACCCCAGTCCGGTGCCCCGCTCCCGCATCCGGAACCAGGGCCGGTGGCCCTGCCTGCGCCGGGCCAGCAGGCGCGGGGCGCGCCCGAGCATCTGGACGAGCAGGCGGCAGTGCATCCAGATGATGCTCAGGGTGTCCCGCCAGGGACGGAAGTGGGAGATGCCGTCCCGGGGGTAGGTCACGTCCACCGGCGCGTTCAGCACCGGCACCCCCTCCCAGTGCAGGCGGATGATGATCTCGGTGTCGAAGGCCATGCGCCTGGGGATGGCCACCCGGTCCATGAGGGCCAGGGTGGGCGCCAGCGGGTACAGCCGGAATCCGCACAGGGAGTCCTGGATGTCCAGGGACAGGGTGTTGATCCACACCCCTACGTGGTTGGCGTAGCGCCAGTAGCGGCGGGCCGCGGGGGCGCTGTGGTCGTAGCGGGGCGCCCCGGCGATCACCGCCCCGGGGTGGGCCCGGCCCAGGTCCAGGAACTCGGCCACCGCCCCGGCGTCGTGCTGGTCGTCGGCGTCCACCTGCAGGGCGTGGGTGAAGCCGTCCTGGGCGGCCCGGCGCATGCCGGCCATCACCGCGGCACCCTTGCCCTGGTTGGGGGAGAGGGTCAGCAGCCGGACCAGGGGCAGTACGGCGGCCAGCCGTTCCAGCTCGGCCCGGGTGCCGGGGCCACTGCCGTCGTCGGCCAGGTACATGGTCAGGCCGTAGGCCGCCAGGGCCGTCACCGTGCGGGTGAGGGCGGGGCCCGGATCATAGACCGGCAGGACGAGGCAGGGGCGGAAGGTCATGGGCGGAACAGGGCTGTGCCCGAGGATACCTTCCCCTCCGCGTCCTGGTACTGGAAGCGCAGCCGGCCGGACCCGGGGGCCAGGGCCAGGCGCAGCTCCAGCGGGACCCCGGGCCGGACCGGGCGCAGGAACTTGGCCTGGTCCAGGCCCTGGAAGTCCCCCAGGGGCCCGAACGCCTCCCGGCCCAGGCGCACCGCCCAGTCCACCTGCACCACCCCCGGCAGCAGCGGGTCGCCGGGGAAGTGCCCCCGGAAAGCCGGATGCTCCGGCCCCACTGCCAGGGTGAACACCGCCTCCCCGTCCGGCCCGGTCCCCCGGGGCGTCACCGCGGGCAGGGCCATCATGGCCTGGGCTCCCGGGCCGGCGCAGGCTGGAACAGGTCCGCCAGGGCCTGGACGGTCAGCTTGCCCCGCTCGTCGTAGGGCAGTTCCCGGAGGAACCGCCAGCGCCGGGGCAGCGCGGGCCCGTCGAAGCGCCGGGCCAGGTGCTCGCGCAGGGCCCGGATCCGCGCGGCCGGTTCGGCCGGCGCCCCGGGGCCGGGCACCACCGCGGCGCCCAGCAGGGGCCTGGGTCCGGGCAGGGGCACCACCGCCGCCCGGGCCACCCAGGGCACCGCTTCCAGGGCCTGCTCCAGCTCCGGCAGGGAGATCCGCTTCTCCTCCAGCTTGAGGGTCCGGTCCAGCCGCCCCAGCAGCCGGAACCGCCCCCCCGCGGCGGGTTCGGCCCAGTCCTCCAGGCGCACGGGCTCCGGCCCGGCCCGGAACGAGCTCACCACCAGGCCGTCGGCCCCGAAGGCCAGGACCACGTCGTCGAACGGGGTCCACTCGGCCGAGCCCGGCGTCCCGTCCTGGGCGCGCCAAGCGATCCCGCCGGTCTCGGTGCTGCCGTAGATTTCCACCACGCCCCCCGGCACCCGCCGGCGCCAGGCCAGGGCGTCCGCGGCATCCAGGGGCCCGCCCGAGGAGAACACCGCCCCGGGGAGCACCGGGATCTCATCCAGGTCCACCAGGCTCGGCAACCGGGACAGGTGGGCCGGGCTGGCCACCAGCACCACCGGGCGGGGGTGGGCCAGGGCCCGGCGGAAGCAGGCGGGGTCCCCGGCCGGTTCGCACTGGAACGGGCGCCCCGCCGCCAGGGGCCAGAGGATCCGGAACAGGCACCCGTAGATGTGGTGGTGGGGCACCGTGCCCACCACCGGCCCGTCCGGGAGCCCCCGCCCGAACAGCCGCTCCAGGGCCTCCACTTCCGCCTCCAGCTGGGCCAGGCTCCGGGGCATCCCCTTGGGCTCGCCGGTGCTCCCGGCGGTCCAGAACTCCACCCGTCCGCCCGGGACCGGTCCGGGCAGCGCCGCCCCGGGCAGGCTTCCGCCCGCCTCCAGGGTCCCGTCCGCCTTTCGGGCCAGGGCCGCCACGGTCGCCGGCTGGAAATTGGCCGGCAGCACCACGGTGCGCCCCGCCAGCAGCAGCCCCGCCAGCCCCGTGGCGAAGTCCCAGGCGTCTGGGCACGCCAGCAGCCAGCGGCGGCCGCCCTCCCGGCGGGCCCGGTCCGCGGCCCAGGCGGCGGCCTGGGTGAACCGGCTCCAGGTGAGGACCTGGAGCCCTTGGCCCGGGACCTCGGCCAGGGCCACGGGATGATCGGAGGAGCGGGCGCCCTGGGACAGCTGGGTGAGCGGCAGGAGGCCCACTCAGACCAGCTCCGCCTGGCCATGCTCGGCCACGAAGGCCACCAGGCTGCTGGCGGTGCGGAAATGGTCCCGAGTGGCGGGATCCTGCTCCTGGGCCTGGACCTTGAAGCGCTTGCGCAGGGCGATGCCCAGTTCCAGGGCGTCGATGGAGTCCAGCCCCAGGCCCCCGGCGAACAGCGGCTCCTCGTCGCCGATGGCGTCCGGAGTCAGGTCCTCCAGCCCGAGGGTGTCGATGATGAACTGCTTCATTTCTCGCGTCGAGATGAGCGTGCCCATGATGTCCTGTGTTGCGAGGGGATCCGCGGTGCGCCCCCGCCCGCCCCGCGGGGCCAGCGGGAACCGGCATTTTTCAATGATATAGAATTCCGGTGCCGCCCATCAGGCAAATTGCCAGCGCCAGCGCCCGCCGGGGCCGTCCCAGGCCGCGTCCGGGCCGGCGCGCAGGGCCCGCAGGCAGTGCAGCGACTGGGGTACGGCCGGCTCGGGCGCGGCCGGCCCGGGTTCCCGGACCATGGCCAGGTGCCGCCCGGCGGGCTCGCCCACCAGCAGGACCACCGCGTGCAGGAGTCCCCGGGGGGCCTGCTCGGCCCAGGGATCCGGCAGGCGGTCCTCGGCGTAGCCGTACAGCACCGGCCCGGACGGATCGGCCCGGTAGAGGGCGAGGGCGTCCGCCAGGCCCCAGGCGAATGTCTCCGGCCCGGCCGCCACCGCCCCGGCCGAGGCCCGGTTGCCCCCCAGGATGGACCACAGGCCCGGGACCGCGTTGTGCACCGACATGCTGAACAGGGTGGGGGAGACTTCCGCCTCCTGGGCCAGGTCCTGGAGCACCGCCAGGGTGCGTTCGGCCTCGCCGTGCCGGGAGGCGAACACCACCCGGGTCTGCTCCGGAGGAGCCGCGCGCCGGGCGCAGTGGAAGAAGGCCCGGGCCAGGGGGCTCAGGCGCCGCCGCTGCAGGCGGTCCACGAAGGCCACGTCCGGCTCGCCCCAGGCCAGGTCCAGGAACCCGTCCGCGCCGGGAGCGAGGGCCGGATCCCCGGGATCCTCCCCGAACCAGGCGGCGGCGCGCAGCAGGGGAATGTCCAGGTGCAACGGCATGGCAGGACTCAGGATCATGGACCGGGACGGCGGCCGCCCTTGGTATCCTGGCAGGCGCGGCCCTGCATTGCTATCCGGGGTGCCCCCGGGGCGCCACCCGGGGCGCCGCCGGCGGCGTCAGCGGATGCCCTTGCCCTTCAGGTCCTGGGCGAACCGGTAGTCCTCCCCCTGGATGTGCTGGACCAGCCAGTCCTCCAGGAAGTTCATCACCTCCAGGGTGAGCGAGGCCTTGCGGGCCTGGAACTTGCCCACCAGGTCCGCCACTTGGCGCACCAGGTCGGCATGGATCTGCTTGTGCTTGGGCGCCCCGGCGTAGGCGTGGAGGTCCATGAGCTCCTCTTCCATGGCGAAGTGGGTCACGGTGTAGTCCTTGAGGAACACCAGGATGCCTTCCAGCTCGCCCCGGCCCTTGCCCTGCTTCATGGCCTCGTGCAGGCGGTTGACGATCTCCACCAGCGACTGGTGCTGCTCGTCGATCTTGCCGTGACCGGTTTCGAGCTTGCGGTCCCAGACGATCAGTGCCATGGGTTCCTCCGAACGAATGCCGGACGGGCCGTCGGACCCGCCCGGGACACCGGGCGGAACGGCGGGGAAAGTCCCCGGGCTCCATGCGGTACTTCTAACTTAAGGGATGGTTAATTTACGTGTCAATGGAATCGTTACCGACATCACGGAGCGGGCTGATGGGCGTCCAGCCAGCGCCGGGCCCCGTCCGCCAGGACATCCCGGTGCATTCGCCAGGGATCGCCGAAGAAGGCCGCCCCCATGCCGAAGTCCACTTGGTGGGTGGCCAGCAGGTCCAGTCCGTCCGCGGGCCGGTCCCGGCCCTCGGCGTAGATGATCCGGCCCCCCTCCCGGGCCTCGCCCAGGAGCCGCTCGAAGTACTGCAGCGACCCCTCCTGGTCCCGGGGCATGTGCGCGCCCAGCAGCACCACCTTCACCGACGCCCACTCCGCGGGCCCCAACTCCCCACGGAACCGGGCCACCGCCTGGTCCAGGGCCTCCAGTTCCAGGGCCGCGGCGTCGTCCAGGTCGGCCAGGAGGTCCGGGCGCAGCGCCGTGGCGAACGCTGCCAGCCGTTCCGGCGGTACCGGGGCGGGGCCCGCGGCCTCGTCCAGGAGCCCCAGGCAGGTGTCCAGGATCCGCCGCTGGCGGTCCAGGGACCGGGGCGGGCACCAGGTTTCCAGCCCGGTCCGGGCAGCCTGGGCCAGCCCGCGCAGGCTCTGGAGGTCCTCCCCCGGGACCGGGCCGGAGAGCAGCAGGTGCAGCACCAGGGGCACGTGGGACACCTCCTTGAGCCGGTGGAACAGCGGCTGCCGGAACGTCGCCTGGTCCACCTGGGCGTTGTGCCTGAACAGCAGCACCTGGTCTCCGGCCACCAGCACCACCGGCCCGCCCCGGGCCAGCCGGTCCGCCTTGGCCTGGGCATAGGCCCGGCGGAACGCGGCGTTGAGCTGGTCCAGCGGATCCTGGACCGCGGTTGGCGCCGGAACCGCGGTCCCGGCGGCCGGCCCCAGGAACAGGATCATGGACAAGGGCAGGATCCGGGCGATCCGGCTCAATGGTATGGGAAAATCAAGCTTCATGGTTCACCCTGCAGCGGTCTTTTCAGGATATCGGCTGGACCAGCTTCCTGAGCAGGATCCTCTGCAGGTGGGTATTGCCGTCGGGGCCGGCGAGCAGGATGAGGTTCACCGTCGTCTCCACGTCCCCCAGGGCCCGGTGGGCGGTGCCGGCGGGCACCGCCAGCCGTTCCGCCAGGTGCTGCAGCCGGGTGCACTGCACCGAGGCGTACAGCTTTCGCCAGGGGATCCCGCGGCAGGAGCACCCCCACACCAGCGTGTCCGCGTGGGGCACCACCTGGCGCACGAACCCCTTGTCGAAGCCGCTGTTGTGGGCCACCACCAGATCCGCCTCCCCCAGCATCCGGGCCACCCGCGCCGCGTCGATCCGCCGACCCCGCACCATGGCGTCGGTGATCCCGTGGATGGCCGTGGCCTGGGCCGGGATGGGCCGGCCCGGGTCGTTCAGCTCCTGGTAGCTCTCCAGCACCCGCACCAGGCGCCCGGTGGCGGTCTCCACCTCCAGCAGCATCACCGCGATCTCCACCAGGCGGTCGCGGGAGGGATACAGCCCGGTGGTCTCGGTATCCACCACGGCGACACGGCACAACAGATCCAATGGGCACCTCGGCTTGGGCAAGGCAAGGATGATCCCATCGCCCCTCCGGGCAGGGAAGCCCCCGCGCGGTTGGCGGCGCCTCCCCCATGAGGCATACTTTGCCAATGCCCCGGCCAGCCCTCCGGGATATAGCCGCTTTAGCTCAGCTGGTAGAGCGCCCGCCTTGTAAGCGGAAGGTCCTCGGTTCAAATCCGGGAAGCGGCTCCAGGGGGGCTGGCTGAGTTGATTGGCCGGGGCCTGGCACCGGAGCAGATAACCATCGCGCCGACCCTCCCCGGCAAAGACCGGGCCAAGGGAAGTGACGAGGGCAGGTACAATCAAACCTCAAACCAGCCTCGAACCTTCCAAGGAGTTGCGATGTCGACCTGGAAGATGGCATGCCTTGGCATAAGCTTAGCCGTATTCTGCACTTGCAGCGGTGGGGGAGGCGGAAGTCCATCATCCACGTCACCCACTCTGAGCATGGACCTCTCCACCCATACCCTGAGCGTGTCGGCCTCGACCCTGAGCCCAGCTCCTTCGATACCGGTGACCCTGACCGTCCCTGGCGCTTCCACCGCCGGCACAAACCTGTACTGGGGTTACTGGACATCGGGCACCGGCATCAACACGGTAACTGCCGCCCCTCCCAACGGAGACAGTGTGCTGTTGCACGTGGAATTCCAGGTACCATCCTCCCCCGGACTGGGTACCTATCCGTCGACTCTTTACCTCGAGGTGGCCACCGATCAGGCCGGAGCACACCCGATCGGCAACAGTCCCCAGGCCATCGACGTCACCTACAACGTCATCCCGCCCCTGGCCATCACCGCGCCGGCCGCAGTGGAGGGGGGGAGCGCCGGGAACTCCGCTTCGGTGCCCGCCCAGGCCGGGCTGACGTATGCATGGACAATCGCCGGCGGTTCCATCACGGCAGGCTCTGGAACCGACCAGATCACCTTCATGGCCGGGCCTTCCGGTCAGGTCGTTCTGGGCTGCGCCGTATACAATGCCGATGGCACCTATGCTTCCCAGGGGACCGTGACGACAACCATCGTCTCCCTGCCCAGCATCACCGGGTTCACCGCCAACCCGGACATCGTGAGCCTGGGCCAGGGCACTCAGCTGGTGGGCACCTTCACGGGGGGCCTGGGAACCATCGACCCGGGCCTGGGTCCGGTGACTTCCGGGACGCCGGTGGATACCGGACCGCTGGAGAGCACCACCTCCTACACCCTGACCGTCACCAACAGCCTGGGCACTGCCGTACAGGCCGCTTGCCAGGTGGTTGCGGCACCGGGAAAGTTCACACCCACCTCAGGACAGCTTGGGACCTCGCGCGGGGGCCAGGCGGCCAACCTCCTCCAGAGCGGCGCAGTGCTCCTGACCGGGGGGTATTCCTGCCCGAATGGGCCGTTTCCCACCTTCCTGAGTGGGGGAGAGCTGTTCAATCCCGTACTCGGCACGTTCACGCCCGCCACAGGCGGGCTGGCGGACGGCAAAAGCGGCCTTGAAGGGGTCACCCTGGCGGACGGCACCCTTCTGTTCGCCGGCGGGTATGGATTCGGCCAGCTGGGTCCGGACGAGCACGGCATAACCTCCTGGCCAAGCGCAGACCTGTTCCTTCCGTCCATTGGCGCTTACACTCCGACGGGACCCCTGTCCACTTCGCGCGATGGCTCGACCCTGACCCTGCTTCCGGACGGCCGGATCCTGGTGGCAGGTGGCTACAGCTACCAAGCCGAGGCCGTGCTGGGGTCCGCCGAAATCTATGACCCTGAGAGCGGAACCTTCAGCCTGGTCGCCGCTGCCATGACCGCCGCCAGGGAGGGCCACTGCGCCGTGTTGCTCCCTGCCGGCCAGGTCCTCCTCCTGGGCGGGGCGCCGACGGCCTTCGCCGAACGCTATGACCCGGTTGGCGGAACCTTCACATCGACCCTTGGGTCCATGATCCAACCCAGGGACGGTGCGACCGCCACGCTCCTTCCGGACGGCAAAGTGCTGGTCTGCGCGGGATACCTGCATGGGACGGTCAACTTGCTGGCCAGTGCGGAGCTGTACGACCCTTCCACGGACCGCTTCACGCCGACCAGCGGATCCCTCAATGTTCCACGTTCTGGCTGTCAAGCCATCCTCATGCCGAACGGCAAGGTCCTCCTTATCGGCGGGAACAGCGGCAGCGGCGACCCACTCGTGAACGGCGAGTGGTATGACCCCGCCACCGGCGCCTTCACCCTCGTCCCTTACTTGGAGACCAGTCGGGCCGGTTTCTCGGCCACCCTCCTGGGCTCCGGCCAGGTCCTGGTGGCAGGTGGAGCGACGTCCACCGGCCAGACTTCGGCCAGCGCCGGGCTGTTCGATCCCCAGGATCCGGCGCCCGGATTCCCGTGCGTCATCTATGTGCCCCAGGTCTATCCGCTCACCGTCGGGAATGCCATGAACCCCTCGGCCCCGGTTGGATCGGGAGCGACCACCTGGAGCATCAGCCCGGCCCTTCCTCCAGGCCTTGCCCTGGATCCCGGCACGGGTGTCCTTTCGGGCCAACCCACAGCGCCCAGCCCCACCACCCCCTACACGGTCACGGCCAACAACGGGACGAACAGCAGTTCGACCTTTCTTTGGATCACCGTTAAGTGAGACCTTCGCAGGGCACCGGGGCGGGACACGGATGATGGCGAATACGAACTCCCCCCTCAGGCCCCCCCCAAGTGGTCGGCAATTCCCCGGAACACCAGCGCTCCCACCGCCGACCCCCCGTCCAACACCCCCACGCTCCGGTCGCCGTAATACGCGGCCCGGCCGTGGACGGCGCGCATGGCGCGGGTGGCTTCGCTGCCGGCCTCGGCGGCTTCTGCGGCCCGTTCGAAGGCGGCGGCGGGGGGCTCGGAGGCGTGGGCCTTGAGGGCCTCGATGGCGGGGGCCAGGGCGTCGACGATGGTCTTCTCCCCGGGCTTGGAACAGGTCTTCTCCATCACCAGGGCCAGGCCGGCCTCCATTGCGGCGGCCAGGGCGGGCAGGTCCGCTTCGGTCCGGCCCTTGAGGGCCTTGGCCATGCCCATGAGGAAGAAGGCGCTGATGGTGCCCAGGGTGGAGGGGGCGGCCTGGTTGAAGGCGCCGGAACACTTCATCAGGACCTTGCCCAGGTCGGCCTCCTCGCACCCGTCCAGGTACTCGGACACGCCCCGGTAGCCGTCGGCCATGGACAGGCCCAGGTCGCCGTCGCCGTTCTGCTGGTCCAGTTCGATCAGGTGGTCCTTGTTCCGGGCCATGACGCCGGCCAGGTGCTTGAAGGTGGCCCGCAGGCAGAGGAGGTCGGCCATGGCTGCTTCCCGCTACTTGTTGGCGCTGGTGTAGAAGGGCGTGGAGCCGGGGGCCCGGAGCAGGGCCTTGAGCTCGGCGTCCAGCTTCAGCACAGTGACCGAGAGGCCGGCCATCTCCATGGAGGTGGCGAACTCCCCCACGTGCGGCATGAACACCGCCACGCCCTTGGCCGCCAGCATCTGGTGCACGGCCCGGTACACGATCAGGAGCTCCTCCAGGGGGGTGGCGCCCAGCCCGTTGACCATCACCGCCACCTCGTCGCCCTTGGCCAGGGACATGTCGGTGAGGATCTTGTCCAGGGCCAGGGCGGCCACGGCGTCGGCGGTGAGCATCGGCTTGACCTCGATGCCGGGCTCCCCGTGGATGCCCATGCCGATCTCGATCTCCTCCTCCTTGATGCTGAAGGTGGGCTTGCCCACCTGGGGCACGATGCAGGGGCTCAGGGCGAAGCCCATGGTGCGGGTGTTGGCCACCGCCTTGGCCGCCACCGCCGCCACTTGCTCCAGTTTGTCGCCCCGTTCGGCGGCGGCTCCGGCGCACTTGAAGGCGAACACCATGCCCGCCACGCCCCGGCGCCTGCCCTCGGAGCCCTTGGGGGCCGAGGCCACGTCGTCGCAGACCCGCACGGTGGCGGTCTGGATGTCCTCGAAGCCGACCGTCTCGCAGGCCATGTCGAAGTTGAGGTTGTCGCCCCCGTAGTTGCCGTACAGGCAAAGGACCCCCGCGCCCCGGTCGCAGGCCGTGATCATCTCGGCCATGCGCTGGGAGGACGGAGAGGCGAACACGTTGCCCACCGCGCACCCGTCCAGCATCCCCTCGCCCACGTAGCCCAGGAACACCGGCAGGTGGCCGCTGCCGCCGCCGGTGACGATGCCCACCTTGCCCTCCCGAGCCGGGGGGTTGCGCAGGATCACCCGGTGGTCGCCCCCGAGGGTGCGCAGGCGGTCCCCGTAAGCCAGGAGGATGCCTTCGATCACTTCCTCCACGAACCGGTCGGGCTGATTCATCACCTTCTTCATGGCGCCTCCCGCAGGGTCGGCATCCGGCCCGGGGCCGCCCGGGGCGGGGATGCCGCTGGATGGGTTGAGAATCGGATCCCCAGTCTACCAGGAGGCTGCTCACCCGCCGCCAGCGACAAAACGCGTGACCCGGTGGCGCCGGCGTTGTATTTTTAGGCACCCGCCCCAGGACAGACCAGCCCGCGCGCCCGGACCCGGCCTCGGCTCCCGCGCCGCCGGCGCCCCGGGCGCGGGCCATCCCGGAAGGAGGACGCACATGCAAGGACTGGAAGGCAAGCGGGTCGTGATCACGGGCGGCGCCAGCGGCATCGGCGAGGCCACCACCCACCGGTTCGTCAGGGAGGGCGCGCGGGTGTGCGTGTTCGACCGGGACGTGCCGGCCGGTGAGCGGCTCGCCAAGGCGGTGCCGGGCCTGGCGGGGTTCGTCCCCTGCGACGTGGCCCGCCTGGAGCAGATCCCGGCGGCCTTCGACCGGGCGGTGAAGCTCATGGGCGGGGTGGACGTGCTCATCAACAATGCCGGCATCAGCATCCGCCACGGCTCCTGCCTGGAGATCACCCCCGAGGAGTGGAACAAGGTCATCGGCATCAACCTCACCGGAGCCTTCTTCGTGGCCCAGGCCGCGGCCAAGCTGATGGTCAAGCAGGGCGCGGGGGTCATCATCAACATGGCCTCCACCAACGGCATGCGCGGGTTCCGCTACTACACCGACTACAACGCCACCAAGGCAGGGATCATCGAGCTGACCAAGTCCATGGCCATCGAGCTGGCGCCCCAGGTGCGGGTGGTGGCGGTGGCCCCGGGCTACGTCATGACCCCCATGCAGAAGGCCGAGTACACCGAGGAGATGTTCGAGGAGCTGAACCAGAAGCTGCCCCTCAAGCGCCACGCCCTGCCCGAGGAGGTGGCGGCCCTGTTCGCCTTCCTGGCCTCCGAGGAGGCGGCCTACCTCACCGGCCACGTCTACGTCATCGACGGGGGCGAGATCGCCGGGGGGCTGGCCAGCCGGTGACGGAAGTCAGCGGTACGCCATGCCCACCTGGACGGTCCCATGGTAGTGCCCCAGCACCTGGTCGGGGGCCACGTGCAGGCTCGCGCCCACATGGAAGGTGAGCCCCGAGCTGGGCATGCCTTGCCGGAGGTCCTGGTCGCAGGTGAAATCGGTCACCTCCAGGGTGGCGCCGCTGGGCCCGTCCAGAACCGCCTTCGAGGGCAGGACGAGGTTCAGGCCGCCGGTGGGCGGTCCCGTGAGCTGCAGGGTGGCGGGGTGGATCGTGCCGCCCGCCAGCTTCGGTCCCGAACTCCAGGATGCGGTCCCGGGAAAGGGGCTGACCTTCACGATGCCGCCACCGGCGGGAAAGATGCTTCCGAACCACAACCCGACCGGGCAGGTGAGGACCAGAGGCGAGCGCACCCGGCAGGTGATCGGCAGGAGCTGGGTGACCGCGGGGAAGCCTGGCACGCTCAGCTGCGCCACCACCTGGGCGGTGTACAGGCCCTGGGGTGATCCGGCGGGGAGGTCCAGGGTGCCCCCAAAGGCCACGTCCAGGATGCCGGAACGGGGGAACTTCCCGGTCCCGACCGGTGCGGCGAACTGGAAGGACGCCAGGTTGAGCGTGGCTCCGCCGGGGCCATGCAGGACCGGGGACGCCGGGGTGAGGGTGAACTGGAAACTGCCGTTGGGCGGGCCGGACAACCGGATCCGGCCGTACGAGCTGGCGGGAGCTGCGCCCCGGAACACCCCGTAGCCTTCCGGCAGCAGGCTGCCATTGGCGGTCAGGGTGACCCGCCCTCCCCCCGCCTGGCACACGATGCCCCCGAAGTCCACACGGGCGACCACCAGCAGGTTGACGGGACTCGAGCTCCCGGAGGCAGCCGGCTGGAGCGGGCCATCCTTGGCGAAGACCAGGAGCGGGGCATCCGTCCTCGCGGCGGGCGACACCGGCTTGCCTCCCAGCGGCAGGCAGGACAGGAGGAACAACAGCGACCATTTCATGGTTTGACTCCTTCTTCAGGTTGTTCAGGCACTTCCACCACCAGGTCCATCCCGTCCAGGAAGGTCTTGTCGGGCTGGACCACGATGGGACGCTCGACGGGCTTGATGTGCATCCGGGCTGCTTCCGCGGCCGTGACCCGGAGGGTGTAGGTGCCGACCGGCACGTCGTCGAATTCGAAATATCCGTCGTAGGCGCTGCGCTGCACCTTGCACTGCCGGCCCTTGGCGTCGACCAGTTCCACTTCGAGGCCGGGGAGTTCCTCCTTCTTGCCGTCCTGCAGGATCCGGGTGGTCCCGTCCACGATCCCGACGAAGGCCACCGGGAATTCCAGCCGGGTGGTCTTGCCCGGCCGGGGCACCACGGTCTGGCTGGGCGTCTGGACCTTCAGCGCCGGATCGTCCAGGGTGGTCTCGTCCAGCTGCACCTCCACCGGCTGGGCCTTGGGCAGCTTGGTGATGAAGGTGACGCTCGGGTCGTTGATCCCGTTGGCGGCTTCCGCTTGCCCCACTTTGAACTTGGTCCCCTCGAGGATCGGATCCCCGGGCTCCCGTACGCCGGTGCCATGGGTGTCCATGAAAGCGATGGCCGAGACCGCCCCGGTGGTGGCCAGGGACTGGGCGTCCGTGCTCCATTTCCCGGTGCGGGGCTCGCGGCCCAGAGAGATCAGGAGATTCAAGCCCAGCGCGAAGGAGCCTCCTCCCGCCTGGGCCGTCAACCCCACCCCGAAGTGTCCGGTCAGTTTCGTGACGCTGCCGGCGTACTGGTAGCCGCTCTGGTGTCCAGGCGCGCCGGCCGGTCCCAGGGGGCCCTGGACCTGGAGCTGGTACTGCCAGCCATTCGGCGGGGTGTACAGCCCCTGCAGCGTCCATCCGTTCAGGTACCTTCCGGTGTAGGCGAGGGCCGCGGTCCAGCCCAGGTCCTGCACGAACCGGGTGGCGCTCAAGGTGCCCTGGACCGGGCCATCATCACCTGGGGTCGAGAGCTTCGTCAGGGCGTTCGCCAGGTTGACCCCGCCCACCAGGGTGGCGACGTTGAGCTGTTCCTTGAGGCCCGTGTCGCCTCCCACGTAGCTCTCGTGGTCCACTTCGCCGTTGATTCCGAAGGTCCGGCCGAACAGCTTGGGGGAGGCGCTCAAGGTGACCCCGGTGGCGCTCTGGACGTCCTCGCCGGTCACCCCGAGGCTGGTGCTGGCGTAGGCCGACTGTTCGAACCCGTCGGCGAACTGGTCCCGGCGCACCGTCAAGGTGGAATACCCGGTGCCGGTGGACAGGATGGCTTCCCAGGCCTTCCCGTGGGCGGGGTTGGGTCCGTTGTCCTGGGCCACGGACTCCTGCAGGGCCAGGTACGGCCAGACCTCCTTCAGCCCGAGGGTGTCGTAGGTGTGGAACCCATCCAGGAGCTGGACCCCGGTGACGCTGCCCTGGGCGGAGAGGACCGCGTTCAGGCCGTAGTGGGCCTGGGCCTGGTACGACCACCTGGGGGTCGGGGTGGCCGCGGCCGTCGTGGCGGGCGTCGCCAGGAGCGTCCCGTTGACGATCGTGGCGCCCTGGGCCGCGGTCCCCGCCGTCAGGGCCTGGGCCAGGTTCGCGGCCGTGGGCCGGACCCCGTACAGTCCGTAGTACAGCGTCCCCGGAGGCGGCTGATCACTGGCGATGTCCAGCCGGTAGGTCTGCTGGTAAGTCTCTCCGGTGGGCCCGTGGAACACCAGCCGGTACTCGTTGACCCCGAACCGCAGGGGCACATCGTTGAAATGGTACAGTCCGTCCGGACCCGAGCGCTGGAAGCCCAGCAAGGTGTCGTTCTGGAACAACTCCACCGACGAGCCCGGCGCCAGGGGGCCCTGGAAGGTGCGGGAGGCGAAGCGGGTGCTGTAGGTCACCGGGAAGTTGTCCACCTCCACCCCGCGCCCCAGAGGCAGCCCGCCCACCAGGTCCACGCTGGGGTTGACCAGGAGATCACCCAGCTCGACGCTCCTGGCCTTCATGGGCCCCAGGATGCGGGCATCCGGATCCTCCCGGAACAGGGTGTACCGGGACCCTCTCCAGGAGCCCGTGGTGTCCCGGACCGGATTGAGGTACGAGCTCATCCACAGCAGGTCCCCCCCCAGGAGGGCGGAGCCGGCGGCGGTGTCGCTGACCGGGTTCCAGGCCCGCGCCAGGTTCAGGTTCAGATCGGCCCTGGGCAGGTCGAAGAAGGCGTAGGGGACGATGGGATGGGGCGCCTGGGGCGCGGCCTGGTCCTTGTAGTTGACGATCGGGTTGCTGCCGTACTTGCGCTCCAGCGCCCATTCGTCCTCGATGGGCAGGTGCTCCCTGGGGTTGATCTCCAGCACCGCCTCCTTGTCGTTGACCCCCACGTCCAGGGGAAACCACTGCCCGAGACTGCGGGCGTCCACGAACAGGTCCCTGGGCATCCGGACGGCGGCGCCGAGGGCAGCCGGATGCCCCTCCACCTCCACCGAGCCCTTGGCCCGGTCCAGGCGGAACGTGCGGTCCTTCCGGATGAAAGACCCCGATGCGGAAGTCCGGTCCGGGTCCACGGTGATGGCGAAGCCCAGCAGCCGGCAGACCTCCCCCAGCGGGACCAGGGTGGCCCCATGGAATCGATAGGCCTCGATGCCATCGCCCAGGCGGGTCTGCCCCAGGTACGGCTGGAGCAACACCAGGTCATCCTCGGTCGGGACCTCCTGGCAAAAGGCGATGGCGCAGGCCGCGAGGGCGAGCGCGGCACGGAGCATCAGGGAACGTCGAGGAAGGCCACTTCCGGCGGCTGTTTGCTGTCCTTGTAGGCGAACGTGACCTTGAGCTTGCCGTGGGCGAGCTGGAGGTCCTTGACGCCGTCCAGGATCACGCGTTCGGCGCAGGCGTCGACTTCCGGATAGATCACCGTCTCCCGGCCGGACGCCAGCGTGAGGGACCGGCCTGAAGCCGGTTTCCAGTCCACCTGCAGTTCACCCTGGACGCTGCGGTTGCCTTGGCGGTCCAGCTGCAGTTCCAGCGTAGGCGCCTGCCCGGGCGCCGCGGCGGGTTTCAGGGCCAGGTGGGACATGCCGATCTGCGCGTGGGTCTCCCCGTGCCGCACGAAGACCGGGATGCCGAAGGCGAGGATGGTCTGGATGTTGAAGGAAAGGTTCTTCTTCTCCGGGCCCTGGTCGACGGGCGCGGGCGGCTGCGCCGGTGGCAGGCCCTGGAACACCAGGTGGGACCGGTACTCGCCGTCCTTCAAACCCTCCGGCAGCCTCACCATGAGGCGCACCACCTGGGTCTCGCCCGGCCCCAGCTCCACCTGTTTCGGCGTGTAGCGGACCAGGTCCGAGGCGGTGATGGAACCTTCCGCCTTCTTCGCCTCCTCCACCTTCCCGTCCAGAAGCATCCGCATCTCCTCCCAGTAGATCCGGTAGGTGCAGCGGGCCTTCCCCGCGTTGCGCAGCATGACCTCGGTGCCCCGCTGGCGTCCCTCCAGGATCACCCGGGGCGGGAGGATCATGAGGTCACCCGCGCCAACCGGAGCCGGCAGGCTCTGGCTGGCCGGCGCGGTCGCCTTGTCCGGATCGCGGGTCGCATCCGCGCTCGCCGCGGGATTCGGAAGGCTCTGGGCGGCACCGGGAAGGACCAGCCCCATCAATAGGAATAAATTCATTGCTCGCATGTCTGACCTCAAAAGAATCGCCCCCATTGCTGGCACTGGCATGCCATCAATGGGGGTTTCATCTGGGCTTGCGTCCAGACTTCAGTTTGCCGTGCCAGCGGCAAAAGGGAGAGGTACTACTTCTGCATGAGCGTGAGCTTGATCGACCCGGTACCCTGGCCGACACAAGCACCGGGGATGGCGTAACCGGCGCCGACATAAATCACAAAATTCCCGTTCTGGTCGGCCTGGCCGTTGGACGGCGATTGGACATCGGGAATGATCGTGCCCTGCGTGTTGCTCACGGGGAAATTGATCGTGGTCGGGGGTACGGGAAGCCAGGTAACCGTCTGCCATGAGCCGATGGTCCCGTCGATCTCGCCCCGATGGGAACCGCCGTTGGCTCCGAACAAGGCTTCGTTGTTGCTGTCGAGCACCAGCGCGTTCTGCAGGGCTCCGATGTGGAACAACATGATATCGTTCGGGCCCCCCTCGTTGACGATCTCCTGGGCATGGACGCCGACGGTGTTCTGGATCGTGCCCATGGTCCCCACACAGGCTTTCACGGGCACAGGGATCGAGCAGCAGGTTGGCATGGTCTGGGACTGATTCCCCCCCGCCACAGCCAGGGCCGACCCGGCCAGCAGCAGAGGAATGAGCTTGAACATCTTCATCGTATTTCTCCTTGAATGGATGGTTGGGTTTGACCCCCGCCTCCGCTCGGACGGGAGCCGGGTGGTTCTACTGGAGGGTGATGTTGATCTGCTGGGTGAGGCAGTACATCTGGTCGTTGCGCGCCCCGGTGGGGATGTTGAGCGTGCCCGAAAGCCAGAAGGTCCTCTTGCCGCTCGTGGTGTTATCCAGGCCCCAAGTATTGAGGGCATTGAGCGAGGTCGAGTCCGCAGTGAAGGTCACATTGTTGGGGCCAGTGGCCACAGGCATGGTCACGGAGAAATTGGAGACCTTGGTGATGTCGAACTTGCCGCGTGCGTCGACCGGGGCTTGGCCACAAGGCTCGACCGACGGGTCATGGATCACCGGGCCAGTGGGGTCGATGGTCAGGATGACCGGCACGATCGGCGGGGCGCACCAGCTGCCGAAGTCGGCAGGGCAATCGACGCAGAAAGTCGGGCAGGCCACGAGATCCACGTCGACACCCACAGTGGCGCAGAACGGGCAGTTGGCGCAGCAGCTGCTGTCGCCGCTCTGACCGATGTCGGCGAAGGCGAGGGGCGCGAGTCCCGCCACCAGGGCAAGAGTTAGCAGTTTCTTCATGAGAAACTCCTTTAGTGAGAGCCTGGGCAATGAATTATTTACAAGCCCGGGCAGGGTTGAGGGGAGATCGGCGGGCCCCGCTGGGGTCTCCGCGATGTGAAGGGGCATTGCAGGTGTCAGCCCTGCCCAGGGCATGGATCGAACCTGACCTGGGGAGCCAAGGGTCGGACACGTTCTAATAATTTATTTATAGAACTTCTGCGCCCAAGAATATCCCGTCGACGGTCGGGACCGTCAATACGGCAACACGGTTAATAAAAGTTAACCTCCGCGAGCCCGCCTACCGCGGGCGCGCCGCCGAGGTCACTGGCACCGGTAGCCGTAGCCCCGGACCGTGTGGATCAGCGCGGGCTCGTCGGGGTGGTCCTCCACCTTCTGGCGCAGGCGGCGGATGTACACGTCCAGGCTCTTGGCGCTCACGTAGCGGTGCTCGCCCCAGACCATGCGCGACAGCTCCGACCGGCTCATGGCCCGGCCCGAGTGGGCGCACAGCACCGTCAGCAGCGAGAACTCCTTGGGGGTCAGTTCCAGGTCCCGGCCGTTCTTGTAGCACTTCTGCGCCCGGAAATCGATCTTCAGGCTGCGGAACTCCACCTGGGAGCCCCGTTCCTTGGTCCGCCGCAGCACGGCCTTGATCCTCGCCACCAGCTCGTCGGGATCGAACGGCTTGGTCATGTAGTCGTCGGCCCCCAGCAGCAGGCCCTGGACTTTGTCCTCCCGCTCGGCCAGCTGGGTGAGCATGATCACCGCGGTGCTGCTGCCCCGGGAGCGGATGACCCGGCACACCTCGAACCCGTCGATGCCGGGAAGGAGGACATCCAGCAGGACCAGGTCCACGTCCGCGGATTCGAGCATGGCCAGGGCCCCTTCCCCGGTGCCGGTTTCCAGCACCTGGACCTTCTCCTTGGCCAGCCGGGTGCGGATCACGGTGCGGGTGATGATCTCGTCCTCCACCACCAGGATGACCGGATCGACGCCGTGCCGGATGGGAGCCGGACGGCTCGGAAAAAGGCTGTCGTTCGATGGGACCATGGAACCCTCGGGGTGCTGTGGCTGGAACGGCGGATATGAAGAGCAAATTAAAACCGCTCTCCCCCGCGGGTTCAAGCTTTTTCTCTTTCTTGGGTCCAGGTCTCATTTTTTGGTCGAAAATCGGCCGAACCTCGCCTTGTTGTCATTCTAAAGATTCATTACCGCCCGGTCCCCACCCAACTGGCGCATCTGGCGCAGGATCCATTCCTGGCGCAGGCGCACGTAGGCGCTGGGCGCCTCGGCCCGGTAGCGGCGGGGGCTGGGCAGCACCGCCGCCAGCAGCGCCGCCTGGGCCGGGTCCAGGGCGCTGGCGGGACGGCCGAAGAACTTGCGGGAGGCGGCCTCCACCCCGTAGACCCCGTCCCCGAACTCCACGATGTTCAGGTACACCTCCAGGATCCGCCGCTTGGACCACAGGGTCTCCAGCAGCAGGGTGAAGTACGCTTCGCAGCCCTTGCGCGCCCAGGAGCGGGATTCCCACAGGAACAGGTTCTTGGCGGTCTGCTGGGAGACCGTGGAGGCACCCCGCTTGCGCCGGCTGTGCTCGTTGTGCGCGTAGGCCTTCTCGATGGCCTGCCAGTCGAAGCCGAAGTGCTCCTCGAAGTTCTGGTCCTCCCCGGCGATGACCGCCACGCCCATGCAGGGGGCGATCTGCTCCAGCGGGGTCCAGCGGTGCAGGGCCGTGTAGCGCCGCCCCGAGGTCCAGGCCTCCACCTGCCGCTCCACCATGAGGGCGGACACCGGCACCGGCAGGAACCGCAGCGCCAGCACCAGCCCGGCGCTGCCCAGCAGGAGGACCAGGAGGCACAGCCCCAGCGCGCGCAGGGCCCTGCCGAAGAACGACCGTTTCGCCATGCGCCATTATGACGGCCCGCCCGCATGGGCGGCAATTACGGCTGTTCCGCCAATGGTAAAGTACAGCACCGCCCTGAGCCTCCTTCCGGTGCCCATGTTCCTGCCGCTGCCCCGATCCCGACCTGCCCACGGCCGCCCGGCGGCCCGGCGATGACCGCGGCCAAGGGGACCGGACGCCCCTCGCTCCTGCGCTCCGCCGGGGTGGTGGGGTTCATGACCCTCCTCTCCCGCATCACCGGCATGCTCCAGTCCCGGCTGCTGGCCAACTACCTGGGCGCGGGCCTGGCGGCGGACGCGTTCATGGTGGCCTTCCGCATCCCCAACCTGCTCCGGCGCTTCACCGCCGAAGGCACCATGACCGCGGCCTTCCTGCCCACCCTGAACGAAGTGGAGAGCACCCAGGGCGAGGCGGCCGGGCGGGAGATGGTGGCCCGGTTCCTGGGCACCCTGGGGCTGTTCCTGACCCTCCTGTGCGCCCTGTGCATCCCGGCCATGGGGCTGCTCACCGGGCTGCAGATGCTGGGCAAGCTGGCCCCGGACGTGCGCTGGTGGCAGCAGCTGGGGGTCCTGGGGCAGGTGCTGGCCGGGACCCGGGCGGCCTCGGCCCAGTGGACCCTCACCACGGTCCTGGCCCGGATCATGTTCCCCTACCTGGTGCTGGTGAGCCTCACCGCGGGGCTGTCGGCGGTGCTGAACCTGCGCGGGCGGTTCGGCCTGCCGGCCTCGGTCTCCACCTTCTGGAACCTGGCGTTCATCAGCTTCTCGTGGCTGTGCCTGCGCTTCGGCCCGGCCCCCTGGCGGGTCCCAGAGCGGGCCGCGGTGGTCCTGGCCCTGGCCACCCTGGTGGGCGGGCTGGTGCAGCTGTTCGTGCTCTGGCCCAGCTTCCGCCGCCTGGGCCTGGGCATCCGCTGGGGCCTGCACCTGCGCCACCCGGGCGTGCGCAGCGCCCTCAAGCGCATGGCCCCGGGCCTGATGGGCACCGGGATCCACCCCATCAACGTGGTCATCTCCACCATCCTGGCCTCCCAGCTGGCGGTGGGCGCCCAGACCGTGTTGTTCAACTCCAACATGATGGGCGAGATGGTGCTGGGGATCTTCGCCGCCAGCGTGGCCACCGTGAGCCTGCCGGCCATGAGCCGGCTGGTGGAGGAGGGGGACATCCCCGGGCTGCGCTCCAGCCTCGCCGGCGCCCTGCGCGGCACCGCGGTGCTGGTGATCCCCGGC
Source organism: Holophaga sp. (assembly GCA_049508835.1). Lineage (GTDB taxonomy): Bacteria > Acidobacteriota > Holophagae > Holophagales > Holophagaceae > Mesoterricola. The sequence goes on along the minus strand of JBELAL010000021.1, from coordinate 42,052 downwards.
GCGGTGGGCATGGCCGTGCTGGCCCAGCCGATCATCGCCGTCATCTTCCAGACCGGGCGCTACGGCGCCGCGGCGGTGGACTGGACCGCCCGCACCCTGGCCTTCCAGGCGGTGGCCCTGCTGTTCATCGCCACCGGGCGGATCGCCGCCCAGTGCCTGTACGCCCTCAAGGACTACCGGTGGCCCGCCTACGCCGCCCTGTTCGGGATGGTGGTCAACGTGGCCGCCTCCATCGCCCTCATGGGGCCCCTTGGCACCGGGGGCCTCGCCCTGGCCAACGGCGCGGCCAGCCTGGCGGGGGTGGGTTTCCTGACCATCGCCCTGCACCGGCGGATGGGCCGGCTGCCCTACCGGGAGGTCCTGGGCGGCTGGTTCGCCATGGCCCTGGCCGCCGGGCTCATGGGCGCCCTGGCCTGGGCGGGCGCCCGCCGGCTTGGCCTGGGCACCTTCCGGGGCCTGGGCCACGACAGCCTGCGGCTGTTCCCCCTCATCGCCCTGTGCGCCCTGGTCTACGCCGCGCTGCTGTTCGCCTTCCGGGTGCCCGAGGCCCGGTCCCTCAAGGCCACGCTGCTGCGCAAGCTCCGCCGGCGCTGATCACACCTTCGGCGGCTCCACCCCGTACGAGGCCCAGCCCTCCATGACCGGCCCGTAGATGGAGGGCACCGTCAGCCCCGCCTGGCGCATGAGCACGGTCATCTGGCCCCGGTGGTGGGCCTGGTGGGCCACCAGCACGAACAGGCTGTGGCCCCGCTTCCAGGTCTCGCCGTACAGGTCGTCCTCCCGCTCCAGGTCCGCGTCGGACCAGGTCCCGATCCCCTTCAGCAGGCCGTCCGAGGCGGCGCGGTAGGTGCTGACCATGGTCTGCATGTCCTCCGGGGGCGGCCCGATGAACCCGCCCTTGACCAGCTCCGCCCCGGGCATGGCCAGGCCCATGCGGGTGGGCATCTCGATGAGCGATTCCACCAGGTGCCACGCCAGGCGCTTGAGGTCGCGGTGTCCCTCGGCGATCGCCGCGCCCAGGGACGGATCGGGGATGGCCTCGAACACCGTCAGGGTGTGCCTGGCCTCCGCCATCCAGGTCCGCCTGAAGTCGTCCATCCTCCGGAACATGTCACCTCCTGGTTGAGCCTTACAGAGTGGCACAAATCGGCTGCGGACACAGCAGGCCGGACGTTCAGGCCGGCGCTTCCAGGGCGTGCTCCACCGAAGCCAGGATCGCCTCGGGGGCCACGGGTTTGTACAGGATGTCGGCGACCTTGAACTTGCGCAGGGTGGCGGCCACTTCCTCGTCCCGGCTGGATGTGATGACGATCACCGGCAGCTCGGGCCGGGTCTTCATGACCATCCGGGCCACCGTGGCCCCGTTGCACCCCGGCATCTGGTAGTCGGTCACCACCACGTCCGGCGCGCTCTCCAGGATGTGCGGCCCCACCTCCATGGCCGAGGGCGGCAGCCATTCCTCCACCACGTGGGGTCCTTCCAGCACCCTGCGAAGGTACCGGCACATCAATCGGCTGTCGTCGATCACCAGCACTTTCGCCATGATCGTCATGATCGGCCGCGGGTGGGCGTGCCGTCAATGAGCCCTTTTTGCCGACGCCGGAAGGGTCACGTCTATAATGATGGGTCCTCTGGAGCTTCCATGTCCGTGCCCATGCTTGAACTCGCCCCCCAGAACGCCCCCGTGAAGGAGCGGATCCTGCAAGGCCTCGCCGGCCTCATCGACCGCTCCAGCTTCATCCTGGGCGAGAACGTGAAGGGCCTGGAAGCGGAACTGGCGGCCTACGCCGGGGTCGAGGCCGCCACCGCCATGTCCAGCGGCACCGACGCCCTGCTGGTGGCCCTCATGGCCCTGGGGGTCGGGCACGGGGACGAGGTCATCCTGCCCACCTTCACCTTCTTCGCCACCGCCGGCGTGGTCGCCCGCACCGGGGCCAAGCCGGTGTTCGTGGACCTGGATCCCGACACCTTCAACGTCACCGGCAAGCTGGTGGAGGCCGCCATCACCCCCCGCACCCGGGCCATCATCCCGGTCCACCTGTTCGGCCAGCTGGCGGAGATGCCCGCCATCATGGCCGTGGCCGCCCGGCACGGCATCCCGGTCATCGAGGACGCCTGCCAGTCCCTGGGCGCCAAGGGCTGGGGCAAGTCCTCCGGCCAGTTCGGCGACCTGACCGGGTGCAGCTTCTACCCCACCAAGAACCTGGGCGCCTTCGGCGACGCCGGCATGACCCTGGTGCGCTCGGACACCACCCTGGCGGCCCGGGTCAAGCGCCTGCGGGTCCACGGCATGGAGCCGGTGTACGTGCACCACGAAATCGGCATGAACGGGCGGATGGACGAATTCCAGGCCCTGGTGCTGCGGGCCAAGCTCCCCCTGCTGGAAGGCTGGCACGAAGGCCGCCGCCGCCACGCCAAGTGGTACCTGGAGTGGCTCCGGGAGCTCCCCCAGGAGCGGCTGGGCCTGCCCCGGGAGAAGGTCCCCGACGGCCGGCACATCTACAACCAGTTCACCGTCCGGGTGAAGGGCGGGCGCCGGGAGGCCCTCATGGCCCACCTGAAGGGCCTGGGCATCGGCTGCGCCATCTACTACCCCATCTGCCTGCACGAGCAGCCGTGCTTCAAGGACCTGGGATACCGGAAAGGGCAGCTGCCCGAATCCGAGCTGGCGGCCCAGGAAGTGCTGAGCCTGCCGGTCTATCCGGAGATGACCGAGGCGATGCTGGAAGAAGTGGCCCAGGCGCTGATCAGTTTCTTCACTTAGGCCGCCTCCCCGAGACCGGAACGCGGCCCGTCGTCAGCACCGGCGGGTGGCTTCGAAGTAGATGAACGACAGCGTGTAGATGACGCTGAACACCAGGGACAGGATGGCGACGACTTCCATGCGGGTTCCTCCCGGCGGAAGTCTGCCTCGGGAGGCATCAAGGCGACCTCAGGAGGAGGGGCGGCGGCGTAAAAAAACCGCTAACTATCCAGCTCCTCCTTCAGCCCGATCTGGCCCATCTCCACCAGCCGGTCGCTGGCCCGGGCCGCCCAGGGGCTGGCGGGGTAGCTCTCCACCAGCTTCTGGTAGTAGCTGCGGGCCTCGGCCCGGTTCTTCACCGCCTCCTCCTCGCCGTACTGGGCCAGATCCTCCTTGTACTTGGCGGCCTCGGCCTTGGTCAGGTCGGCCATGTCCTCCTTCTCCACCTTGGCCAGGAAGCCCTTCTGGAAGGTCTTGACCTGCTCCGGCTCCAGCTTCTTGCGGCGCAGGGCCTCGGCCAGGTAGTAGTAGGCGCGCTCCCGGTCCACGTAGTCGGGATAGGTCTCCATGAGGCCCTTCAGGCGCCGCTCGGCGGGCCCGTAGTTGAAGTTGTTCACGTAGAAGATGCCGACCATCAGCTCCGACTCGGCCAGCCGGCGCCAGCACTGGGTGATCTTGGCCTTGGCGTCCACCGCGTAGACCGACCCGGGCGCCTCCCGCAGCAGGTCCTGGAACGCCTCCATGGCCTTGTGGGTCTCGGTCTGGTCCCGCTCGGCGTTCTCGATGGCGGCGAAATGGCACAGCCCGATCCGGAACAGGGCGTAGTCCCGCTGGTCGGACCGGGGGAAGTAGTTCAGGAAGCTCTTGTACTCCACCAGGGCCTCGGGGTAGGTGGAGGTGGAGCTGTAGAAGAAGCTGTCGGCGATCAGCAGCTTGGCCTTGGCGAACTCCGGCGCGGAGGGCAGCCGCTCCTCGATGCTGCGCAGCATCTTCCGGCCCTCGTCCCATTTCCCGTTCTGCAGGTACATCTCGCCCTTGGCCAGCAGCTCGGCGGCGCCCAGGTTCCGGTACGGGTCCGGCGCGGTCTTGGGCTTGTGCTTGCAGGCCAAGCCGGCGCCCGCAAGCAGCAGGACCGGCAAGGTGAACTTCAGGGCGCGGCGGAACGTCATCTGGAATCCTCGGAGTCAGAGGGTGGCGGACTGCGGCGCCTGGGCGCCGTTCCCGGCGGGGAACTGGCGGTCCAGCCACTGGGCGGCGAGGCGCTCCGCCTCGGCCCGGTCCTGATCATGAAATATCTCATGGAAGAACCCCTCAAGGCGATGCCGTTCCAGCAGCCTGGGCCGAATCTCGGCCCACAGCGGCTCGGCGCCGTCCGGGTCCACCACCGTGTCCCGGCCCGCCTCCAGCAGCAGGATGGGCCGGTCCAGCTCGGCCCCGAACCCCGTGAGCTCCCGGGCGCCTTCCGCCATGGCGGCCAGGAAGCCCGCCGAAATGTACCGGTGGCAGAGGGGATCCTCTTCGTAGCGCCTGACCATGGCCGGGTCCGAGCAGACCTGGGACTTGTCCCCGGGCAGGTTCAGGGGCCGGTGGGGGAACACCCGGTGGGCCAGCGCCTGCAGCGCCCTCAGGGGGAAGGCCAGCCGGCGCAGCCGCAGCGCGGGGCTGGACACGATCAGCCCCTCCAGGGTGTCCGGGTGCCAGAGCAGCACCAGGAGCGCCAGCAGTCCCCCGAAGCTGTGCCCCAGCAGGATCTGGGGGAAGGTATCCGGGGCCGCCCCCGGACGGGCGGCCTCGAGGCGGGCGGCGTCGTACAGCCGCTCGTGGCGGAGGAACAGGGTCAGGTCCTCCACCGGCGCCTGGACCCCCCGGACGTCTCCCCGCACTCCGCCGCTGCGGCCGAAGCCCCGGTGGTCCAGGGTCGAGACCGCCCAGCCCAGCCGGTTCAGCCACTGCGCCGTGTGCCGGTAGCGCTCCCCATGCTCCCCGTAGCCGTGGGCGATGACCACCCGGCCTCGGGGCTCGGGGAGCTCCCAGCGGGCGAAGGCCAGGGGGGTGGCTCCGCTGCCGGTCAGGGTCCCGCGCAGGGTGGGTTCCGGATCGTCGTCCGGGATGCCGAGTTCTTCCGCCATGGGACCAGGATACCTTGGGTGTGTTGTCCTTCTGTAAAGCGCTTTTGCGTGGGCCGGAACAGGACCCGCGTTAAAGTGGAAGGCCGGCCCCCGCGCGCGGCCAATGTTGATGGATGGAACATGGACTTCGAAAGCCTCGTACGGGCCAAGAACGAGCTGGATCCCAGGGTGAGGCAGCTGTGCGGCCACCTGGATGCCGAACGCAAGGCTCTTGAGCTGGAGCAGATAGAGGAGCAGACCGCGGCGCAGGGATTCTGGGACAATCCGGACGCGGCCCGCCCCATCCTCAAGAAGCGCGGCGCCATCACCGACGAGATCGCCCTGGCCAAGCGCCTCTCGGGCGGGCTGGAGGATCTGGAGACGGCCCTGGAGCTGGCCCGGGACGACGCGGACATGCTGCGCGAGGCGGAGGCCCTGGAGGCCAAACTGCGCGGCGAGGTGGAGGACGCCGAACTGCGGATGATGCTCTCCGGCGAACTGGATCCCAACAACGCCATCGTGGCCATCGCCCCGGGCGCCGGGGGCACCGAGAGCTGCGACTGGGCCGCCATGCTGCTGCGCATGTACCTGCGCTACTGCGAGGCCAAGGGCTGGAAGACGGAGATGCTGGACTACCAGGAAGGGGACGAGGCCGGGATCAAGGGCGCCACCTTCATGGTGACGGCGCCGTACGCCTACGGCTACCTCCGGGCGGAGGCCGGAGTGCACCGGCTGGTGCGCATCTCCCCGTTCGACGCGGCCAAGCGCAGGCACACCAGCTTCGCGGCGGTGTACGTCAGCCCCGAACTGGACGACACCATCGAGATCGAGATCCCCGAGAAGGACCTGCGGATCGACGTGTTCCGGGCCAGCGGCGCCGGCGGCCAGCACGTGAACCGGACCGAGAGCGCGGTGCGCTTCACCCACCTGCCCACCGGCATCGTGGTGAGCTGCCAGAACGAGCGCAGCCAGATCCAGAACCGGGCCACCGCCCTGAAGGTCCTGAAGGGCCGGCTGTTCGTGCTGGAGCGGCGCAAGCTGGAGGAGAAGGTGGCCCAGGCCTCCGGGGAGAAGGCCGACGTGGCCTGGGGCTCCCAGATTCGCAGCTACGTCCTGGCCCCGTACCAGATGGTGAAGGACCACCGCACCTCGGCCGAGACCAGCCAGACCCAGAAGGTCCTGGACGGCGACCTGGACACCTTCATCCGCACCCAGCTGCTGGCCAAGAGCCTCAAGTCCGGCTCCTGACGCCGGCCGGGCGGGCCGCGGGAGCGCCGGTGCTTGAGCGGCCCATCCCCGTTGCCGGCGATGGGGCGAGCGTGGCGGCTGATAATGAAGGGGAATTCCGGGCCGAGGGTAAATCTGTTGACCAAAAAACTTATTAAAATAAAACACGTGCATTCCACGGTTGGCGGCTTAAAATGAGATTGATTTAGAAAAATATTGAGAGAATAAGCGCTTACTTATATCACGTGGAACTATAAAAGGCATGCCTGCTCAAACTTATCGCCAAAAACATTTTAAAGAACGCTTGTTGGGTCTATTCCGTCTCATCTGACGGGTCAACCCGGCTTTTTTTCCTACCCCGAAAGGAGTCATCTATGCTTACAGCCAAATGGTTCATTCCCATCGCTTTGGCGGGCACCTCCCTGGCGGCCCAGAGCAACGACATCAACGGCCTGATGAACGCGGCCTCCCACTACGTATCCAGCGGCATGGCCACCTCCCGGGATCCGGAGAGCCTGGGGCTCTACAAGATCCACGGCGGCGTCCATACGCCCCAGGGCGACGTGCTCATGACCAAGGCCGCCGACGTGCAGCACTGGACCTTCCTGTACAAGATCAACGGGCCCGGGCCGGACGACATCGCCATGCCCCCCCTGGACGACCAGGGGCAGAACCCGGATCCGAGCGACGTCTTCGGCCCGGTCCCGCTGCCGGGGCCAGTGCAGGTGCCGGCGCCCGCCCCCCCGGCTCCCAGGAAGCACGTGTCCGTGACGGCCGAGTGCACCCACGGGGTGTTCAACAACTTCCGCTACTCGGACAAGGCGGTCAAGGGCCTCAAGACCCTGGACTTCACCTGGATCGCCGCCTCCCTGGACACCGCCATCGGCAGCCTGAACGCCAGCGGCTACGTGCAGGGGTTCACCTCCGTGGGCATCCTGCGTCCGGATCTGCCCAGCTGGCCCGACGAGCTGGTCTACGTGTTCAACTGCCCCTTCGAGCGCCGCCAGGTGGCCATCTCCTGCCAGACCGGGGAACTGGCCTGGACCTACGGCTACTGACCGGGTCGGACCTTCCGCCCCCGGACCGCCCCCCAGGCAGGTCCGGGGGCGTTTTTCGTCCGGCCGAGCCTGCCTGTACCAGGCCGTGGCGGTGGAGCGGACCGCTCCGGACCCGGGGCCGCCCGCGCCGGGCCGGCAGCGGATTCCGCCGGGGGCTCCAGGGACCGGCCCAACCAAGCTACAATGCCCCCCATGTTCCGCCTCCCCGTGCGGCTGCTCTGCCTGCTCGCCGCCACGGCGGCCGTGGCCGGCGCCCCTGCGCAGATGGCCCCCTGGGCCGCCTGGAGCACCATCGCCACCGCCCATTACCGGATCCACTACCCTCCGGCCCTGGCGGACTGGGCGGCGGAGTTGGCCGGACGCATCGAGGCCATCCACGAGCAGGTGACCGCCCAGGTGGGCTACCAGAGCCCGGGACCCATCCAGGTGCTCCTGGAGGACCCCGTGGCCGAGGGCAACGGCCTGGCGGTGCCCCTGCTCACCCTGCCCTACGTGGTGCTCTGGCGCACGGAGCCCCCCAGCGACAGCCCTCCCGGCAACGCCATGAGCACCTGGACCGAGATCCTGCTGGCCCACGAACTCACCCACATCCACCACCTGACCCGCCCGGCCAAGCCGCCCGAAGAGTTCGGGGCCACCGCCTCCCTGTTCCGGCTGCCCCTGGGCCCCCTGGCCTTGAAGGCGCCCCGCTGGGTCAGCGAAGGCTACGCCGTGCTGCTGGAAGGCCGGGTCACCGGCTCCGGGCGCCCGCACAGTACCCTGCGGGCGGCGGTGCTGCGCCAGTGGGCCCGGGCCGGGAAGCTGCCCCCCTACTCGGCCCTGGACCGCACCCATGGGTTCATGGCCGGCAACATGGCCTATCTTGTGGGCTCGGCCTACCTGGAGTGGCTGGAACGGCAGCGGCCGGACCAGCCGGACGTGCTCCAGCGCCTGTGGAAGCAGCTGGCCTCCCGCCGGGGGCGCTCCTTCGAGGCGGCCTTCCAGTCCACCTTCGGCTTCACCGCCCGGGACGGGTACCAGCGCTTCCAGGCGGAAATCACCCACGACGCCCTGGAGTCCGAGACCCGGCTCCGGGCCCAGGGGCTGCGGGAGGGCTCCCTCTGGCTGCGGGTGAACGGCGGCGTGTCCGACCTGGGCGTGAGCAAGGACGGGAAGGCCCTGTTGGCCCGGCTAATCATCCGCCGTCATGCGGGCCTGCGGGTGTGGAGCCTGGCCCCGCCGCCGGCCCCCGCCCCCCGGGCGGCCGACGCAGCGGCCCAGGCCGATCCGTTCAACGGGGTGGCGGACGTCCCTCCGGAATACCCGGCCCCCAGGTTGCTGGCGAGCCTGCCGAGCCTGGATCACCAGGCCCCCGAGGAGCCCCAGTGGGTGGATGACCGCACCGTCCGCTTCCAGCTCAAGCGCCCCGACCGGGAAGGCATCCTCCGGCTGCGGCCGGCCCTGTGGCGCCTGGACTTCGGGGTGCGGCTGCATCCCGGGAGCGCCGGCGTCCCCGCCCATCCCGTGCTGGCCCCCAGGCACCGCCAGGGCCGGTGGGTGCTGGCGTGGGATGGCCAGCCCGTGCCCCTGCCGGGATCGGCCGTGGGCCGGGCCTGGGTGGATCCGGACCGGCGCGTGGTCTATGCCGGGTGCGAGGTGGAAGGCATCTGGAACCTGGTGCGGGTGCCCTACCAGGAGGCCGGCGGCGTCCGGCAGTTCGGTCCAGCCCAGGTCCTCACCCGCACCCCCGGGGCGGCCTGGAACCCGGCTCCGACCCCCGACGGTCGCTGGCTCTTCTACACCAGCCTGGATCCCCGGGGGGTCGAGATCCGCAAGCTGGACCTGGGCCTGCCGCCCCTGGAGCAGGGCCCCGCCGCCGAGCCCCGGATCCTGGTTCCGGACGCGGCCCTGCCCAGTCCTCCCTTGCCTTCGCCCCTGCCTCCGCCGACGGCGCCGCCGCCCCCCGCGCCCTACCGGGCCCGGGACAATGTCTGGAACCACCTGGCCGCCGGCGTGAACCTCACCCCGGCGGGGAACACCTACCTGCTGGGCGCCGGCGGCTCGGACCTGCTGGGGCGGCTCTCCTGGCAGGCCCTGGCCGGACTGGGCGACGGCGCCGGCCCCCGGGGCGCGGTGCTGGCCCTGTCCTCCGCGGCCTGGGCCTGGAAGCCCTCTTTCACCCTGTTCTCCGACCTGGAGCGCCCCTCCCTCCAGCGCTACGCCCCGGTCCCGGTCGACCGGCAGCGGTGGGGCGGGGAGTGGGCCCTGGCCTGGGACCAGCCCGGCGAGGTCCGGTTCTGGGCCAGCCCCGTGGCCGCCTGGGAACAGGTGCGTCCCCGCTCCCCGGCGCCCCCTGCCGCCACCCCCGTGGGGCGCGGCCTGGTGGGTCTGCGCGCCGGGCTGGACGTGCTCAAGGCCCGGGGGGCCTGGGGCCTGGACCTGGCCCCGGCGGTCAAGGTCTTCCAGGGCAACCGCCAGACCCCCGGCGCTCCCCATGCCTGGCAGGCCCTGCGCGCTTCGGTGGACCTGCGGGTGGAAACCCCCCTGGTTCCGCTCCACCTGGGCGGCGAGCAGGGCGGGATGCGCGGCAACCCCCAGGAGGTCTTCAGCCTGGGCGGCGTCACCACCTCCCTGGTGCCCGAGAGCCTGGACCTGGGCCGGATCGAACAGCCGGCCCTGCCGGCCTTCACCGCCACCGGCGACCGGTTCCAGCGCTGGCGCTTCGACCTGGGCGGCCCGGTGCGGGCCTACGCGGAGGGCGCCGCCCTGTGGACCGCCGGCCAGGACCGGGGCCCCTGGCAGCGGGTGCTGGGGCTGGAACTGAACCTGGACGGCCTGGACCAGGAAGCCAGTGACAAGGCGCTCAAGCGGGTCCGGGTCCGCGCTGGGGTGCACCGGCCCCTGGACGGGGCCATGCGCCACCGCACCGTCGCCACCCTGACCCTGATGCTGCGCCCCTGACTGGACCGGTCCACGGTTTCAAAATTTAACAAATTTTTAATTGAACGATTGGAACCAAATTTTTAGAATTGTTACACTGGTGAAGTTTCTCAACTGAGGCTCGGACGCGAATGATGAAAAAATTATTAACTCCGATACCGGTGGCGATCCTGTACCTGGCCGGCTCCACCCTGCCCCTGGCGGCCGAAACGGCCTACGACTCCCGCCGGATCGTCTGCGCCCAGCCCTGCACCCTGCGGCTGCAGGCCGGCAACGGCACCATCGAGGTGAAGATCCCCACCGCCAGCGCCACCCTCAAGACCCTTTACCAGCCCGGCGACACCTTCGAACTGGAAGGAAACAAGGACTACGTGCTGCGGTTCAACGAGTCCCAGGACGGGTTCTTCAGCTTCGACCTGCAGTTCGCGCCCAGGCAGGGCGGCTCCACCTGGTCCTGCCGGGTGCGGACCGTGGCCGAGCCGCCCTTCATCCAGGTGGACCGGCAGACCTGGACCGGCCGGGCGGGACAGGTGCAGATCAACACCGACCGCACCAAGCCCTTCCTGGTGATCCAGCCGTGACCGTCACCAGATGGCCGGCCGGGACCCGGGCGGGGCGCACATGGGTGCGCCCTCCCCGCAGCCGAAGGCCTGGATGAACTCCGGCAGGTTGGCAAGCGGTGCGTTGACCCGGAACCGGGGCGGGGCGTGGGGATCCACCAGCACCCGCATGCGCGCGGCCTCTTCCCGGGCCTGGAAGCGCCAGGCCTTGGCGTAGCCCAGGAAGAACCGCTGCTCGGCGGTGAAGCCGTCGATGTCGGCGGGCCGGGGCCGGCCTTCCAGGGACTTGCGGTAGGCGGCGAAGGCCAGCTTGAGGCCGCCCAGGTCGGCGATGTTCTCGCCCAGGGTCAGGCGCCCGTTCACGTGCAGGCCCGGAAGGGCTTCCAGGGCGTCGAACTGCTGCACCACCAGCCCGGCGCGGGCGGCGAAGGCCTTGCTGTCCTCGGCGGTCCACCACTCCTTCAGGTTGCCCTGGGCGTCGTACTGCCGGCCCTCGTCGTCGAAGCCGTGGGTCAGCTCGTGCCCGATCACCATGCCGATGGCCCCGTAGTTCACCGCGTCGTCGGCCTCCGGGTCGAAGAACGGCGGCTGCAGGATGCCGGCCGGAAACACGATCTCGTTCAGCAGGGGGTTGTAGTAGGCGTTGACCGTGGGCGGGGTCATCTCCCATTCGTCCCGGTCCACCGGGCGCCCCAGCTTGGCCAGGTTCCGCCGGACCTCGAACCGCCGGGCCCGGAGCACGTTGCCCGCGTAGTCGCCCCGGACCACCTCCAGCCCGGTGTAGTCGCGCCACCGGTCCGGGTAGCCGATCTTCACCCTCAGGGCCGCCGCCTTGGCCAGGGCGGCGGTCCGGGTAGCCTCGCCCATCCAGTCCAGGCCGCGGATGCGCTCCTCCAGGGCCAGGCGCAGGTTGGCCACCAGTTCCAGGGCCCGGGCCTTGGCTTCGGGGTGGAAGGCCCGCTCCACGAACAGGCGCCCCAGGGCCTCCCCCAGGTCCTGGTCGACGGTGTCCTGGACCCGCTTCCAGCGCGGGCTCATGCTCTGGATCCCGCTCAGGGCCTTGCCGTAGAAGGCGCAATGCTCCCGCTCGAACCGCGGGGCCAGGCTGGGGGCGGCGGCGTGTACCGCGTGCCAGCGCAGGTAGGCCCGCCACCGGGCCGGCGGCGCCTCCCGCACCAGGGCGGAGAACCACCGGAAGAACTCCGGCTGGCGCACCAGGACCGGATCCGCCCGTACCCCGAGGGCCTCCAGGTACCCGGCCCAGTCGAAGTCCGGGGCGATGGCGGCCAGTTCGGCCAGGGTCATGCGGTGGTACACCGCGTGGGGGTCCCGGCGTTCCACCCGGGTCATGGACGCCGCGGCCAGCCGGGTCTCCAGTTCCAGCACCGCGCCCGCGTCGGCCCTGGCCCGACCGGGCGGCTCGCCCAGCAGGGCCAGCATCCGGGCCACGTGGTCCCGGTACCGGGCCCGGATCCGCCGGGACTTCCCGTCGGTGCGGAGGTAGTAGTCCCGATCCGGGAGCCCCAGTCCGCCCTGGGCGAACTGGGCGATGGTGACCGAGCTCCGCTCGTCGTCCTGCCCCACCTGGAAGCTGAAGCCCGGGCCGGTCCCGTCCAGGTGGGCCGCGGCCAGGGCCGAGGCCAGGCCGCGGGCGTCCCGGACCGCGCCGATGCGGGCCAGGACCGGCCCCAGGGGCGCGGCGCCGGCCCGTTCCAGGGCCCGGACGTCCATGCCGCTGGCGTAGAAATCGCCGACCATCCGCTGCGGACTGCCCGCGGGGGCGCCGGCCGCGGCGCACTGATCAAGGATCGCCTTGAGGGTGAGCCGGTTGCGCTCCTTCACTTCGTTGAACCCGCTCCAGGTGCTCTGGTCGGCGGGGATGGGGTTGCGCCGGATCCAGCTGCCGTTGGCGTACTGGAAGAAGTCCCGGCACGGGGCCACCGAGGGGTCCAGGTCCGCCAGGTTGACGCCGCGGCCGGCGGTTGCCGGCACGCCGAGTGCAAGGATCATGAATCCAAATGATAGGCATCGCAGCAAAGATCGGAATGGCAAACCATCACCTCTAAGGAAGTTCGGGACAGGACCCGGACCGGCCGGTCCGGCATCATAGCCCGCCCCGGGGCGGGGATCCATCCCGGGCCGCCGGCGCATTGACAGCGCGGAAGTTGAGGCTGGTCTTCCAACTCATGTTCAAATGATGAATACCGAGGTGGCCCATGCAATTGCATCTGTCCCGATTCGTGTGCATGGATGTGGCTTCCAACCTGGCCCGCATGGAGCAGGAAGGTGCCCAGGCGGCCAAGGCGGGTGCGGACCTGTGCGTGTTTCCCGAGAGCTTCCTCCACGGCTACCGCCAGCAGGTGGACCCCGCGGCGGTCCGGGCGCGGTTCCGGACCCTGTCGGGGGACCACCCCCAGACCGCCTTCCTGTTCGGCTCCTTCACCGAGGGCCGGCGCAACCGCCTCACAGTCTGGCAGGCCGGCGAGGAGAAGGCCCACTACGACAAGATCCACCTGTTCCGTCCCAACGGCGAGTTCGACCTCTGGGACCCGGGCGACCGCTACGTGGCGGTGCGGCTCAAGGACTGGGTCCTGGGCCTGATGAACTGCAACGACCTGCGCTTCCCCGAGCAGGCCCGGACCACCTGCCTGCAGGCCGGGTGCGACGCCCTGGCGACCCCGGCCTGGTGGCCCTGGCGCCGGGACCATGTCTGGCGGACCCTGCTCCAGGCCCGGGCCATCGAGAACGGCGTGTTCGCCATCGGCTGCTGCATCGCCGCCTGCGAGCACCCCGAAGAGCGCTTCGCCGGGGCGGGCAACCACGTGTTCGACCCCCTGGGCGACCCGGTCCGCACCCAGGACGACCACACCTACCTCCTGGACCACGGGCGCCGGGAGCACCTGATCGTGGATCCGGTGAAGTCCTACGTGGACATCAAGGACGTGAAGCTGTTCTGAACTCTGATCACGAGTCGACGTTCAGCCGGTAGCCGATGCTGGGCTCGGTCAGCAGGTAGCGCGGCCGGGTGGCGTCCGGCTCGATCTTGCGGCGGAGGGTGCCCATGTAGATGCGCAGGTAGTGGGTCTGCCCGGCGGCCGCCGGCCCCCACACCTCGTTGAGCAGCTGGGCGTGGGTGGCCACCTTCCCGGCCCGCTGGGCCAGGGCCTCCAGCAGGCGGTACTCCAGGGGGGTCAGGCGCACCGGAGCGCCGTCCATGGTCACCTCGTGCCGCTCCAGGTCCACGCGCAGGCCGCCGCACTGCACCACCGGCGTATCCAGGACCGCCTGGGTGGCGTGCCGCTGGGCGACCCGGATCCTGGCCAGCAGCTCCTCCGCCCCGAACGGCTTGGTCAGGTAGTCGTCCGCGCCCAGGTCCAGGGCCTGGACCTTGTCCTGCTCCTGGTTCCGGGCCGAGATCACCAGGATCGGCTTGCGGATCCACTGGCGCAGGCTCTGCAGCACCTTGCCCCCCTCCAGGTCCGGCAGCCCCAGGTCCAGCAGGATGATGTCCGGGTTGTGGCTCCGGGCCATGGCCAGCCCTTCGGCGCCGGTGGCCGCGGTGAGCACTTGGTAGTCGTGGTTGGCCAGGGTGGGCACCAGGAAGCGGCGCAGGGAGGCTTCGTCCTCGATGATCAGGATCAGGGGCTGGCTCATGGCAGGGTTCCGAGCGTCAGGTGCGAATGCACGGGGTCGAGGGGGGCGGGCGGCTCCCCGTCCAGGGGGAGCGTGATCCGGAACCGGGCGCCGCCGCCCGGATTGTCCTCCACCCAGATGGCGCCCCCGTGGGCGTTGACGATGGCGCCGCAGATGGCGAGGCCCAGCCCGACCCCGCCGTCCTTTAGGTCGCCGGGCATGCGGAAGAACTTGTCGAACACCTGTCGGTGGAACTCGGCCGGGATGCCGGGGCCCCGGTCGGAGATCTCCAGCTGGACCACCCCCGGTTCCTCCCAGGCCCGCAGGGTCACCGGGGTGTCGGGGGCGTGGCGGTGGGCGTTGGCCAGCAGGTTGATGAGCACCTGCTCCATGAGCGCGCCGTCCAGGGGCACCAGGGGCAGGCTCTCCGGCAGGTCCACCCGGATGGGCAGCGGGCCCTTGCGCGCCTCCTGGCGCAGCAGCGCCGATCCCACCACCTCGTCCAGGAACTGCCACTCCTTGCGGACGCGGATGGCCCCGCTCTGCAGGCGGGTCAGGTCCAGCAGGTCGCTCAGCAACCGGGCCAGACGGTCGCTCTCGTCCCGGATCATGGCCAGCAGGTCCTGGCGGGTGGCTTCGGGCAGGGGCTCCGGGAGCAGCAGGCTGGTGGCGGCCCCCTGGATGGCCGCCAGGGGCGTGCGCAGGTCGTGGGACACCGCTCCCAGGAGCGTGTTGCGCATCTGCTCCGACTCGGTGTCCAGGCGAGCCTGGTGGGCCTGTTCCAGCCACCGGACCCGTTCCAGGGCCAGGGCGCCTTGCACCGCCAGGGATTGGATCAGCCCCCAGGATTCGGGAGGCAGGGGCTGACCCAGGCCGACCAGGAGCTGGAGCAGCCCTTCGCCGCCGCCCTGCCCGGCCAGGGCCACATAGGAACAGCCATTCATGATCAGGGGGCCGGACAGTTCCGTCCGGGACGGGTCGCTGAAGTGCGGCAGGAACTCGCTGGGGCGCAGGCTGGGCGGCGCCGTCGGCGTCTCGGGGAGCTGGACCCAGGTATCGCCGGGCCCGGGCACCAGCATCCAGGCCTGGGCCCGGAACAGTCCCCGCAGCCGCTCGACCAGCACCTGCGCCACCTCCCGTGCCGTGTTGCAGCGGGCCAGGGCGCGGCCCAGGAGCATGATCAGCAAGGTCTCGGCCTCCCCCCGCCGCAGCGCCCGGGTCTCCTGGTTCAGGCGGTCCACCAGCAGGACCACGATCTGCACCATGAGCAGCGTGCCCGCCAGGTACAGCACGTTGGTCCAATCCTGCGTTTGGTAAGGAAACGGCGTGGAGGTAAACAGCCAATGGTAGAGCGCCAGCACCCCGGCCGAGGCCGAAAGCGAGAAGGCCCGCCCCCAGCGGTGGGCGACGAACCCGATGCCCAGGGCGAACACTGGCGGAACCCCCGGAAAGCCCACCGCCCTGTCCAGCGCCGAAGCGAACACCGCGCAAAGGCCCAGCAGGACGACGATGGCCGGAACGATCCCGAGCAGTTCCTTGAGCCTTGGCACTCCATGGGTTCCGGTCGGGGAAGGATCCAGGGGGACGGTGACGACCCGCGCGCCCAGATTGAGGCCGATGGCCTCGTGGGCTCGGGCTCGTTCCAACCTGTCCCAGGGGCCCTGGGGCCGGGTCGTGCCCATCACCACCAGGGCCGCATGGCACCCGACGCCTTCCTGGATGAGGCCGTCACTGACCGTCCACGCGCGCACCCAGGCCGTCGCAGCGCCCAGGTTGCGGGCCTCCTGGAGCCAGACCCGCGCCTGTTCCTCCTCGTTGGCGGTTTCCCAGTCCGGGACCGACACGTGCACGGCGATCCAGGGCCGACCCAGTTCCCGGGCCATGCGGACGCCGGTATGCACCAGCCTCAGGGTCCTTGCCTCGGACCCCAGGGCCACCAGGATGGGATCGGCCGCGGCGGGCGCATGGTTGGACAGGGGACGCTCCTGATAAGACGAGGACAAAATCATTTTGCGGTAAAGCAAGGGGCCGCGCTACTCGGCGGCCCCTTCTCGGTATCCCCTGCGGGGATAGGCGAGACGAACTGATCCATTGCAGACAACCCTAGAGGGTGTAAGCCTCCTCTCCATGGAGGGTGACGTCCAGCCCCATTTCTTCCTCGTGCTCGGTAACCTTGACCTGGGTGACCCGGTCGATGAGCCACAGCGCGGCATAGCTGAAGACGAAGGCATAGATCATGGTGATGCCCACGCTGAGGGCCTGGAACAGGAAGAAGGTCACTCCGCCCCGCAGCAGGCCGTCGGCGCCGCCCGAGTTCCAGAGGGTGGTGGCGAAGATGCCGGTGCAGATGCAGCCGGTCACACCACCCACCCCATGTACGCCCCACACATCCAGGGCGTCATCCAGGTGGAGATGGTTCTTCAGCTCGATGGCCAGGTAGCAGACCACGCTGACGATCACCCCGATGCAGACCGCGCCGGTGGGGCTCACGAAGCCGGCAGCCGGGGTGATGGCCACCAGGCCGGCCACGGCACCCGTGAGCAGGCCCACGAACTTGGGCTTCTTCTCGAAGATCCAGGCCAGGAACAGCCAGCTGATGGCGGCCACCGAGGCGCAGATGTCGGTGTTGGCGAAGGCCACCAAGGTGGTCTTGTCGCACTGGAGTTCGCTGCCGGCATTGAACCCGTACCATCCGAACCACAGCAGGGCGGCGCCCAGGGCCACGAACGGAATGTTGTGCAGCCCCTTTTCCAGGATCCGGCGCCGGCCCACATAGAAAACCGAGGCCAGGGCGGCGAAACCGGAGGTGGTGTGGACCGCGGTGCCTCCGGCGAAGTCAAGCACGCCCCACTTGGCGAACAGGCCGTTGCCCCAGACCATGTGCGCCGCCGGGAAGTACACGCAGAACAGCCACAGGGTGAGGAAGATCATGTAGGCCGGGAACTTGACCCGGTTGGCGAAGGCCCCGGTGATGAGCGCCGGGGTGATGATGGCGAACATCATCTGGTAGACGAACAGCACCAGCAGCGACATGGTGTAGGCGCTGGGAGTGCCGGCGTTGACGGTGATGAGGGTATCGGGCCTGACGCCATGCAGGAAGGCATAGTGCAGGTTGCCGATCACCCCGCCCTCGCCGCCGCTGAAGACCAGGGAGAACCCGCAGGCCCACCAGATGAAGGTGGTCCAGCCCATGGATACGAAGCTCTGGATCATGATGGCCAGCACGTTCTTGCGGCTCACCAGGCCCCCGTAGAAGAAAGCCAGCCCCGGGGTCATGATCATGACCAGGGCGGCGGAGACCAGCATGAATGCTATGTTGCCCGTATCAAAAGGGTTGGGCGTCATTTCCGACTCCTTTACAGAAGGTGGCACATGGGCAGGCCAACATGCTGTCGACCATGGGGTTTAGTGGGGTTTGGCAAAATGACCCAGCTTGGTGGGGCAGCAGGCGGATCGCGAATCGATACGTTGAACCCTATCACACTGACAATTCATAAATCCAATGAAAAAACCTGAATCCCCTTATTTGTGATCCAAATCTCAACCCTCCACCGCCCCTATTGCGGGCAGTGGGAACACGCATTCGGGTGGAATGGGTGTATAGGAAAAAATTTATGAAATCATTCTAACTAGCTTAAAACCAATAAAATACATAATTATTTGCGAGGACAGTTTGCAAAATATATATAAACCAAAATTTTACTTGCCATAATTTTTTGTTTACTCTCTATTGCTCAAACTTTATATCGCCTTTTGCTGAAATGGTATTTAATATTTATTAAAATTCAATCCCAACGATGACCAATTAATCAGCAGGCTCTATCTCGGAATTCGCATAGTCTTTAAGTCTTATTATTTATCCACTTGGCCAAGGGAACACCTGGACCTCCGGTCCATGATCTCCATCACATCTTTTCTTTTCCCCATCTTGTCCACATTTTTTTTATGCTTCTAATATATATTTTTAACGTGATCTTTATATTGCGGGGTCTGCGGGGAGGAACTTCATCCCGCACCCATGGTCCGGCTCCCAGCCAGCCCGCTCCGATCGGCGGCATGGTCCGGCCATTCCGGCGAAAAGTTCGGCCACGGACGGATCCACTGGATCCGCGTGGCCAGACCCCGGTTGGCCCGGCCCCACCGCCCCCCTCCATCCGCTTTCCACTCACCATCCCCCATCCAACCTTTCCAAAGGAGGTTCCACGTGCTCCCCCAGATCAACACAGGCAATACGGCCTTCATGCTCGTGTGCGCCGCCCTGGTCCTCTTGATGACCCCGGGACTGGCCTTCTTCTACGGCGGCCTCGTCCACAAGAAGAACGTCGTGGGCGTCATGGTCCAGAGCTACGTCTCCATGGCCTGGACCACCGTGCTCTGGATCGCCTTCGGCTATTCCATGAGCTTCGGCCCCACGGTCGGCGGGATCTTCGGCAACCCATTCGCCCATCCCTTCCTGTACGGGATCAACCTGCACTCTCTCTACCAGGGCAACGCGACCCTGGGCATCCCCACCCTGGTGCACGTGGCCTACCAGATGATGTTCGCCATCATCACCCCGGCCCTGATCACCGGCGCCTTCGCCCACCGGGTGACCTTCAAGGCCTACCTGTGGTTCCTCACCTTCTGGCTGATCTGCGTGTACTTCCCCTTCTGCCACATGCTCTGGCATCCCGATGGGCTGCTGGCCAAGTGGGGCTGCCTTGACTTCGCCGGCGGCATCGTGGTCCACAACACCGCGGGCCTGGCCGCCCTGGCTTCCGTGCTCTACGTGGGCAAGCGCAAGGTGATCGACACCGTCCCGCACAACATCCCCTTCGTGGCCCTGGGCACCGGCCTGCTGTGGTTCGGCTGGTACGGCTTCAACGCCGGCAGTGAATTCGCAGTGGATTCCGTCACCTGCTCCGCCTTCCTCAACACCAGCATCGCGGCCTCCTTCGCCGGCTTCACCTGGATGGTGGTGGAATGGAAGCACTCCGGCCAGCCCAAGTTCCTGGGCCTGCTCGTCGGCGCCGTGGCCGGCCTGGCCACCATCACCCCCTGCGCCGGCTATGTCGCCCCCGGCTCCGCCTGCATCATCGGCATGGCCGCCGGCGTGGTCTGCTTCTACGCCGTGGCCCTGAAGAACGCCATGGGCTGGGACGACGCCCTGGACGTCTGGGGCGTGCACGGGGTCGGCGGCTTCATCGGCATCCTGCTCCTGGGCATGTTCGCGGACAAGGCCTGGAACCCCACCATCGCCATCAACGGCCTGCTCACCGGCGGCGGCTTCGAGTTCTTCGGCAAGCAGGTCGCCGCGGTGGTGCTCTCCTCCGTCTGGGCCTTCCTGTTCACCCTGGGGATGCTGTGGATCATCGACCGCATCACCCCGGTGAAGGTCGCCGAGGGCGTGGAAGAGTCCGGCCTGGACCAGGGGCTGCACGGCGAGACCGCCTATACCGGCAACCTGTAGTCCCGGGCCCGGGGCACCCCCCCGTCCCCTCCCGGCGGGCGGCGATCGGCGAGACATCGTCGGATTCCGCCCGCCGGGCGTTTTTTTCCACCCGTTGCCTTCGCCCTGGGGCCAGGGGCGAACCCAGGTGTGATAAATTACTTGGCCGCCGCCCCACGGCGGGAGGAACCCTTTGGCAAACGCGGCCACACGCCCTGCAGACCGGATCCTTGCCCCCGCCCAGCGCCTGGCGCTGTTCCGCACCATCTACGCGGCCCGCCGCATCGACGACCGGGAGATCGCCGGCAAGCGCCAGAACAAGGTGTTCTTCCAGATCAACGGCGCGGGCCACGAGGCGGTCCAGGCCGCCGCGGCCATGTGCCTCCGGCCCGGCCGCGACTGGTTCTTCCTGTACTACCGGGACCGAGCCCTGGCCTACGGGCTGGGCGTCAGCGCCAGGGACATGTTCCTGGGCTCCGTGGGCTCCAAGCTGGATCCCGCCAACGGCGGCCGGCAGATGCCCAGCCATTGGGCCGACGCCCGCCTGAACATCTTCACCACTTCCAGCCCCACCGGCTCCCAGTGCCTCCAGGCGGTGGGCGCGGCCGAGGCCCTTCTCCGGGCCGAGCAGGGCGGGCTCCTGGAGTCCATGGGCATGGCCCGGGACGAGGTGGTGCTGGTCAGCCTCGGCGACGGCGCCGCGGCGGAAGGGGAGTTCTGGGAAAGCATCAACAGCGCCGTGACCCTGAAGGCGCCCCTGGTGTTCCTGCTCCAGGACAACGGCTACGCCATCTCGGTGCCCACCGAGGTCCAGTACCCCGGCGGCAACGCGGCGGCCCTGCTCCAGGGCTGGGAAGCCCACGGCCTGCTGGTGCTGGACGAGGTGGACGGGCTGGATCCTCTGGCCAGCTTCGACGCCCTTTCCCGGGCCGTGGACCATGCCCGGGCCCGGCGCGGTCCCGCCCTGGTCCGGGCCCGGGTGATCCGACCCTACTCCCACTCCCTCTCCGACGACGAACAGGCTTACAAGACCGCGGCGGAGCGCGCCCAGGACGCGGCCCGGGACCCGCTGGCCACCTACCCGGCCCGGCTCCTGGAGCGGGGCGACGCCACCCCCGACCAGCTGGAGGCGCTCAAGGCTGAGGTCCAGCGGGAAGTGGACGAGGCCTGGGCCGAGGCCTCGGCCTGCCCGCCCCCCGACGCCGGCAGCTGGCGGCGCCACCTCTACAGCGAGGAGGTGGACCCCTGCGCGGCGGCCTTCGACACCGAGGCCGAGGCCGGATCCCAGGCTTCCGGCAGCAAGACCATGATCGACCTGATCAACGCCACCCTGGCCGAGGAGATGGCGCGCAACCCGGCCATCCTGGTGTTCGGCCAGGACGTGGCGGACGCCACCCACGAGGAGATCCTGGGCGAGGTGAAGGGCAAGGGCGGGGTGTTCAAGGCCACCCACGGGCTGCAGCGCCGGTTCGGCTCCCACCGGGTGTTCAACGCCCCCCTGGCGGAGGCCACCATCGTGGGCCGGGCCATCGGTCTGGCCGCCCGGGGCTTCAAGCCGGTGGTGGAGATCCAGTTCTTCGACTACATCTGGCCCGCCATGCAGCAGATCCGCGACGAGCTGGCCTGCATCAGGTGGCGCAGCGACAACCACTTCAAGGCGCCCGTGGTGGTGCGGGTGCCCATCGGCGGTTACCTCATGGGCGGCGCCATCTGCCACAGCCAGTGCGGCGAGAGCCTGTTCACCCACATCCCCGGGCTGCGCGTGGTCTGCCCTTCCCGCGCCCTGGACGCCGCCGGCCTGCTGCGCACCGCCATCCGCTGCGACGACCCGGTGCTGTTCCTGGAGCCCAAGCACCTCTACCGGCAGACCCACAACAAGGGCGACGCCCCGGGCCCGGGCTTCATGATCCCCTTCGGCAAGGCGCGCCTCGTCCAGGAGGGCACCCGGATCTCCGTCATCACTTTCGGCAGCACCGTGTACCGGGCCGTCCAGGCCGCCCGCAACGCCGAGGCCGAAGGCCTCAGCGTGGAGATCCTCGACCTGCGCAGCCTCAACCCCTACGACTGGGAAGCCGTGGCCCGCACCGTGCGCAAGACCCGCCGGGTCCTGGTGGCCCATGAGGACAGCCTCAGCTGGGGCTACGGCGCCGAACTGGCCGCCCGGATTGCCGACGAGCTGTTCTTCGAGCTGGACGCCCCGGTGAAGCGCCTGGCCGCCAAGGACACCTGGGTGGCCTACCATCCCCACCTGGAGGACGAGATCCTGCCCCAGCCCGCGGACTTCCTGGAAGCGTACCGGGCCTTGGCCCGGATCTAGCACCGTTGGATCCGGCCGACATCGATCGTCCGTACCGGGCACAAGCAGCCGTAGCAGGCGAAGCCTGCAACGGCTGCTGGGAGCCTGTCAGTTCCGCCCCGCCAGCCAGCCCTGGAGGGACCGGCGGGTGCTCTCGAACGCCAGTTCCGAAGCGTCCGGCAGTTCGCCGGGGGCGAACCACCGCGCCTCCTCCACGTCGTCGTCCGCCTTCAGGGTCCCGCCCACCATCCGGCCCTCGAAGAGAATCACGATGGCCCGGCTGGCCTCGTCGAACCCCAGGTCCAGCCGGCGCGTGATCACCACCTCCAGCCCGGTCTCCTCGCGCATCTCCCGAACCGCCGCCTCCTCCGGCCGTTCCCCCATGTCCACGAATCCCGCCGCCAGCGCCCAGTGCCCCTTCTCCGGCTCCATGCCCCGCTTCACCAGCAGCACCCGCCCCCCGTCCGCCAGGAACACCACCACCGCCACCCGCGGATTGGCGCAGTGCACGAACCCGCAGGCCGGACAGACCGGGCGGACCTTGCCGTAGCGGAACTGGTTCTCCAATGGCGTGGCGCAACGGGGGCAGAACCGGTACTCGATCATGGCCGGATCCCCATCTGGTCCAGGGGACTCGTCACCCCCAGCCCTCCCCGGTTCAGCACATGGGTATAGATCATGGTCGTCTCCACATCCTGGTGCCCCAGCAGCTCCTGGATGGTCCGGATATCCTGACCGGACTGCATGAGGTGAGTGGCAAATGAATGGCGCAGCACATGAGGAGATACTGGCTTGACGATCTCCGCCCGGCAAGCAGCAAGACGCACCGCCTTCTGGACACTCTCAGGATGAAGGTGGTGCCGCCGCACCACCCCGGAGCGCGGATCCCGGGAAAGCCCCCCCGAAGGAAAGACCCACTGCCATCCCCAGGCCCGGTCCGCCGAAGGATACTTGGCGGCCAGAGCCGCCGGCATCCATACCCCGCCCACCCCCGCATCCCGATCCTTCTCGAACAGCACCCGGACCTTGGACAAATGGTTCCCAAGCCCCGCGCCGAGCGAACTCGGCAGCACCGTCACCCGGTCCTTGGCCCCCTTCCCGTCCCGGACCGTCACCTCCCCCCGCTCGAACTCCAGATCCTTCACCCGCAGTCGGAGCCCCTCCATCAACCGCATCCCCGTCCCGTACAGCAGCCGCGCGATCAATCCCATCGTTCCCTCCAACTGGTCCAGCAGCGCCCGTACCTCCCCGTGAGTCAGCACCACCGGCAGCCGCCGCCCCCCTTTTGCCTGGACCACCTCCTTCAACCACGGCAGATCCATCCCCAGCACATGCTTGTACAGGAAGAGAAGCGCCGCCTTGGCCTGATTCTGAGTCGAAGCCGACACCCCATGGTTCACCACCAAATAGGAAAGAAACCCCTCCACCTCCGCAGCCCCCATCTCCCTCGGGTGTCGTTTCCCATGAAATAATATGAACCTGCGAACCCACCCCACGTACGTCTCCTCCGTTCGGAGGCTGTAATGACGAACCCGAATCTCCGCCCTCAAGCGATCCAGAAGCCGGGGAGCCTGACCATGGGTAGGAGTATCCATCCGCAGAATTTTAGTACATCTAATTCGCCAAAGGGTGTACTAAGTTTTGAGATTGATCCCTTTACCAATTACTCAACCCAAATGGACGAACATTGGAGAGATGAAGTGAGTTCGCCCATTTCTAGTTAGGCCGGCGCACGGTTGGCCCCTTGATCAGCAGTCGGTTTCTGGTTCGTAGCTGTCGGGGCCAATGGCTTCTTCTTGCCTGTAAACGAACGTCACCACGAGCTTATCCATTTGGTCTTCGTATAGGATCCGCAGAGGGCGCACCAGAATCTCACGGTAAAGCCCAGTTCCGAATTCCGGCACCCACCGACCGATCTCAGGGAAATCCAATAGCCGACGCAAACTCGCATCCACCTTTCGCCGCAATCGGCGTGCAGCATCAGGATTGAATGCCCCGATGTAGTCCAGGCGCTCGGCAAATTGCTCCGCTGCGGGTTCAGCCCAAACTATAGTCAAGCCCATTTGGCCGTCCGGGCGAGCACTTCCTCGTGGGTTAAAACCTTCCCTGCGGCCAGAGCCTGCTGGCCTCGGATAATGCCTTCGAGCATGGCCATCTTCCGCTCTTGCATTCGGTAACTTGCTACATCCATCAAAATGGCGGCCTCGCGCCCCCGTTCGGTGATGAGCAGAGGCTCCTGCTCGCGCTGAATCGATTCAATGATTTCAGTGGCCTTGCGCTTGATGTCGGTAACTGGGATAAGCTTTGGTAGCATGTTTGTACTCCGATAGTGGGCCCAAGCCACTTCCATTGTATTCCTTTCGTGATACATTTCAATCACCCAAAGCCTAACCCAGCGTTCGACCCCGGACCCCGCACTCCTCCGTTCCCCTCCGGTCTTCCATCTTTCCCAGCCGCTTCTTCTCCCCCGGTCCTCCGTCTGGTGCGGGGCCGGTCAACGCAGGCGTTAGGCCCGGCCATGGAGTCCGCCTTTAGAAGTTGGTTTTATATCATCCTCGCTTTGACACTTGCCTACTTCCTGACCAAGGCGGTCAGTGCGACCATGGACCGATCCCCTACTTGGTTAGCAGTCACCACCTTGGCAGTAGGACTCTTTTCCGTGCCAAAGATCGCAAAATGGATTATTTCTATCAAGAGCCGCCCTTAGATTCGCCTTCCACCCATTCCACCCGCTCGCAGGCATCCACATGTGGAACAAAAATCTCAATCTCAAGCAACTTCAATCACGCGAGAAGTGGACATTGTGGGTTGGCGTCGGCCTTGTATTCGCATACGGACAATTTGTCAAGAATCCTCCGAGTGATACCGTAAGAAGGATCGTTATTGAAGGTCTAATGTTTAGTTTTGTCTTCCTTTTAGTCAATAACCTGCGACTTGCGCAGAAAATAGTTAAACTTGAGGATCGTCTCAATGAAATTAGCAAGGGGAGATCGCCTAACCAAACGTTCGACCCCGGACCCCGCACTCCTTAGTACCTCTTCGATCTACGTCTTTCACATTCTCTTCTTCTCCGCCGGTCCAATCCCTGGCGCGGGGCCGGTCAACTCGTGCGTTAGGCACCATCAGCGCGCCGGTGCATGCAGGGCGCAGGGTGATGGTGTCTCGGTACATGCAGCGGGCAGGGAGGTGGCGCTCTGGTTCACGCTGCACCAAGTCGGGGCGGCCGTTCCAATAACCATGTTCCTGCCCAGCGAGCGCAAACGAACTTCCCAATGTGCGTGTCGTTGAAATATCGTTATCAGCACCATGCAAAGGGGTACTCTCGGCTATAACAAGCCTTCCAGTCCAACCACCCTAGATAGGTATCCCACAGTTTGAGCGACAAGAGGTCTCCCATGCCTTTGATCAGCCGCATCCTATTCCCGGTCTGTTCCTGCTTTGGCCCTTTGTTCATGGTCCTCGGCCTCCAAAGCCCAAATCGTAGTCCCGTTAACAATGCCTTGGCTTTCTGCGGCGCCTTCATGATTACCGGCGCACTCCTCATTATGTATTTCTGTTTGATCAAACGAACTGACGGTAAGTCGTAAGAACCACGTCCCCCGGTGCTCTTTCGTCCCGGCCGGGTTCCGGTCAACGCGACGTCGGATTCAAGAGCAAAGCCGGTGCCCAGGTCTAACCTTGCGTTCGACTCCGGACCCCGCCCTCGGGCAGCCCCTTTCAACTTGCACCACCTTCAACCAACTCTTCTCCCACGGCCGCGCGGCTGGGGCGGGGCCGGTCAACGCTGGCGTTAGGCCCAATCGGGCCGTGGCAGTCCGAGGCACCCAATCTTTAGGCGCAGCGGGACCCTTCGCTCCCAGAGTCTTGCCCATTTCGATTGGTGCTTGGAGGGAGCGAATAGGCGCCTTGACCGACTGTCGCTTTTGAGCGACTCTACTCCGATGAGCGAGGTCCGCAAGACTCCCCAGTTCCCAAAATGGCTTGATAACTTAAAGGATGCAAAGGCTTATGCTCGGATTGAGACAAGGCTTTTCCGCCTTGCGCTCGGCCTCCCCGGAGATGTGAAGCCTGTGGGCAAGGGCGTATCTGAATTGCGGATCGACTATGGCCCCGGTTACCGCGTCTACTTCGCAAGACAAGGAAACACCTTGATTATCATCCTTGCTGGTGGAGACAAAAGCACTCAGGCAAAGGACATTCAAACAGCCGTCAGGTTGGCAAGTACCCTGTAGAGGGAGATCTCATGGAATCCAGCAAAACCCGGACCGCCCGAACCCCTCGTGTATCCCGTCCAACTCGTGTGGCGAAAACGGTGACCACACCCTACGACCCATCTGCCAACTTGGACACTGAGGAGCGCATGGCTGCACTCCTTGAAGCCGCCCTTGAAGACGGTAACTATCAAGTGATTGCCGCCGCCCTTGGCGCCATTGCGAGGGCTCAAGGCATGGCCAAGATTGCTAAAGAAACGGGCTTGAACCCAAAGTCACTTTACCGGGCTCTGTCAGGCGAGGGGAATCCCGAGCTAGAAACCTTTATCAAGGTGGTGCGAGCCCTTGGACTCCACCTTCATGCTTCGGCCTCTGCCTAACCGAAACGTTCGACCCCGGACGCTGCCCTCGATATCCCACCTCTGAGCCGCCCCCGTTCTCAATCACCTCATTTCCCACCAGCGCGCAGCCAGGGCAGCGCCGGTCAACTCGCGCGTTAGGCCGGTCGGAGAGAGGCAAAAGAGAAAGGCCCCCGAAGTGGAGGCCTTGGTTCCAGGCACTGCGAAAGTTTGGTGCATTCTCTCGCAGTGGCCTCCTTGTGGAGGACTTAAGCCCGATGCCTTGGCAGAACGGGGACCTTCAGACTGTACGCCCCTGGCCAACCGGAGTCAAGGTTTCCATTCCCAGTCCACAAAGAATGCAAAGGCGGATGTTCCGAAGATCGTCCCTTGATACGACCCGATTTATATTAACTCTCTTGCCGTGCAGATCTTTTTCATGAGGCAGATTGAGCCGTGCGAAGGAAACAGTGTAGGGCATGTCACCCTTCACCCAGCATACTTCCGCATCAAAAGGCCGCAGGAGGGGCGGGCTCAATTCAAGCATGTAGTGGTACTTCTGCTCTCTGGCCGGCGGAGTCGTGCTCAATGGGACAATGGTGCATAGCCCAGTTCTTCCCCTTAATCTTGGAGACACAACAATTGCAGGCCTTCGCTTAATCATTTCCGGGACCACGAATCCAGCAAAGTCACAAATAACAATTGTTCCAGGCATCGGATGGAATGGAAGAGGCATAGAATTTCCTGGCGCGAATCATAGCCTCCAAAATTCCCTCCTGACAACCGAAGCATTCATCATGGAAATCTTTGTAAGTGGTAAAATTTCACGGAAATAGGGCGCGGCCTAACCTTGCGTTCGACCCCGGACCCCGCACTCGTTTGCTCCCCGCCGATCTGCCATCCTTCTCACTTCTTCGTCCCCTTCGGTCCTCCGCCTGGTGCGGGGCCGGTCAACTCGTGCGTTAGGCCAGACGCTCGGCTCCGGTTGCTTTGGCCAATTTCCGGTCAAAGGTCAGCAGTTTCCGGGCCCCCAGGGTCCTGGCCTGGTGAAGATTCAGGTAATCCGCGAAATCCGCAGGACCTGCCTTGTAATCGTCCAGAGCTGCCAGCACCTCGGTCGCCCGGTCCAATTGGACGGTTGGCTGCAGAGCAAGGGTGGAGATGGCCTGATGAACCTGACTCCGGTTCCAACCCACGGACTTCAGGACCCATGCAAGTTCAAGCAGCACTGTGACGGGCACAACGACATCCCTGGCATGCTCAATCACCTTTCTTGCAATCACGGACTGCCTGGGATCGTCATCCAGAATTGCCCTCACGAGAACATTGGTATCTACCGCGATCACCGGTCAAACCTTTCCTTCACGGCCGCTTGAATGGCAGCATCCACGTCAACTGGCTCAGCCGGCCTGGGCGCCCCAGCGGCGATGCTCCAGAGGTCCTGCCAAGATTTCTTGCGAATGGGCCGCACCCGAAACTCTCCTTCGGAAAGCTGGAAGCTCAGCTGGGTTCCAGCATCAAGCCCAAGAGCTTCCCTGATTGCCAGGGGGATGGTGACTTGGCCTTTGCTGGTCATGGTCGCTTTCTGGTCCATCGTGGTTTCCTTCTCTCCTTACATTTTCGGCATTCGCCTTACCCAAGCAAGGGGCATTTTGGAATGAAGCTCATGAAAGGCATTCCTTTGTATGGGCTGGTATCAATATGGCAATTCAATAAAAACACGTTATCCCGGCGGCCTAACCAAGCGTTCGACCCCGGGCCCCGCACTCCCCCGTTCCCCTCCGATCTACCATCCTTCCCAACCCACTCTTCTCCCCCGGTCCTCCGCCTGGTGCGGGGCCGGTCAACTCGTGCGTTAGGCCCGGCCGGGGTTTCGGTGCCTGGGGCGCGCATGTGAGCAAGACCCGGCTGAACATGGGTGGCGTCCCCTTGACGAGTCGCCATCAGTCAATACACTGTATTGATGATTCGGTTCGAGTGGGACCCCCTCAAAGCAGTTGCAAACCTCAAGAAGCACTCGGTCTCCTTCGAAGAGGCACAATCCACTTTTTACGATGAGTTCGCTGTCCAGTTCTTTGATGATGAACATTCAACTTCAGAAGACCGGTTCCTCCTCCTCGGTCTGAGTTCCAGGGCCCGGCTTCTCCTTGTTTGTCACTGCGAGAAAGAATCCGGCAATACCATCCGAATTATTTCCGCGCGCCGGGCCACCAATCGGGAGAGCGCCTTCTATGGAGGTGAGTAGCCATGAAATCTGAATACGATCTTTCCACTATGAAGTCGCGCAAGAACCCATATGCCTCGAAGCTCAAAAAACCTGTAACCATGCGGCTTTCTGAGGAGGTCGTCCTCTACTTCAAAGATATGGCGATGGAGGCAGGTGTCCCCTACCAGAGCCTCATCAACCTGTATCTACGCGACTGCGTGGCACAGCATCGAAAGGTCAAAATCGCCTGGCAAGCCAAGCCCAACCCCCGCGCCTGATCCAGTCGCGCCGGGGGCTCCAGCAAAATAGAGTGTCCGTTTTTGCCTCTTAAGAAACACATTCACAAACTTTTAAAAAGAGGCATGTTAGCAAGTCGCCTGTTCTGCCGGCACAACCACCAATCCGAGCTTGGCAGCCCGCTGGGTCAAGTTCTTCACCATGGAATCCCGGTAGCGCTTCTCGTAGTAATCCTGACCCTGGTCCGTGTACTCTTCGCCCTTGGTCAGCATCGCATAGATCAGACGAGCGAGCTTATGGGCTGCCGCCGTGATGGCCTTGGGCTTGTCCATGCGGGCGCACATCCGCCTGAAGTAGGCTCCCAGGGCCGACTGGCTGGTTCGCAGGGCTGCAGCAGCAAGCTTGAGGGCTTGGGCCGCACGGTTGGCGCAGCGCTTGGTCTTGCTGCTCATGACCTTCCCGCCCGTGATCTTGGTTCCCGGGCATAGGCCCATTCAACTTGCGAAATGGCCATCACTTGGAAAGCGGCTCATGTCCGTTCCCGTTTCGCTGATCACAGCCAGAACCGTGGCGACATCTAGCCCGTCGATGCGGGTCAAATCCACGCCACACATCCGGAACAAATGGGTTCGAAGATCGAACCTGGGCGCATTCCGGCCCCGCCCGCGCCTCCTGGGTTTGCCAGGCTGACCCTTATGAGTCTCAAGGCCCTTCATCTGACCCTCAATTTCCTGGTCCACTTCGGCGAGTTGGGTCCCCGTGAAATCGTAGGACGCGAGGGCCTGCTTGAGGGCGAACAGGTGCTCGGTCCTCCAATTGCCTTCCAAACTCTTAGGGATTTCCTCCGCACTGGCCTGGATACGGGCATTCTTCAAGGCGGCGAGCGCATGGGTGATCGTCAAGGCCGGCTGGTTCTTGCTGACCTTGACCTTGGCCTTGACCTTCGTCTTCGTTTGGCGCGCCGCCATCGCTCCTCCGGCAGAAATGAGAAAAGGGGTGCCGCCTCGGGTTCGTCGTAATATTCACTCTCTTAAACGGGGTATCAATAAAGTTCTGAAATATTTGCCTTTATTGATCCACCAATGTCGATGACGTAACCCATGACCACGCTAACAGGCGGGCAAAAAGCACCATTGGCAAAACGGCCTTCAGCGGCACCGCCACCACCATGCCATAGGCGCGGTCGCTGGTGGGTTTCTTCGGGGCGATTTTCGGGAGCGGCCCGATTATCTCGCTAACAGTGCATTCGACCCCGGACACGGCCCTCGTTCGGTCCCGATTTTTCGCCAAACCTGCACCGGGATTATCTCTCCCACCATCGTGCCGCCGGGGCCGTGCCGGTCAATGCTGGCGTTGGGCCCGGCCCGCGACCTTGAGGGAACCTTCCCCCCGACACGTGCAGGTATATACTGTCGGTGTATACACGCGATAGGGGGCCCTCGTGGACGTCCGCAATCTTGAACCTCTTGAATTGACAGTTTTTAAGTCAGGCAACTCATCTGCCCTCCGTCTACCAAAGGCCCTTGGTTTTGAACCGGGTGAGCGAGTGGTTGCCTTTCGAGACGGCGAAGCCCTGGTCCTGAAGCACGCTGACGCCAAGGGCTGGCCCATTGGCTACTTCGACAGCTGGGAAGCTTCCACCATTGAACTTCCTGAGCGATCAAAACCGGGGTCCCGGGAGGTCCGGATGAAACGCCTTTTCGGTGAAAAGGGTAGCTTCTGATGGCCCGGTTTCTCTTGGATTCCAATTTTTGCATCGCCTGTGTGCGAAGAAAGCCGTGGGCCTTGCGGGTTCTTGCCAGCGTACCCCTGACATCGGTAGCCATCTCGGCAATTACCTTGGGGGAGTTGGTCCTGGGCACGCACCTGGCCGATGAGCCCAAGATAGAGCTCGCTAAGGTCGAAGCCTTTCTCCGGCCGATTCAAATTCTCCCCTTCGGCCGAGACGAAGCCGTTCAATGGGCTGCCCTTGATGCACGCCTCCGAAAGCAAGGGAATCGTATCGAGACCGAGGATGCGATCATCGCAGCCACCGCTCTTGCTCTGGGCATGAGCCTTGTCACCGGGAACGCGAAACATTTCGGCCGGGTCAAAGGCTTGAAAATGGTAGATTGGGAATTGAATCCACCTTCCTAAGTCCCTGATTATTAGCGGCTAAAGGGTGTGCGCCTAACCCTGCGTTCGACCCCGGCCCCGCACTCCTCCGTTCTCCACTGGTCCACCATCATTCTCATCCACTTCTTCTCCCCCGGTCCTCCGCCTGGTGCGGGGCCGGTCAACGCTGGCGTTGAACGAAGCGCTGCGCGCGGAGGGGCATTTCGTCCCGGCCATGAATCCCGGCCTTGTCAATAGACCTGGGGAAAAGGTACCCCCTTGATCTGGCGGTGCAGCAACACCGCCCCATGACCAAGGGGGATTTACATGAGTCTCTTGCGATACCGCATGCAGCGTGACATGGAGCGGGCTGGGCTCGCCCCGCGCACGATGGAGGAGTATATCCGCGCCGTCCGGGACCTGGCGAAGTTCCATCGACGCTCGCCGGACCTGCTGGAGCCGGACGACATCCGGGCCTGGGACGAGGACCTGCTGCGGCGAAAGATCAAGTCATCGAACCACGTGCTGAAGTACCTCGGGCGCTATACCCACCGGGTGGGCATCGCCAATTCCCGACTGGTGAACGTGACGGAAACGGCGGTCACCTTCCGGACCCGGGGCGACAAGACCGGCACCCTACTTGGTCCCTACTGCGACGTTTGAAGCCATTCTGGATCACCTCGATGACATGGACCTTGCTCGGCTGGTCAAGGAACGCCAGGACGAGCCTTCGATCGGGGTGACCCTGGATGACCTATAATCTTGAATTTAAAGAAACTGCTTTAATAGAATGGCAAAAATTAGACGGTAGGGTTCGTGAACAATTTAAGAAGAAACTCAAAGAGCGGCTCGAAGAGCCACGCATTGAATCATGCAAACTCTCGGGCATGCCCGACTGTTACAAGATCAAGCTCAGGAGCATTGGATACCGCCTGGTCTATCAGGTTGCCGACGCTCGACTCGTGGTGATGGTGTACGGCCCAGTGTTTCCTGGACAGTGGGTTGAGTGTATTCACGCGGCATGACTCCGACCAAGCAGGTGTTGCCTGACTTCAGCAGGCGAACGGTTGCAATGGACTGCCTGGCATCTCGGGAGTATGCCTTAACCCATGTACTAGCATCATTGAGACCTGTTAACCTGAGTGAGGAGTCTTGGCCAAACGCAAAAGGAGGGGTTCGTGACTATCCTAGAAATCAAGGTGTTCTTGCTTTGGTCAGTAGGCATAAATTACGGAATATTACTGCTCTGGTTCGGGGTGTTCTTCCTTGCTCATGACTGGCTTTTCTGGTTACACACTCGCTGGTTTAGATTGTCGGCTGAAAATTTTGACACCCTTAACTACGCTGGCATGGCCGTATATAAGATTGGAATCATGCTCTTCAATTTAGTCCCCTTGATTGCACTAACAATCATTGGCCATTAGATCGCTACCCGGAAAGGGGTCTCCAGGTTCCATCCACTCACGGCCAATCCAGTTGCGCCGCGGCTATTTGAGCGTCGGAACCCGGCAAGGCGCCCCAGCATTTCAGGTAATTGATCTGATAATGATCAAAGTCCCCGACACAACCGCAAAGACGATGACAAATGTGCGCAAAAGACGCCCATTGACATGATTATGCGCAAGTTGGCTCAAACAAGCGCCAATCACAAGGAACGGGGAAAAAGCCAAAGCCGAACCGATCAGCCGGAAATGGATCAGACCCATGATAAGGAACATAAGCAGGGAAATGATTTCCCCGATCGCGAAACAAAGCGCGAGGGTGGACCGAAGGATAGGCGCTTCATGATGCTGGTAAACCAATGCCATCGGCGGTCCGCCGATCCCGGTTGCAGTCTCGGTGACACCAGTAACCACGCCGGCGGCCATGAAGGCAATGCGCCCCGGCTCGAAGGTGGGAGCGCACAAGGAAACGACTGCGGCCAGCACGGTGGACAAGCCGATCAGAAGATTCAAATGCCCTAGGGTGATCGCGGTGAGGACTCAGATCCCCAACAAGGCGCCGACGGTGCGGCCAAGGGTGATCCACCCCGCGCCGCTCATGTCCAGGTGTCCCCGCTCCCGCCAGGTGACGAAGATGTTGAGGGGTAACATCAATATCAACAGAGCCACCGGCAAGAGCCCGGGCGCAATCAGGCCACAAACCGGGGCGACGACCAGGGCGAACCCCATGCCTACCGTGCCCTGGATGAATGCGGCCACGCCGACCGTGACTGCCAGCATTAGGAAGACATCGGGGGTCACGCATCCCTCCTCAGTCTACGGTGCTCGCCTTCGGGCCCGAATCAATGCCTCCCAAGGTTGAATGGGACTGGAGACCAAGAGAAAGAACAACGCGGTCCGCTGAAAAGTAATGTAAGCTCTCTGTCAAACCTCTTTACTACCTTTGGCACATCGTTCCACGATGGCGTACCTACATGACCAGGAATGATATTATTACTATTTGCATGGTCGCTGGCGGCGCGATAGCTGTTGGATTTGGCTGGGTAAAGAATGTCTGGGGTGGTGGGGCCGAAAGAACCTATGAATTGATGGAAAGGTCAGGTAATACATGGGTTGTACTACGCATCCTCAAAATCGAGAAAACCCGGGCAAACTGTATTCGCTTCTTGAAAATTGCAAGTGCTTTTGGTCTCTTCATTGTCTTGCCATTTGTTGCATTCAGCATTATTCGAACGGTTATAACTAGATAATTCGGTTGAATGGGTTGCCAAGCCGGCCAAAGAGCATCCTGTTCAATTTTGCCCAACCCAGCGATCGACCCCTGACCCTGCACTCTTTCACTCTCCTCCGAACTGCCGTCCTTCTCAGTCCACTCATCTCCCCTGGCCCTCCGTCTGGTCCGGGCCGGTCAACTCGTGCGCCAGACCCGCAGATGTCCTACGAATTCGATGGCAACAAGTATGCAAAAGCATCCGGCCACCAGAAGGAGTGGGGGGTGAAGATCATTGCCGATCTTGGTCTGGCTGGAACCGAGCGAGTATTGGATCTCGGGTGCGGAGATGGTTCACTCACGGCCCAGATAGCGGATCTCTTGCCTGCTGGAGAAGTCGTCGGTATCGATGGCTCACAAGGCATGATCGAAGCGGCCCATGCGCATGCACGGCCCAACCTGCGCTTCCTGCTCATGGACATCGACCAACTCGACTTCACGGAGCCATTCGACCTCGTCTTTTCCAACGCCACCCTGCATTGGGTCAAGGATCATCGGCGCCTTTATGAAAACGTCGCCCGCATCCTGCGTGATGGCGGGCAGGTCCGCTTCAATTTCGCCGGCGAAGGCAACTGCATGACCTTCTTCCGGGTTGCGCAGGAAGCTATGGCTCTTGAGCCATTCACCATAGGTTTCGATGGCTTCGAATGGCCCTGGTACATGCCCTCCGTAGAGGACTATTCTCGGTTGGTGGAATCATCCGCCCTACCCAACGCACACGTCTGGGGAGAGAATAAGGACAGATTCTTCCCCAGTGTGGACGCCATGATCGCATGGGTGGATCAACCAAGCATCGTACCGTTCCTGAGATGCCTGCCCCAACAACTGCAAGCTCCCTTTCGCAACTTCGTGGTCAGCAGAATGGTCCAGCAAACGAGGCAGCAGAACGGCACCTGTTTCGAAACCTTCCGGCGCATCAATGTCTCAGCCGCAAAGTAAGTCCAGCTAGTGACCGTGGGCACGACCCATTCCCCATGGAGCAGCAGATGAACCACCGCATCGCCACCCTGAGGGACCTGGGCCTGCTGGCCGAGTGGAACCATCAGCTCATCCGGGATGAAGGGCACCGCAATCCGATGACGGTCCCGGAGTTGCGAAACAGGATGAAGAGCTGGATCCAGGGCGAATACAAGGCGGTGATGTTCGAGGAGTACGGCGAACCGGTCGCCTATGCGTTGTTCCGCGAGACTTCCGGCGAGATCCACCTGCGGCAGTTCTTCGTGGCGCGGGGATTGCGCAAGCAAGGCATCGGCAGGCGGGCGATGTCGATCCTGTTCGACCGGATCTGGCCAAAAGGCAAGCGGCTCTGGGTCGAAGTGCTCTGCAGGAACGAGACCGCCGTCAGGTTCTGGAGGGCCATGGGATATTCCGACTACGCCTTGACCCTGGAAATCATGCCGCAGCCCTGAAGTGGCTGCCCCTCCCGCCAGCACCTTCCTGATCTATAATCCTTCTCATTCCCCTCGTCCCCCACCTTCGCGCGCCCTTGGCGCGGCCGGCCAACCTGGATATGCGCATCGCAGCGGCACAGACCCTCTCCGAGCCCGGAGCATTGGCAGCCAATTGCACCACCCATTGGGAAGCGTGCAGGATGGCTGCTGATCTCGGCGTCAGCGTCGTCGTCTTTCCGGAATTGTCGCTCAGCGGGTATGAGCTGCCCCTTCTGCGGGACTGTGTCCTGGA
This sequence comes from Holophaga sp., assembly GCA_049508835.1. Classification (GTDB taxonomy): domain Bacteria; phylum Acidobacteriota; class Holophagae; order Holophagales; family Holophagaceae; genus Mesoterricola. The sequence goes on along the minus strand of JBELAL010000021.1, from coordinate 6,599 downwards.
ACCCGCCAGTCCAATTCTGGACCCGCTCCGCGCCCTCGCTGTGCAGCGGGAGATGCTCATCGTGGCCGGCGCGCCGGTGGCGGCCGAGGATGGGCGGGGGGTTTCCATCGCCTCGATCTCTTTCCTGCCCGACGGCCGGACCGAGGTCTACCGGAAACACTTCCTCCACCCGGGCGAAGCTCCCTACGCGGTGCCCGGAAGCGAGATCTCCCATATCCACCGCGTCTTCCCATTCGATGCCGCACTCGCCATCTGCGCCGACACCACCCACGGGGAGCACCCTGCCGCTGCCCATGCCCGCGGCGCTTCCCTCTACCTGGCCAGTGTGCTGTGGTCGCCCGGAGGATACGATGTCGATGCGGCGATGATTGAGGATTATTCGAGGAAGTACCATCTCGCCGCGCTGGTTTCGAATCACGGCGGGCCGTCAGGCGGCTACCCGTCGGCCGGCAGGAGCGCCTTCTGGGAGCCGGGGGGGAGACGGCTCGGCGCCGCGCCGGACCTGGGCAGCGCGCTGCTCCTTGCCGAGCATCTGGACGGCCGGTGGAGGTGCGAGACGGTCACCCTCGGCGCCTGACCCGGCGTTCGGCCCCGGCCCGGCCTGCTCCGACTCTCCCAAGCTGGACTTCCATGGAAAACCCGTCCGAAGAAATCCGCCTGCGCTACCTGTACCGGAGTCTCATCCTGCGCGGGAAGGTCCGGGTGTCCATGGAAGCTGCCAGGAACCTGGTCGGCCCTGACTGCGCCTACCACCTGTATGCCATCGGGAAGGACCGGAACGGGGAACCTCCCGCCGGCGATCCTCCGGACCCGGACCTTCCCGTCGCCTGAGGATCCGGGATCCGGGTGGAGACCGAGTTCCTGTATGCTCTTCATCAATCGCAACAGCCTCCAGGAGTGCGCCATGTTGTTCATGGTCATCGAGCGGTTCCAAGGCAACGATATGGTCCCGGCCTACGAACGGGTGCGGGACAGGGGGCGCATGCTGCCGGAAGGGATCAAGTACGTCGACAGCTGGGTCGAGCCCAGTTTCGGGCGGTGTTTCCAGCTCATGGAGTGCTCGGACGCGCGGATCCTGCAGGAATGGGTCCTGCAATGGCGAGGGATCGGCGTCACGTTCGAATTCTGCCCGGTGGTTCCGAGCGCACAGACCCGCGAGGTGGTCGCGCCGTACCTCTCCTGACTGCCGGTGCTATCCTCCGGTTCGAGCGTCTGCCCGCTGGAGTGCGTCACCGAATTCCCCAAGGCGTTCGCCCGGATGCGCTTCGCGGGCATCCACGCGGCGCCGTTCCGCGGTTTCGCGCCCACGGGCAAGCCGTTGCAGTGGAGCGGCGCGGCGCTGTTCACCTTCCGGGACGGGCGGATCTGCGAACTCTGGGTCCTGGGCGACCTGGTGGGGCTGGACGAGACCTTGCGCCGCAATGCGGCAGGCTGATGAGGCGGCCCAAGGCGCCCAGCCCACGGGCCTTGGCTTCACGATTTGATACTCATTGCGATTGGGCGAGGAATAGAATGGTTCATTCCTGAATGGATGGAACCATGCTGGACCAGCCCCCGGCCGCTGTCCCGACCACCGCCCGGCAGGACCGGGAATTGCTGCGGGAACTGGGCCTCGTTCCGGCCACCGCGCTGAACGTGAACAACATGATCGGCATTGGGCCGTTCATCGTCCTGCCCCTGCTGGTCACGGACATGGGCGGGCCCCAGGCCCTGCTGGCCTGGCTGGTGGGCGCGGTGGTGGCCGTCTGCGATGGCATGGTGTGGTCGGAACTGGCCACCCGGGTGCCGGCGTCCGGGGGCAGCTACGGCTACCTGAAGTCCAGCTGGGGCGCGCGGCTGGGGCCCCTGCTGTCCTTCCTGTTCCTCTGGCAGGTCTGCTTCCAGGCGCCCCTGAGCATGGCCGGGGGCTGCCTGGGCTTCGCGGAATACCTGGGCTACCTGCTGCCCTGGGTGGTGGGCTGGAAGGTGAAGGCGGCGGCCATGGTGGTGGCGCTGACGGTGATGGTGCTCCTGTTCCGGCGCATCCAGGTCATCGGGCGGATGGGCACGGTGCTGGCCGTGGGCGGCCTGGCCGCGCTGCTGTTCACCCTCGCCGCGGGGCTGCGCCTGGCCGACTGGCACCGGCTGATGGACCTGCCCGCCGGGGCGTTCGACCTGCACCGGAGCGGCTTCTGGTTCGGGCTGGGGGACGCCTCCCGGCTGTCCATCTACGCCTTCCTGGGCTACTACAACGTCTGCTTCCTGGGGGAGGAGGTGAAGGAGCCGCGGCGCACCATCCCCCGGTCGATCTTCCTGGCGGTGCTGTTCGTGGGCGCCCTCTACGTGGGCATGAACGCGGCCGTGCTGGCCGCCGTGCCCTGGAAGGAGATCGCCGCCACCCGGCACTTCGCGCCGCTGGTGGCGGAGCGGGCCTTCGGGCCCTGGGCGGGGCGGCTGGTCACCCTGATCATCCTCTGGACCGCCTTCGGCTCCCTGTTCGCGGTGCTGCTGGCCAACTCCCGGGTGCTGTACGCCGCCGCGCGGGACGGGCAGTTCTTCCGGCTCTTCGCCCGGGTCCACCCGGTGGACCGCTTCCCGGGCGTGGCCCTGGGCATGCTGGGCTGCGCCACCCTGGTGTGCGCCCTGCTGGACCTGCGCGTGGTCATCACCTACCTGATCGTGATCCGGGCCACGGTGCAGTTCATGGGCCAGAACATCGGCCTGGCCCTGATGCGCCGGCGGGAGCCGGGCCGGGCCGGGGTGTTCCGGATGCCCTGGTACCCCCTGCCCAGCGTGGTGGCCCTGGCCGGGTGGATCTTCATCTTCGGGTCGGCCCACGCCGCGCTGCTGGTGGGCAGCTGCTTCCTGGGCAGCGGGTGCCTGGCCTTCCTGGCCCACCGGCGCTACCGCCGGATCGTACCGGCATAATGACGGAAAGGAGGCGGTCATGGCCATGCGCATCGTCAGGCTCGGCACCCCGAGGGCGGCGGACGAGGGCATCCGCATCGGGACGGTGCGCCGTCCCCCGCGCGGCGTGCCCAAGGCCGAGTTCGCCTCCCGGAACTACTACGATGTCTGGTTCCCCAACCTGGCGCCCAGCCTGGAGACCATGAAGCTGGGCCACGAGGCCGCCACCCCGGGCCAGTGGGCCGCTTTCAAGCGCAAGTACCGGGCCGAGATGGCCGCCCCCGAGGCCGGCCACGCCCTGGAGCTGCTGGCGGTGCTTTCGCACCGGGCCGACTTCTCGGTGGGGTGCTACTGCGAGGACGAGTCCCACTGCCACCGCTCGGTGCTGCGGGAGCTGCTGGCGGAGAAGGGCGCCCTCATCCGCTGATCACTTCCCCCGCAGGCGGGCCCAGGCCCGCTTCCAGGAGAACCCATCCAGCAGGTCGAAGAACACCGGGATCACGATCAGGGTCAGCAGGGTGCTGGTGATGATGCCGCCCACCACCGCCCGGGCCATGGGCGCCCGCAGCTGGGCCCCGGCGCCCAGGGCCAGGAACAGGGGCAGCATGCCGCCCACCATGGCGAAGCTGGTCATGAGGATGGGCCGCAGGCGGGTGGCGCCGGCCTCGATCAGCGCCTCGCGCCGGGACATGCCGTGCTCGCGCATGTTCTGCAGGGCCCGGTCCACCAGCAGGATGGCGTTCTTGGTGACCAGGCCCATGAGCAGGATCAGGCCGATGCTGGTCATCATGCTCATGACGTCGCCGGTGACCAGCAGCATCAGCACCAGCCCCACCATGGACAGGGGCAGGGACAGCATGATGGTGATGGGCAGCTTGAAGCTCTCGAACTGGCTGGCCAGCACGAAATAGATGAAGAACACCGCCAGCAGCATGGCCGTGCCCATGTAGCCGGCGGTCTCCTTGTTGTCCCGGGCCGAGCCCACCCAGGCCAGCTGGGTGCCCGGGGGCAGGGCGCCCTGGCGGCGCAGTTCCTCCACTTTGCGGTTGGTGTCCCCGGTCACCTCGTTGAGGGTCCGGCCCTCCTTGTTGGCGGTGACCAGGATCTGGGTCTGGAGGGCCCGCCGCTCCAGCGTGGCCGGGGCGGTGGTCTCCTCGAACCGGGCCACGTTGTCCAGCTTCACCTGGATGGCGCGGTCGGCCGGGTCCTTCTTGGTGGAGGGCACGGTCATGACCCGCAGCTGCTCGGCCCGGGCCCGGCCCTGGTCGGACAGGCGCACGGTCACGTCGTACTGCTCGCCCGAGGCCGGGTCCTCGTACTTGGCCACGTCCACCCCGTCCACCATGGGCCGCACCAGATTGGCCACGGCCATGGGCGAGACCCCCAGGTCGGAGGCGCGGCGCCGGTCCACCGCCAGGCGCAGCTCGGGCATGCCCTTGTCCCGGCTGCTGGTGACGTCCACCGCGCCGTCCACCCCGCGCAGGGCCTCCAGGACGATGGGCTCGGCCTGCTCCGCCAGGCGCCGGTCGGGGTTGAGGATGGCCAGGTCGACCGGCTTGCTCTCGCCGAACTCGGTGACCGCCGAGACGTCGGTCTCCACCCCGGCGATGCCGCGCAGGCGTTCGCGCAGGTCCCGGCGGATGGGCACCAGCGCGCGCCGGCGGCCGTCGGTGAGCTTGACGTAGATGCTGCCCTGGGTGATGGTCCCGTTCAGCCCAGTGCCGATGGTGGTATACACGTGCCGCACTTCCGGATTGGGCCGCCCGCCGTCGTCGGTGCGGATCACCGCCTCCAGGTCCTGGGCCTTGCGCCTGGCGGCCTGGAGGCTGGACCCGGGCTCCACCTTGAAGCCCACCTGGAAGTCGCCCCGGTCGTAGTCGGGCATGAAGTCGCCGCCCAGCATGCCCATGAGTCCCATGGCCAGGAGGAAGCTGCCGAAGCCGATGGCCATGACGGTCCAGCGGTGGTCCAGGGCCCAGGCGATGGCCTGGCGGTACCAGGTCTCCCACCGGGAGAGCAGGTCGTTGAAGGCCTCCACCGCCCGCATGAGGCCCCGGCGGCGGCCGTGGTGGGATTCCTGGAAGCCCGGTCCGTGCTCGGGGTCCGGCCAGGCGGCGCTGAGCATGGGGTCCAGGGTGAAGCTCACGAACAGGGAGACCGCCACGGCGAAGGCCACCACGATCCCGAACGAGAAGAAGAACCGCCCCACGATGCCGCCCATGAACGCCACCGGGATGAACACCGCCAGGATGGACAGGGTGGTGGCGATGACGGCCGAGCCGATCTCGGCGGTGCCTTCCCGGGCGGCGGTGACGTGGTCCTTGCCCATCTCCGCGTGGCGGGTGATGTTCTCCCGCACCACGATGGCGTCGTCGATGAGGATGCCGATGGCCAGGGACAGGGCCATGAGGGTCATGGTGTTGAGGGTGAAGTCCAGGACCTTCATGACGGTGAAGGTGCTGATCACCGACACCGGCAGGGTGAGGCTGGTGATGATGGTGGAGCGCCAGCTGCGCAGGAAGAAGAAGACGATGATGACGGTCAGCAGGCCGCCCAGGACGATGGAGACCATCACATCGTCCACCGAGTCGGAGATGAACTTGGAATTGTCCTTGGCCTTGTCCAGGGTGACGCCCAGCCGTTCCAGGTCCGGGGCCAGCCGGGCCAGGGTCTGGTCCACCGCCCGGACCATGGCCACGGTGTTGCCGCCGATCTGCTTCTGGATCTCGATGGCCACCGCATCCTTGCCGTCCAGGCGCGCCAGGGTGCGCTTCTCCTTGATGCCGTCCATCAGGGCGGCCACTTCCCGCAGCTCGATGGGGCGGCCCTGCCGGTTGCCCACGATGACGTGCCCGAAGTCCTCCACATTCTTGGCCTTGGCGTCGACCCGGACGCTGATCTCCCGGGCCTCCGTGAGCAGGTTGCCGCTGGGCACCGCCTGGGTGTCCTGGCCCAGGGCGGTCATGACCTGGCCCAGGTTCAGGCCCAGGGCCTCCAGCCGGGCGGGATCCACCTGCACCAGGATGTCCCGGGCCGAGCCGCCCACCACTTCCGCCTTGCCCACCCCGGGGACGTTCTCGATGCGCCGCTTGAGGAACTCGTCGGCGATGGTGGTGAGGTCCCGGTCGGTCATGCCGGCGTGGGCGGCGTCGGGCTTGACCACCAGGGAGAGCACCGGCAGCTGGGCCGGGTCGAACTTCTGGATGATGGGCTCCTTGATGGTGTCGGGCAGGGAAGAGCGGATCTGGCCGAGCTTGGAGCGGACGTCCTCCAGGGCCTTGTCCACGTCCCGCTCGATCATGAACTCGATGGTCAGGGTGCCCAGGCCCTCCTGGCTGACGGCGCTGATTTCCCGCACCTTCTCGATGGGGTTGACCGCCTCCTCGATCTTCTTGACCACGTCCTGCTCCACCGCGTCGGGGCTGGCCCCGGGGTAGACCACGCTCACCGTGACCACCGGGATGTCCACCTTGGGGAAGCTGTCCAGGCCCAGGCTGCGGATGGAGAACAGGCCCAGCACCACCAGCGCCAGCATGACGCAGGTGGTGAGGACCGGGCGCCGGATGGAGAGGTCGGAGAGGAACATAGTGAGGCTCCTAGTTGTCGCTGCCAAACAGGTTGTTCACCCGAGCCAACCTGGGATGCTTTTGTTTGCGGACAACAGCATAAGGAGGGCTCGGGTGAACCTTCATAGGAAAGCAAGGACCTGCCCT
>JBELAL010000020.1:0-78150 GCA_049508835.1 Holophaga sp. | reverse complement strand
TTCTGCCGCAAATGGGTATGAAGTACAAGGACTTATACTCGATTTTTTCAGCAAGTCCATTTTGCAGCAAAAGGAATGCATGCGTCGCGCGCGAAGCATGGCCCTATCATGCGTTCACCCTGGACCTGGTGCTGATCTACAGAAAACCAGAGGCCGACGTGATTCAACTCGTGCGTTAGGCCTCAGCAACCGGCCCCGAGAAGGGAAAGACAGAGGAAGGTATTGCGTGGGTCCTAAAATGTGATACATTTTATCGGGTGGGTCATGGGTGGAGATTCTCTGGGGATTTCGCAACTTGGGAAAAATCCGAGCCCACGGGCTCGAACCCGGGGAGGTCGAATCGGCATTTGACGCGCTTGACTGGGCAGCGATCCCGAGCGAAATGGAGTACCGCATGGTCGGAGAAGGCATCACCCATACCGGGAAGCTCATCCGGGTCGTCTATGCGGAAACGGAGGATGGTCCCTACCCGATTACAGCCTTTCCCATTCGCCTTCAACAGAGGAGGACCCCATGAACCCGACCAAGCGACCGACTCTTAAACAGCTCGAAGCCGACTTCAACAAGGAAGCAGCATGGGCCGAGGAGAAGTATGGACCCCAGGTCCTCGGTCGGCTTACTAGGCCAGGGCGACCGAAGAAAGGTGCTGCCATAGAGCCGACCCAGCCGCATTCCCTTCGCGTCCAGGCCAGCATCTGGCAAGCTGTCACCATGAAAGCGAAAAAAGCCGGCCTAACGGTGAATCAAGCAGCGCAGCTCGCCCTGCTTGAATGGGCCAATCGATAATCAGTCCGCAATCCTCCGCCTCGGTCATGTGGTAGTGCAGGTTATGGGTGCGGAGGCCGTTAGCTTCTTGTGCGCCTTGACCATCAGGCCAATCCACTCCTAATCGGCCAGTTCCTGCATCCGCTCGTGCTCCACCAAGGTCGTCCAGAGCTTGGTTGGCTCCGCTTTTGGGCTGGAGACCTACCGGACCAGACGCAGGAGGGTTTCGGCAGTAACCGCGTCGGTGAGGTTCTGTTTGCCGTCAGAGGCGACGAGCTTCAGTTGGTTACAATTTGTAACCACCTGACCGCCTTTCTTAACGAGCCTGTCTTTTAATGCTTTCTACTAATTCCGGGCAATTCAGGCTCGACGTTCCCTTTACCGCAGGCGGCCTCCAAGCGGAAAGGCTGCTCCGCTCAGAACTCCATGCATGCCCAATCAGCGCGGGTTTCCGGCGGATGTCGCCGCCAAATCTTCCTCACGCCCGCCTGCGCATCACCGCAAATATCACCCTGCCCACCAGCGGCAGCCGGGACAGCCACCCCAGCCACCGCCAGCCCTGCAGGTGGGGCAGCAGGCTGGGCAGGAGGGCGGCTCCGGCGTGGACGGTCCGGGTGCGGGGGTCGAAGCCGTGGAGCCCCCGGTCCAGGGTCAGGCCGGCCAGCTCCGGGGCCACGTGGAGCAGTTCGGTGTTCTGGAAGGGGAAGGCCACCACCAGGCCGCTCCGGTCCCGCTTCTGGATCCAGTCCACCAGACGGCGGCACTCGCCGTCCTCGGCGTCGTAGATCAGCAGGTAGGGGGAGGGCTGGGGGCCGGTCAGACCCGGGAAGTCGGACGCACCCTCAGAAGCTCCTTTGCCCACGCCACGCTGGGTTTCACTCCCCTTGGAGGCTCCAGGGCCTTCTGGTAGCATCGCAGCTCTCCCTCATGATTGACGATGAAATCGGTTTCTTCCAGGTAGGTGGCAACGGGCAGCCGGGCGGTGCCCAGGCTGCTCAGGGTTCCGGGGATGGGTTCCAGCACGAGGCTGAACCGGGCGGTCTTGACGATCGCTTCCAGCAGGGCGGTCTCCTCCGGGGTGGAGAAGGCTTCGTCGTGCAGGAGCACCACGGCGCCGGCCCCGCCGGCGCGGATCCGGGCCAGCAGGTCCTCCAGCTGGCCGAACCGGTAGCCGCGCTCCTGGAGGCCGCGCCGGTTGAAGATGCCGTCGGAGCTGGCCTGCAGGGCGGGGAACCGGATGGGGTATTGGCACTCGCCGCTGCCGTAGCGCAGGTCCGGGCTCGAGGCCAGGTCGCCCAGGCGCTGGGCGGTGTCGCAGCCGAAGGTGCCCTGGACCACCACCGCCACCGGGCCCGCCTCCTCCAGCTCCTGCGCCACCTGCTCCGCGGTGGCCTCGGCGCCCCGCAGCAGGGGCCGGGTCAGGCGGGTGGCGGGGTCGAGGTCGTAGCGGTGGTACTCGTAGCGTTCGTGGTCGAACAGGAAATGGGTGGAGACCTTGCCTTCCTGGGGCCGGGGCCGGAACCGCCAGACCCGGTTCTGGTCCACGTCCGCCCAGATGGGGCTGGCCAGGGCCGAATGGCGGCTGATGGTGGGCACCGGCTTCAGGTACCACACCCGCTTGTTGAAGCGGAAGTCCCGGCTGGTGAGGGCGCCCACCGGGCAGAGGTCCACCACGTTGCCGGCCAGGGGGTTGCCGTCCATGGACCGCCCCGAGTAGGTGGTCACCTCCAGTTCGGCGCCCCGGTTGGCCACCGTCAGCTCGAAGGTGCCCGAGACCTCCTGGGTGAACCGGATGCACCGGGTGCAGTGGATGCACCGGTTCTTGTCGATCACAATCCTGGCCCCCAGGTCCTCGTAGCGGTAGCGCCGCTTGGGCTCCACCATCCGGCTGTCGCCGCTGCCGTACTGGTAGCTGTAGTCCTGGAGCCGGCACTCCCCCGCCTGGTCGCAGATGGGGCAGTCCAAGGGATGGTTCATGAGGAGGAATTCCATGACCCCGGCCCGGGCGTCCACCACCGCGGGGGAGTCGGTGAACACCTCCTGGCCGTCCATGGCCACCGTGGTGCAGGAGGTGGCCAGCTTGGGCTGTCCTTTGATTTCCACCATGCACATCCGGCAGGTGGCCACCGGGGAGAGGGCCGGGTGGTAGCAGTACTGGGGGATCTGCACGCCGGCCCGGGCGCAGGCATCCAGCAGGAGGGTGCCCGGTTCCACGGTGATCTCGACGTTGTTGATCCTCAAATCGGGCATGGAGCCATCCGTTTCGTAGGCTCCAATATGATGCATGGCCCCATGGGGGGCAACTGATCCGGGCCGCCCCGCCCCCGGGCCCTCAGTTCACCGGCGAGGACACCAGGCAGTTCCGGCAGAACGCCAGGAAATCCACCAACTTGGGAATGTCCACTTTGACCCCCGAGGGGATCACGTTGTTGATGATGATCCGTTTCTTCAACTCTCCGCAGGCCTCCAGGGAGAACACGAACCAGGCCATCCGGTCCGCCTCGGACGACAGGTTGATGGAGACGACCCGGGTCTCGAAGAAGATCTGGGGCCGGGTCTCCGTGTCCTGGATGACCCGCCAGTCCGGGATATGGCCCCGGCGGACGAACGCCTCTTTGAGCTCGTCCAGGGTGTGCTGGATCGTGAACTGGACCTCCACCTGAACATCCATGACCACTCCTCCTCCTGGTTCATCGGCAGGTGGGACAAAACCGTTGAATTCCCGGCCGGATCCCCCCGGGAGGGTTCCCGGGGCCGCCTTCTCCATGAAACAATGGCTCTTTGCGGGGAAAGACATGCCCACGGCGCTGTTCTCGGTCTATGACAAGAAGGGCCTGCTGCCTCTGGCCGCGGGCCTGAGGGCGCTGGGCTGGGACCTCCTGGCCACCGGCGGCACCCTCAAGGCCCTCCGGGAGGGCGGGGTGGAAGTCCGGGAGGTGGCGGACTTCACCGGGGCGCCCGAGGCCTTCGGCGGCCGGGTCAAGACCCTGCATCCGCGCATCCACGGGGGCCTGCTCTACCGCCGGGAGGATCCCGGGCACGTGGCCGACGCCGGGCGCCTGGGCATCGACCCCATCGACCTGGTGGTGGTGAACCTGTACCCCTTCGAGGCCACCGTCGCCTCCGGCGCCACCCCGGAGGCGTGCATCGAGCAGATCGACATCGGCGGGCCGGCCATGATCCGGTCCGCGGCCAAGAACCACGCTTCGGTGACCGTGCTCACCGATCCGGCCCAGTATCCCGGCTTCCTGGAGAAGCTGATCCAGGGCTCCTGGTCCCTGGAGGACCGCAGGGCCTGCGCCCGGGCCGCCTTCCAGCGCACCGCCGCCTACGACGCCGCCATCACTGCCTGGATGGCCGGGAGCGCCGGGCCCGGGGACGCCCTGCCCGAGCGCCTGACCCTGGGACTGGAGGCGGGCCAGCCCCTGCGCTACGGGGAGAACCCCCACCAGACGGCGGGGTTCTACGTGCGCCCGGGCCTGCCGGAGGAGGGCTTCCCGGCCTGCCGGCAGATCCAGGGCAAGGAGCTCAGCTTCAACAACCTCCTGGACATCGACGCCGCGGCCCGGTCCGTGTTCCAGTTCAAGGCCCCCGCGGCGGTCATCGTCAAGCACACCAACCCCTGCGGGGTCGGCCGGGGCGCCCACGTGCTGGAGGCGTTCCTCAAGGCCCAGGCGGGGGACCCGGTGGCCGCCTTCGGGGGCATCGTGGGGTTCAACCGCCCGGTCGGGGCCGAGCTGGCCCAGGTCATGGTCCAGTCCTTCTGGGAGGTGATCCTGGCCCCCGGCTTCACCCCGGAGGCCCTGGCCCTGTTCTCCGCCAAGAAGCAGGTGCGGATCCTGGAGACCCCGGGTGCCTGGCCCCTGGCGGCCCACGGCCTGGACGTGCGCACCGTGGGCGGGGGCTTCCTGCTGCAGCGCCCGGACACCCTGGTCACCCCGGTGGACCAGTGGCAGCTGAAGGCCAGCGGGCGCGGGCCCGGGCCCCTGCCCGAGGACATGGCCATGGCCGAGACCGTGGCCCGGGCCGTGCGGTCCAACGCCATCGTGCTGGTCAGGGACGGGGGCACGGTGGGCATCGGGGCCGGCCAGATGAGCCGGGTGGACTCGGTGGAGATCGCCTGCCGCAAGGCCGGCGATCGCGCCCGGGGCTCCATCCTGGCCTCGGACGCCTTTTTCCCCTTCGCCGACGGCGTGGAGCTGGCCGCCCGGGCCGGGGTCTCGGCCATCATCGAGCCGGGGGGCTCCCTCCGGGACCGGGAAGTGATCGAGGCCGCCCAGAAACTGGGCCTGTGGCTGTTCTTCACCGGCACCCGGCACTTCCGGCACTGATTCCAGGAAAGTGGAACCCATGAAAACCTCCGAACTCCGCCAGCGTTTCCTGGACTTCTTCGCCGACCGCGGGCACCGGGCGGTGCCTTCCAGCTCCGTGGTGGGGCCGGCCGACGATCCCACGGTCATGTGGACCAACGCGGGCATGGTGCAGTTCAAGGACGTGTTCCTGGGCAAAGAGAAGCGCGACTACACCCGGGCCGTCACCTCCCAGAAGTGCCTGCGGGCCGGGGGCAAGCACAACGACCTGGACCAGGTGGGCTTCACCGCGCGCCACCACACTTTCTTCGAGATGCTCGGCAACTTCAGCTTCGGCGACTACTTCAAGGCCGACGCGGTCCGCTACGCCTGGGACCTGGTGACCGGCCCCCGGGACCAGGGCTGCCTGGGGCTGGATCCCACCCGCCTCTGGGTGACGGTGTTCGAAGGGTCCGAGGGCATCCCCGCCGACACCGAGGCCGAGGAGCTGTGGGCCAAGGTGGGCGTGCCCAGGGAGCACATCCTGCGCTTCGGCAAGAGCGACAACTTCTGGCAGATGGGCGACACCGGCCCGTGCGGCCCCTGCAGCGAGATCCACTACGACCGGGGCTCCAAGTACGCGGGCGACGCCGTCCCCAACGGCGAGGGCGACCGGGTCATGGAGATCTGGAACCTGGTGTTCATGCAGTATGACCGGGACCAGGACGGCACCCTGCGCCCGCTGCCTCGGCCCAGCATCGACACCGGCATGGGCCTGGAGCGGACGGCCTCCATCATCCAGCGGGTCGACAGCAACTACGAGATCGACCTGTTCAAGCCCATTTTCGAGGCCATCTGGAAGAAGGCCAAGGTGGACCCGGACCAGCGCGCCGAGACCGCCAACCGCACCGCCTCCCAGGTCGTCGCCGACCACATCCGGGCGGCCACCTTCATGATCTTCGACGGCATCGTGCCCTCCAACGAAGGCCGGGGCTACGTGTTGCGCAAGATCATCCGCCGGGCCCTGCGCTTCGGGACCAAGCTGGGGATCGAGGGGCTGTTCTTCGCCGACCTGGCCCCCGCGGTGTTCCGGGCCATGGGCGACGCCTATCCGGAACTGGAAGCCGAGCTGAGCCGCATCATGAAGGTCCTGGCCCGGGAGGAGGGGCAGTTCAGCCTCACCCTCAGCGCCGGCCTGCGCCAGCTGGAGTCCCTGGACACCAGCTCCGGCGTCCTGCCCGGGGCCGAGATCTTCCGCCTGTACGACACCTTCGGCTTCCCGGTGGACCTGGTCCAGGACTGGTGCCGGGAACGGGGCCTGGCCTGCGACCTGGCCGGATTCCAGGCGGAGCTGGGCGAGCAGAAGGCCAAGAGCCGCTCGGCCATGAAGGTCCACGACATGCGCCTGGCCGGGGACCTGGCGGCCCTGGCCGACATGCGGGCCACCGCCTTCCTGGGCTACGAGGTCACCGAGGCCACCGGCAAGGTGGTGGCCCTGTTCGACCCGGGCATGAAGCGGGTGAAGGAGCTCTCGGGCAGCGGCTTCGTGCTGCTGGACCACACCCCCTTCTATGCCCAGGGCGGCGGCCAGGTGGGGGACACCGGCACCCTCAAGGCCGACGGGGTGGTGGCCCAGGTCACCGACTGCACCGCCCCCGCCACCAAGCGCCACCTGCACCACGTCGCCGTCTCCGGCACCCGGCCCCTGCGGGAGGGCGAGACTGTCCTGGCCTCGGTGGACGCCGAGCGGCGGGCCCGGATCAAGGCCCACCACACCGCCACCCATCTGGTCCACGCCGCCCTGCGCGAGGTCCTGGGCACCCACGTGAAACAGGCCGGCTCGGTGGTGGACCCGGACCGGCTGCGGTTCGACTTCACCCACTTCGCCCCCCTGGAGCCCGGGCAGGTGGCCGAGGTGGAGCGTCTGGTCAACGAGCACACCCTGCTCGCGCTGCGCACCACCACCCAGCTGATGCCCATCGAGGAGGCGCTGGCGGCCGGGGCCATGGCCCTGTTCGGCGAGAAGTACGGGGAGGAGGTCCGGGTGGTCTCGGTGCCCGGGTTCTCCCGGGAACTCTGCGGCGGCACCCACGTGGCCAACACCGGCGAGATCGGGCTGGTGAAGATCGTCGCCGAGGGGGCCGTGGCCGCCGGGGTGCGGCGCCTGGAGGCGGTGGCGGGCGCCGCCGCCCTGGAGCGGCTGCAGGGCGACGAGCACCTCCTCACCGGGCTCAGCCGCCAGGCCAACGTCGCCCGGGAGAAGCTGGCCGGGCTGCTGGCCGGAAGGGAGGCCCGCATCCAGCAGCTGGAGAAGGAGCTCAGGGAGGCCCGGCTCAAGGCCGCCAGCGGCGGCGGCACCGCCGAGCAGGCCGAGACGGTGGACGGCCTGACCCTGGTGACCCTGACCGTGGAGGGCATCGAGGGCCCGGCCCTGCGGGAGATGATGGACCAGTGCCGGACCCGGCACCGCAGCTCGGTCATCGCCCTGGCCTCGCGCCTGGCCCCGGACCGCCTGGCCCTGCTGGTGAGCGTCAGCGCCGACCTGGTGGCCCGGGCCGACGCCGGCGCCCTGCTCAAGGCCATGTCCCCCCACGTGGGCGGCCGGGGCGGGGGCAAGAAGGAGCTGGCCCAGGGCGGGGGCACCCGCCCGGAGGGGCTGCCCGAGGCGTTCGCGGCCCTCAGGGGCGCGCTGCAGGGCTAGGCTGCCTCCGGACCGGGGCGCGCCCGGGACCCAGGTGCTGCTGCATGAGGTTCACCAGCGCCGTCAGGCCGTTCTCCCGGGCGTAGGCCAGGGGGCTGATTCCGCGCTGGTCCGCCTTCCCGGGATCGGCCCCCTTTCCCAGCAGCAGCGCCACCATCTGCGGATGGCGCAGCTCCACCGCCAGGTACAGGGGCGTCTTGCCGGCCCGGTCGCGCTGGTCCACGTCGGCGCCGGCGTCCACCAGCTGCTCCACGATGGGCAGGTGGCCATAGTTGGCGGCCTCGTGCAGCGCGGTCCAGTCGTTGGCCTCCGGATCCGCGAAGTTGACGTCCAGCTGCGGGTCCTTGAGCAGCCGCGCCACCTCGGCCTCGTCCCCGGCGATGGCCGCCTTGCGCAGCAGGCGCTCGCGCAGGAACAGGCCCTTGGCCGGGTCGTGGCCCATGGCCCGGACCAGGGCGGGCCGGCCGGCCTGCTTGGCCAGGTCCAGGGGGCTGACCCCCCGGGCGTCGCCGCAGGTGGCGCAGGCCCCGTGCTGCACCAGCAGTTCCACCTCCTGGTAGTGGTTCTGGGTCACCGCGTCGTGCAGGGGGGTGGTGCCGTCGTGGGCGGCCAGGTTGGCGTGGGCGCCGTGCTTGAGCAGGAACTCCATGACCGCCACGTGGACCCCCCGGGTGGCCAGGGCCAGGGCGCTGCGGCCCTCCCGGTCGGTCCGGTCCATGTCGGCCCCCGCCCCCACCAGCTGGCGCACCACCTCCAGGTGGCCGAACAGGGCCGCCGCCTGGAGCGGGGTGGCGCCGCCCTGGGGCTCGGCCACGTCGACATTCACCCGGCCCGCGGCCAGGACCTGGGCGACCGTCTTTGCGTCCCCCGCCTGGGCGGCCTGGAACAGCTTTTGTTCCCGTTCCCCGGAGATGGCCTGCACCGGGTCGTAGACCGGCCCGGGGGGTTCGGGGACCGCCTCCGCCGGTGCTTCTTCCACCCCCTCGGGGGGGAGGGGGACCGGCGGAGGCTCCTCGGCCCGGAGGCTGGCCAGAGCCCAGCAACCTGCCAGGATCAGCCCGGTCCGGCGCACCCTGCGCGACCTCATCGCCAGTGCCGGAAGCCGGCGGCCGGTCCGGCGGAGGCGGAACGGTCGGCGAGGTGGGAGTCGGGCCAGGTCAAGGGATGCAGCCTTTCGATGGGGAGTGCGGGCCGGGATGGGTCAAATATATATTATTTATAAACTGTTTCCACCCCGGAACGGACCGTCTCCCGGAAGCCCAGGAATGCTTCCTCCACCAGCCGGGGTTCCCGTCGGTCGGCGGGACCCCCCCTCAGGGGATCGCCCGGGCCAAACCCAGGTAGGCGCTCCACAGGGTGGGCCCGTAGAACACCACCACCGGGGTGGCCAGGGCCAGGAAGCAGCCGAACGGGAGCATGGTCTTTCCGGTGGCCTTCCTGCGGGCCATCATGCCCAGGCCCACCGCGGTGCCCAGGAGGGAGCCCCCGAACAGGATGCCCAGCATGGGGCCCATGCCCCAGAAGGCGCCGAGCCAGGCCAGCATCTTGAAGTCGCCCATGCCGATGCCGTCGTTCTTGCGGATCAGCCGGTAGGCCAGGTTGAGCAGCCAGGGCCCCCCGTAGCCCACGCCCAGGCCCAGCAGGCTGGACCGCCAGGACACCGGCCACCCCAGCAGGGCCCACGCCGGCGCCGGCTGCAGCCCGTTGGCGAAGGTCTCCGCGGTGAGGATGCATTGGCCCGGGGCCCACACCGAGGTGAGGTGATGGGGCCAGACCAGCTGGGGCAGGGTGAGCAGCACCCCCAGCGCCATCAGGGGGAACTGCACCACGTCCGGCAGGGTCTGGGTGGTCAGGTCGGTGAAGAACAGCACCACCAGGGCGTAGCCGCACACCACGCCCTTGGCCCAGATCAGGGTGGCGAACGGGAACACCCACACGGACCCGGCCAGCACCAGTCCCCCGAGCAGCTCCACCAGCGGGTAGCGGAACGGGATGCGCCAGCCGCAGGAGGCGCAGCGCCCCCGCAGCCAGACCCAGCTGACCAGCGGGATGTTGTGCACCGGGCGGATGCGGGCCTGGCACTGCGGGCAGTGGCTGGGGCGGGTGACCACGTTGCGTTCGGCCGGTTCGTCCAGGGGCAGGCGGTGGATCAGCACGTTGCAGAAGGAGCCCAGGATGAGCCCGAACGGAGCCAGGATCACCGAGAGCAGCCAGGGCGGGAGATCGACGGTGGGCATGGAGCCAGCATAGCGCAAGCCGGTACGCCCTAGGTTCTGGCCAGCCGGCGCTCCCGGTGGGACCATGGGAGCAGGTGCTTGCCGGCGGGGCCCGGATGCCGGGCGGCCTTTCCTGGAGTGGTGCAATGGCTCAATTCGATCTCATCGTCATCGGTTCCGGCCCGGGCGGCTACATCGCGGCCATCCGGGGCGCGCAGCTGGGGCTGGCCACGGCCATCGTGGAGAAGGATCCGGCGGGGCTGGGCGGCACCTGCCTGCGCCGGGGCTGCATCCCCGCCAAGACCTGGCTGGAGACGGCGCACCGCTTCGGGCACATGGAGGACCTGGCCGACTACGGCATCGCCGGGGTGGACATCTCGCAGATGCGGGCGGACCTGGCCGGCATCGTCAAGCGCAAGAACCGGATCGTGCTCAAGAACGGCAAGGGCGTCGAATTCCTCATGAAGAAGAACAAGGTCACCGTGCTCAAGGGCGCCGGCAGGCTGCTGGGGGGCGGCAAGGTCCAGGTGGAGGGCGAGGTGCACGAGGCCCGGAAGATCATCCTGGCCACCGGCTCGGTGCCCAAGGAGCTGCCGGGGATGGAGACCGACGGGGCGCGGGTGCTGAACAGCGACCACATCCTGGACCTGACCGAGCTGCCCAGCCACCTGGTGATCCTGGGCGCCGGCGCCATCGGGGTGGAGTTCGCGTCGGTGTTCGCCCGCCTGGGCTCCAAGGTGACCCTGGTGGAGCTGCTGGACCGGCTGCTGCCCATCGAGGACGCGGCCATGGGCGAGGAGCTGGCCCGGATCTTCGCCAAGCAGCACAAGATGGACATCCGGGTGAAGACGAAGATCACCGCCGTCGAGCGGCGTCCGGACCGGGTGGTCTGCACCCTGGAGGGGGACAAGCCGGGCGTGATGGAGTGCTCCCACCTGCTGGTGGCGGTGGGCCGGGGCCCGGTCACCGCCGGCGTGGGCCTGGAAGCCACCCGGGCCGAGGTGGAGCGCGGCTTCGTGGCGGTGGACAAGTACATGCGCACCTCCGAGGAGGGCCTGTACGCCATCGGCGACATCGTTTGCACCCCGCTCCTGGCCCACGTTGCCTCGGACGAGGGCATCGTCGCCGCCGAGCACGCCGCCCACGCCCTGGGCAAGGACGTGCATCCCCACCCGGTCCGCTACGACCGGGTGCCCAGCTGCACCTACTGCGACCCGGAGGTGGGCTGCGTGGGCCTGACCGAGGCCCAGGCCCGCGAACAGGGCCGCGACGTGGAACTGGGCGTGTTCCCCTTCATGCCCCTGGCCAAGGCGAACATCCTCGGCGAGCCGCACGGGTTCGTCAAGATCGTCGCCGACAAGCAGTACGGCGAGATCCTGGGCATCCACATCATCGGCCCCAAGGCCACCGAGCTGGTGGCCTCCAGCCTCGCCCTGCTGGGCGGCGAGTACACCGTGGACGAGCTGATCTACACCATGTACCCCCACCCCACCCTCAACGAGGCCTTCCCCGAGGCCGCGCGGGCGGTGTACGGGCAGGCGCTGAACGCCTAGACCAGGAGCTGGTTCAGCAGCTCGGAGAAGGCCGCGTCCAGGGTGTACGGCTTGATCAGGATCTGGGCGACGCCGTGGCGGCGGGCCGCCAGGACGACCGCCGCGGAGACCTCCTCCACCGCCAGGATGGTGGGCGGGAGGGCCGGGTGGGCCGCGGCCAGGTCGCTGGCCAGCTGCAATGCATCCAGGGTGCCCAGGTTGCCGTCCAGGAACAGCACGGCCAGGTTGGGCTGCTGCAGGAATTCCTTGAGCTCCTTGCGCGAGGAGGTCACCAGGACGCGGCCGTAGCCCTCCTCCTGCAGGAAATCCTTCAGGAGGTCCCCGGCCGCGGGGGTGGGCACCAGGGCCACCACCGCCCGGGAACGCTTCCTCAGGCGCAGCACGGCTTCGTTCCGGGGCGGCTGGGCGGGGGCCGGTGCCGCGGCGGGGACCGGCGGAGCGGGCTGGGGCGGCCGCGGTGCGGCAACCTGGGGCGATTGGGGCGCGGCAGCCTGGGGCGGATTGGCAGCGGCCGGCTGGGGCGGAGTGGGCGCGGCCGACGGAGGCGGAGTGGCCGCGGCCGGCTGGGCCGGCGCGGGTTTCGGCGCCGGCGGTTCGGGCGTCCTGGCGGCCCCCGGGGGCGCCTCCGGCGCCGTCGCCTCGGGCTTGCGCCGGGCCTTGGGGGGCAGCGTGGAGGGGATGGGGGACGTCCTGGAGGCGACCAGGTTGCGCAGGGCCGTGGCGACATCGGCCCGGGGCGGATTGAAGGCGAGGCCCACCACCAGGCCGCCGGCGGAGCCGTCCAGGAACACGGCACGGCCCTCCAGCTCCATGACCGCCGGGCACTTGGGGACCTTGTTCAGCTTGACGACCATGAACTCCTGGCCCGGCGGGAACAGGGCGGTGCCCAGGGGCAGGCGCTTCTCGCCCTTGAGGTTCAGCGCCTTCTCCACCCGCACCCGGGCGCCCCCTTCGGCCAGGTTCTCCACCACGCCGGTGATCCCCACCCCTTCGAACAGGCCGGTGAGGGCGGTGAGGGTGGCGCCCTCCTTGGGGTTCAGCCGGGCCCGGGGCTGGCACCGGCGCTCCCTCAGCTCGAGGGCTTCGGGCAAGGCCGCCTGCACCAGTCCGGACCGGACCTCGACCACCTGGGTGGCGGCGCCCAGGCGCAACCCCTCGAGCAGGAACAGGATCTCGATCCGGGCGCCCTTGTCCGCCGCCAGGGGCCCCTGGACCTGGAAGGCCAGCACTCCGGCGGCTTCGTCGATCGCCTGCAGGGTGGCGGCGGCCTCGGTCTTCCGGGGCCCCACCAGGGTGAACGGCGCCCGGGTGCGCTGGGCGTCTTCCAGGTAGGCCAGGACCTGCTCGAAGGCAGGGCCACCCTCCTTCCTGTCCTTGCCGAACCCGAAAATGGCCATGCTTCCTCGGATAATCCCTTGAAAATCCTAGCCTAACAGCGGCCCGCAGGCCACCAGGCAGATTGCACGCGGTCCAGGCCCGACGGGGGTGATGGTAATCTCCTTGACTATGGATGAACCGCGTCTCCGTTGCTACCTGCTGGCCCACCAGGGGCCCGAGGACCGGGAGGACGCCATCGAGGAGCACCTGACCGAACTGGGCGAACTGGCCAAGGCCTGCGACCTGGAGCCGGTGGGCCGCCAGCGGCTCCGCCGGGCCACGGTGGAGGCGCGCCTGTACTACGGCAAAGGCCAGCTGGAACTGGTGGCCGGCGAAGCCAAGCGCCACGGAGCCCGGCTGTTGATCTGCGACAACGAGCTGTCCGGCAGCCAACTGCGCAACATCGAGCGGGCCACCGGCATGGACTGCCTGGACCGCACCGGGCTGATCCTGACCATCTTCGAGCAGCGGGCCCAGACCCGGGAGGCCAAGGCCCAGGTGGAGCTGGCCCGGTGCGAATACGAGCTGCCCCGGCTGAAGGGCGCCTGGACCCACCTGGAGCGGCAGGTGGGCGGGGTGGGCGTCCGGGGCGGCGCCGGCGAGACCCAGATCGAGGTGGACCGCCGCATGACCCGCCTGCGCATCAGCCAGCTCAAGAAGGAACTCGTCCACCTGCAGCGGATCCGGGACACCCAGCGGCAGGGGCGCTCGCCCCGGATCCCCCGGGTCTGCCTGGTGGGCTACACCAACGCCGGCAAGACCAGCCTCCTGCGGGCCCTCACCGGGGAGGGCGAGCCCAAGGACATGCTGTTCGCCACCCTGGACACCACCACCCGCAAGGCTTGGCTGGGGGTGGACCCGGAGACCGGCGAACCCAGGCATGCCCTGGTCTCGGACACCGTGGGCTTCATCCGCAAGCTCCCCCACCAGCTGGTGGCGGCCTTCCGCTCCACCCTGGGCGAGGTGCGCACCGCCGACGCGCTCCTGGTGGTGGCCGACGCCGCCAGCCCGGAACTGGAGGACCATCTGAAGGTGGTCGGCGGCACCCTCAAGGAGATCGGCTGCGGCGGTCATGCCCGCCTGCTGGTGCTCAACCAGATGGACCGGGTCACCCGCCCCCGGCGCCTGGACCTGAAGCGCAGCCACCCGGACGCGGTGCAGACCTGCGCCCTGACCCGGGGCGGGGTGGAGGGGATCCGGACCTGGCTGCTGAGCCTCATCCCCGGGGAACCGGTCCCCCGCGCCCTGGAGGACTGGGAGATTTGAGCCGAGGCTGCCCGGGCCGATCCCTCCGGAATGGTCCGGGTCGGGAACCGTCCGGCGGGAACTTTTTATAAATAATTAGCACCTTGCTTTCCAAAGGGGGATCCGGCCGCGACTGCCCCTGCGCCCGGCCTTGTCCTTCATCCCCAATGGATGGAAAGGATAGCAATGAACACTGATACCCGGACCTGCGCCGCGGCGGTCCTGCTCGGCGCCCTGGGAATCCACCTCGCCGCCGCAACCATGGGCAGCACCCGGGTTGGAATCCTCAACGGTTCCGGCGAGGAGGTCTGCATCTCCGTGCACAAGCCCGCCGACGTCCTGTGCGGGGACGGGAACGCCAGGATCTGGTCGCAGCTCTCGGAAGAGACGTACGGGTGGCCTCTGACCGACGAGGTGGGCTGGCCCTTGAAGCTCCCGCCCCGGGTGGTTCCCGAAGGAAGCCGGATCGTCTTCTGGATGGAGTTCCAGGACCAGCCGGACGAGTCCTTTCCGGCCGTAAACGATAACTGCAAACTCCTGGTCCGGACCGGAAGCGGACAGCACTTCACGCTGATCTTCACCGCGGGAGCCATCTGGACCGGGGAAGGGACGATCGAGGAGGAAGCCACGCTGGGGGTGCACGATCCGGGCACCTGGCAACCCGGGCAGCTGGACAAGGTGCTCCGCTATTTCCCCTCCTGTTCCACCACCAGCCTCGTCTTCGGCGCCTGGCCGCCCCCATCGTGGCCCACCGGGTCGCGGGGGGGGAGGACGGAGGCCAAGAACGACCCAGTCGGATCGGCTTCCCCGTCGCCCCGCAACGCCTCCCTGTCCATGGACAGCCTCCAGGCCAGCCCCGCGGCCCTCCGCCCCATCGCCGCATCCGCGTCCAGGGACAGCCTCAGCGCCGGATCCATGACCTCGGAGAGCGTCTCCCCATCCACGTCCAGGGAAAGCCTGGGCTCGGATCCGGCCACTCCGGGCCCCCTCACCGGGTCCGCGTCGAGGGAAAGCGTCCGGTCCGAGGATGGGAATCCCGCAGATGCGGACCCCTCCGCCCCCGCCAGGACGGTCCTGACGGCCCCCGGCGGCCTGGTCCTGCTCCCGCCCGCGGCCCTCCAGGCGCCCTAGAGCAGCCCGTACAGGGCCGGCAGCAGGTCGTCGTAGCTGGCGCGCTTCTCGTGGATGTGCAGCGCGCCGATGGCCTCGGCCACCGCCTCGATGCTGGCGTCGCGCCGGTCGGCCACCAGGATCACCGGCGTGTCCAGGAGCAGGTCGTTCCGGCGCAGGGCCTCCAGGATCATCTGCCCGTAGTGCCCGCCCACCTTCATGTCCAGCAGCAGGATGTCGAACCGGGTGGAGCGGGCCAGGTTCTGGGCCTCCAGGTAGGATCGGGCCTCGGACACCTGCTTGAAGTCGTCTTCCCGCATGCTCTGGGCCAGGGACTTGCCGCCGTCGGTGCCGGCGGAGATGACCAGGACCTTGCGCGCGGCCTTGCGGATCCGCATCACCGCCGTCACCTCCGGCCGGGCCGGGCGCCCCCTGGCCGGGACGGGCGGGGCCGGCAGGGCCACTACCTCGGGCGCCTTCACCGCGACCTTGGTGGGCATCGGCGGGCCGGGCTGGTCGGCGATGTCGGTCTTGCGGTTCTTCTTGGGGAACGCCTGGCCGAAGGTGGTGGGGAACCGCCGGGCCAGGATCCGCTCGATGTTCTTGTGGTCCGCCTCCCGCAGCCCGGTGAGCAGGAACCCGGCGGAGACGCCCTCCGCGCTGTGCCGCAGGTGGGCCACGATGCCCCCGCAGTGGATGGGGGGGGTGTAGGGCAGCCCGCGGATGCAGACCGCGGCGAAGGTGTCGCCGCGCTTGAGGCCGGCCGGCTCCCCCAGGTCGTCGAGCACTTCGTCCAGGGAGACCCGCAGGCCCTGCAGGCTCAGGTCGGCCACGCGTCCGGTCAGGATGCGGCCCCCCACGAACGGGGGGGAGACCCGCTCGCAGGCGAACACTTCGATTCCCTCGGCCCGGCTGAAGGCCGCCCGGAACCGCTCCCGCCGTTCACCCTGGGCCACCGAGGAGGGAATCTTGAACACCCCGGTGGAGACCACCTGGGTGGCGGCAGTGAACCGCCGGGCTTCCAGCATGAATGAAATATTCAACCTTTGGCCCGGAGGCAAGGGCGGCGTCTGGGTGGTGGTGAAGGTGTCCCGGGCCACCCGGGCGATGGTGGTCTCGAAGGGCAGGGTATCGGTATGGGGGACCCAGAGCTGGACGGGAGTCTTCAGAAGCACCAGTTCGTCCAGGTACGCCCGGATGGTGTTCCCGTCGCGCAGCTCGACTTTTAACCCAGGGCTCCCCATCCTATCCTCGCCAATCATTTATATAGGATTGGTCCCGCAAGGTAAACGAGGAATGGCGACGCGGGTTCCATCACGGCCTATTCCCGCGGCAGCGCGGCCACCCCGGCCGCCAGGGCCAGGGCCAGCAGGACCCGCAAGCCCATGAGCTGGCGCGAAATACCGTGGGCGCGGCGGAAGGCGGCCCGGTCCGGGTGGTCCGGGGCGACGGTCTCCACCGTGCCGCCCATGCGGGCGCGCAGGTCGCGCAGCCTGGGGGTGACGATGAAGGAGCTGGTGAAGCACATCAGCAGCGCCAGCAGGGCCGCCGCGCCCCAGAGCCGGATGGGGCCCACCGCGTCCCGGTCGCGGATCTCCTTCGCCCACCGGGTGCCCTGGACCATGACCAGGGCCGCCCCGAATCCGATCCAGGCGCCCAGGTCGAGACGGGCCACCACCTGACCGGCCACCAGGCCCGCCAGGTCCCGGCTGGGCACGAGGCTGAACAGCAGGGGGGCGGTGAGGAAGGCGAACCCGGCCACCATGCCGGCCCAGAGGAGCAGGAGCGCGGCGGCGGCGGTGTCGGTGCGGGCGAGGAGCCTGGGGGACATGGTCACCACTCGTTGTAGGGGATCTGGTTCTCGCCCATGTCGGTGGAGCCGCTGCGGATGCGGAAGATGCCCACTTCCGCGTCGGGGTTGTCGGGATCCGGGGGCTCGAACTCGGTCACCCAGGTGTCCTTGGAGTTGGTCATGGGATCCACCGGGATGTCCCGGATGTACTTGTCGTCCCGGAGCTGGTTGATGGAGGTGGGGTACTTGCCCTTGTCGGCCTGGTACTGCTCCAGGCTGTGGTTCATCTGGAACAGGTCCTCCTTGAGCACGGCTTCCCGGGCCGCCTTGGTGTGCCGGCGGTAGCCGACGATGCCCACCGTGGCCAGGAGGGCCAGGATGGTCATCACGGTGAGGAGTTCAATGAGCGTGAACCCGCGATGGCGTCTGCGGGGGGACGGAGAAATAGGCATGACAGCACCTTACCAGGAAGATACGGCAAAAGGCCCGGCGCTTCACGCCGGGCCTTGGTAATTAATAGAATTTTACTCCTAAACAGGTCCTAGCCCCAATACTGTCCGGTTAACGTAGCAGGTACCATCGCTTGGGCCTCTTGATCGCCTTTGGCGGAGCTTGCGCAATGATAGCGACCTTGTAGGCGACATGACTGGTCCCGGCTCGGCTCCGGGACTTGGTTGGCCAATTGCTCATTTTTCGTTTGATGGCCCTGGGATTGCGACGGTCCCTGCTTGAGCCTACCGGTTCACTCAGCAATTCCAGCAGCACGGTTTCGTGGAATGCGCTCCTGTCCCGAGGGGGGGAGAGACGCGAATCGCGCCATTTTTCGTCGGATCACGCGCACGGCGTGCAGAAACGATAGGCGATCCGGATCAACCACAGCCTTCAGGGCGGCTTCGTGCATGAGTCCCCGGATAGAAAAATGAGCCATCATGAGGCCGTAGAACTCCTGGCGTACCAAGTCGGGAGTTTTGCTTCGAAGTGTGAGCTGTCGGCCTCGAAGGTGAGTTTTCAGTTCGTCGAAGGCACTCTCGATCTCCCATCGCTCGTGGTACAAAGCCGCCAGGTCGTTTGCCGGCGCCTGATCGGGATCGAGGATGGTGGTTGCCAGGCGGTAGATGGGCTCCTCTTCCTGGAGTCCTTCCATGGTGTATTCCACGATGCGCACCTGGATGCCATTCCTGGTTTTCCGACGATCTTCGGGAGATTCATAGTAGGTGCTGAGGAAACTGCCATCGGGCAGAATCTTCTCCGCGGCAAAGACCAGATCCTTCCGTAGGCGCCATACCAGGTCAGCACCAGTTCCCTGGGCTAGTTTCCATAACCGAAAGCAGTTGAATCCTCGATCCGCCAGACACAACATCCCAGGTTTGAGGAGCGGCAACACCTGCTCGGAAAGGGTGACCTCCCCGACTTCGTAGGAGTCCATCCTGCTGCCAAACAGAACATGGGTTCCAATTTCACAAAGGGAGACGAAACGGATTTTGGGAAAGGCACATTCCCCGTGTCCGGCTCCTTGCTTGCCAAAAGCCTCGTCATTCTCGGCCTCGTCAGGAACGTCCAAGGTGCTGCCATCGATGCTCACGACCCGCCATTGTCGATACCAGGCGCCTGGAGTGCCCTTGGTGGCGATGGGCTGGACAATCTCATCATGGAGGAGGCGAACGGGTTCCCACCCCAAGCGGATCCTGGCCTGGGAGATACTGGACCTCACGGCCACCTTGGGTTCCACGGCTTCATCGGAAAGCCACTGGACGCCCTCCAGAAGGCATCGCAGGACTTCCCGATACGACGCCTGCATGTAGAGGGCCAAGGCAATGGTGTAGTAAACGACCACGTGGGCTGGCAGGTCCCGTTGTCTTGCACTGGTCTTTCCCGTGCGCTTTAAAACGTCCTCGACCTGCGCTCTCGGGAAGGTCTTGGCGACCACGCCCAAGCTGATGTAGTCCGTGATCCGGCTCCCTTCCGTGAGCCTTGCCGCAGTACGTGCCATGGGGGCCTCTTCCTCCAATTATGGTCAGGGAAGCAGTCTAGTCAAGACTTGTACCGACAGTATTGGTCCTAGCCCAGGCTGGTGGCGGCGACCTTCTCCCGGGTGAAGAACTCCAGGAGGTCCCCTTCCTTCAGGGCGGTGAAGCCTTCCAGATCTATGCCGCAGTCCAGACCGTTCTTCACCTCGGACACGTCGTCCTTGAACCGCTTGAGGGTCCGGATGTCGCCCTCCCACACCACCTCGGCCCCGCGCTTGACCCGAGCCTTGAAGGCCTTCTGCACCTTGCCTTCGGTGACGAAGGATCCCGCGATGATGGACTTGTTCACCTTGAACAGCTGGCGGACCTCCGCCAGGCCCTGGATGGTCTCCTTCTCCACCGCGTCCAGGAGCCCGATCATGGCGGCCTCGAACTCCTCGGTGACCTTGTAGATGATCTCGTGGAACCGGATGTCCACGCCCTCCTCCTGGGCCAGTTCCTCGGCCTTGCGCTCGGCCTTGACGCTGAAGGCGATGATGGTCGCCTTGGAGGCTTCCGCCAGGAGCACGTCGTTCTCGGTGACGGTCCCCGCGGCGGCGTGGATGATGCGCACCCGCACCTTCTCGGTGGACAGGCGATCCAGGCTGCCCACCAGGGACTCCACGGAACCCTGGGTGTCGCCCTTGACGATGAGGGGCAGCTCCTTGATCTGGCCCTCCTTCAGGGAGGAGAACAGGTTCTCCAGGGTGACCCGCTGCTTGATCTGGGCCGCGGCCTTGGCCTTCTCCTGGCGGAACCCGACGATGCTGCGGGCCTTGCCTTCGTCCTCCACCACCTGCACGTTGTCGCCGGAGACGGGCACCTCCTCGAATCCCAGGATCTGGACCGCCATGGACGGCGTGGCTTCGAGGATCTTCTCCCCGCTGTCGCTGAACATGGCCCGGACCCGGCCCATGGTCGCGCCGGCCACGAACACCTCGCCGGCGCGCAGGGTGCCCTGCTGCACCAGCACGGTGGCCACCGGTCCGCGGCCGCGGTCCAGCCGCGCCTCCAGGATGCTCCCGGCGGCGGGGCACTCGTACACGGCCTTCAGGTCCTTGAGGTCGGCCACCAGGAGCACGGTCTCCAGGAGCAGGTCCAGGCCCTGCTTGGTCTTGGCGCTCACCCGCACGCACGGGGTCTCGCCGCCGTAGGCCTCGGTCTGGATCCCGTACTGCAGCAGCATCTGCTCCACCCGGTCGGGGTTGGCGCCGGCCTTGTCGATCTTGTTGATGGCCACCACCATCGGCACGTCCGCCGCCTTGGTGTGGTTGATGGCCTCGATGGTCTGGGGCATGACCCCGTCGTCGGCGGCCACCACCAGGATGACGATGTCGGTCACCTTGGCGCCCCGGGCCCGCATCTTGGTGAAGGCCTCGTGGCCGGGGGTGTCGATGAACACGATCTGGCGGTCCTCGCCCTCGCCGCTCTTCACGTCCACGTGGTAGGCGCCGATGGCCTGGGTGATGCCGCCGGCCTCGCCCGCGGCCACCTTGCTGGTGCGGATGGCGTCCAGCAGGGAGGTCTTGCCGTGGTCCACGTGGCCCATGATGGTGACCACCGGCGGCCGCCAGAGCTTCTCGCCGAGGGTCTCGCTGGACTCCTCGGCGGCCATCTGGACGTCCTCCTCGAAGGTCACGATGTCGGCCAGGTACCCGAACTCGCGGGCGATCTCCTTGGCCAGTTCCGTGTCCAGGGGCTGGTTGATGGTGGCGAAGACGCCCCGGTGCAGGAGCTTGGCGACAACGTCCTTGGCCGGGCGGTTGCACTTCTCCGCCAGCTCCTTCACCGTCACCCCCTCGGAGAGCATCACGATTCCGATCTCCTCGTGGATGTACTCGGTGGCGATCTGCTGGGCGCGGCTGCGCGGTTGGCGGAGCTTGAGCTCCAGCTCCTCGGCCATGCGCTCGGCGCGGCTGCGCTTGTCGTCCTTCTTCTTGCCGGTGAAGTGCCCGCCCCGCCCGGGGCCCTTCTGGGCGTTGGGATCGGGGGCGGTGGTGGAGGCGGCAGGCAGGGAAGGGCCGCGCCGGTTCAGGCCCGGGCCGGAACCGCCGGGCCGCATCCCGGGCCCGCCGGGACGGCCGGAAGGCCCGCCGGGACCTCCGGGGCGCATGCCGGGGCGGCCGGGGCCGCCACCGGGGCCTCCGGGACGGCCGGGACCGCCACGCCCAGCGGGACCGCCGGGACGGGACGGCGCCTGGGGCCGGGCCTGGGGCAGCTGGATGTAGCGGGCGGGCTCCGCCGGGCGGGGCGCAGGGGCCGGGGTGTCGGACATCTTGATGCGGGTGAACCCCGCGTCCGACCTCAGTTCGGTGATGGAGGGGGGGATGAACGGCCGCCGGGCCTGCGAGGACGGGGCCGGCTCATGCTTGACCGCGCCCTTGCCGGTGTTGGCGGCCATGGGCAGCAGGGTCTTCTCGGGCTGGGGCTGGCCGGAGCGCTGGACCTGGGCCTGCTGCCCGGGCCGCTGGATGACCGGACGGGCGCCCGCCTCGGGACGGTTCTTGGGGAGCTGCTGCTGGGGCAGCTGGATGTACCGGGCGGGTTCCTGGGGCTTGGGCGCCTGGGCGGGCGCCTGGGAGATCCGCAGCCGGGAGAACCCTTCGCCCTGCGCCGGGGCCCGCCCCAGCAGGGAGTGGACCTGCTCGCCGGTCAGCGGCCCGGCCTCGGCGGTGGCCTTCTCGGCGCCCTGGGCCTCGGCCGGAGCCGGTTCCTCGGGCGGGGCCGGGGTGGGGCTTTCGGGCTTCTTGATCAGGACAGGCGCCGGAGCGGGCACCGGAGGCGGCGGCACGGCCGGGGGCTTCACGATCTTGACGGACGGGAGGACGGCCTTCGGCGCGGCGGGGGGTGGCTGCGGAGGCGCGACGGGAGCCTCCTCGCCCTTGGGCCGGCCTTCCATGACTCGGCGCAGCGAGTTGACCTGCTCGTCGCTGAGGTTTGAGCTGTGGCTCTTGCCCTGGACCCCCAAGTGCTTCTCGAGGGCTTCGAGCACTTCGTGATTGCTCACGCCAAGCTCTTTGGCTAACTGGTTGATGCGCAGCATGAAGGGGCGTACCTCGAGTGATAAGGAAGGGGCGGCAGGACGGTGGCGGTTCGTGTTGGCCCCTACTCTCCGAACCGGGCGTGCACGGCATCGATGAGGCGGAAGGCAAGGTCCTGATCGATGCCGTCGACCGTGAGCAATTGCTCAACTGTTACAGTGTACAAGGATTTTGCGTCCGTATAGCCGGCCGAGGCGAGGTTTTTGACGACCGCCTCGTCCAGGCCCTCGATGGACCCCAGTTCCTCCAGGAGCATGGAAGCGGGCTGCTCGGCCTCCTCGGTCCGGGCGGCGGGCTCGGGCAGGGCCTGGACCATGGCCGCCTCCGTCTCGCGCCGCTTTTCGGCCTCGCTGCGGACGTCGATGTTCCAGCCGGTGAGCTTGGCGGCCAGGCGTACGTTCTGGCCCCGCTTGCCGATGGCGATGCTGAGCTGCTCGTCGTCGACCACCACCTCCACCCGGCGGTGCTCCAGGTCGGTCACGGTCACCCGCAGGGCCTTGGCCGGGTTCAGGGCGTTGGCGATGAACCGTGAGCTGTCCTCGTCGAAGCGGACGATGTCGATCTTCTCGTTCTTGAGCTCCCGGATGATGGCCTGCACCCGGCTGCCCTTGAGGCCCACGCAGGCGCCCACCGGATCCACGTCCGGGTCCAGGGAGTGGACGGCCACCTTGGCCCGGTCCCCGGCCTCCCGCACGCAGCTGCGGATGACCACGGTGCCGTCGTGGATTTCCGGCACCTCCTGGTCGAACAGCTTGATCAGCAGCCGGGGGTCGGTGCGGCTCACCTGGACCTGGGGGTCCTTGGCGGACTTGTCCACCGCCGAGATGACCACCTTGATCCGCTGGCCCTTGTCGAACCGGTCGCCGCGCAGGGCCTCGCTGCGCTTGAGCATGGCCTCCACCCGGTCGATCTCGAGGATGATGGCGTTCTTCTCGAACCGCTTGACCTCGCCCACCACCACCTCGCCGATGCGGTCGGCGAACTCGGTGAAGATCCGGTCCCGCTCGGCCTCCCGCACCTTCTGCACCAGGACCTGCTTGGCGGCCTGGGCGGCGATCCGGCCCAGCTGGGACGTGTCCTGGGGCAGCCAGAGGGTGTCCCCCTCGGCGGCATCGGGGTTCAGGGCCTGGGCCTCCTCCAGGCTGATCTCCAGGTCCTCCTCCTCCACCACCGGCACCACCTGCTTGAGGGCGTAGACGTGGAACTCGCCGGTGTCCCGCTCCATCTGGGCCTGGAAGTTGCCGTAGAAATCGAAGCTCTGGAAATACTTCTCGGCGGCCTTGACCAGGGATTCCTCCACGGCCTTGAACACTTCCTCTTCGGGGATGCCCTTCTCGGCCGCGATCATCTTCACGCTGTCGAAAAAGCTGGTTGCTACGATGGCCATGGTCTCTCCTTGCCGGCGCTTTTCTCTACGCCGGCCGTTTCAGGTTGGGCTTCTGTTGTGGCATCTAGTGCATCCGGAGCCGCGGGCTGGGCGGTGCGCCGGGGCGGGGGGGTCTTCTGTTCGTCGAAGGGCGCGAGGCGGGCCGATCGGATGGCCTGGAAGGGGATGTTCTTGAGAACGCCATCCTCTTCCAGGATGACGGCTTCCTCCGTGGAGGTTCCGATCCAGCCCTTGAAACGTCGCTGCCCGTTGATGGGCCCGACGGTCTGGACCCGGCAGAGCCGGCCGTGGAAGCGTTGGAAATGTTCCGGCTTGACCAGGGGGCGCTCGAGCCCCGGACTGGAGATCTCCAGCCCGACGTTCTCCCGCAGGGAGGGGAATTCGACGTCCAGCCAGGCGATCAGGCCGTCATTGGCGGCGACGCAGTCGTCCAGGGTCACGGCCCGGTCGCCGCCGGGGCCCCGGTCCAGGTGGTCGATGAACAGGCGGAGCACCGCATCCCTGCCTTCGCGGCCTTCCTCCAGGCAGACCAGCTCGAAGCCCAGCAGGCCGAGCTGGCGTTCCAGGGGGGTTTTGAGCTTCTGCAGGTCCATGGCAAACCTTGGTAATGATTATGAAAGGCGGGGCCGAACCCACCCGACGAGGTCCACTTTGGTTCGAACGCATCAGCCGTACGGCCCTCTGGTGCTTCCGAACCCGGAAAACCCAGGCCGAATTCAACGGAAAAGATTATCGCTATTTGCAATGGTGGACAAGGGGAAATTCCCGACATGGCCCTGGGCAGGACGCTCACTGTGCAAGAATATCGGATCAGTTCACGGGTGGGCCGACAGTCCAGGCCGACGCAGAAGGCCCAGGTCCGGGCGGGCCGGATGGCCGTGCCCGCCAATGGGCGCCCAACGAAATTTCCATGCACAGGGAGCGGGTCGATGGCATTGATTCTTGACGGCAAGTCCCATGCGGACCGGATGCTGGCCGAAGTGCGGGCCGAAGTGGAAAGCCGTACCGCCAGGGGGCTTCGGGCCCCGTGCCTGGCCGTGGTCCTGGTCGGCGACGACCCGGCCAGCCAGGTCTACGTCCGCGGCAAGATCGCCGCCTGCGCCCGGACCGGCATCCGGTCCCTGGAGCACCGGCTCCCGGCCGCCACCGCCCAGAAGGACCTGGAGGCCCTGATCGCGGGCCTCAACGCCGATCCCGGGGTGGACGGCATCCTGGTGCAGCTGCCCCTGCCCGGGGGCCTGGATCCCAAGCGGGCGATCCAGGGGATCGATCCGGCCAAGGACGTGGACGGCCTCCACCCGCTCAACCAGGGGCTGCTCCTGGGCGGCCGGAAAGGGCTCAGGCCGTGCACGCCCTCCGCCTGCATGAGCATGCTCAAGGCCCATGGGATCGCCCTCAAGGGCAAGCGGGCGGTGGTGCTGGGCCGCAGCGAGATCGTGGGCAAGCCCATCGCCCTGATGTTGCTGGAGGAGCACGCCACCGTCACCATCGCCCACAGCCGGACCCAGGACCTGCCTGGGCTGTGCCGGGAGGCGGACCTCCTGGTGGCGGCGGTGGGCCGGCCCGGCCTGGTGGAGGGATCCTGGATCAAGCCCGGTGCGGTGGTGGTGGACGTGGGCATCAACCGGGTGGAGGACCCCCAGCTGGGCGAACGGATCTTCCAGGCCGACCCCGGCAAGCTCGAGACCCTGCGCGCCAAGGGCGGAGTCCTGTGCGGCGACGTGCGCTTCGGCGAGGCGGCCGCCGTGGCCGGGGCCATCACCCCGGTGCCCGGTGGGGTCGGCCCGCTCACCATCGCCGGGCTCATGGCCAACACCCTCCAGGCGTGCCGTTCCAGGGAGGAAGCCCAATGACCTATTCCCGCCGCGAAACCTTCCTGCCCTTCACCCGGCCCATGCTCGGGGCGGAGGAGATCGCCGAGATGGTCGATTCCATCGAGTCCGGCTGGATCACCACTGGGCCCAAGGCCGCCAGGTTCGAGCAGGCTCTGGAGGAATACAACGGCGTGGCCCACTGCCTGGCCATGAACAGCGCCACCACCGCCCAGGAGATCACCATGCAGGTCCTGGACCTGCGCCCCGGGGACGAGGTGATCACCACCGCCCTGACCTGGGTGTCGACCCTCAGCACGGTGGTGCTCCAGGGCGGCGTGCCGGTGCTGGTGGACGTGGACCCGGTCACCATGAACCTGGACCCGGACCGGATCGAGGCGGCCATCACGCCCCGCACCAAGGGCATCATCCCGGTGCACCTCACCGGCCTGCCCGCCCCCATGGAAGCGGTCTGGAGGATCGCCGGGGCGCACGGCCTCTGGGTGGTGGAGGACGCCGCCCAGGCCATGGGCGCCCACTACCGCGGCCGGAAGATCGGGGCGGACCCGCGCTCGGTGTTCACCGTCTACAGTTTCCACCCCAACAAGAACATGACCACCGGCGAGGGCGGCGCCATCGCCTTCCAGGAGGACCGGTTCGAGGAAAGGATCAAGCGCCTGCGCTTCCACGGCATCGAGCGGGACGCCTGGAAGCGGTTCCAGAAGGAGGGCAGCCCCCATTTCGAGGTGATGGAGCCGGCCCGGAAGGCCAACTTCATGGACCTGCAGGCGGCCATGGGCCTGCACCAGCTGCGCAAGCTGGACGGCTTCAACGCCCGGCGGAAGCAGCTGTTCCTGCGCTACCTGGAGCTGATGGCCGACCTGGAGGAAGTGGTGCTGCCGGTGCCCGGCGACGCGGTCCACGGCCACTGCCACCACCTGTTCGTCCTGCGCATCCGGCCCGAGAAGGCCGGCATGGACCGGGACACCTTCGTGGCCCGGCTCAAGGACGAGAACATCGGCACCGGGATCCACTACCGTCCCGTCCACGTCCATGCGTTCTACCGGGACTATTACGCCCGGAGGACCCACGCCCTGCCCGAGGCCGGCCTGCCCCACGCTGAATGGAGCGGGGACCGGCTGCTGAGCCTGCCCCTCTGGCCCGGCCTCACCGAGGACGACCAGGACCAGGTGGTCGGAGCCATCCGCCAGGTGCTGGCCGACGCCCGCCAGGGCGCGCACTGAATCCTCAACGCGAAAACCAGGAAGTCAACCCAAGGAGGTCCACATGCTGCGCGGGATCCTGTTGGCGGCGCTGATCGCGGTTCCGGCCGTCCTGGCCGCCCAAGGAGCGGCCCCGGCCAGGCCCGGCTGGATCGACACCCTGCCCGAGCTCCCCGGCCGGCTCTATGCCCTGGGAACCGCGGACCTGGGCGGCAACGAGGGAGACGCCATCACCCGCGCCTCCGGCCGGGCCCGCCTGGAGGTGGTCGCCCGGCTCCAGGCCACCGTCAAGGGCGAGACCAGCGTGGTCACCAAGCTGGCGCAGACCCAGAGGTCCGGGACGGCGGCTACGGCCGCGGAGGAACGCCAGGTCCGGGACGTGGTGAGCGTCGGCGCCAAGGCCGAGGACCTTCCCGGGCTGGTGGTGGAGCGCACCCATACTGACCGGGCCGCTCGGACCGTCTACGCCCTGGCCTACCTGGACCTGGCCCAGGCCGCCGCCACCCTTTCGTCCCGGCTGGACCAGGCCCGGACCAACCGGGTCCGGGTGGGGGAGGAGATGAGCCGCCGGGCCCGCTGGCAACTGCGCCGGGTCAAGGCGGACCTGGACGGCATCGAGGCTTCCCTCGCCCTGCTCGCCCCGGCCGGGGTCGGGTCGGACTTCCGGCCGGCCCTCCAGTCCGAGCGGACGGCCGTCGACACCCGGCTCCAGCTGCTGGACAGCGCCGCCCTGCCCCCCCTGGACCTGGCCAAGACCGCCATGGCCCTGCGCACCAACGTGGACCTGCCCCCCGGCATCGACGCCTACCTGGAGTCCCAGATCCGCGAGTGCGGCCTGATCCAGAGGAACCTGAACCCGGACCTGATCCTGGACCTCAACTTCTCCGGGGGCGCGAAGGGCTGCGAGTTCATCTACGCGGACCTGGACATCTTCCAGGGGACCACGTACCGGATCGACGCCACCCTGACGATCCTGGAGAGGAGCGGAACGGCCGTGACCCGTCCCGTCCCCCTCCAGGTGGAGCAGTCCGGATCACCGGAAGGAATGGTTAATGAATTCCGTCGCCTGTTCGAGCGCCGTCTGCCCAAGCTTGTGGCCGAGGTCCAGGCGGAACTTCAATAATGATAAATTAAACATTCCGGTGGGGTCGACCCCCACCGGGACTTATCCGGGCCTTTGGATGAATTACTCTAGGACCACCCAGACCCGCCGGCTGTCCTTGACCCCCTGGACCAGGCTCATCATGGCTTCTGAGAGCTGCTTGCCCTTGGAGGAGCCGTCTCCCAGGTCCACCACCATGACCACGTCCTCGCTCCCTGCCGGGAGGCTGACGCTGCGCGGGAATTCCCGGTCCACCTTGGCGGATTCGGGATGGGAGGGGGGATCCGGGATCTTGAATCCCAGCCCGCCTTCCAGCGCTTCGGTGCTGGTGCGGAAGAGAGAAGCCAGGGCGACGATGGCCGAGCCTGACGGCTTGATCTTGTCCCGCTCCCAGAAGGATATGGAAGCCTGATCCACTCTCAAGGCTTCGGCCATTTCTTCCTGAGACCACCGCCAGCTGAGCCGCACGGCCTTGATGCGGTCACCGAGGGTGGAGAGGGCCAGGGGGGCGTCGGAATTAGAATCGAATCGCTTCAAGTTGATCACTCCTTGCTTTATTACGGAATGTCCAGATGCCTCACATTATGCAACGGCACCTCCCTTGGATGATGGATGAAAGATGACTGTTCCAGTTCCGGTGTGCCATTCGTTTGAAAAAAACTAGATCCTTTCGTGGGGGAGAGTGGGAACCGGGGCATAAAGTGCTGTTGTCGGGTCCACCAAGTACAGGTTACTAATACGACCGGTGTATGCGCAAGCGTACTGTTGAATCTGATCCGCGAACCGGGTCTGCTGGTACCCGTCCCGGAATATGCTACCCCATATGGGGTTGAATGCAGATTCTAATCGGTCGTCGAGCTGCGCAAGTACTTTTTTTTCGACCTCCATTCGTATTTTCGCCGCCTCCAGCTCCTCCCTCAGCCGGGCGGCTTCCTGGTCCATGGCCTGGAGCGCCTCCGGGGAAAGGCGGGGAGCGAGCAAGCGGCGGTGTTCGTGGTTGCGTCGGAGGGAGTCCTCCAACAAGGAGAGGTGCAGTTCCGATTTTCGACGGATGGTTTCGAAACGAACAAAATCCTGCAGTTCGCCCGCCTGCTCTTCCAATTGCTCCAAAGTCGTGGCCAGCTCCGGGATGAGCAGGAGGGTATGCCATGAAACGTTTTTGCGCGAACGCAGGATGTCGCCGTAGATGTGGTCGCCCACGTACATGACCTCATCGCCGAACGCTTGCAGATTGTCTTCCAGCCACAGTGCATTGCCGCCCATGAACACCTTGGTCTGGTCCGGCAGCGGCAGCGGCGGAGGTGAATCCTGGAAGAAGACCGGCTTGCGGGCGCTCACCACCACCAGGTCGAAATAATCAATCCATCTGGGCCGGGCCGGATCCTGGTCGTCGAGGAGGAAACGGAGGACGCCGTCCGTGAAGGTCCATTCGCTGTTGCTTAGGATGAACAACTTCTTTCCCGCCCGCTTCCAGCGGTCCAGGGCCACGGCCAGCTGCGGATCGCGCAGGATGTAGAATTCAGGATTGGCCAGGACCTCGGCCTTCATCTCGCCGTTCCGGTGGGCGCTGTCGATGGCCCAGCGCACGTCCTGGAAGATCTGGAAGCAGTCCCTGCCGGAGATGCGGCCCTCGTCCAGGCCGTCCACCAGGGTCGCGTACAGGTGGCACTCGGGGATCTCGAACAGAGTGTCGACGCTCCGGAAACCGGCGCCGGAGGCCACCACCCGCCGGCGTCCGTAGGCCAGGTCGATCTTCTCGCGGCCCATGGGGCGCCGGCCGTGGCAGGCGCGCACCACCTGGCGGGCGCTGTCCAGCTTCAGCAGGTTGCCCCGGACGCCGTCCAGGACCAGGCCGCGGATGGCGAAGGCGGGATCGAAGTGGGTGTCCAGCAGCCACTCGGGGTAGTCCCGCTCCCGCACCAGGAGCCGGGCCGTATAGCGGTAGGCCAGTTCGTCGATCTCCGGCGACCGATAGTGGCTCAGGGTGTAGTCCATGTCGAAGCCCAGGGCCTTGATGTCCCGGAAGTGGAGGTTGCGCAAGGGAAAGAGCTTGCGCGCGTGGGTCAGCTTCACCTCCTCGCGAGGCTCCACGAAGCGGGGTATCGGCAGCAGTGCGGAAATGACGTTTTTCATCAGACCAGCCCGGGGCGCGGAGCGGGGCCCCGGAATCCCGGCGAGGGCCTCCGCGTCCGTCAGCTTAACAGCGCGAGGCCGGCCCGAACCGGGAGCCGGCAGGATTTATTCAACTTTAATGGCGAACGGTTTGAACCCCCGGGCCTTGAGCTTGGCGGCGATGGCGTCCACCGCCTCCCGGGCCCCAGGGGGGCTGAGCCGGACCTTGAACAGGCCCTTGTCGGCCACCACGGCCGCGGGGAAGCCCGCCGCCCGCACCTTGACGGCCACCCGCTGGGCCTCGTCCTGGTCGGGGGTCGAGACCACCTGCAGGGTCCAGCGGACTCCGGCATCCGCTTTCTTCTCGGAGGACGGCCCGGCGCCCGCGGCCCCGGACGATGGCTGCCCAGACGCTGGTTTTCCGGGCGCCGGTTGTCCGGGCGCCGGCTGCCCGGACGCCAGCTTCCCAGCCCCCTGGGGCGCGGCTCCCGAAACGCCGGCCCCGGCCTGCTTGCCGGGGTCCGGCCTTCCGGGCGGAGGCATGCGCACCTCCACCGGGGGGGACGGCTGGGCCGCCGGGCCCGGGGCCGGCGCCGCCGCGGAGGCGGGAGCGGGGGCGGCATCGGCCGGGACCGGCTGCTGGAACCCCGCCTCCGGCCCGGCGGCGCTCTGGAGCGCCTTGAGCTGGTCGGCGATGGAGGAGGGCAGTTCCTGCAGGTCCTCCCCGGCGCCCCGGGCGGCGGGCCGGCGCAGGGCGGCGCTCTGCTTGCCCACCTGCACCCCCAGGACGTAGCAGAGGGTGAGCAGACCCACCCCCACGGCCGTTACCAGGAGGATCGTCTGGCGGCTCAAGATGACAGTCTGGGAGTCGCGGCTGGCCATGGCGGATTATACCGGATCGAGGGATGCAGTATGATCTGGCCTGGAGCGCATCTCCGACCGGATCCCCCATGACTCCCGCTCTTCCGCCGTTCCTGCCCGCCCTGCTGCTGTTCCTCATCGCCCTGGGCGTCGGGGCGGCGATCCTGGTGCTCTCGGGCCGGATCCTGCCCGGGCTGCTCAAGCCGGCCAACCCCCAGAAGGCCAAGCTGACGCCCTACGAGTGCGGCGCCCCGCCCCGCCAGGAAGGCGCCCGGCACCGGTACAACGTCAAGTTCTACCTGGTCGCCATGCTCTTCATCCTGTTCGACGTGGAGGCGGCCTTCCTGATCCCCTGGGCGGTCCAGTACAAGGCGCACCTGTGGACCTTCTGGGCCATGCTCAGCTTCGTGGCCACCCTGGGGGTCGGCTACGTCTACGCCTGGGGCAAAGGCGCCCTGGACTGGGAGCGCTGACATGGCCGGCATCAACCTGGACGACTCGGTGATGCCAACGCGGCTGGACGCGGTGGTCAACTGGGCGCGCCGCAACAGCCTGTGGCCGCTGCCCTTCGGAACCGCCTGCTGCGCCATCGAGTTCATGTCCGTGATGGCGTCCCGCTACGACTTCTCCCGGTTCGGGGCCGAGGCCCTGCGCTTCAGCCCCAGGCAGAGCGACCTGCTGCTGGTGCTGGGGACCGTCACCAACAAGCAGGCGCCGGTGCTGCGCCAGATCTACGCCCAGATGGCCGAGCCCAAGTGGGTGGTCTCGGTGGGGGTGTGCGCCTCCTCGGGCGGGATGTACCGCACCTACGCGACCTTGCAGGGCATCGACCGGGTGGTGCCGGTGGACGTGTACGTCCCCGGCTGCCCGCCCCGCCCGGAGACCATGATCTACGGCGTCATGCAGCTGCAGAAGAAGATCAGCCGGGAGTCGCTGGCGGCGCGCAAGGAGCACATCGACCAGTTCTACCGGTCCCTGGCCCGCCAGGAGGAACTCAGCCGGGCCCAGGGACTCACGTCCTACCAGGCGGTGCGGGAGATGGTCCTGGAGGCGGGAGAGCAGGGCGCGGAACGGATCTGGTGAATGCTACGCGGAGTGGGGGCATGGTGATCGAGAGGATCGAAGCGCAGCTGCCGGGGGCGATCCTGGACCGCCACGCCTTCCGGGGCGACCAGACCGTGGTGGTGGCCGGGGAGCGTTTCCTGGACGTGGTGGACTGCGTGTTCCGGGAAGGGTTCCAGCTGCTCCTGGACGTGACGGCGGTGGACCAGGGCCCCGTCTCCGCGGCCTCGGCCGCGGGAGCAGGCTCCAGTGGAGCCTGCGATAGAGGGGAGTCCCGGGAGCTCCGCTTCGACGTGGTCTACCACCTGCTGAACCTCGCCAGCCAGGAGCGCCTGCGCATCAAGGTGCCGGTGGCGGAGGGCGCCTCCCAGCCCAGCCTGACCGGCCGGTTCAAGTCGGCCGACTGGGCCGAACGGGAGGTGTACGACATGTTCGGGATCCGGTTCCAGGGCCATCCCAACCTCGCCCGGCTGCTCATGTGGGAGGACTTCCCGGGCTACCCGCTGCGCAAGGACTTCCCCCTGGACGGCGGCGACCGGTTCTGCAACCAGGACATCGGCGTCCCGTTCGCCCCCGACGCCCGCTCCCTGTACCCTTGAGATTTCCATGAGCACGGCACCGACCTCCCCGACCCCGAGCCCCGAAGGCGACCGCATGATCGTCAACATGGGCCCGTCCCATCCGGTCACCCACGGCACCCTGCACATCGTCCTGGAACTGGAGGGTGAGTTCATCGTCAAGGCCACGCCCAACATCGGCTACTTGCACCGCGGGGTGGAGAAGCTGGGCGAGAACCTCACCTACCAACAGTTCATCCCGTTGACGGACCGGCTGAACTACTGCAGTTCGCTCAT
Organism: Holophaga sp.; assembly: GCA_049508835.1. GTDB lineage: Bacteria > Acidobacteriota > Holophagae > Holophagales > Holophagaceae > Mesoterricola. The sequence continues at coordinate 45,643 of JBELAL010000020.1, read as the reverse complement.
GAACAACGTGGGCTACACCCTGGCGGTGGAGAAGCTCCTGGACATCCAGGACCCGCCCCGGTCCCGGGTGCTGCGGGTGCTGTGCTCGGAGCTGGCGCGGATCGGCGACCACCTGGTGTGCATCGGCATCAACGCGGTGGACATCGGGGCCTTCACGGCCTTCCTGTATCTGTTCCGGGAACGGGAGACCATCTACGACCTGTTCGAGATGATGGCCGGGCAGCGGCTGCACTCCAGCTTCACCCGCATCGGCGGGCTGTTCCGGGACATCCCGGGAGAGTTCGAGCCCCTGTGCGGGCAGTTCCTGGAAAGCTGTCCGCGCACCATCGACGAGATGGAGACCCTGCTCACCCACAACCCCATCTGGGCCGACCGCACCAAGGGGGTGGGCGCCATCAGCGCCGAGGACGCCATCAGCTGGGGCTACACCGGCCCCTGCCTGCGGGCCGCCGGGGTGCCCCAGGACCTGCGCAAGGCCCAGCCCTACCTGGGCTACGACAGCTTCGAGTTCGACCTCCCGGTGGGCACCACCGGGGACATCTACGACCGCTACCTGGTGCGCACCGAAGAGATGCGCCAGTCCCTGCGGATCGTGCGCCAGTGCCTGGACCGGCTGAAGCAGCTGGGCCCAGGGCCGGTGATCGTGGACGACTACAAAGTCGCCCTGCCGCCCAAGGAGAAGGTCTACACCCGCATGGAGAGCCTGATCCACCACTTCAAGCTGATCATGCACGGCATCGAGATGCCGGTGGGGGAGGTCTACAGCGCCACCGAGGCGGCCAACGGCGAACTGGGCTTCTACCTGGTGTCCCACGGCGGCAAGAGCCCGTACCGGATCCACGTGCGGCCCCCCTGCTTCCCCATCTTCAACAGCTTCGACGAGCAGGTCCGGGGCCGGATCATCGCCGACGCGGTGGCGGTGCTGGGCGGGATGAACGTCATCGCCGGGGAGCTGGACCGTTAGCCGGGGCGGGACACGGACGCTAGAGGGCAGTACGATGGGTGCATAGGGGTGCAGCCATGGAACGGAGAGCGCTGGGGAGCCAGGGCCTGGAGGTGGGTGCCATCGGCCTGGGCTGCGTGGGCATGTCGGACGAGTACGGCAGGCCGGAGGATCGGGACGAGGCCGAGTCCGTCGCCACCATCCACCGGGCCCTGGACCGGGGCCTCACCCTGCTGGACACGGCGGACTCCTACGGGCCCTACGCCAACGAGGAACTGATCGGCAAGGCCATCCGCGGGCGGCGCGACCAGGTGGTGATCGCCACCAAGTTCGGGCTGGCGGGGGGCCTGGACGGGTCCCCCGCCAACGCCCGCCGGTCGGCGGAGGCCTCCCTCCGCCGCCTGGGAGTCGACGTGATCGACCTGTACTACCTGCACCGCAAGGATCCGGCGGTCCCCATCGAAGCATCGGTCGGCGCCATGCAGGACCTGGTGGCCGCCGGCAAGGTCCGGTTCATCGGCCTGTGCGAGGTGGGTCCCGAGACCCTGCGCCGGGCCCACCGGGTCCACCCCCTGACCGCCCTGCAGAGCGAGTACTCGCTCCTGGAGCGGGGTGTCGAGCAGGCCATCCTGCCCGCCGCCCGGGAGCTGGGCGTCGGCTTCGTGCCCTTCTGCCCTCTGGGCCGGGGCTTCCTGGCCGGCGCCTTCCGCAGCGTCGCCGACCTGCCCGAGGGGGACTGGCGGGTCAACATCCCCCGGTTCCAGGAGGAGCACGCGGCGGCCAACGGGAAGATCGTCGAGGCGGTCCGGGCCGTGGGCGCCCGGCACGGCGCGGCCCCGGCCCAGGTGGCCCTGGCCTGGGTGCTGGCCCAGGGCCGGGACATCGTGCCGATACCGGGCACCAAGCGGCGGAAGTTCCTGGACCAGAACCTGGACGCCGAAGCCGTGCGGCTCACCGCGCAGGACCTGGAGGAACTGGGCCGGCTGGCCGGCATGGTGTCCGGGGAGCGGTACCGGCCGGAGCTGGCGAAGATGGTGGAGCGGTAGGCAGGTGGCGGAATCCCGGCTCCCGGACCCCATGGAGTGATGAGTCTCACATTGATGTTCCGGGGGACGGGAAAGATGTCCAAGGCCCGTCGAGGCGTGGTTTACTGGATCCGAGGCCAGTCCTCCACGGCTTTTTCCATGGAGACGCCTTGCGGGAGATCAGGCGGATGAAGCGGAAGCAGTGGTGGATACTGGGCTCCATTCTGGGGGTCCTGGCCCTGGCGGGGGTCATCGCAGGCCGGCGGGACGCCGGCCTGCCGGTCCAGGTGGAGACGGTGGCGCGGCAGGACATCCAGGCCAAGGTGAGCGCCAACGGCAAGGTCCAGGCGGTGAAGAAGGTGGACGTCACCGCCAACGCCATCGGCCAGGTCACCCGCATGCTGGTCAAGGAGGGCGACGCGGTGAAGACCGGGGACCTGCTCCTGGAGATCGACCCGATCAAGTCCCGGGCCGCGGCCCGGTCCCTGGAGGCCGCTCTGAAGGCCACCACCCACGACCTGGCGGCGGCGGAGGTGAAGCTGGGCCAGGCGCGCAACGACTTCACCCGGGCCCAGTCCAACCGCGGCGCGGGGGTCATCTCCCAGAGCGACTTCGAACAGGCGCAAACGGCCCTGGAGGTGGCCGAAAGCGCCGAACGCAGCGCCAAGCAGAGGGTGGACCAGGCCCGGGCCGACCTGGCCGGGGCCACGGACACCGTGAACAAGACCCTCATCACCGCCCCCATGGACGGGATCGTCACCGGCAAGCACATCGAGCTGGGGGAGACGGCGGTGATCGGGCTGCAGAACCAGCCGGGCACCGTGCTGCTGACCATCTCGGACATGAGCCTGGTGGAAGCGGAGATGGAGGTGGACGAGGCGTCCATCCCCGGGGTGAAGGTGGGTCAGCCGGCGCAGGTGCGCATCGACGCGTACCCCAACCAGGTGTTCCCGGGGGTGGTGACCGAGGTGGGCGGCAGCCCCATCGTCCAGGCCAACGCCAACGAGGCGGTCAAGTTCAAGGTCAAGGTGCAGATCAAGCAGCCCCCCCTGACCATCAAGCCGGGGCTCTCCGCCCAGGCCGACATCTTCACCGGCTCCCGCGAGCAGGTGCTGGCGGTGCCGATCCAGGCCCTGGTGGTGAAGGACCGCCTGCCCAGGCCCGGCGAGAAGCTGGATCCTGGAGCCCCCCGGGAAGAGGAGGGGGTGTTCGTGCTGGAGCATGGCCGCGCCCGGTTCCGCCCGGTGCAGGCCGGGCTCATGGGCGACCTGACGGTGGAGGTGGTCTCGGGGCTCCAGGGCGGGGAATCCCTCATCGTCGGGCCGTTCAAGGCCCTGCGGGAACTCAAGGGCGGGGAGGCGGTGCGGGCGGAGAAGCGCAAGAGGGAGGAGTAGGTCCGTGCTCCCCGTCGACCTGGTGCACGCCGCCCTGCGGGCCCTCCGGGCCCACAAGCTGCGCAGCTTCCTCACCCTGCTGGGGGTGATCATCGGGGTCGCCACCATGGTCAGCGTGGTGGGGGTGATCGCCGGACTCGACGCGTACGTGAAGGAGCAGGTGATCCGCCTGGCCCCCGATGTGTACGTGGTGGACCGCCTGGGCATCATCCGGTCGTACAAGGACCTGGTCCAGGCCCTCAAGCGCCCGCGGATGACCTTCGACGACTACGAGCGGGTCCGCCGCGCCGGGCTTCCCCACACGGCCCAGGTGAGCACCCGGGCGTTCCGCACCATGACGGTCCGGTGGGAGGACAGGCACCTCGCCAACGTGTTCGTGGTGGGCTCGACCTCCAATTTCGCGGCCATGTTCAACCTGGACCTGGAGTCGGGGCGCTACTTCTCCGACAACGAGGACCAGGCGGCGGCCAACCTGGCGGTGATCGGTGCCGACACCCGGGACGAGCTGTTCCCACACCTGGACCCCCTGGGGCGGACCCTGACCCTGGGGGGACTGCCGTTCCGGATCATCGGGGTGTTCACCCGCCAGGGCAAGGCGCTGGGGTTCAGCCGGGACAACGTGGTCTGCATCCCGATCCAGGTCTACCGCAAGAACTTCATGGGCCCCCAGGATTCGCTGAACCTGCAGGTCCAGGCCAGGGGCGGGGTGGCCGGGCTGGACGCCTCCATGGACGAGGTGCGGGCCCTGCTGCGGGCGTCCCGGCACACCGGGTTCAAGGACCCGGACCCGTTCGGCATCCTCACCCAGGATGTGCTCCAGGACCTCTGGAAGCAGATCAGCCGGGCCGCCTTCGTGCTCATGCTGCTGGTGTCCTCGGTGAGCCTGGGGGTGGGGGGGATCGTGATCATGAACATCATGCTGGTGAGCGTGGTGGAGCGCACCCACGAGATCGGCATCCGCATCGCCCTGGGCGCCCGCAAGCGGGACGTGGCCCGCCAGTTCCTGCTGGAGGCCGCCACCCTGAGCCTGTGCGGCGGCCTGGCCGGGCTGCTGGCCGGGAGCGCGGCGGGCTGGGTGGTGCGGGAGGTGGTGGGCTTCCCGGCCCGGATCACCCCGGGCATCGTCGGCGCCAGCGTGGCGCTGTCCACCCTGGTGGGGCTCGCCGCCGGGCTCCTGCCGGCGCGCCGGGCCGCGAACCTGCCGGTGGTCGACGCCCTGAGGGCGGAATAGGAGGGCGCCATGTTCGAACTCCTTAAACGTGGACGACGTGGTGCCCAGGCTCCGCCTGGGCATCACGCGGGGGTCAAAGGGGGGACGAAGAGCGAGCGTCGCGAGCGGGCGGTCCCCCCTTTCCTTCATGGTGCCCTGGGGCCGGAGACGGTGCGGTTCGCCCTGCGCTCCATCGCCGCCCAGAAGCTGCGCAGCTTCCTCACCCTGCTGGGCATCCTGGCCGGGGTGGCGACTGTGATCGCCATGGTCAGCTTCGTGGCGGGGTTCAACCAGGCCGTCACCGGGGCGTTCGCCGCCAGCGGGACCAGCCTGGTCCAGTTCCAGAAGTTCGAGCCCAGGTTCGGCGGCCCGCCGGAGCTCATCCCCGAGGAGCAGCGGCGGCGGCGCAACCTCACCCTGGAGGACGCCGCCGCCCTCAAGCGCCTGGCCACCCTGGCGGCGGCGGTGGCGCCGGAGCGGGACCTCCTGGAGCGGGGCTCCTCCGCGCCGGTCAAGAACCGCCAGGGGGACGAGGCCAACGGCCCGTCCATCCTGGGCGTGGTCCCGGACTATGCGGTGGCCGAGAACCGCGGGGTGGAGGACGGCCGCTTCTTCACCGGCCCCGACCTGACCCACGGGGCCCACGCCTGCGTGATCGGCGCCGACGTGGCGAAGGCGCTGTTCCCCGGGCGGGATCCGGTGGGGCAGGAGGTGCTGGTCCAGGGGGCGGCGTTCCGGGTGATCGGGGTGCTGGACCAGCGCGGGTCCCAGTTCGGGGGCAGCGCGGACAGCCTGGTGCTGATCCCCCTGACCGTCTTCGACACCCTGTTCCCGGAGGTGAAGAACGGCACCGGCGACACCCTGCACATCGCCACGGTGCCCAGGGATCCGGCCCGGGTCCAGGACCTCGCCGACCAGGAGGTGGCCATCCTGCGCGCCCGGCGCGGACTGAAGGCGCACCAGGACAACGATTTCGCCATCTACACCAGCGACGAGAGCCTGCGCACCTTCCGCCAGGTCACGGGGGGCATCGCGGCGGCGATGATCTTCATCGCCGCGGTGGCCCTGCTGGTGGGCGGGGTGGGGATCATGAACATCATGCTGGTGAACGTCACCGAGCGGACCCGGGAGATCGGCGTGCGCAAGGCCCTGGGCGCCACCCGCAAGGACATCGCCGCCCAGTTCCTGGTGGAGGCGGTGGCCCTCACCGGACTGGGCGGCGCGGCGGGCATCATAGTGGGGCTGGGGGCGGCCATGGCGGTCCGCGCGGCCTTCGACTTCCCCGCGGCGGCCCCCCTTTGGAGCGTGGCCCTGGGCTTCGGGATCAGCACCGCCGTCGGCCTGGGCTTCGGATTGTGGCCGGCGGTGCGGGCGGCGCGGCAGGACCCCATCGAGGCGCTCCGGTACGAGTAGCTCAAGCCGTCCCGGTCTGCGGGACCTCCTCCAGTTCCTTGCACCGCGTACGCCGTTCGATGAACAGGCTGCAGCCCTCGATGCGCTTGGCCTCCTTCTTGGCGATGGCGGCGGCGGCGGCGATCTCGTGGTGGCTGGGGTAGGCGCCGGGGGGGACCTGCACCGCGCCGATGGAGAGGGTGACCAGGGGGTGGTGCACCGGGCGGTGCTTGCGGTCCTCGCCCAGGTAGCCCCCCTGGGCCACTTCCTCCGGGCTGAAGAACCGGGCCTTGCCCCGGTCGAAATCGGCCAGCAGCTGCCGGCAGCGCGCCTCCCAGTCCGGAGTGCGCAGGATCAGCAGGAAGTCGTCGCCGCCGATGTGGCCGACGAAGTCCAGGTCGGGCTCGCAGACGGATTCCAGCAGCTTGCCGATCCACTGGATCACCCCGTCGCCCCGGTCGTAGCCATGGGCGTCGTTGTAGGGCTTGAAGTGGTCCAGGTCGCAGTAGCAGACCACGAAGGGCAGTTCCTGGTTCAGGAGGTCGTCCAGGCGCTCGTTGATGGGCACGTTCCCGGGCAGCCCGGTGAGGGGGTTGGCGTAGCGGGCGGCGTGGATCTGCATCCGGGTGATCTCGCGCATGAGGTCGTGGCCGCTGCCCATGCCGGCGTACTGCCCGTCCCGGGTGAGGATGAAGCCGTGCAGGATGTGCTTGGGGTCCGACTCCACGATCAGCTTGCTCAGCTCGTGCAGGCTGGTGTGGTGGTCCACCACCAGGATGGTGCGGTCCATCAGGGTCTCGCAGGGGCGCTTGCCGTACAGCTCGCGGGAGAAGGGCTTGGCCATCAGGTCCACGAACACGTGCCGGTTGATCAGCCCCACCGGGATGCCGTGGCGGACCACGGCGAAGGACTGCACGTCCCGCTCGTGGGCGAAGCGCTGCTCCACCTTCCAGTTGGGGGTCTCCGGGGGCAGCGGCGGGAGGTCCAGGAGCAGCCGGGCCGCGGTGGAGCGGCTGTCCCGGATCCAGGCCGAGCCGGGGGCGTCGGCGGCGCGGTTGCGGACCGAGCCCAGGATGGCCGGGGGCAGGGCCGGGTGGGGCACGGGCGCCGGGCGCCCGAACAGGTAGCCCTGGCCCAGGTCCAGCTCCAGGTCCTGCACCACCGCCAGGTCGGCTTCCAATTCGATCCCTTCGGCCACCACCCGGGCTCCGGTCTTGGTGGCGATGTCCCGCAGGGAGCGCAGGAACTGGAGCTTCACCGGATCCTGGCTGACCCCGTGGATGAAGTGCTTGTCGATCTTCACGTACTCCGGGCGCAGCTCCGACCACAGCCGCAGGCTGGAGAAGCCCTCCCCCAGGTCGTCCATGGCGATGGCGAAGCCCAGCTTGCGGAACAGTCCGGCGGTCTCGACCAGCTGGCGGAAATCGTAGGTGGGCTGGTTCTCGGTGAGCTCGATGACCAGCCGTTCCGGGGTGAAGCCCAGCTCCCGCAGGCCGTCCACCTGGAATAGGTCCATGAAGGGCGCCATGGCGAGGTTGCCCGGGCTGATGTTGAGGAACAGCTTCTGGGGCTGGCCGCTGGCCTGGAAGCCGCGCATGAGGGCACGGCAGCAGGCCGCCTCCAGTTCGACCTGCTGGCCGGAGAGCTGGGCCACCTTGAACAGGTTCAAGGGCGACTGCAGCAGCGAATCGGAAGGCCCCCGGGTCAGTCCCTCGAACCCGTGCATCCGCCCGGTGCGCAGGTCCAGGATCGGCTGGTAGTGGGGCTTCAGCCGGTCCCCCTGGAGGATTTCCCGCAGTTCCTGCCCCAGGCAATGGATCTCCCATTCCCCGTCCGAGCAGTCAGGATGTCTCGATCCGTTCAGTTGCGGAAGCATGGCGGTCACCCGGGAGGCGGTTCCCATTCGAAGGCCGGTATGCAGGGGTTCAAGAAGCGAGATGCTCATGAACCCATTGGACCCGGGACGGGGCGTTGAAACCGGGTGCCCCGGGTGAAAACAGTGTAAACAATCCGGTTGAATGAAACGAACGATCAGGCGGCCATGGACCCTGGCGCCAAGTGGTCCCGGATGGCCTGCAGCCAAGCCTCTTCCGACCTCCACTGGGCCGGATCCAGCACCTGGCCGGGATGGACCCGGACCTGGGTGGTCCGGCTCCGGGCCAGGCGCTTCAGGTGGGGCACCAGGGCGTCGTCCCCGATCCAGGGGTAGTGGGGATCGCTGGAGGACAGGCGGAACGGGAGCAGCCTCGCCCCCAGGCGGTAGGCCATGCGCAGGCCGCCCTGGCACAGGGGGGCCAGGCGGTCACCGCGGGTGGTGGTGCCTTCGGGGAAGAGCAGGAAATCCTCCCCGGCCCGCAGGTCTCGCACCATCCCCATCAGGGCCGCCGCCCGGCTGAAGGGATCGTTCCGGTCCACGAAGCGCAGCCCGATCCGGGAGGCGCCCCGGCCGATGAAGGGATAGGCTGCCACCTCCGCCTTGGCCATGGCCCTGGAGGGGCGGAGGCTCAGGTAGACCAGGGGGTCCAGCCAGCTGAGGTGGTTGGAGACCCACACCTGGGCGCCTGCGGGGATCGGCGCGGTCAGGCGGGCCTCCACCCCCATCAGGCGGAGGGTGCGCCGGGCCCAGGCGTGGGCGGAGAGGCCGGGGGTCCGGGTGCGGCCCAGTTCGCCGATGGCCCACAAGGTCCCGCCCAGGGTCGCTGCCAGGCGCAGCGCCGGCCAGGGGTGCAGCGGAGGGAAGGGGGACTTGGACCGGATCATGTCCCCAAGGTGCCCGGCGGCCATGCCCGGTCCGGGCCTTTCCCGGAAATTCCCGGTAACTTCACCGCGGAAATCGACTCGACAGCGGACCCGGCCGGCCCGATCTTCCCATCGCCGGCGGAGCGCTTCCCGCTCCCGCCGGGTACCGGAAGGAGGGCCGCATGGACGAGCTTCGCATTCAGGGCACGGTTCCTCCCGCCGCCACCGTGCCGGCCACCGCCGTGCGGCGGGGCCCGTCCGCGACGGCGGCGAAATAGCGGCGCACCCCCCGAGCGATGGCCTGGGCCACCCGCCGGCGGAAAGCCGGGTCGTTCAGCCTGGCCTCCTCCCTGGGGTTGGAGATGAAGGCGGTCTCCACCAGCACGGCGGGCATGGCCGCGCCCCGGAGGACCACGAAGGGGGCCTGCTTCACGCCCCGCTGGCGGATGCCTCCCAGCTGGTTGAGCTGGTCCTGGATGGCCACCGCCAGGCGCTCGGAATCCTGCAGGAAGGCCTTCTGGGAGAGGTCGTCGAGAATGCCCGCCACCACGCTGTCCGGATCCTGGTCAACCGGGGGGTCCGGCCTTCCGGTCCGGCCCCCCGCGTTCTCCACCGCCGCCAGTTCCGCCGCCAGCCGGTCCCCGGGGCCCAGGGACAGGAAATAGACCTCCGATCCCCTGGCCCGGCGGGACGGGTCGGCGTTCAGGTGGAGGCTGATGAACAGGTCCGCGCCTTCGGCGTTGGCGATGCGGGCCCGGTCCCAGAGAGGGACGAACACGTCCTGGTCCCGGGTGAGCCGGGCGTCGACCCCCGCCTGGTCCAGCTGCCGTGCCAGCTCCTGGGCCAGTTCCAGGGACACCTGCTTCTCCAGCAGGCCCTTGCGGCCCCGGGCGCCCTCGTCCTCCCCGCCGTGGCCCGGGTCCAGGGCCACCAGGTGCCTCAGGAGAGGCTGGGCTTTCGGGGCTTGCCCCGGGGCCAGCAGGCCCAGGAGGAGGAACGGCAGGATTCGCGGGAGTCTCAAGTTGGCCCAATCAGTCAAAGGCGCGCGCCGGCTGCGGTCATGAACTCAGGTGGCACCATTATAGGTGCGCAGAAACTTTCTTCCCACAGAGTCCCTTGGTTTGTGAAGATCTATCCATGGCACTGATCACCCCCTCCACCCCTCCCGGCACCATGGAGCTGCTCCCCCGGCAGCAGATCGTCTTCCAGCGCATGCTGGACACCATCCGCCGCGGTTTCGAGCTGTACGGCTTCCTGCCCATCGAGACTCCCGTGTTCGAGCTTGCCGACGTGCTCCTGTCCAAGAGCGGCGGCGAGACCGAGAAGCAGATCTACTTCGTCCAGTCCACCGGGGGGCTCGAGCAGGGCCACCGGCCGAACCTGGCGCTGCGGTTCGACCTGACGGTGCCCCTGGCGCGCTACGTGGCCGAGCACGAGGCGGACCTGGCCTTCCCCTTCCGGCGCTACCAGATCCAGCGGGTCTACCGGGGCGAGCGCGCCCAGCGGGGACGCTACCGCGAGTTCTACCAGTGCGACATCGACGTGATCGGCAAGGACTCCCTGCCCCTGGCCTTCGACGCGGAGATGCCGGCGGTGATCCACACCCTGTTCAGCGAGCTGAAGGTGGGGCCGTTCCGGATCGACTTCAACAACCGGAAGGTCCTGCAGGGCCTGTTCGAGGGCCTGGGCATCCACGAGCCGGAGCGGCGGATGGAAGTCCTGCGCCAGGTGGACCGGCTGGACAAGGTCGACGTGGACGGGGTCCGGGACCTCCTGACCGGGGGCGACCTGGCCTTGGACCGGACCCTGGCGGACCGGATCCTGAACCTGGTGGGCATCCGCGGCTCGGCGGACGAGGTCCTGCTGAACCTGGATATCCAGGCCGCGGAGCCTGGGGCCAATCCGGTGTTCGTCCAGGGGGTGCGGGAACTGGGCGAAGTGGTGTCGCACCTCCGTTCCTTCCGAGTTCCCGAGTCCCACTGGAGCATCAACCTGGGCATCGCCCGGGGGCTGGACTACTACACCGGGACCGTCTACGAGACCTTCCTCACCGACCATCCCGTGATGGGGTCGGTGTGCTCGGGAGGCCGGTACGACAACCTGGCCAGCCAGTACACCCGGAGCCGCCTGCCCGGGGTGGGCATCTCCATCGGGCTCACCCGGCTGTTCTACGTGCTCTCCGAAGCCGGCCTGGCGGCCCCTGGGCCCAGCACCGTCCAGGTGCTGGTGACCCAGTTCGACCCGGCCCTGCTGCCCGAGTACCTCGCCCTGGCGGCGGAACTGCGCGCCCGCGGGGTGAACACGGAGATCCACCTGGAGCCGGCCAAGATCGGGCGCCAGTTCAAGTACGCGGACCGGGCCGGGATCCCCTGCGCCGTGGTCATGGGGCCCGACGAGATGGCCCGGGGGGTGGTGACCGTGAAGGACCTGCGCACCGGCTCCCAGGTGAGCATCCCCCGCGTGGACCTGCCCGGGCACATCGCCGCGATGGGCTGAGGCGGGGGGAACGGCCCTGCGTCCGTGCATGACGGCGGACGGCCCAGGCCCAAAAATATTATTGGATCGTTGCCGGTTGGGATGAGGCCAGGTGGGCTTCCGGGTGGGTCCGGAGTTAAATTCCTTATTTAATGGCACATGGATTTTAGGTTTATTTTGATATTTTCTAATTAATTCGAAATCAATAAAGGCAAATAAGCAGAAATGCCCACCCCCGGGATTCGGGCTGGACTGGGGGGGGTAGATTTAAAACCAATCTTTGCTGGCTATGCCTGAAATGAAAGGCGAGGGTCCGATGGTTTCGCTTTGGTGAGATATTTTGTGCAAGAGTCTCATTTTCAAAACAATTGCAAAGATTTGTCGGAAATAAATGTGGATAAATGCAATATTCAATGATTATTTTATTTCTTTGTAGGCATGAAGTGCTATAAAATTCTCATTGACTAAATTTGAATTCGCAAGAATATTGTGTCATTGAATCTTCACCATCAGAGAGGACCTCGACATGACTAACTCATCGGAAGTAGGCCTGACCCTATCCTCCATTGGAATGCTCATCGTGGCCGCGCGACGGTCCATCCGCCAGCTCATCGCCGCCAAGGTGGTGCCCCTGGACATCACTCCCCACCACTACTGGATGCTGATGATCCTGTTCAAGGGGGCGCCCATGTCCCTGGGCGAACTGGCCCGGGCCATGTGGATGGACAATCCGACCGTGTCGCGCATGGTCCAGCAGATGGGCCTGCGCGGCTACCTCACGGTGGGGCCGGATCCCACCCACGGGCGACGGATCCGGATCCGCCTCACCCCCGAGGGACTCGCCCTGTGCGAGAAGCTGCTCAAGATCGGCGCCGAGTTCCAGGAGAAGTCCCAGAAGGGGATGAGCCCCGAGGAAGTGGCCACCCTGCGGGAAGGCCTGTGCCGCTACATCCGGAACCTGGACGTGATGGTCGCCAACGAGCTGCCCGGCATGCCCATCCGGCCCCAGCACCACCACGAGCCCCCGGAAGAGCATCCCCAGGCCTCGGGCATCTGATGGTTGAGAAAGGCCGCCGCGGCTGCGATCCTTGAAGGTTATGAAACTCGATCCGCTCGGCGACTTCCAACGTACTCACCGCAACGGCCAGCTGAACCTGGAGCATGTGGGCCAGACCGTGCGCCTGCTGGGCTGGTGCAAGCGCATCCGCAACCTGGGCTCCCTGGTCTTCCTGGACCTGCGGGACCGCTGGGGGGTGGTCCAGCTGGTGGCCAACGAGACCGAGGTCGCCCCGGACCTGCTGGCCCGGCTCAAGGCCGTGCGCAGCGAGTTCGTGCTGGGGGCCGAAGGGGTGGTGGCGGAGCGGGAGCAGAAGAACCCCAACCTGCCCACCGGCGACGTGGAGGTGCGGCTCTCCCGGCTGCTGATCCTGAACACCGCCCAGACCCCCCCCATCCCCCTGGACGAGGGCGCGGAGGCCAACGAGGACCTGCGCCTGAAGTACCGCTTCCTGGACCTGCGCCGGGAGAGCCTGCAGCGGGCCCTGGTGCTGCGCAGCGAAGTGGCCGGCCGGATCCGGAGCTATTTCCGGCGCAACGACTTCGTGGAGGTGGAGACGCCGGTGCTGGGCAAGTCCACCCCGGAGGGGGCGCGGGACTACCTGGTCCCCAGCCGCCTGCATGCCGGGCAGTTCTACGCCCTGCCCCAGTCGCCCCAGCTGTACAAGCAGCTGCTGCAGGTGGCCGGGTTCGAACGCTACATCCAGCTTTGCCGGTGCTTCCGGGACGAGGACCTGAGGGCCGACCGCCAGCCCGAGTTCACCCAGGTGGACGTGGAGATGAGCTTCGTCCGCCCGGAGGACGTCCAGGACATGCTGGAGCCCCTGCTGGTGGAGCTGGCCGCCCTGGTGGGGCGGGAGGTGCGGGCCCCGTTCCCGCGCCTGGCCTACGGGGACGCCATGGAATGGTACGGCTCCGACAAGCCGGACACCCGCTGCGCGGTGCGCCTCAAGGACGTGACGGGCGCCTTCGCCGGCAGCGAGTTCGGGCTGTTCCGCGCCGCCGCCGAGAGCCAGGGCCGGACCCGGGTGCGGGCCCTGTTCTTCCCCGGCGGGCAGGCCGCGGCCTTCAGCCGCAAGCAGCTGGATGAGCTGCAGGACGCGGCCAAGCACCTGGGCGCCGGGGGGCTGCCGTACGCCAAGTGGGGCAAGGAGGGACTCTCCTCAAGCTTCAAGAAGTTCCTGGACCCGGCTTCGGAGGCCGCGCTCCGGCAGGCCCTGGGCGCCGACGGGGAAGGCCTGGCGGTGTTCGCGGTGGGAAGTTCGGAGGAGACCTCCAAGGTGCTGGGCGAGCTCCGGCTGCGGCTGGCCAGGGCCCTGGGCCTGATCGACGAGTCCCGATTCGAATTCCTCTGGGTGGTGGATTTCCCGCTGCTGGAGTGGAACGGGGAGGATGGGCGCTGGGTGGCCTGCCACCATCCCTTCACCGGGCCCCATCCGGAGGACCTGGACAAGCTGGACAACGATCCGGGCGCCTGCAGGGCCCAGGCCTACGACATCATCCTCAACGGCTTCGAACTGGGCGGCGGTTCCATCCGGATCCACGACACCGGGATCCAGGCCAGGCTGTTCAAGGCCATCGGCCTCAGCGACGAGGAGGCCCGGGAGCAGTTCGGGTTCCTGCTGGACGCCCTCTCCTACGGCGCCCCGCCCCACGGCGGCATCGCCCTGGGCCTGGACCGCCTGGTCATGCTCCTGGTGGGGGCCGCCAACATCCGGGAGGTGATCGCCTTCCCCAAGACCGCCCAGGCCCGGTGCCTCATGACCAACGCCCCGTCCCCCGTGAACGCGCGCCAGCTGGCCGAGCTGCGGGTGCGGGTGGTGGACTAGGGTTCGGGACCGCGCTCGTTCCTGATCTTGGCGGCGCACTCGGGGCAGATGCCGTGGGAGAAGACCACCCCGGAGTGGCTGGCGACGTAGTTCTCGATCTGGCTCCAGTAGCCCTTGTCGTCGCGGATCTTCTTGCACCAGGCGCAGATGGGCAGGAGCCCGGTCAGCTGCCGCACGTCCTCCAGGGCCCGGGTCAGCTGGGCGATCAGGAGTTCCCGCTCCCGCTCGGTCTCCCTGGATGTGGTCAGGTCCTCGAGGATCACCAGGATGCCGGAGAGGGACCTGGGCAGGTCGAGCATCCGCGAGAACACCACCCTGAAGGCCATGGAGACGCCCTTGCGGGTGGTCTTCCATTCGGTCTCGTCCCGCTCCCGGCCGCTGGCCAGGAACGCGTCCACCTCCTTGAAGAAGGTGGGGAACAGGTCCCTGAGCACGGAGGCGCGGGGCCGGGTCCCGGGCCGGTAGTACCAGGAGCCCGGGGTGGTCGGTCCGAGGAACAGGAGGGACGCCGCGTGGTTCATGTTGCGCACCGAGCGGTCCGGATCCAGCAGGACGACGGGCAGCGGGACGCTTTCGAAGATGGCCACGTAGCGGTCCCGTTCCAGGACCAGGTCGAGGTTGCGGGCCTCCAGGCCGGCCATGCCCCCGGCGTCCGCCTCCCAGGCCCAGGCCCGGCACACGGCGGCCTCAATCCGGTCGAAGAACCGCTCGATGGCCAGCAGCTCCTGGTCCCGGGCCGGGGAATTCGCGAGTTGTTCGCGCACCAGGTCGAGGTAGGCCGGACGGTACAGCCCCAGCAGCTCGAGCATCATGTCCAGGCTGACGCCGCGCTCCCGGTGCAGCCTGGCTTCCCGCTGCCCGAACTCGGCCACCGGGTCCGGCATCCCGGAGGCTCCGGGTCCGGACCGGCCCGCGTCCCTCGCCGCGGCGCTGGCCGCCAGGGTCGACGTCAGGCCCTGGAACGACTGGTGCCACACCTCCTCCAGGGCGGAGAAGTAGGCCTGCGGATGGCCCGCGTCCGCGTAGGCCATGACCCGGGCCAGGAGCCAGTCTTCGTTTTCCCTGAGGATGGCGGACAGGTCGGGCATGGCAAGGGGCGGAGGGGAAAGATGTTTCGACACGAGGGTATCATCACACCCAGGAAACTAATAATCCATAAAGCAAGGGGCTTGTTTCCCGCCGGGCCGGACCCGGGAAGCCGGATCCAGTCCAGAATGGGGCTATGCCGTTCACCCTCCGCCAGCAGGCCCAGGCCATCCTCCGGGAGGCGGGCTGGGACCTGCCCCCGTGCCCCGTGCTCTGGTCCCCGCGCATGACCCGCTGCGCCGGGCTGTTCGTGGTGGAGAAGGACCGGCGCCAGGCCTGGCAACCGGAGATCCGCCTGTCGATCCCCCTGCTGCGCCGCCGGGACCGGGACTGGCCGGTGCAGGTGGTGGGCTGCAACTGCCGGAACCCCGAGGACATCGTCCGCCGGATCCTGGAGCACGAGCTGATCCACTACAAGCTCTGGAAGGAAGGTGAGGACTTCGGCCACACCGAACGCTTCCGCCAATTGGCGTGGAACGTCTTCCGTCACCAGAGCATCACCCACGGGATAGGCTCGGAGGAGTGATCAGTCGCCGCCCGCGGTCTTGAGCAGGCGCTTCTCCGAGACCCGCAGCCAGTGCTCGGCCGCCAGCACCGCCTCGCCCTGGCGGATGCGCTGGAAGTGGCCCAGGATGTGGCGCAGGGTGCGGGGGATGGCCGGGGCGAAATGGGGCTTGTTCTGGTGGATCATCTGGTGGGCGAAGGTCCCCAGGGCCTTGAAGTTGCGCTGGATGGCGCTGAGGTTGAGCTCCTCCCAGAGCAGGCCCTCGCTCCAGCCCAGTTCCTCCCGCACGCCGCCCACCAGGACCTCCCTGGCCTCGTCGGACCAGTCCCAGTAGCCGTCGAACAGGATGGAGGCCAGGTCGTAGGTGGCGGCGCCCTTGCGCGCGTCCTGGAAATCCAGGGTGATCAGGCGGTCGCCGTGCACCATCAGGTTGCGCACGTGGAAATCCCGGTGGACCAGGAAATGGGTGCGTCCGTCCAGGCCGGCGTGGATCTCATCCATCATCCGGTCCAGCCAGAGGGGCGGGTCCTTCTGCAGGAACCCGGCGAAGAAGTTCTCCTTGCAGAGGTCCCACTCGAACTGGAACTTGGCCTGGTCGAACCGGCGCAGCATGAAGAAGGCCCGGGGCGGCGCCGCCTCGGTGAGCAGGCCCAGCCAGGTCGCCAGCAGGTGGGCGGCGATCCCGGCCCAGTGCATCTCCTCCTCGGGATGGACCGTGAGCCGCGTCTCCAGGGTGGTCCCCCCCAGGTCCTCCACCAGCATGGCCCGGAGGTCGTCGTCGTACTGGATGATGGTGGCCACCCGCACCACCGGGTCCAGGTAGGCCTGCAGGGCGCGGTATTCGTAGTAGGGGTCTTCAGTGGTGTCGGGTTTCGCGGGCGGGTAGAGCACCACCAGGGCGCTGCCCAGCAGGGGATGCTCGACCCGGAAGTAGCGGCGCAACCCCGCATCGCCGCTGAGGGGCTGCGGGTTGGTGCAATCCCAAAGCTCCAGGGCGGTCTGCAGGCGCGGGTCCATGGGTTAAGTCTATAGCGCGAGCCGGACTTGGCGACCGGCTTCCTTGAACCAGAGTGCATTTTCGTCGGTGACCGAGGGGGGCGGCTCGGCGCCGGGACCCAGGACGCACCGCTTCAGGTTCCCCCCCGGGACGGCGGTGGGGTGGACGTAACAGCCGGGCAGCCGCCCTTCACCCCGGGGCGCATGGATCCGGGCCGCTTCGATGAGCTGGTCGGGAGTCCCCACCTCCAGGCAGGGGAACGGATCCACCACCACGCCCATGGCCCGCTCCAGGCGCGGCAGGATGTGCGCCTTGGTGTCCGCCGGGCCCTCGTCCGGAAGCAGGGCCAGGGCCCGCGGGCCCCACAGGGCGGCGCCCCAGAAATGGTACGGTCCTTCCCCGGTCTCTCCGGGCGGCAGGATCCGGCCTTCCCGGGACAGCCACACGGGGTTCCAGGGTCCCCCCGGGTGGGGCACCAGCAGCCAGCTCAGGTCGGCCCCCAGGCGCCGGTGCGCCTCCAGGAAGGCGGCCCAGGGCGCGTCGGTCAGGATGTCCCCGTTCCAGACCGCCAGGGGCTCCGCGGCCCGCCCCCGCACGTGGCGGAGGCCGCCGGCCGACCCCAGGAGGACCGGCTCGCGGCAGACCTCGACACCGCTCCCGGCCAGGGCCGTCTCCAGGCGCTCAGGAAGATGGTGGGCGTTGCAGGCCAGGCCGCGGAAACCGGCCCGGCGCAGGCTCTCCGCGCACCAGCCCAGCACCGGCCGCCCATCCAGGGGCCAGGCCGGCTTGGGCAGCGCCCGGGACAGGGGGCCCATGCGGGTGCCCAGGCCCGCGGCAAGGATGAAAGCATCAATCGTCGACGGCACCGTGCGACTCCGTTCGCGGCCGCCCGGGGGAGACGGGCTTGAGCAGGAATTTGCGGGGCGCCAGGCCCCGCATCTCCAGTACCCGGATGCGCCAGTCCTTGATGCGCAGTTCGTCGCCGGCCTTGAGCACCCGTCCGAGGCGTTCCTGGAAGAACCCTCCCAGGCTCACCGAGCCCGCCTCCACCTCCAGGTGCAGGTCCAGGGCGTCCTGGAGCTGGTCCAGGGTGACGGTGCCCTGGGCCACCCAGGCCCCTCCCCGGGTCGGGTGGAGGTTCTTCACCTCCCGGTCGAACTCGTCCTGGATCTCCCCCACCAGTTCCTCCAGGACATCCTCCAGGGTCACCAGCCCGTCCACCCCGCCGTGCTCGTTCACCACCATGGCCATGTGCTGCTTCTTCTTCTGGAAATCCAGCAGGAGATCCTGGATTCGCCGCATCTCCGGCACCAGGAAGGCCGGCCTGGCCACGGCCCGGAGGTCCATGGCGGCGCCCTGGTCGTGGAGGGCCCAGAGCAGGTCCTTCAGGTGGATGATGCCCGCCACGTGGTCCAGGTCGCCCTCTACCAGGGGCAGCCGGGTATGGGGACAGGCGCGGGCGAGGCTCAGGTTCTCCTGCAGGGGCCGGTGCAGGTCCATGAACACCACCTGGGCCCGGGGCACGGCGATCTCCTTGGTGGTGCGTTTGGAGAAATCAAAAACATTCTCGATGAGTTCCTTGCGCTCGGCCTCCAGTCCGCCCTCGGCCTGGCTCTTCACCAGCATCCGGCGGATCTCCTCCCGGGTGGGCGCCGGATCCTCGGCACTGCACCCCTGGGGCGCCATGCCCAGGACCCGCTCCATGATCCGGGTCAGGGCCATCAGGATCCAGGTGACGGGGGCGATCAGGCGGGTCCAGAAGAGCAGCGGCGCGGAGGTGGCCAGGGCCAGGGACAAGGTCGCCCGGATGGCGATGCCACGGGGCAGGAGTTCGGCCAGGACCACCTGCAGCAGGGTGATGGCCAGGAGCCCGAGCCCGGCGCCGAGCAGGACGGCCAGCCTGGGCCAGGGCAGGAACCCGAACCAGTGCTGGAAGGTCCGCACGAACAGCGATTCGCCCACGGCGCCCAGGGAGATGGTCAGCAGGGTGATGGCCACCTGGATGCTCGAAAGGTGCTGCTTCAGGTTGCGGTGCACCTCCAGGGCCTGGGCCGCCCGGGGATCCTCCGGCAGGATGGCCTCCAGCTGGGTGGAGCGCACCCGGACGGCGGCGAACTCCGTGGCGACGAAAAACCCCGTCAGGAGGATCAGCACGGGGGTGGCGATCAGGGTTCCTGCATTCATCTGTTAATTTATCTCGCTTTGGGTGAGCTCCAGGGTCTGCCGGATCTGGTCTTCCAGATCCAGGAGCTTGCCCGTGACCACCTGCAGCCGCTCGGAGCGGTTCTGCAGTTGCCCGGCGGCGCTGTCCTTCTCCTGTTCCAGGTGCAGGATCTGTTCCCGCAGGGCGGTCAAGGCCCCATCCTGACGCGCCAGCCGGGCATCCCGGTCGTCGATGGCGGCCAGGAGCTCCATTTTCTGGCGTTCGTGGCCCTCCTCGTGGGCGGCCTGGTTCCGGGCCAGATCGGCCAGCCCGGCCTCCATCTGGTTGCGGGCGTCCCGGCATTCGTCCCGTTCCAGCTCCAGTTCCTGGTTGCGGACCAGCAGGGCCCGCTCGGAGCGGGACTGGCGTTCCAGGTCCTCCCGGGCCTCGGCCAGCTGGGCCTGGAGGAGCTGGTTGGATTCCATGAGGTCCATGGTGAGCTGGGTCTTCTCCCGCAGCTCGGCCCTGGCCGCCTCCTCCTGCTGGCGGGTCTCTTCGAGCTCCCGGCGGGCCCCGTCGAGCTCCCGGCGGGCCCCGTCAAGCTCCCGGCAGGCCCCGCCAAGCTCCCCGCGGGTGTCGTCCAGCACCCGCCCGCCCTTCTCCAGCGCTTCCCGGGCCGCGCCGAGCTGGGTCTCCAGCTCCATGGCCAGCAGGGTCTTCTCCTCGAACAGGCCCTGGGCCGCCTCTCCCTGGCGGCGCAGGTCGGCCAGCTCCCGGCTGGCCTGCTCCAGCTGCTCGGCGCCGGACACCAGCTTGGTCTCCAGGTCCCGGACCCGGGCCTCCAGCAGTTCCACCCGCCCCGCGTCCTGGGGCACCGGCAGGGGCTTCTGGACGGCCGGCCGGGGCAGCGGCGCGAAGGGGCGGGCCAGGCCGAGCACCACCGAGACCGGGTTCAGGGTCTGGGCGGCGGGGGGCGCCGGTTCCAGGGGCCGGGTCACCGAGCCCGATTCCAGCTCGCTCTTGAGGCTTTCGAGCCATTCCTCTCCCAGGTCGCTCCCGCCCAGGTCGCCCAGGGGGTTGTCCGGATCCACCGACTTCATGGGCGCCACCGGGGAGAGGGCGGCCACCAGGGCATTGGGGCGGATGGGCTTGTGCAGGTAGATGTCGGCCTTGCCCTTCAGGCTCTGGTGGCGGGTGTACTCTTCCACCGTGGCCTTGGCGCTGATGAGCGCCACCTTGAGGTCCCCCAGGACCGGGCTCCGGCGGATGGCGGAGCACAGGGAATAGCCTTTGTTTTCCGAGGCTTCCACACAGATCAGCACGGCCGCGTAGGCCCCGGTTTCCAGGTGGGCGAGGGCGCCTTCGGTCGTGTCCCGGAAGTCCACCTCGAAGGCGGACTCCAGGGTGGCTTGGTGTTCCTGGAGGAATCTCCGATCGCTGTCCACGACGAGGAGACGCTGACCCATGGTGAATCCTTGGGAAGGGACTTTAAAGATAACCTATTGCGGAAGCATCCAGGCTACGGAAATCAGCGCGGGGGTATGGCCAGGGTGGCCTGGGCGTCGCTCCGGGGGGCTCGCACCAGGATCAGGAGCGGCTTGCGCCCGCCGGCTTTGCCGACCTCCTGGGAGAACTCCTGGAGATCCTGGACGTCCCGGGTGCCCACCGCGGTGATGACGAAGCCGGCGCGGAGGCCCTTGTCCATGGCGGCCGAACGCGGGGAGACCGAGGTCACCACGACCCCCGTCCAGTCGCCGGCGATGCCGAACTGGCGCCGGTTGAGGGGCGACAGGTCCTCCACCGAGAAGCCGTAGGTCCGCTCCAGGCTCATGGACCGCCCATCCTGGGGCGGGTTCCTGGGACTCTCTCCGTCGCCCCCGTCCTCGTCCTGGGATTCGGTCCGCAGGAGCGCTTCGCGGTCGCCCAAGATGGCCTTCATTTCCAGGTATTTGCCGCCCCGGAACAGGGTCACCCGGACGGTGTCGCCGGCCTGGTGGCCGGAAACCGCCGCCACCAGGTCCGCCCCGTTCCGGATCCTGACCCCGTCCACGGCGGTGATCACGTCCAGCCTCCGGATCCCGGCCCGGTCGCCGGGGGTGCCGCGCACCACTTCCGAGACCAGGGCCCCGTCCTGGATGCCCAGGGAGCTCCGGAAGTCGTCGTCCAGGTCCTTGGCGCCGACCCCGAGGTAGCCCCGGCTCACCGGCCGGCCGCTGCGCAGGGCCTGGAGCACCTGGGTGATCTTGTTCACCGGCACCGCGAAGCCGATGTTCTGGCCGTCCGGACGGATGGCGGTGTTGATGCCGATGATCTCGCCCTTGAGGTTCAGCAGGGGGCCGCCCGAATTGCCGCGGTTGATGGCGGCGTCGGTCTGCAGGAAGGACTCCAGGCCCGGCCCGGAGATCTGCCGGCCCTTGGCGGAGATGATGCCCTGGGTGACGGTGTGGTCGAGCCCCAGGGGATTGCCGATGGCCACCACCCATTCCCCGACCTTGATGGCGTCGCTGTCGCCGAACTTGGCGTAGGGCATGTGCCGGGCGTTGATCTTGATCAGAGCGATGTCCAGCTCCTTGTCCCGGCCCAGCACGGCGGCCCGGTACGACCGGCCGTTGGAGGTCTTCACCTCGATGGAGGTGTCCCCGCCCTTGATGCCTTCGATGACGTGGAAATTGGTGAGGATCTCCCCGTCCGGCGAGATGAGCACCCCGGACCCGCCGGCCTGGATCCGCTGTTCATCGTCCTGGGGGCGGCGCGGGCCGGGGCGCTGGGGCCCGTAGAACCAGTTGAAGAAGTCGTCCCCGAACGGTGAGTCTCCGTTGTTCCGGGACCGGCTCTTCACGAAGCTGGTGTTGATGATGGAGACCACCGTGGGGTTGAGCTTCTCCGCCACCTCGGCGATGGGAGGGAGCCCCTCCGCCCCCTTGCCGGCCACCACCACCGGCATCTCCTGCTGGGCCTCGGCCACCCAGCGCCAGCTCAGCGCCATCCCCAGCCCCAGGCACACCAGCGCGAACAGGGACAAGATGGCCAGTTGTCTCATTTGACGCGACATTTCAAACCCTCGATCCCGGGCCCAAGTCCGGGCGGATGACCGGTGCCACCCCCCTATGGTCGCATGATTCCATGAATTCCATGTGATCCCGCCCCACCCGCCGGCACGGGAAGGACCCTGGAAAAAAAGGTGCAAACCCGCCGTCCGGGAGTCCCCTCCAGCCTTCGCGCTATCCAAATCCCCCGGGTCCGGCTATCCTTTTGGATCCAACGGCGGATGTAGCTCAGTTGGTTAGAGTACTGGATTGTGATTCCAGGTGTCGGGGGTTCGAGTCCCCTCATCCGCCCCAGCCGAAAGCCCCGTGAACACTGCTTCCCGGGGCTTTTTGATGCCTGCGGAAGTCGGTGCAGTTGGGTGCAGTTCGGGGCTTCCTGGTGCTCGTAAGTTCTTTGTTTGGCCAGTGGGTTCCGGTAGTTGTGGTGTATTTGTGGTGGGGAAATTCAGTGGGCACCACCGGGGGTGGTGTGTTTGGGGCCGGGAGGGGTGGGCAACCGATCCACTGCCCCGGGCAAAGGCTCGGTGTTTCGCATACCCATGGGCTTCTCCAGCAAATGGCGGCGAACCCCTACCTCACTTTGGACCGCAAGGGCCTAGCCCTGATCTTCGACGGCCTGGTCGGCTTGGAACCGGGGATCATGGAGGCATGGATACCAACGCTCTCTTCACCCTGGCCCTCGGTCTTCAGTCCCCCTGGGAGGTCAAGACCCTCGACTTCAGCGCGACCGACCGCCTCCCGGCGTGGCCAGAACTACATCACCCTGTTCATGGACATGGTCGCCCGAACCCTGCTGTTCGCCACCGAGGGCCGGGACACCTCCACCGCCAAGGCCAAGGCCAGGGGCTACCGGACCACAAGGAACATCATCGCCATCGCCTACCTCATCGCCGGAAAGCTCCGGTTCGATGGTCTGGCCCCTCTCTGGGGCTCCCCGCTGGGGTCCGCTACCCTG
Organism: Holophaga sp.; assembly: GCA_049508835.1. Classification (GTDB taxonomy): domain Bacteria; phylum Acidobacteriota; class Holophagae; order Holophagales; family Holophagaceae; genus Mesoterricola. Next base: position 22,847 of record JBELAL010000020.1, on the reverse strand, counting down.
GCACCCACCTGAAATAGCGAGGAACCGAAAAATCCCTGGCCAACCGCGTCCTTGCCACTTTGGACGCCGCTCTTGATGCAGCCAGGGAGGGGCTTGCAACGATGGCCAACCTTCCGAAGGCCCTCATGAGGCTTGCCGGGAGGAGTTGGATATTAGATCCTCTTTGATTGAGAAATGGTATTAGAGCAGGGGGATCTTTGCAACAGTGCCAATCAGGCATCCCTGAAAGAAAGACACGACTCTCCAGGTCCCCAAAAAATATCCTTTGCTGTTTATGAATGAGGGAAACTTAAGTAAAATGGTAAGGGACCAACTGATTCCCTCAATGGTTCTGGCACATTGGGTCTTTCGTTCAATCATCTGATCGAAAGCTTTCCTGGCTTTCATCTCACATGGGTTGAAAGGTTGCCATGGTGATTGATGATCATTCGACCATCAGGAACGCCGGCACGATACGAGATATCTTGAAGATCGCTTGCAACCGCAGCGAAGTGGCCTTCCTGGTGACGCCTTATGTGAAGTTCCAGACCAACTTCCTCTGGATGGAGCTGGCCATTTTTCACGTCACTGCGACCATGAGCAGGGAAGATGCCCAGTATGGACTGAAATCACCCAACCTGAAGGTGAGGTTCCCCCATGGCCAGCGCCTTTTTAGTGCAGCCACAACCCTCGTCGGAATCGGCATGGCCAAGGGCAAGAATTCCTTGCGGCTGACTTTGCCCACCCTCCTTGAAAACGACGATAACCGAAGGGCTTTCCGGGTGGACAAAGTCGGAAGCGTACCAGTGACCTTCAGTTCCCGGAAATACGATCTGCTGATCGGGAAACTGGTCAACCTGAGTACGGGAGGAGCCAAGATTTTTTTGTCCGAGGACTTCGAGGATGGTGAGATCTCGGTCGATGACCCGATCCACGTGACCATTCCCTTGATTTCCGAATTAACCATCAACAGCAAAGCCAGGGTTCGCCATGTCAAGGACCGGAACATCGGGCTGGAATTCTGGCCGCCGCTGGCTGAAATGGTCCTGGACTTGCTGTCGCGCTGGGTCTTTCAGAAAAAGGAGGAATCCCTTTCGCTTTCCGCCCTACCGGGCGGGGCACCCGCCGATGGCCACCCAGGTGGGCCCCTGGTTCCGATGGTGGGGGAACCCCTTATCGCCCTGATCGGCGGCCCCCCCGAATTGGAAGAACAGCTCCGGTCCCTGCTGGCGGGATTGCCGACCCTTCGCAGGTTCCCCGCCAACGTTCAAACGGTAAAGGCATTGGCTCCGCTTTCAAACACCTTGGCCCTTTTCTTCGTCGAATCAACTGCCCAGGACTGCCTCAAGCGAACCCAAGTGCTGCTCGAACTCCTTCAGGGGAAGATCCCGTTCTTCATTTTGGCGACTGCCATCGACTCCGCCACCCTTATTGGAATGGCCAACCAATGGAAGGCCGTGAATGGCTGTTCAATCGGGGCCATTGGGAATTCCCTCCTGCCTAGGATGGTCGCGGGGATTTTCAAGAAGCAGTTCAATTTGGGGTAGGCTCACGGTTTCCCCTGCTCCTGGACCGTGGCCATCACCGCGGCTCTTGCCGCGGGGTTCGCCAGGGCGGCGACCCTAGCCCCGGGCCCGCTGCCTGGCCGTGCGGGTGGGTCCCGACTAATCAGGCCTGGAACAGCACCGCGACCCGCTCCACCTGGTGCTCCATCTCATGGTAGAGCCGCTGTGCCGCGCGCCGGTTGAGGCCCAAAGCCTGAAGGCTCTGGCGGGTCTCATCCAGGCGCTCGGTGCTGGTGGGGTCCAACACCAGCCGGTACATCCCTGAGGCCAGCCGGAGCGAATGGAGATTCATGAAATCCAGGGATTTGGGGATGTCCTTGTCGTGGTGATGCAGGCACACGTCGGACAGATGGGCGGGGAGGCCCCAGATGAGGATGAGGGCGCAGCCCACTTCCACATGGACCCGCTCCAGCACTTCGTCGATCACATGGTCTGAGACCGGAGAGGCCACCTCGCCGCTGATGGTGATAGCCGCCACTGAATGCAGGGTCAGGGATTTGCCGATGTCGTGGAACATCCCCGCCTGGAAGGCCAAATCGGCGCGGCCCACCTGCTGCTCGAAGGCGAACTGGCTGGCGCCGAAGGCCACCACCATAGTGTCCGTGAACTGCTGGTCCCACCGCTCCTTGAAGGTCCGATACTCCACCCGCTGGGGCAAGTCGAACAGGGTCCGGGCGGCCACCCCGGCGGCGATCTCGCCCACGCCGCGCAGGCCAATGCGCATGACAGCCATGCGCATGTCCTGGATCTCGGTGCCCCGGCTGTACATCACGGAGTTGGCGGCTCTCAGCACGTGGGCCACGATGGCCGGGTCCGGACTAATGGCCCGAAGCAGGCGGCTCATCTCCAGGTCGGGCTCGTTGAGCAGGTCGATGATCTGCACGGCCAGGGCGGGGAAGGTGCTCAAGTCCGGCCGGTTCCTGGAGAAGTGCTTCAGCACTTTCGGCACCAGGGCCTCCACCTGCTCCGCCTCTTCCGGGGTCAGGGCCGCATGCTGGGCGGCGGCGGGGCCGGTGAGCAGGGACCAGACCGGATCGAAGGGGTCGGGTTCGGGCGCCACCGCTGGCGGCGGGGGGGCCACAGGCTGGGCCGCCACTTGGGGGGAGGCAGTCGGGCGGGACCTTAGGAACAGCCGGAGGAAGGGGCTTTTCACATGTCTATGGTAACTGTAATAAACGGTTCTGTTGCAAGGTTGACGGCGGGGCGGAGCTACCCCCTCCCAAGCGGCAATTAATCAACTCCTTGGAAGAGGACCTCGACGAAGGTGGCTCCCCCTGGTCCCGGGCCAGTTTCCCGCCTGGCAGGGTGGCGCTGTTTTTCGCCGCTCACATGTCCCGGACCGGCAACCCGCCCAGGATTCCTCGCTTGCTCATGATGATCTGCCACAACTGGACGTCGCGGGCGCGGAAGGCCCCGGCGCAGGAGAGCAGGTAGTAGTCCCACATGCGGCGGAACCCCCCGTGCCAACAATGTTGAGACAGAAGTTTCTCACTGGTCTTAGCTATGCTGGGCGGGGAAGGAATTGGAATGAAGAAGGTCGTCAATCTCGGGAATGGCGAGGTGAACGTTGCCAGCCCCAAACGGCGGAAATTCACCGCCGACTACAAGCTGCGGATCCTGGCCGAAGCTGAGGCCTGCAAGGGCACAGGCCAGGTGGCCGCCATGCTCCGGCGCGAAAGGCTTTATTACTCCACGCTGAAGGAATGACGGGATGCTCGGACCGCTGGCGGGTTGAATGCTCTGGAGCCCGCCAAGACGGGCCCGCGCCCCAAGGAGCGCAACCCCCCGGAGGCGGAACTCAAGCAGGTTCAGAAAGAAAAGCGGACCCTTGAGCGTCGCCTGAAGCGGGCGGAATTGCTGCTGGAGATCCCAAAAAAAGCTTCGGAGCTGACAAGGAGTTCCACCTTCCAGAATCACCTCCGCCACGGCATCCGCCCCGGCCTACCCGACCACGTTCCGATCCAATCGCCTGAATGCTCCAGAAAACGGCCAGGCCACTGAAATGGGTCTTGTATTCAGCGTAGGTATAGCGCAGTTCCACACCAAGGTTGTGCGTGAACATGAAACCCAGCTGCCCGGCATAGAAGATGTTGTTCGGGGAATCATCCAGGCCGTTCGGGACGGTGTTCTGCTTGAATTCAGTGGAACCGTATCCCAGGCCCGCGCCCACATAGGGACCGGCGAAGCCCTGATGGTTGAAGTAGTAGTCATAGTCGACGCCAACCTGCAACATCTGCGCCCTTGCGTCGTAATTGCCACTGTTCTTGTAGGCGGTATAGTCCGCCCGGGGCACCAAGGCCCCGCCGGGGACCGGGATGGCCAGCTGGAGGCCCACTCCGTAGCCCAATCTATTGTTCAGGAAGCCGCTGTCACCAAAGTCACCCATGGGGTCGGACACGGTGAACTTGCCCCCGAAGGCCAGGTCCTGGGCCTGCAGGAGGGGGCTTCCCTGGATCGCCAAGACCACGCCAGAAACCATGGCAAGCGCTTTGAAAATTTTCATTTGCATCTCCTTGATGGATCCCCTAGGGGAGGAAAAGTAAAGTGCCGCCTTTTGGGTGAAGGCGATAACGGAGCGGAAAATGATTACGAGCGGAAAAAGGTCAGCAGCCTCCCGTGAGCTTAATGGAACGCACTATTGATGCCAAGTAAACAAGGAAAATGATTTATGCCACTTATGTGATCTTTTGATTGCGGCGGGATGACCTGACTCATTCAAAATGCGAGCCTGTCTCCCTCATATCGAAGTAAGGGACTTTCGGAAATCCCTCACTGGACCACAGTCAATTCGAAATCACCACCCCGGCCGGAGAGCACGGCGCCCCCTCATCGATAGGCGGACCTGCCCTTTGGATCAAATTGAATGGGCAGGTGGTCCGTTTTGAATAATCCAGTCCTGCCACCAAACCCATGGATAGATCGTAAGTCATTGAAAATATTTATTCTCTTGTTATGGCACAGAAAGTGCGCTTTGACCGGGCTCCACCGGTCACATGCATTCTGGAACAGACCGGGGTTCAGGAAATGAGGCGTTCCAAGGATTCAAAGGGATGGCGAGCCACAGTGGAGCAGGTGATGGAAACCTTGGAAATGGTCTTGCTGGTGACCTACTTCACGACCCTGAGCATCCTCAGCATCTACGGTGCACATCGGCTTTGGATGCTCTTTTTGTATTTCCTCAGCAAAAAGAATCCACCCGTCCCGGCAGGCGGCCCCGACTTCCTGCCCATGGTCACTGTGCAGCTGGCGGTCTTCAACGAAGTGAACGTGGTCGAGCGCCTCCTGGACCACGTGGTGAAGATGGACTGGCCTAGGGACAAGCTGGAGGTCCAGATGCTGGACGACTCCACCGATGACACCGTCAAGGTGGCCCAGGCCGTCTGCTCCAAGTACCGGGCCCTGGGCTACGACATCGCGTACGTGCACCGCACCGACCGCACCGGTTACAAGGCCGGCGCCCTGCAGAACGGCCTGAAGACGGCCAAGGGCGAGTTCGTCGCCATGTTCGACGCCGACTTCGTCCCCACCGTGGACTTCCTGCGCCTGGCGGTGCCCCACTTCGCCGATGAACAGATCGCCTTCGTCCAAGGCTGCTGGGACCACCTCAACCGCGACTTCTCCCTGCTGACCCAAGTCCAGGCCATCCTCCTGGACGGCCACTTCGTGTTCGAGCATACCGCCCGGCACCGCTCCCACGCCTTTTTCAACTTTTCCGGCACCGCCGGCATGTGGCGGGTGAGCGCCATCGCCGACGCGGGCGGCTGGCAGCACGACACCATCACCGAGGACGCCGACCTCAGCTACCGGGCCCAGCTCAAGGGCTGGCGCGGCGCTTACCTGAAGGACTTAGTGGTCCCGGCCGAGCTGCCGGTGGAGGTCAACGCCTTCAAGAGCCAGCAGCACCGCTGGGCCAAGGGCAACGCCCAGGTCATCCGCAAGCTGATGCGGACCATCCTGTTCAGCAAGGAGAGCCTGCACACCAAGGCCGAATGCTGGTTCCACCTGACCGCCAACTGCAACTACATGCTGATGGTCGTGCTGGCCGTCATCATGGTCCCCTGCATGATCATCCGGGCCGGCACGCCGGCGCACGTCCTGCTGCTCACCGACGGCCCCTTCTTCCTGCTCAACGCGGTGAGCGTAGGGCTCTACTTCGGGCTGTCCCAGCGCGAGGTTTACAACAACAAAAATTGGCTGAACCGGATGAGGTACATCCCCGGACTCATGAGCCTGGGCATCGGCCTCAGCCTGAACCAGACCAAGGCAGTGCTGGAAGGCTTCTTCACCAACGACATCGAGTTCCAGCGCACCCCCAAGCTGGGCGTGGACGAGCACGGCAACGGCGCTGGGAACCGCAACGTCTGTGCATACACAGTGCCCAAAAGCGTGCTGACTTTCTTGGAACTGGCCTTCGCCGTCTACTACTTTGCCGCCGTGCTGACCGCCATCTACGTACGCAAGTGGGCCTCGGTGCCGTTCCTCTGGCTGTTCTTCAGCGGTTTCGCCTACATCAGCGTCATGTCCCTGGCCGATGTGAGGATCTTCCGCCGTCTGGCCATGAAGGAATTGAAAGAAGGAAGCCCCGTGACTCCTGTCGCCCAATAGCCGTGCCCCGGCTCTCCCACCAGCGCCGAAGGTTCGCTTCAAACGTCAGCGGCTTATGACATCCAGGATCCCACTCCGGAGGGAGAACCAAGCGACTTGCAGAAACGTGTCATTTGGCCTTCTTCGGTAGTTGACCTTCACCACCGTGCCCCGAGCTTGGCCGTTGCCCATACCGATTTGGAATGCCAGATCTTGGGCCATTCCGGACTTGATCCGGGTGCGTTCGCCTCCTTTGGACGGTCCAACACAAGGAGGACTAGGACCTCGCCAAAGAGTTCCACCGCCAGAATGATGATCACCCCCGCTGCGGAGAGGTGTGGGAAACCCGCAGGGTTTTCCAAGGGGCCGTGTTCCAGTTCGGTCTCAACGAAACAGCAACGATTAGCGATGTTGGCCAAGGGGGCCCCGGACATGGGCTTCACCAACCTGGCCCACCACCTGGATCTGGAATGGCTCAAGGAGGGCTACCGACGGACCCGATGGACCAGCACCGAAGTGGTGCCCAAATCGATCGCCAAGTCGGAATTGAAAAGGTTGGACCAAAATTTATTTGAGAACAGGTTTGCCAAAATTTTCTCCGATGGACCACCATTCCCTGCGATGGGGAGCGGCCTTGGGCAGCCTTCGAAGCCTAGCTACTTGTCTCATGGCCATCGCGATGGCCATGGTCCTTCGTGAGCTTTCGGCAGGCATGCTCAGAGGCCTTGGGTGACCAAATTCGAGAGGCTTTTGGTTGAGTCGTCGGGACTCACCTGGAACCAAACCGCCCCACGTCCACGAAGCACCGACGGGCGTGGGCCAGACAGTGCGCCACCAGGGTCTCGAACGGCCCCTTGGTGTTGGCCGCCAACACATCGCACATCTGGATCGGCGGGGGCAGGTCCTGATTCCGGAACCGGAGGATCTCGGCCAGGTTCTCCCCGGCGTGGTTGTACCCGGTGCGGAACAGCACGATTCTCCGGGCCTCGTCCTCAAGAATCGCGATCATCACCGCGTCCCCTCTGCTAATGGATGAGGTTGAACGACAGGAGGACTACCGGGTTTGGACGAATCGGAAAAGGTCTCCCTAGGTCACAATCTTCGCCCCTGAATCACTCGGACGATGACGATGATGATGGCCAGCACCAGCAGAATGTGAATGAACCCGCCCATGGTATAGGAACTGACGAGCCCCAGCAGCCAGAGGACAAAAAGGATGACGGCGAGAGTCCACAACACGATGATTCCCCTTCAAATTTGACTTCCAGTGCGGGAAGCCTCGACGCCCACGCGGTTGTCTACTTGCCGATGACCTTTTCCACTTGGCTGATCTTCTTCTGAATTTTGCCGCTGGCCTTTTCATCCTGGCCTTCGGCCTTCAGGCGAGGATTGGCCGTGACCTTGCCGGCGGTCTCCTTGACCTTGCCTTTGAGTTCATGAAAAGCGCCGGAGACCTGGTCCTTCGAGCTTGATTTCATTTTGCTGACTCCTCAAAAAATAGTTCAATGCGCACCAAAGTCGTGTGGAGGGTCTCGATCCCCCTCAGGGTCCGCGCGCCGTCGCAGACCTTGTCGGGGATCTCGCGCTCCCCGATGAAATCCTTCTCGACGTGTTGGGGCATGATAGGGCTCCTGAAGCTCCACTTGCAGGCTGCTGCGGCAGCCACTGGACTCCAAGCATTTTCAATGCCACACTATAAGTACTATTATTATATGCAATTAGCTAAAAATGAGCATAGTGTGCCAGAGTCCATTTTGTCGGGATGAAGGGATATCACATTCAATTTGAATGAAACGAGCTGAATACCCAGCTTCGGCCGTGGATAGAGTCCCCATTGCCCAGCTCGGAACGCACCCGACCCGAGCCGTACTGCTTGGTGCCTGCGGGAGAGCTCATCCAGGATGATCTTGGCTTCCTCCCAGGTGCGGACCACGAGGGCGGTCTGGGGGGTGACGTACTTCTCCGGGAAGATCTGGCAGGCGTGGTAGCGGAAACTGGCCCAGTATAGCTGCCACACGGTGATGGCGTAGCGGGCGGCGGTAATCGGATCCGGTTCTGATGGAGTGGGCCTACCTTCGGTACGAACGCGGAGCGCGGTTGATCAGCGGCACCACCGCCAGACATTCCAAGCCGTTAGTATGATTTTTTAAGCTACTTAAAAGGTATAGCGCAGATACAGATGTGATTCGTGACGTCTCAGGCTGGCGAGTTCCATCGGACGTCCGCCCAGGTCCAAGCCTTCCACGAGGGATTTGCGCCCGTCTCCCGGGTAGCGCCCGAAAAGCAAGGGCGAAGTGGTGAGGAACAACTCATCGATCAATCCCTCTGCGAGCAACGGGCCGACCAGGGTAGGCCCGCCCTCGACGAGGATGGTCTGCAATCCCTGAGTGTGAAGATAGTCCAGCAGCGAACGGCCGGTGAAGGGCTCTGCTCCCACCACGGCGACCCGGGCCCCTTCCGGGAGGGTCCCCCGCAACCGATACTCGCCTTGGGGTGTGGTGAGGATCAGGCAGTCGCGGAGTGCCTGCTGGGAAGTATCAAGGTGGCCTGACCCGGTTACCACGACCAGCACCGGATGAGGACGCAACCCCAGCATCCGTCGCAGTTCAGCAAAGGATTCGGTCGCCGGGGGGTAGGCCGTTTCCGGGTGCCAAAGGTCCCCCGCAGCCAAGCGAAAGGTTCCCACGCCTATCATTACCGCATCGGCTGAAGCCCGAAGAAGTCCCATGATGAAGCGATCGGGCTCATCGCCACCGCTGACCCGTTGACCCGAATCGCAGCCGCCAGGGAGGGCCACCACCCCGTCGACCGACGCGACGAAATTGGCATAGAATTCCGGGCGGGCAAGGCCAAAATCCCCGCCGTAGGCCGCTGCCAGGGCCGCCGGCAACCCGCAGGAAGGGAGCCCTTCGCGCTCGAAGAGGCTTCCAAGTGGTTTCATTGCCGCGGTTGTCGGTTCGCCAGTCCTTCCATCGCCTCGGCCAACTTCAGATCGAGTACCGTGACGCCACCGGCGTCGTGCGTCGCGAGATCGATCCGGACCGTGTTCCAGGCATTGGACCATTCAGGGTGATGGTCCATGGCCTGGGCGATCAACGCAGCACCGGCCATGAAGCCGAAGGCCGCCACGAAGTCGACAAATCGGTACTCCCGGTGGAGTTTGCCTCCCTCGAACTTCCAGTCGGGAAACTTGGACAGGGCGATGGCAATATCAGCTTCGCTCAGCAAACCGGGCCTGGGTGTGGACACCTGTTCACCTCCTTGGTAATTATGGCTATGAGCTAGGCTGAAATTCTTTTTTTTCTGAATTCAAAAATGGAATCGGAGGACGATCGCCCGGCCTGAGAAAATCTTGGGCGCCCTGATGACCGCGACGGTGGTGCTGACCAAGCAGAACCGCCTTGCCAAGCTTGCAGAACCGCGGGCCCACCTGGACCTTAATGTGACCTTATTGACCGGGCAGAGGCAGCCAAGCTCGTCGAACTGCTTGAGGCGTTGCGGCGCGATCTGCCCAATGTCAGGAATCGCCACGATCCCGGCGCGGCCTCGCCTCCGCCATCACCGATAGAAACAATGTGAAGGTGGAGCCCCGGCCGGGTTCCTTGAGCACCCTGAACCCGCCGCTCCACGATTGCGATCATGCGCCATCAGGCACTGACTGGTGATGGCCTTTGGGACGAGACCTCCCAGCCACCGCCACATTAAATGGCGTCAAGAGTTGGAATGAACTGAAGGGTAATTCATTTTGATTAATTTCGTAGTTCCAGACAATGAAAATAGGCTTAAAATATTGTATTAATATTACTTACAGTATTGGCGCCAATCTTGCTTATGCAAAAGCCGTGGGGGGTGTCAAGATCTCAAAATTTTCAGCTTGGTTTGTTGGATTCGAGTTCCGATTGTCTGGCGGATGGGCAACAAATCAGCAGAAAGCCATCGACTGAAGTCTCTGAGAAAATCCCCCCGCCAAATGGAATCAAGGATTCGACATGAAGGTCTTGATGGTGGGTGCAAGTGGCAGATACGCGGGACTGGTCGTTCCGGAGCTGAAAAAGCGAGGGGTGACCATTCGAGCTCTGATTCGAAGCGAGGACAAAGCATTCGCTGCTCTAAAGCAGGGTGCGGATGAAACGGTACTAGGCGATCTCAATGATGGAGAAAGCCCTTGGGGAAGCTGCAAGGGGAGTGGATGGTGTCTTCCATATCAACCCGGCCTTTGCACCCAACGACGCAGAACTGGGCATCGCCATGGTCCATGCAGCGATGGCATCCGGAGTTCGCAAGCTGGTCTTCTCTTTGAAACGGTCGGTCGGACCATCCAAGCTGGGGAGGCCGATTATGACCACTGGGCGCAAGTGACTCACATTCCTGAAGGGTCGGTGCGCGAAGGTCTCCGGCGCATGTTCGCCGGCTACGATCAATTTGGCTTCCCTGGGGGAAATGCACTGGTTCTTCGCGCCATCCTCGGCCGCGAACCGCGGACACTGCGGGACTTCATAAACGAACTCGCAAGCGCTGACCATGGGCAGGCTGATTTATGAAAGCATTAATGACAAGACCAAAATCCGCCCCGAACCGTTCCCACCGCGAGCCCCATTCCAAGGGACGCGAAGGATGGCTCCGAGCCGGGGTGATGGGCGCCGACGACGGCCTCGTTTCCACCGCCTGCCTCATGATCGGGGTCGCTGCCAGTTCGGCGGCGATGAATGCCATCCTGCTCGCCGGTGTGGCCGGGCTGGTGGCGGGGGCACTCTCCATGGCCGCGGGGGAATATGTGTCGGTCAGCTCCCTTCGCGACGTGGAAGATGCCAACATCGCCCAAGAAAAGAGGGAACTCGCCACGAACTCAAAGGGTGAATTGCGCGAACTGGCGCTCATCTACGAAAAACGTGGCCTGAAGCCTGATCTGGCCCGGCAAGTGGCGGAGCAGCTCAGTGAGCATGATGTACTGGAGGCCCATATGCGTGATGAATTGGGCTTGAACGAATCCACCCTTTCCCATCCATTCCAGGCGGCCACTGTTTCCGCTGCCAGTTTCGGTTTGGCGGCCATCCTGCCCATCGGAGCCCTGCTACTTTCCCCAGTCGGCCTCCGAATCCCTTTCATAGCTCTATTCGCCTGCGTTGGTCTCAGCCTGCTGGGTGCCCTGGGAGGCCATTTGGGCAAGGCCCCCCTGGGACGGGCTGCGCTGCGGGTGGTGGTCGGCGGGGGGCTGGCCATGGCGGGGAGCGCCCTGGTAGGGAGACTGCTTGGGGTCTTGGGAATTTAGCAGGCCGTTCAACTGACTTTCCGCACATCGGCAGGGCAATTCGCGGGAATTCCGGATCCCTCAGGAATCCATTCCGACGGCGGCCAGCCCATAGAGGCCCCGGGGCACTTCGAGCAGACGCAGCAGTTCTTCTTGTAGTGGCGTGAGCTTGGGTTCGAAGCACTTGTAGAGGTTCTCCCCGTCCATCAGATCGTGGCGCCTGATGTCCTCGAACGGCTCCAGGATGCGGTTCGCGGTGGGGGCGTGGCACTCCCGGTCCTCTGGATAGAGGGGCGGCACGTCGAGCTTCTCGGCCTTCATCGAGGCGCGGACCACGACGGTCGTCATCAGGGACGCCCGGTCCGCTTCCGAGTTCCCAGACCAGGTAATAGTTTGTGTAACGTTGAAAGATCGTAGTCTGGTCGGCCGGTTCGAAGAGTCCCGAGCCCACCGTCTTCCGGTCGCCAGGGCCACCCCGCGGCCTCAATTGAAAGACTGGCTTGAACAGGGCGCCCTGGGGTTGGCAGCGGAAGACGGCCACCTGGACTTCCCCAACCGGCGCGCTGGCAGTGCCACTCAGAGGTTGTCAGTTGCCTGTCAAGGGGGGCATAGAGATGACCGGTTCCCGCGCCGGGATCCGTTCTACCCGGACCGCCAAGTCTTGTCCTGGCATGGTCTGGCCCGGACACCCAAACGTCAGCTCTCCATGGGCAAGGAGGGGACGGGGCAAGGCAAAGAAAGCCAGCAGCCAAAGGTGTCGTTGCATGAGTCACCGATTCGGCATGGCAGCACGGGATGACGGGCCAGTGTCGTCTGGGCTGCTATTTATTGAGGAGTCAGTAATTATAGCCAATATCAAGGTGGACCCTGCCAAACCCGATCTTCCTAGGGGTCCTGAACGAACCCAGCCAAGTGACGCTAGTTCGACTTCACGCAACGACGTTCCACGGACCGCAAGCATTTGCGGGAACTGGAGGCGGGCAGGCTCATCGCCAATGGAGAGAACATCCGTATCAGCATTGTTGGCACGGGGGGGCCAACGGCGGCCGAGTTCACGCGCGCCTGCCACAAGCACACGATGAGACAGTGATGGTGGCCGCTCCTCGGGCAACCCGGCTGCGGGGTTCGGCTTGGATCCTTCTCCCGGTTCGCAGTTGGGCAGGACCGGGACGGGGAGCCGGCTCGCCGTGATGCCCCGGCTTCGCTGCTGACGCCGAAGCTTCGCCCAGCTGCGCTTGTCCGCCTTCCTGGGCAACCAGTACATGTGCTTCAACCGTGCGAAGTCATGCCCTGTCGGGGTCTGATTTGCGGTGCGCGAACGCCCCCAGGGCCGCGGCGATCAGGGCGGCCAAGCCCCCCAGCGCCAGCCCCCAGCGCGCCCCGATCTCCTCAGCGACCCAGCCGACAATGGGACCGCCGATGGTCGTGGACCCCAGGAACGCCACCGACCAGAGGGACATGACCCGGCCGCGCATGTGCGGTGCGCTCCCCAGTTGCAGAATGCTGTTGCCCAAGGAGGAGAAGTTGATGGAGCAGACTCCCACCGCCACCAGCGCGAGCCCCGACAGTGCCAGGGTGGGCATGAAGGCCGCGGCCAGGACGGCCAGCCCGAAAAACAGGGACGCGCTGGCCAGCTTGGCGGGGGTGAAACCCTTGCGGCTGGCAAAGAAGAGACCGCCGAGGGCCGCCCCGAGTCCCATGGAGGAGGCCAGGAAGGCGTAGCTGCTGGCATCCCCGTGGAAGGTGGAGTGGGCGATCAACGGCAGGCTGACCTGGAACTCGAAGGTGAGCGTCCCGACAATCGCCATCATCAGCAGACTGGCGCCCAGCACCGGCGTGGCCAGCACGTACTTGAACCCATCCCGGATCTGGCCCTTGGCGCGCGGGACCGGCTCTGAAACGAGCAACTCATCGGGGTTCATCATGGCCAGCATGGCCACCACCGCGCCGAACGAAACCCCGTTGATAATGAAGCAGGGCGCCAGCCCGACCGTGGCGATCAGCACCCCAGCCAGGGCCGGTCCGACGATGCGGGCCAGGTTGACCAGGATCGAATACAGCGTCAAGGCGTTCCGGACGTTCTCGGCGCCGACCAATTCGATGTGGAAGGTCTGGCGGGTGGGGTTGTCGAAACAGTTGACCAACCCAAGGCAGGCCGCCAGGAGGTAGACCATCCAGACCCGGATCAGGCCCGTCGCCACCAGGCCACCCAACACCAGGGCCAGGACCCCGGAAAGGGACTGGGTCCAGAACAGGATCTTCCGCTTGGCGATTCTGTCGGTGACGACCCCACCGTATGGACCGAGGAACAGGATCGGTAGGCACTGCAGCGCGGTGGCCAGGCCCAGGGCCTTGCCGGAGTGGGTCAGGTCCAGCACGAGCCAAGCCTGGGCCACCATCTGCATGAAAGTGCCCGAGGTGGAGATGATCTGCCCGCAGTAATACAGGCGGTAGTTGCGGACGTACAGTGATGAGAAGGTCCCATGGCGGAACCGGGCCGCAAGCGCGGCCAGACGGGTGTTCATCGCGGACATGGTTTCCCTACCATAAGCTGAGGGTACCATCGCCCGGGGGCGGGCCAGCATCGCGTGGTTGGGCAACATGATGCCACCGGCGCCTATCTAGATGGTCGAGGTCCGGGCAGCGACATATCCCATCAACACAGCGGTGGCGGCGCAGGTGGTGCCCGGCATGCCATGGTGCTCGTCTGCCGGCAGGCCTTGACCCAGTGTTCCCCCGCCGAGTTCTCTGTCGAGGTTATGGACACCCTCATGCTCTCTATTGGCGAGGCCCTGCAGTCCTATCTCGCTGAGTAGGTGGGGCGTGGGTGGCGTTGGTTGGGCAAAAGGAGGGCGTAGCTGACCAGACAGCCTCTAGACGTTCCTGTCCCGGCGCATCCGTTCCGCGGTCCGCAGATCCTCCAGGCGGCCCCGCTGCACCAGGTGGTCCACGACCCGGGCTCCACCACCAGGAAGGCGGCCGTGCCCCGGGTGCGCAGGAGGTCCATCTTCTCCCCGGCCCGGGCGCTGTGGAAATACAGCTTCCCGTCCAAGTGCAGGTAGTTCAGCGGGACCAGGCAGGGCAGGCCTTCGGCGGTGACCAGGCCCAGGGTGCCCCATTCGGCCCCGCGTAGCGGGGCCGGTTTTTTGGGGCAGGTGGGGGGACTCGAATCACTGAAATGCCGGCAGGTAGGGCCAGCGCAGGACGCCCTGCGTCCGGAGCGGTTCCGCGCAGGGGAAGGCCCGTGCCAGCATTTCGTGCGGCCCGGAGGGGAGTCCCCTCATCCGCCCCAGCCGAAAGCCCCGTGAACACTGCTTCCCGGGGCTTTTCCTGCCTGCGGAGGGTGGGGCTTCTCGGTGCAGATGGGTGCCTTACGGCGCTCGTAAGTCCTTTGTCTGGCCATTGGGGTCCGGTGGTTGTGGTGTATTTGTGGTGGGGAAATTCAGTGGGCACCACCGGGGATGGTGGGATCGGGTCCGGGAGGGCCGGGCAACTGATCCACTTCCTGGGGCAAAGGCTTGGCGTTTCGCGTACCGGGCGGCTGCATGATCAGCACTTGGCGGTTCAGGACCTGGTACGACACCAGGTGCAAGTGCATCGGGTGCGCGTCCACGGTCAGGTGGATCCAGTCCCAGGTCTCGGTGGTGCCGGCCTCCCGAAGGAAGCAGATGGCGGTCAATTGCTCGGCCACGGCCCGGGGCACCATGGCAATGGAGAACATCACCAGGTAGTTGCCGAAGGAGGACGGGGGCGTGGTGGTCAGCACCACGTTCATCTCCATCGGCTCGTTGGGCACCGGATTCACCTGTCCGGTCACGTGCACCCCGCGCTGGAGGGGCAGGCCGGCCAGTGGTTCGGTCAGTTCCACCTTCAGGCCGGTGGGGTCGGCGCCGTTCATGTGCCAGAACTGCATGAAGAGGTCAGGGAAGGCGCTAACCAGGTTGGCGTTTGGGGATAGGCCAGATTGCCGGGCCCCGGTCGCTGCCGGCGCGGATCCACCGCCTGCTTGGTCAGATTGAGGCCATGGATTCCCCGTGCGGGCCGGAGACCAGCATGGTGCCACCCTGGCCCTGGACCTTCCAGCCGTCGGGGATGCCCACGCTGGCGGAGCCGTCGGCCGCCATGGCCCGGTGCAGCGGCGCCGCGCTCCCGCCGGCCGCGGGACGCGCAACCTGGGCGCCCGGATGCCAGACCGCGAACAGCTGCTGGAGCATGGGGTTCAGGCTGGAACCGAAATGCTCGGCCGCGTCGGAAAGCAGGGCCGCTTCGATCCCGCCGGAAATGTGCGCAGCCAGGACCATGCCCGCCGCTGGCGGCGGTGAGGGTGGTCAGGGGCGTCGTGGCGGCAGCCCCGTGGAGCGCCGCAAGTCCCGCGAGTGCCCACCTGAAAACAGAGAGGCAGCTGGTTTCGTGCATGGTGCGCCCCCCTCTTCCTGGCCTGCCGGAGCTGTTGATCCGGATCCTACGTGGCCGGGCCTGCGAAATCCAGGTTGCCGGTGATCCGGGTGCCGTCCCGGGCGAACTCTTCCAGGTAGCGGGTGATGCGCCCTTCTGCCGCGGCCAGGTCGTCCTGGCCCAGGCAGAGATTGAGTAGGTCGATGTACCAGGCGGGCTTGGCGACGCTGCGCAGATAGGCCTGGACAATGGCCCGGGCGATGGGCAGGGTGGTGCCCTTGGAATCGTCTTGGACATCCTTGTTCCTGGCCTGGAGTAGCTTGGTGTACTCTTCCGCCAGCAGGCGGCCGCACAGTTCTGGGGTGAACCGGTCCCCAGTACGGACTCCCAACTTCAGGTGGTCGTCACTGAGTGGGGCCACCTTGTGCAGCCATTCCCACAAGATGGAGAGGCGGATCTCGCCGGTGGCCATGTCCTCCATCAAGTAGAGCACATTGTCATTGCCGAAGAAGTCCGCCGGCTTCAACGCCGCAGCCTGGAACCCGCGCAGGAAGGCGTTGCCGTACTGCAGCGCCACCGACAGCAGGTCCCGAGCTCCGCGCACGGTGCGCGGGGCCGGCTCCAGCAGGGTCAGCCCGGCGGCATCCTCAGGCCCGTAGCCCAGCGGAGGGAACGGCCGGCCCAGCTGGTTCGGCTCCCCCACCTGGGCCCACACGGGGCGCACGATGTGGACCATCTTCCAATGCGCCACCCATTTTCCTGAGGCGCCAGCGCGCTGCTCTCGCTGCGCCCCGGCCACCGCCCGGGCCATGCCCTCGGCCACCCCCTCCTTGGACCCCACCGGGATGTTAGGCTCCATGCCGCCCTGCCAGAGGGCCCAGCCGCCGTTCCGGTCCGGGGTGTTGGCGGCCCGGCGCACCCGGTCCTCGTAGGCGCGCATGTACCCATAGGTGAGCGTGATGACGTCGATGTTGGGGTTCACGAAGGCCGGATCCCAGGCCAGGGCGTCGGAGACGCTGTTGATGTAGTCCCACCGGCCGGTATTGAAGCCCACGAACCGGGGCGCCAGGGCAGCGCGGATCTCCATGAGCTGGAAACACTGCTCGAACTGCTCCACCAATACGTAGACCTTCACCGTGCCGGCGGCCAGGCCCAGGTGGCGTTCCAGGGACAACAGCAGATCGTGCCAGAGGGCGGCCTCCTCGGCGGTCTGGATCTTGGGCAGGTACAAAGCCACGCTGCGCCCGGCGGCTCGCAGCCGGGCCTGGTTGTTCACCACGAACAGGGCCAAGTCGGCAATGGAGGCGGAGAACCCGGTGCCGTCCGCCTCACGCACGTGCCGGTCGTCCAGGTGCAGGCCCCGGGCCCGGTAGAGCACGGTGGTGAAGTCCAGTTGGGCCCGCCAGTCGGCGATGATCGGCCGCCCGAAGAACCCCTCGGCCCACTGGTTCATGTCCCGGGCGACCTCCTCCGCGACCTCCAGGAAAAACGGGTCCCGGGCCAGAGCCAGGTTCAGGTTCCGGTGGTTGTCCAGGGCCATGGTGTCCACCTGGCCCAGGGCGTCCTCGCCGTCGAACATCCAGCCGTCAGCGCCGGACAGCAGGGCGTAGGCCACGTTGCGGATCCCCGAGCGCCGGTCCGAGCCGGGATTGGTCGCCGGGCCGGTGCCCTGGATCCATTGCCGGCACAAGTCGGGCGGAATCTCGCCGCCGTCGAAGTTGCCGGTCCGGGCGTCGGCGACGGTGATCCCGGTGCGGGGGATCACCATCCCCGGATCCAGGAAGCCGATGCCCACCCGGCCTTGGGCGCGGGCCCGGCGGCGTGCGGTCCGGGCCGCCATCAGGGCCAGGCGGTCGCGGTTGAAGGGCGCCAGGGCGGCCATGGCTGCCTGGACTTCGGGGGTGCACACGTCCGGGTAGTTCTCTAGGATTCCCGGGCGCCATTGGAGGGAGTCGGCCATGGGGTCCCGTTTCTTGAAAATGCGACTAGTAAGGATACGGTAAATAACTAATCATGTCCATGGGAAAACCAAGCACCTCTGAGCCGCAACGGGTCCCATAGCCGGTGGTGGCGGTTCCCTTGGCGGCAGGATCTTCCGGATTAGCAGCCCCGCCGCCCTGGCCCTGGTCCCGGTCAATTTCCTGCCCCTGGATCATCTCTAGCCGGGAGAGAGCGTCACGACCAGGCTCTTGAAGGCCGGCGTGTTGCTCTTGGCGGCGACGTTGCCGATGGGCACGAGCACGTTGGCTTCCGGGAAATAGGCCGCGGCGCAGCCTTCGGGGATGTCATAGGGCACCGTCAGGAAACCCTCGGCCTTGCGGGTCTCGCCCTGGAAGTGGCTGGTGATGTCCACCCGCTGGCCGGGGAGCAGGCCCCGGCGGTCCAGGTCGGCCTCGTTCACGAAGACCACCCGCCGCCCCTTGCTCACGCCCCGGTAGCGGTCGTTCAGGCCGTAGATGGTGGTGTTGAACTGGTCGTGGCTGCGCAGAGTCATGAGCCGCAGGCAGCCCTCCGGCAGGTCCAGCCTCGGGATGGGGTGGAGGGTGAACTCCGCCTTGCCGCTGGGGGTGTCGAAGCGACGGTGGTCCCGCACGGCGTGCGGCAGGTGGAACCCGCCCTGGCGCAGGCGCTGGTTGAACCGCTCAAAGCCGGGCACCACCTGCTCCACCCGGTCGCGGATGCGGTCGTAGTCGGCCGCCAGGGCCCGCCAGTCCAGCTGCGGCAGGTCCGCCCTGCCCCGGAGCGTGGCCTCGGCCAGCCCGGCCAGGATGGCCACCTCGCTGCGCAGGTGCTCCGACCCCGGCGCCAGGTTGCCCCGGGAGGCGTGCACGAAGCCCATGGAGTTCTCCACGCTGACCATCTGCTCGCCCCCGGCCTGCAGGTCGGTCTCGGTGCGGCCCAGGCAGGGCAGGATGAGCGCGCGCCGGCCGGTGACCAGGTGGGACCGGTTGAGCTTGGTGGACACCTGGGCCGTGAGCAGGGTGCGGCGCAGGGCGTCGGCGGTGTACTCGGTATCGGGGGTGGCGGAGAGGAAGTTGCCGCCCAGGGCGAAGAACACCCCCACCCTGCCTTCGTGCATGGCGCGGATGGCCTCCACCACGTCGTAGCCGTAGCGGCGGGGCGGGTCGAATCGGAACGTGCGCTGGAGGGCGTCCAGGAACGCGGTGGAGGGCCGTTCGAAGATGCCCATGGTGCGGTCTCCCTGGACGTTGCTGTGGCCGCGCACCGGGCAGACGCCAGCTCCCGGACGCCCCACCTGGCCCCGCAGCAGCATCAGGTTCACCACCTCCTGGATGCAGCCCACGGCGTGGGTCTGCTGGGTGAGGCCCATGGCCCAGCAGGCGATGGTGGCCTTGGACGCCATGAGCAGGTCCGCGGCCGCCCGCAGCCGCTCCCGCTCCAGGCCTGAGCCCGCGGTGATCTCCTCCCAGGACGTGCTCCTCAGGTCCTCCACCAGGGCCGCGAAGCCGTGGGTGTGGGCGGCAATGAATTCGTGGTCGAACACCGTCCCCGGCGCCCGGTCCTCCGCCTCCAGCATCTCCTTCATGAGTCCCTTCAGGGCGGCGATGTCGCCGTTCACCGCCACCGGCAGGTGCAGGGTGGCGATGGGGGTGCCGTTGCCCAGCCAGGTCCAGAACTTCTGAGGGTGGATGAAGGACTTGATGCCGGTCTCCAGCAGCGGGTTGAGGCTGATGATCCGGGCTCCCCGCTGGGCCGCTTCCTGGAGGGTGGTGAGCATGCGCGGGTGATTGGTGCCCGGGTTCTGGCCTATGAGCAGGATGCAGTCCGCGTGCCGGAAATCTTCCAGGGTCACCGAGCCCTTGCCGTTGCCCAGCACCTCCTTCAGGGCCAGGCCGCTGGACTCGTGGCACATGTTGGAGCAGTCCGGCAGGTTGTTGGTGCCGAACATGCGCACGAACAGCTGGTAGACGAAGGCAGCCTCGTTGCTGGTGCGTCCCGAGGTATAGAACACCGCCTGGTCCGGCGACGGCAGGGCCCGGAGTTCCTCCGCCAGGACCCTGAAGGCCGCGTCCCAGGTCACCGGCCGGTAGTGTCCGGCGCCCTCCTCCAGCAGCATCGGCTCGGTGAGCCGGCCCGCCTTGCCCAGGTCGTGATCGGACCACCCGGCCAGTTCGGCCACGGAGTGCGCCGCGAAGAATTCCGGCGTCACCCGCCGGGTGGTGGCCTCCTCGGCCACCGCCTTGGCGCCGTTCTCGCAGAAGCCCACCAGCTCGCGCCGGTCGTCGGGGTCCGGCCAGGCGCAGCCCGGGCAGTCGAACCCGCCACGCTGGTTCACCTTGGCCAGTTCCTGGATGGCCCGGAGGGGGCCCATTTCCGCCAGGGCGTGCCGGGTGGCCGAGAAGATGGCCGGCAGGCCGCCGGAGACGGAGGGCGGGGCCGAGACCCCGGGCGCCACTGTTTCTTCTGGAACCAATTCGGGTCGATGGGACATCGGACCTCCCGATTCAGGTGAGCCGCCAGGCTCCGGTGTAGACGTTGAAACGCCCGTCCCGGAGCCAGCCCACCAGGGTCATGCCGGCCTCCCGGGCCAGATCCACCGCCAGGCTGGAGGGCGCGCCCACGGCGCCCAGGAACGGCAGGCCGGCCATGGATGCCTTCTGGACCAGCTCGAAACTGGCTCGCCCGCTCACCAGCAGCAGACGGTCCCGAAGGGGCAGCTGGCCGTCCAGCAGGGCCCGGCCGATGACCTTGTCCAGGGCGTTGTGGCGCCCCACGTCCTCGCGCAGGACCAGGCACTCCCCGGACCGGTCGAACAGGGCGGAGGCGTGCAGTCCGCCGGTGGCGGCGAACACCTCCTGGGCCGCGCGCAGCCGGGACGGCAGGCTGTGCAGCAGGCTGGCCGGGAAGAACGGGGGTGAACCCTCCGGCCAGGGCGGGAAGGCGCTTTGGGTCCGCAGCGCCTGGATCGAGGCCTTGCCGCAGACCCCGCAGCTGGAGGTGGTGTAGAAGTGCCGCTCCAGCCGGTCCAGGTCCACCGCCACGTGGTCCTGGTGCGCCACCCGGACCAGGTTGGTCCGGCAGGGGGACTGGCTCACAGATCGCACCTGGCGCAGATCATCCGGGCTGCGGAGGATCCCCTCGGTCCACAGGAAGCCCAGCGCCAGCTCCTGGTCGTGTCCCGGGGTGCGCATGGTGATGGACAGGCTGCGCAACTGCCCCGCGTGTTCCAACTGGATCTCCAGCGGCTCCTCTACGGCCAGGTCGTCCACGAAATCGACCCGGGCCTCACCGAGGATGCGCTGGACGGGAACCTGGGCAACGGAGCTGCTCATTTTCGATTTATATTGTCAAAATGAACGTTTTTTTCCATTAAAGTTCTTGCAATCTCCAACTAAAAATGTTAATCCAATTTCGATTGAGCGGAAGACTCAATCTCATGTTTGACAACATTCATATGGAGGGTCCACATGTTCGAGTTTCTGGATCGAGAACAGACTGTGGCTGGACC
Organism: Holophaga sp.; assembly: GCA_049508835.1. Lineage (GTDB taxonomy): Bacteria > Acidobacteriota > Holophagae > Holophagales > Holophagaceae > Mesoterricola. Next base: position 1,606 of record JBELAL010000020.1, on the reverse strand, counting down.
TACGTTCAACCGGTGGCTGGTGCCGCCGGCCGCGCTATCCATCCACCTGGCCATCGGGCAGGCCTACGCCTTCAGTGTCTTCAACCTCCCCATGACCCGGCTGGTGGGGATCACCCGTTCGGCCCCGGAGGACTGGAAGTTGACCACCCTGGGGTGGATCTTCAGCTTCGCCATCCTTTTCCTCGGCCTTTCCGCCGCCTTCGGCGGGAAGTGGGTGGAGCGGGCCGGGCCGCGCAAGGCGATGCTGGCCTCGGCCCTCTGCTTTTCCGGCGGCTTCCTGGTGGCCGCCCTGGGCGTGGCGATGCACGACATCGCCATTGTCTACTTGGGTTACGGAGTGCTGGGCGGAATCGGACTGGGCCTGGGCTACGTGTCCCCGGTGAAGACCCTCATCACCTGGTTCCCGGACCGCCCGGGCATGGCCACAGGCATGGCCATCATGGGCTTCGGCGGCGGCGCCATGATCGGTGCGCCCCTGGCGGTGACGCTCATGGGCCACTTCCAGTCGGCCACGTCCGCGGGGGTTTGGCAGACCTTCGTGACCATGGGACTGCTCTACCTGGCCTTCATGATGCTGGGGGTGTTAACCGTCCGTGTGCCGCCGGCCGGTTGGATGCCCGAAGGCTATTCGGCGCCGGCCAAGCCCCAGAAACTGGTCACCACAGGCAACGTGAGCGCGGACAACGCCATCCGCACCCGGCAGTTCTACCTCTTGTGGATCGTCCTCTTCCTCAACGTGACCGCGGGCATCGGGGTGCTCGGCCAGGCCTCGCCCATGATCCAGGAGATGTTCAAGGGGCGCATCTCCGCGGTGGCGGCGGGCGGGTTCGTGGGGCTGCTGAGCCTCTTCAATATGGCGGGACGGTTCCTGTGGTCCTCCGCCTCCGACTACCTGGGCCGGAAGCCCACCTACGCCATCTACTTCGCCCTGGGCTTGGCGCTCTATGCGTTCATCCCCACCACCGGCCGCATCGGCAGCGTGGCGCTGTTCGTGTGCGCCTACGCAGTGATCATATCGATGTACGGGGGCGGCTTCTCCGCCATCCCGGCTTACCTGCGTGACATCTTCGGCACCGACCAGGTGAGCGCCATCCATGGCCGGCTGCTCACGGCTTGGTCCGCGGCCGGCCTGGCGGGCCCCGTGCTGGTGAACTACATCCGCCAGTACCAGATCGGCCGTGGGGTCCCTCCGGCCCAGGCCTATTCGGTCACCATGTACCTAATGGCAGGCCTGCTGGCGCTCGGCTTCGTAAGCAACCAGCTCATCACCGCCGTCGAGGCCCGCTTCCAAACCCATCGGGCCGCGGCCTGATACTGGAGGAACCATGGACAAGAATCCGAAGCATTCCATCTGGCCCATGCTGCTGGACTGGCTCTGGGTGGGCATTCCCCTGGCCTGGGGGGTCTCCGAGACCGCCCTGAAGGTTAAGGTGCTTTTCCGTTAGTTGAATCCCGCTTCGAGACCATTTGTCGCCAGGGGGTGGCGTGGGAGAATGGCCTATCTCTCACATCCATCCAAGTCCAACCTCTTCTGGAGGTCCGTGTGACTATCGTCCTGAGCGGTTCCCAACTCACCATCGACCAGCTCGTCCGCATCGCCCGCCAG
>JBELAL010000002.1:0-217115 GCA_049508835.1 Holophaga sp. | reverse complement strand
TGGGCCTCCAGGAAGGCGGCGCACTCCCGGGCGATCTCCAAGGCCTCCGCCGGGAGGGCGGCGCCTGGGAAGGCCTGGAGAAGCCCTTGGAGAAGCGCAGGCGGCGTATCTTCGCGCCCCGGGGGGGTATCGAGGGCCGCCAGGATCGCCAGTTCCACCACGCGCCAGGGCCGGACCTTGCCGGCCTCCGCGGCGGCCTGGATCAGCTCAACGGCACGGGGGGAAAGGCGGAGCTGAACCGCCTTCACCTCGCGTTCTAGGCCAAGGTCGCGGGCCTTCCCCTTGGGGCGCCCGCCGCCCCGGCCCTGGCCAACTCCAGGATGTTTTGCCACTGCCATTTCCTCACCTCCACGGGTCCAGAATCCTCGCGCGCGCGTGAAAGGTCAAGAAAGTTTTATTCATTGAATACAGCTTTCGATAATATACATTATGTAACCTAGTTCTGAAATCAATGAACTAAGCATTAGGCCATGGCCTGGGCGTCTGCGGCGGCCGTCACCTTGGAACCTGGCCGTGGGGCAGCTCCGCGCATCGCGGCGGCGATCCACTGGGCCGTGTCCTCGCTGGCCCGGCTCAGAATGCCGTCCATGCTCAACCGGGTGTAAGTGTCGGTGATCTTGCCCAGGGAATGGCCTAGCAGCGTGTCCCCGATGGCGGGGGGATAGCCCAGCTCGGTGCACGTCGTCATGAAGGTTCGGCGCAGATCATGGGGCGTGGCGTCGCCCAGCTCGCAGCTCTTGACGGCCAGCACTCGCAGCCACATATGCCGGAGGCCCTGGATGGGCCTGTCTTTCACCAGGCCAGGGAAAACCAGCTTGCCCAGCTTCTGGCCGGCGCGGCGCTGGAGGACCAGCCGAAGGGGCCCGTTCAGCGGGAGATGCTTGGGGCCCATCGTCTTGGAAGTCTTGTGGTCCTGGATGGTCATGATGTTCCGGTCCAGGTCCACGTCTGCCCATCGCAGGTTGCCGGCCTCGCCAGCTCGCAACCCGGATAGAGCCAGGAACCGGATGAGGTCCGCGGCGATTTGATCCAGCTTGCCGGACCCCACCAGGCCGGCCATGGCAGTTTCCAGCCGGGCCAGCTCCGCGGCCGTCAGCACCCGCGGACACGGCTGTTCTTTGGTTTTCTCGAACCGGAAACACGGGTTGGTCCCCCTGGGTCGCCAGCCCTCCCGCTCAGCGATGTTCATCAGCCTGGACAGGACGGTGATCATCCGGTTGGCCTGGATCGGGTGTTTCTTGGATTCCTTCCGGTGCAGGGCCTTCACCGTTGGGTAGTCCAGATCCTTCACTAAACGCGAGCCAAGGGGGGGCAGGATGACGGCCTTGATGATGCTGTTGTAGCTGCGCTGGCTGGAGGCCTTCAGCTCGTGCCGGTAGTCCTCCTCCCACAGTTTCACCAGGGCGTCCACGTCCTGGGCGCTGCGCTCGCCCTGCATGTAGGCCCGGGCATCCCCGCCTGAATCGTGGATGTTCCGGAGGTCCTCCGCCCAGGACCGCGCTCCTTTCTTCGGTTTACCGTCTTTGTTTAGCTGGGGCTTGCCGTCCTTGTCTCTGGGATCCTCCACCGTCCAGACGGTGGTTTTCCCGAGGGTGGCTTGGACCTTGGCGCCGCCCGGGCGCTGGAACTGGACGGCAAAGGTCTTGGAGCCTGATGGGTAGACCCGGACGTGGAACCCGGGAACAACCAGGTCCCAAACCCGGTAGAGGCTCCCGCTGGGGCGCAGGGCCTTCACCCGCGCATCGGTCAACTTGATTGTTTCCTGTGTTCTCTGGGGGTCCACAGGGCCTCCCGGGTGCCGGAATGATCGACCTTTGGCTCGCCGTTCAGATACTCTGTGGATACTCTAGCACTAAAAATATCCAGGGGATTTGAGGAGTTTTAAGGAAGTCCAAGGAGGATAACAACATGTTTTTAAATCAATATCTTAGAATCATTTTTAGACCTTCTCAATTCCTGCTAGTTTTGCCTCTCTATTCAAGGAACTACATCGTGCGCTCGGGAAAGCGCGGTCCGGGCCGCATGGGGTGGCAGAGGGTCAATAACTGTCAGGCGGGCCGGGTCTCCATGGCCTTGCGCAGCACGGCCTCGAACTGGGCCCGGGTGTAGGGTTTGGGCAGGAATCCCGCCAGCCCCCGCCCGGCGAAGTCCATCACGGCGTCGCTCTCGCTGAATCCGCTGGTGAGGATCACCGGCACCGAGGGGTCCAGGTCGCGCATGCGCAGGAAGGCTTCGCGGCCGTCCAGGCGGGGCATGGTCAGGTCCATCAGCACGAGGGCGAACTCCCCCTTGCGCTGCTGGAAGAGGGACACCGCCTCCTCGCCGTCGGAGGCCTCGATGACGTGGAAGCCCAGGTGGGTGCCCATGGCTCGGGCCACCGCCCGGGCATCGGTCTCGTCGTCCACCACCATCAGGGTGCCCCCGCCCCGCCAGGGCAACGGGCTCGAGGATGAACCCCCTTCGCTGGCCACCGGGTCCGCGGACGGCAGGAACACCCTCATGGAGGTGCCCTTCCCGGGCTCGCTGTAGACCTTGAGCCCGCCCCCGTGGCTGCGGACGATCCCCAGCAGGGCCGAGAGACCCAGCCCCCGCCCGGTGAACTTGGTGGTGAAGAAGGGGTCGAAGATCCTGGCGATCACCTCCGGGGTCATGCCGCAGCCGGTGTCGCTCACCTCCAGGGTGACGTAGCGCCCGGGGTTCAGGCCCACCGGCACCGAGGAGGCGGTGATGACGGACTTCTCCACCATCATCTCGCCGGTGCGCAAGGTGATGACCCCGCTGGTGTCCTGGGGGATGGCTTCGGAGGCGTTGGTCACCAGGTTCATGACCACCTGCTGCATCTGGGTGGGATCACCCATGATCTCCGGCAGCACCGGGGCCAGGTCGTAGCGGATCATCGCCTTCTTGGACAGGGTCACCGAGAGCAGCTCGGTCATCTCCTGCACCAGCCGGTTCAGGTTCACCCGGGTGATGGCGACCTTGCCCTTGCCCGCGTAGGCGAGCATCTGCCGGGACAGGTCCGCGGCCCGCATGGTGGCCTTCTCGATCTGGTCCAGGTACGGCAGGGCCGGGCTGTCGCCGGGGAGGACCATGGACGCCAGGTTGCAGTTGCCCAGGATGCTGGTGAGCAGGTTGTTGAAGTCGTGGGCGATGCCCCCGGCCAGGACGCCCAGGCTCTCCAGCTTCTGGGACTGGCGCAGGGACTCCTCGGCCAGCTTGCGCTCGGTGATGTCGGCCCGGATGGCCACGAACTGCACCGGCTTCCCGTCGGCCCCCAGGAAGGGCACGATGGTGGTGTCCACCCAGTAGTAGCTGCCGTCCTTGGCCCGGTTGCGGATCTCGCCCTTCCACACCCGCCCGGACAGGATGGTGGCCCAGAGGTTGGTGAAGAAGGACTTGGGGTGGTGCTTGCTGTTGATGATCCGGTGGTCCTGGCCCAGCAGCTCCTCCCGCTCGTACTTGGAGATGGCGCAGAACTTGTCGTTCACGTAGGTGATCTTGCCCCGGGCGTCGGTGACCGCCACGATGGCGTGCTCGTCCAGGGCCCGCTTGAAGGCCTCCAGCTCCTCCACCGCCGCCATCTTCTCCGCGTGGTCCCTGCGGTCCAGGAATTCCCGGGCCATGGCCGACCACAGATGCTCCGTGGGCGACCAGGCGAACTTCCACATGAGATGGACATGGTTGCCGTCCTTGTTCCGGCAGCGTGCGTCGATGCTGGACAGGGAGCCTCCCTGGGCCGCCTCGGTGAGCTGGCGGACCCGGATCCGGTCGTCGGGATGGATGTAGTCCAGGAAGCTGGTGCCGACCAGCTCCTCGGGCTGGAACCCCCAGACCCGCTGGCAGCCGCGGCCCACCTCCAGGAAATGGCCGTTCTGGTCCAGGGAGAAGAAGATCCCCTGGTCCTGCTCCATGATCTTCTGCAGCAGCGCCTGGGCCCCTGAGGGATGAAAGATTCCGTTCTGGAGCGGTCCACTGGGGTTCGGCATGGGCGGCCTCCCGATGGGGAATATAACTGAAATACTCAAGAATGCGTCTCAATTTAAATCATGTCTGCACCTTGCCCGAGCCTGGGGGTGGCTCCGCCCCGGGCTCCTGCTACCCTTGGGCCACCCGCCCCGCGCGGGCCCCTCCGCCCCCTGGGCCATCCCCCCAAGTCCGACAGGCAAAACCCGATGAAACACCCTCTCATCGTCCCATTCTTCCTAGGCGGAAGCGCCCTCTGGGCCGGCGGCGGCTTCGGCCTGGGCGTGCAGACCGCCTTCGACCTGGGCCGGGGCAGCGCCATCGCGCCCAGGCTGGAGTACCTGTACATCACCGACACCAGCACGGTGGCGACGCCCAGCGGGAACGTCGGCCTGGACGCCACGGACAACATCGTGGCCCTGGGGGTAGATTACAATTATTTCATATCCGGCCACACCGACAAGGGCCTGTATTTCCTGGGCGGCCTGGGGTTGGCCTACGGCAACTTGAGGGTCCAAGGGTCGGCGCCCGGGGTCTCGGCCTCCACCACCAGCAACCAGGTCCGGGTCTACCCGGAGGGGGGGCTGGGCTACGAAATCACCCGCCACGTGGGCATCGAAGCCCTGTACAAGGCCCTGGACTTCAGCGACGTGAAGCTTGCCGTCGGCGGCGTCGGGGTGGCCTACTCCTACACCAGCGTCGCCCAGCTGGGCCTGACGGTCCGGTTCTGACGGAATCCCCCTTGGCCGCCTCATCCTGTCCAGGGGCGGGTCGCCCCCTTTTCCGGAGGGCCATGCGGGTACTGGCCGCGCTGGTCGCCGCCTGCACCCGGGACCTGGCCGAGGCGGGGCAGGTGGAGGTGGTGGACCGGGACCGGGTGGCGGCGGCCTTCCGGGACCTGGGCCTGTCCTTGGACTTCGGTGGACGCATGCGTTCACCGAAGGACCCGGCGGCCCTGCCGTTCCTGCAGGCCGCCCTGGCCGCCGCGCCCGACAGCGGCATGTTCCGCCAGGCGGTGGCGGAGTGCGAGCACGCCATGCAACTGAGGAGTCAGTAGCCCAGCTGCCCCAGGAAGTCCTTGAGGATCCTCGCCGAGCGCTGCAGCGCCGCCTGTTCCCCCGGGTCCAGGCGGATGGGGAGGAGTTCCCGGATGCCCTCCCGGGCCAGCACCGCGGGCAGGCTCAGGCACACGCCCGAAACGCCAAGGAAGTCCTCGACGGGGGACGACACGGTCAGCACGCTCTGCTCGTTGCCCGCGATGGCCTCGAGGATCCGGCTGACCGCCAGGGCGATGGCGTAGTAGGTGGCGCCCTTGCGCTGGATCACCGCCTTGCCCGCGCTCAGCACCGCCTCCTCGATCCGGCGCCGGTCCTCGGGCGTCAGCGGCGCCCTTCCCGCCGGGGCGTACTGGGTGACCGGGATCTGCCCCACGCTGGCCATGCTCCACACCGGCACGGCCGAATCGCCGTGCTCGCCGACGATGTAGGCGTGGATGTTGCGGGGATCGATGGCGAACTCCCGCCCCAGCAGGTAGCGGAAGCGTGAGGAGTCGAGCACCGTGCCCGAGCCCATGATCCGCCCCCTGGGCAGGCCCAGACGCCGGTGGGCCACCTGGGTGAGGATGTCCACCGGGTTGCTCACCATCACCAGGATGGGATCCCGCACGTGGGCCCGCAGCTGGTCCAGGATGTCCTCGAGCATGGCCACGTTGGCCTTGGCCAGGTCCAGCCGGCTCTCGCCCAGCTTGCGGTTGCGCCCGGCGGTCACCACGATCACGTCCGCGTCCGCCGTCCCCTCGTAGTCCTCGGCCCGGATCTCCAGCTTCTCGGCCAGGGGCAGCCCGTGGCTCAGGTCGTCGGCCTCCCCCTGGGCCTTCTCCCGGTTGGTGTCGATGACGCTGATGGCGTCGCAGGTTCCCTTCACCAGCAGGGTGTAGGCCAGCGTCGCCCCCACGTTCCCCGCCCCGACGATGGCGATCTTCATGGCGGCCTCCCAGATTCTTCGTGGGGGGACCGCCCGTTCGCTACGCTCACTCTGCGTCCCCCCACACCCCCACTTCATGCCCGGGCGGAGCCCGGACATAAAGTCTAAGATGCCATTTCGCCCTTCATAGTGCCCAAAAGGCAAGTCCGGTACACTTGGAAGATGGATAACAAGCGGTATTTCACCTACAACGAGATCCACCGCACCGTGGCGGGCCTGGCCCGGGAGATCCAGGCCAGCGGGTTCGACCCGGACGTGACCGTGGCCATCGGCACGGGCGGGTTCATCCCGGCCCGGATCCTCAAGACCTTCCTGAAGAAGCCGATCCTCACCGTGGGCGTCAAGCTCTACAACGACGACAACTCCATGGGGGAAGGGCCCGAGAAGGTGCAGTGGATCGACGAGGTGGAGCGCAAGCTCAAGGGCCGCAAGGTGCTGCTCATCGACGAGGTGGACGACAGCCGCACCACCCTGGCCTACTGCCTGGGGGAACTGCTCTCCCACCAGCCGGCCGAGATCGGGGTGGCGGTGCTGCACTGCAAGGACAAGCCCAAGCACGCCCAGTTCCCGTCCGAAGTGCGCCGCTACTGGGTCGGCCAGCACCTGGACGACATCTGGGTGGTCTACCCCTGGGACGCCGAGGACATCGACGGGCACGAAGCCCACACCCGTCCCGCCCCCCTGGCGTAACGTCTTCGAGCCCACCAACGTGACCCCCGGCCGCCGGATCCGGGTGGTGTTCAAGGACGGGGAGGTGCTGACCGGGCTGGCCCGGGGCTACCGGCCGGACCGAGCGGCGTTCTTCGTCATGCCCGCCGACCAGCGCTCCAACCACGAGCGCTGCTTCGTGGTGGCGGCGGCGACCCGGGAGATCGCCTGGCTATAGGCTTCCCTTGACCTTGGCCACCGCCGGCGGAAGGAGCGGCCAGGAGGGATCCTTGAGGTTCCAGCTGGTCGAGGCGGGCGGCCAGGCCTTGGGCGCGGGGGCGAGGACCTTGCCGCCCGGCTGCAGTTCGAGGGCGCCGTTGTCCTCCAGCACCAGGCCGGCATCGGGCGCTCCGCCGCCGATGGCCACCAGGATGCGTTCCGTCGGGGCCTTGGTCCCGTGCTTGAGCCCCATGGCGAACACCCTGAGCACCCCTTTCTCCACCACCAGGTAGCTGCCCATGTAGGTGGCGTAGCCCTCGTCGATGCAGAAATCCTCCGGCTCCAGGGGCAGGCCGTGCACGTGGCTCCGCCAACCGGCGTATCGCCAGCCGGTCTTGGTCCAGCCGAACACGGTCAGCTGGCCCAGGGGGACATGGACCTCCTTGCCGTTCGCCTTGGCTTTCATCGGCACCAGGCCATCCCACAGGATCGCCGCCCAGCGCTTGTTCCGGGACATCAGGATGTGGGGCCCCAGCACCGGCAGGGTCAGCATCTTCTTCCCAGGCTCCAGCCGGTGCTCCAGGATCGTGGGCTTGATCTGGAAGTCCTCGGGCTTGGGCGCGCCGACGAGAACGGCCGCCAGGAGGACGGCGGGGATGGTCGCTGGGCGAAAACGCATGCGCGGGTCCTCAATAGCTTCCGCGGGACCGGCACTGGGTCCCCGATAGATATAAATAATACATCAATGGATTCTGACGTCAACCCCGGGAGCCTGTCCATGTATTATTCGGCCCCGCGTCGACGTCCAGACCCGTGCATATCTAGCGCTTCACCATGAGCGCCAGGTCCTCCTTGAGGCTCTGCAGATCCTCCTCGTGCTCCACTTCCTGGGTGAGGATGGTGAGGGCGAGGTTGTAGGTGACCATGTCCTTGTCCTTGGTGACGTCCATCAGGTGACTGTAAGTGCTGATGGCACACTGCTCCCCGTCGATGTTCTGGTCCAGGACCTCGCCCACGTAGGGGTCCACCGGGGCGTCGTACTTGCAGGGGCTCAGTTCGAACCACTGGGCCGGGCTGAGCACCGGCGTGCCGCCCAGCTGGACGATGCGTCCGGCCAGGAGCACCGCGTGGTTGAGTTCCTCGGTGGCGTGCAGGTTCAGCTCCGCCGCCACGGCGTCCTTCATGGGGCCCTTGAGCACCTTGGCGCCCAGCCAGTACTGGTAGTAGGCCAGCCATTCACTGGCGAAGGCTGCGTTGAGCAGTCTCAGGAGCTGTTCCACGTCCATGCCGACGATTTCCCGCCCGCGGGTGCCCATTTTTTCCTCCTTGGGATGCGTGTTCCATGGGACACCCGGGCGGTCGGGCCGTCAAGAGCCCAGGACCCCCGGCCCATTGTGATCCATTGCCCTGAAGGGCCTGGAACCGCTTGCTAGAATGCTGCGGGGGCCCACGCCGGGCCGGCCCGGCGCCCTCCCCTGGACCGGGACCGGTCCCGTTCCGCCCCTCTGATCTTCATCATTCGCGCATCGCCAATCGATCTCAGAGGTGCCTATGTTCGATATCGAGGGATCCTTCGACCGGCAGCTGCTGGCCAGCGCCAAGCCGAGGCCGACCATCGTCTTCCCCGAAGCCCTGGATCCCCGCATCATCGAAGCGGTCTGCCACCTCACCCGGTTCATCCGTCCGGTGTTCCTGGCCTCGGAGGAGGCCGTGCGGGACGTGGTCCGCCGGGCCCTCCCGGGCCTCGACCCCACCCGCCTGGAGTTCACCCTGGCGGAGAGCGCCTTCGTGGACATCCCCCAGCACCCGGAGCTGGTGGACGAGTTCGCCCAGGCCTACCAGCGGCGCTGCCTGGAGGACGGCCGGACCATCACCCTGGCCGAAGCCCGGGACTGGGTCTCCCGCCCGGTGAACTTCGGGATCTACGCCGTGGCCCAGGACCACGCGGACACGGTGGTGGGCGGGGCCGCCAACGACGAGAACCACTACTTCCGCCCGATGGTGAGCACCCTGGGCGGCCCGGACACCAGCTGCGAGGCGGGGGTCTTCGTGTTCCCGGACGAACACCCGGAGAACGTGTTCACCCGGAACATCGTGGTGTTCGGCGACATCGGGGTGAACGCCGCCATGACCCCGGAGACCCTGGCCCGGGTGGCGGTGGGCACCTGCGCCATCGCCCGGGACCTGATCCCCGAGGACGTGCTGCCGCACATCAACGCCGCCATCGTCTCCCACTCCAACCGCGGCTCGGACGAGGGCCCCTCGGTGGCCCTGGTGCGCCAGGCCACCCAGCTGGTGCCGGCGCTGATGGAGGAGCGCATCGCCCGGGGCGAGCGCTACCAGTCCATCAGCATCCAGGGCGAGGTGAAGGTCAGCGTGGCCCTGTCCAAGCGCTCGGCCACCTACTACCAGCCCGGTGAAGACCACGCCTGGCCCGGTGCGGCCACCGTGATCATCTGCCCCAGCGTGGACATGGGCAGCATGCTCTACTACCTCTATTCCATTCGCTTCCCCGACGCCAAGAAGTTCCCGGTCCTGTTCGGCCTGCGCTTCAAGGGGGTGGACCTGGCCCGGGACTGCACTCCCGAGGACGTCCGCCTGGCGGTCAAGGCGACCATGGTGCGCATGTACCGCTACGGCGCCTGGACCGAGACCCCCAAGGACACCTTCTTCCGCCGCTACCGGGTGCTGGCCGTCAACCCCGGCTCCACCTCCACCAAGATCGCCATCTACGAAGGGGACCAGGAGCGCTTCACCCAGGAGCTCCAGCACACCGCCCAGGAGCTGGCGCCCTTCGAGGGCCAGCCGATCACCGCCCAGTTCGCGTTCCGCAAGGACGCCATCCTGGCCTTCCTGGCCGAGAACGGCCTGACGGTGGAGGGCCTGGACGCCGTCTCCGGCCGCGGCGGGGTGCTCTGGCCGGTGCCCCACGGCACCTACACGGTGAACGAGACCATGGCCCGGGACCTGATGACCGGGGTCCAGGGGGACCACGCCTCCAACCTGGGCGGCCTGATCGCCCGGGAGCTGGTGGCCGGCAGCGGCCGCCCCGCCTTCATCGTCGACCCGGTGGTGGTGGACGAGGTCCCGGCCATGGCCAAGATCACCGGCTTCAAGGCCATCCGGCGCAAGGTCATCAGCCACGCCCTGAACCAGATCGCCACCGCGAGGAGGTACGCGGAGGAGCAGCAGACCTTCTACGAGCGGGTCAACGTGATCGTGGCCCACATGGGCGGAGGCATCTCCATCGGCGCCCACGTGCGCGGGCGCTACCAGGACGTGAACAACGCCCTGGACGGCGAGGGCCCGTTCACCCCCCAGCGGTCCGGCTCCCTGCCGGTGGGCCAGCTCATCGAGCTGTGCTTCTCCGGGCAGTACACCAAGGACGAGCTCAAGAAGCTCAACAAGGGCCGGGGCGGCCTGATCGACCTGCTGGGCACGGCCGACCTGCGCGAGCTGGAGAAGCGCTACCTGGCCGGGGAGGCCGAGGTGGTGGAGGTGCTGGACGCCATGGCCTACCAGGTGGCCAAGTGGATCACCTCCCTGCTGCCGGCCTTCGGCGGCAACAAGGTGGACCAGATCCTGCTGACCGGCGGCATGGCCCGGTGCCGGCCCGTCGTCGAGTTCATCCAGCGCGGCGTGGTCGCCATGGGCTGCGGCGTCACCGTCTACCCCGGGGAGAACGAGATGCAGGCCCTGGCCAAGGGCGCCCTGCGGGTGCTGTCCGGCAAGGAAGTGCCCAGGGTCTACGCCGGGAAGCCGTGAGGAGGGACCGACCGTGGAAACCATCCTGTTCGACGACTGGAAGAAGCTGGCCTTGAAAGTCGGGCGCGTGCTCGAAGCCGAGCGCGTGCCCAAGACCGAGAAGCTGTACCGGCTGCAGGTGGACGTGGGCTCCGACCGCCCCATCCAGATCGTCACCAGCCTGGTGCCCTACTACACCGAAGACCAGCTGCGGGGCCGCTCCATCGTGGTGCTGACCAACCTCAAGCCCACTAAGTTCGGCGGGCAGGTGTCCGAGGGCATGCTGCTGTGCGCCGAGAGCGAGGACGGCGCCACCTGCGTGCTGCTGGGGCCCCAGGAGCCGGCGGCGCCGGGGACGCCGGTCACCTGAGCAAAGACTGAGTCATAGGGTCGGTTTCAATGGCAGCCAAAGTCTTCTTGCAAGGACTGGCTTATGGCCTGCTCCATCTCGTCCCAGGTGAAAGGTCTGGATGGGGCTGGCGCCCCGGCCGCTGCGGCGGCCGCCCGGATGTCGGCCAAGGTGCATTCCGCCAAAGCCTTGGGCAACGCATCCTTGGGGGGCCGGCGTGATCGCCGTTCGGGGGTCATTCGGGAAACCTCGAACTAAGGTAAGGCATGGTTCAAGGGAAAGCAGAAGCAGATGTGCCAAGCAATTGCCGAAACCCTGGCAAAGTAAGGAAAACAGATGATACTGGTAAGGAGGTGATACGGTGTCCCGCCCTGCCATTGCAACTCTAACAAGCAAAGGACAATTGACCATCCCAAAGGCCATTCGGGAAGCCCTAGGCTTGCATGAAGGCGACCAGGTCCGGTTTGAGATCGACCGGAACGGCGGCAGGACGGTCATGGAACCAATCCGGTACCGGCCTGAGGATCTCAGCTCCTTCGCCATCCCCGGAGCCAGGCGGATGAGCCTCGCCGAAATGGAAGCTGCCGTCCGATCCGGTGCGCGCAGATGATCGGAGTGGACACCAATGTTCTGGCCCGGGTGTTCCTGGGAGATGACCCCAAACAAAGCCCCTTAGCCCACAAGACCATCGTCCAGGCGGCCCGATCGGGTGGAGTGTTCGTGCCTCTCCTTGTGTTCGTGGAATTGGCCTGGGTCCTGGGTGCCGCACCCGGCTGGGAAGCCTCACGGGTCAATCGTGCCCTTGAAGCCTTGCTGAATATGGAAGGCATCGAAGTCGAGGGGACCGCGCTGGCCCGGGGGGCATTGAGCCTCAGCACGGGATCCGTAGGCCTTGCGGACAACCTCATCGCGCTCGGGGCGAAGACCTGCGGCTGTTCCGGACTGCTGACCTTCGATGCCCGTTTCGCCAAGACCGGGCGCGCCGAATTATTGAAGGCCTGACCGCCAGGGCCCGTCTACCTTGCCGTCAGCGCCGCCAGGGTGATGGAGTACAGCTTGGTCAGCACGCTGTCCCCCCGGGACGACAGGATGCACGGCGCCTGGGCCCCGGCCACCATCGCCGCCACTTCGCATCCGGCCAGCTTGGTGCAGGTCTTGTAGAACACGTTGCCGGCGTCGATGTTGGGGAACACCAGGCAGTCCGCGTCGCCGGCCACGTCGCCGGCGATGCCCTTGGTCCGGGCGGACTCCGGGTCGATGGCCACGTCCAGGGCCATGGGGCCGTCCACGAAGGCGCCCTTGATCTGGCCGCGCTCGGCCATCTTGGCGATGACGGCGGCGTCCACGGTGGACTGCACCTTGGGCAGCACCTGCTCGGTGGCGGCGATGAGGGCCACCTTGGGCCTGGCCACGCCCAGGGCCTGGGCCACGCCCACGCAGTAGTTGAGGATGGCCAGCTTCTCCTTCAGCTCGGGGTAGGGCAGCACGGCCACGTCGCCGCAGACCAGGAGCTTGGGATACCGTGGGTTCTCGATCACCGAGACGTGGGACAGGATGGCCCCAGGATCCATGAGGCCCGCCTCCTTGTCCAGGATGGCGCGCATGTACTTGTCGGTGCTCACCAGGCCCTTCATGAGGATCTGGCACTCGCCGCTGCGCACCAGGGCCACCGCCTTGGCCGCCGCCTTGCCGTCGTTGGGCTCGTGGACGAGGGTGAACCGGGCCGGGTCGATGCCCAGGTCCTGGCAGGCGGATTTGATGACCTTCTCGTCGCCTACCAGGGTGGCGTCCACGATGCCCTTGGCCATGGCGTCGTGGACGGCTTCGATGGTGTGGGCGTCGTTGGCGTAGGCGGCGGCCAGGCGCTTGCGGGGCTTGGCCTGGACGGTTTCGAGCATCTGGGCGAGACGGGTGATGGGCATGGAAATCCCCTGGCAGGATGGTGGGTTGCGCAGACCAGAACGTACTAGATGTTAGCAAAGGGCCTCCGGCGCCAGTTGTGACGCCGGTCATCCGCTCGCCGGGGCCGTTGGAACCGGGCGGGCGGGGCTGGATTTGCGTGGGTCTTTTCCTACGCTTTGGTACTAGAATTTGATTTCCGCAAGTACAGCGGCTCCGGACATCCCCATGAGCACCCCCCTGGCAGCGATCCTCGGCGCCGGCCCCGGCATCGGTTTGGCGGCGGCGCGCCGGTTCGCCCGGGAGGGCTTCCGGGTGGCCGCGGTGTGCCGCCCTTCGGACTCCCTGGACCGGTTCCAGGCCGAGCTGGACCTCGCCGCCCCGCCCGGGGGGGCCCTGGTCCTGGCGGCGGACCTGGCCCTGGAGGGGGCGGCCCGGGAAGCCTGCGCGGCGGTGGAACGCTGGGGGGGGCTGCCGGAGGTGCTGGTGTACAACGCCTCCGCCGGGGCCCCGGGGCCCGCGGCGGACCTGGACCCCGCCCGGCTCCAGGCCGACCTGCGGGTGAACGTCCTGGCGCCCCTGGCGGCGGTGCGGTGGGCCCTGCCCGGCATGCGCCGGGCCGGGCGGGGGACCCTGCTGTTCACCGGCGGGGGGCTGGCCCTGGAACCCAAGCCGGGCCTGGCCGCCGCGTCCCTGGGCAAGGCCGCCCTGCGCAGCCTGGCCCTGTCCCTGGGCCGGGAACTGGCGCCCGAGGGCATCCACGCCGCCACCGTCACGGTCCGCGGGTTCGTCCAGCCGGACGGCCCCCTGGACCCGGATGTGATAGCCCAAGTGTTCTGGCAATTACATTTGCAATCCCCCGCGGCCTGGCGGGATGAGGTCACGCTCCCCGACCACCCCCTCGGGGGGATCCAGGTAGAATGAAGACCGAGCCACCGGAACCGTCCCAATGCCAAAGTCCAACAGCTCCAAGGTGTTAGAAGGTTCGAGCCGAACCGCCACCAAGACCCGCACCCACCTGCGCCTGACCCCCCCGGTGCTCTGGAAGGTCGTCCTGCACAACGACGACTACACCACCCAGGATTTCGTGGTGTGGATCCTGGAGAGCGTGTTCCGGAAGCCCGAGCCCGAGGCGGTGCGGATCATGCTGGAGGTGCACCGCAAGGGCAAGGGGCTGGCAGGGGTCTACCCGTACGATGTCGCCGACACCAAGGCCGCCCAGGTGAAGGCCATGGCCGAAGCCAAGGAATACCCTCTGCTCTGCACCCTCGAGCCGGAAAACTGAGATGCCCCCCTCCTCCCCCTCCCTCAACCCCGCCCTCAACCACTGCATCCAGCAGGCGTTCAACCTCGCCCGGGACGCCCGCCATGAATACCTGACCCTGGAGCACCTGCTGCTGGCGCTCCAGGACGACCCCCTGGTCCTGAACGCGGTGGCCGCCTGCGGGGGGGATTCGGCGCGCCTGCGCCGGGAGCTGGAGGCCTGGCTGGACCAGCGGATGGAGCCCCTGCCCCCGGAGCGCTCCGCCAACCCCATGCCCACCAAGGGCTTCAACCGGGTCGTCGAGCGGGCCATCATGCACACCATCTCCTCCGAGCGGGCCGAGGTGACCAGCGGTTCGGTGCTGGTTTCCCTGCTCCAGGAGAAGGAGAGCCAGGCCACCTACCTGCTCAAGCGCCACGGGGTGAACCGCCTGCCGCTGCTCAAGCACCTGGCCCACGGCGGGGTGGACACGACGCCCGGGCTGGGCGGCGGCCCCAAGGAGGCCGTGGAGGGCGCCGAGGAGGTCGAACCCGCCGCCAAGGATCCCCTGAAGGTCTACGCGGTGGACCTGGTGGCCCGGGCGGCGGAGGGCCGCATCGACCCGCTCATCGGCCGGGAGGCGGAACTGGAGCGGGTGATCCACGTGCTCTGCCGGCGGCGCAAGAACAACCCTCTGCTGGTGGGCGAGACCGGCGTGGGCAAGACCGCCATCGCCGAGGGGCTGGCGCTGCGCCTGCACGAGGGCAAGGTGCCCGACATCCTCAAGGGCGCCCCGCTCTACTCCCTGGACATGGGCGCGCTGCTGGCCGGGACCCGCTACCGGGGCGACTTCGAGGAGCGGGTGAAGTCGGTGCTGGAGGCGCTGGGCCAGCACCCCGGGGCGCTGCTGTTCATCGACGAGATCCACACCCTGGTGGGCGCCGGGGCGGTCAACGGCGGCTCCATGGACGCTTCCAACCTGCTCAAGCCGGTGCTGGCCCGGGGCGAGCTGCGCTGCATCGGCGCGACCACCTACCAGGACGTCAAGGCCTCCCTGGACCGGGACCGGCCCCTGGCGCGCCGGTTCCAGAAGATCGACGTGACCGAGCCCAGCGAGGCGGACAGCCTGGACATCCTGAAGGGGCTGCGCTCCCACTACGAGAAGCACCACGGGGTCCGGTTCTCGGACGCGGCCCTGGAGGCCGCGGTGCGCCTCTCGGCCCGGCACATCCGGGACCAGATGCTGCCGGACAAGGCCATCGACATCCTGGACGAGGCCGGGGCGGCCCAGAAGCTGCTGCCCGCGCGGGAGCGGCGCAAGGTGGTGGGCGTGCCGGAGGTGGAGCGGGTGGTGGCCCGGATCGCCCGGGTGCCGGTGCAGGCGGTGACCGCCGACGACCGGGACAGGCTGGCGCACCTGGAGGAGGGCATCAAGGCGGTGCTGTTCGGCCAGGACCCGGCGGTGGAGAAGGTGGCCTCGGCCATCAAGCTGTCCCGTTCCGGGCTGCGCGGTGCGGACCGGCCCATGGGCTCGTTCCTGTTCGCCGGCCCCACCGGCGTGGGCAAGACCGAGCTGGCCAAGCAGCTGGCCCGCATCCTGGGGGTGGAGTTCATCCGCTTCGACATGTCCGAGTACATGGAGAAGCACGCGGTCAGCCGGCTGATCGGGGCGCCCCCGGGCTACGTGGGGTTCGAGGACGGCGGGCTGCTGGTGGACGCGGTGCGCAAGAACCCCCATGCGGTGCTGCTCCTGGACGAGATCGAGAAGGCCCACCCGGACCTGTTCGCCATCCTGCTGCAGGTGATGGACCACGCCACCCTCACCGACAACCACGGGCGCCGGGCCGACTTCCGCCACGTGGTGCTGATCCTCACCACCAACGCCGGCGCCCGCGGCCTCAGCGCCCGCCAGGTGGGGTTCGCCGCCGCCGGCCCCCCCACTTCCGCCCGGGGCGCCATCGAGAAGGCCTTCACCCCCGAGTTCCGCAACCGCCTGGACGCCATCGTCCAGTTCAAGCCGTTGGGCCGGCCGGAGATCCTCAAGGTGGTGGACAAGTTCCTGAAGGAGCTCCAGGCGATGCTGGAGGAGAAGGGTGTGGCCCTGCACGTATCCCAGCCGGCCCGGGAGTGGCTGGCGGACAAGGGCTACGAGCCTGCGTTCGGAGCAAGGCCCATGGCGCGGGTGGTGGAGCAGCACCTGAAGAAGCCGCTGGCGGACGCGATTCTGTTCGGGGAGCTGAAGAACGGCGGGACGGCCAAGGTAGAGCGCAAGGGGGATGGAGTGGGGATCAGCACCAAGGCGAAGTAAGCCAAGGCAGGCCGGGGTCCGAAACGGTACCTCCAATACAGCCCCTGGCGCCTTCGCCGGTCATGATTTTTTTTAAATCTCGCCACCCCCACCTCTCCTCCACTGGCTTCTTGGATGGCGTTGGAAGCGTTATGGATATTTCTGGAAATGGCGATTGCCTCGCATTCGAGGAACTCAGTTTCCAGCCAACGGAAATATTCCAGGATGCCCAAGCGGTATCACCAAGGCCATCAGAAGGGTTTCTCGACGACAAGGATGCGCTTATGGAGGACTGGCAAAAAGTGGGGAGCGGCATGGCTGAGGCTATGAATGAATTCAGACAATCTATCGGATCCCAACCTTGTTAAAGAAAAAGCGCATCCTTCAAACGAAGAGGACGGTCGCCCCAAGCAGAACGCAACGTTTCAGCCCATCTTCAGAGCCGCAACCTACCAAGGGCCAATCCCACCGGCCCTGGAGGCGGAAAGTTGGGACAAGTTGGTCGAAGGCGCAGCCGAAAGGTGGTGGACAAGAACCTGGCCGACGCCATCCTGTTCGGCGACCTGCGGGACGGGGGCAGGGCGGTGCTGGACCTGTGCAGGGGGGAACCCAGACTGCGGTATCATCCGGCCTGAGAGGTTGCCTTGTCCCGCTTCGCCCTGCTGTCCATCCCGGCCCTGGTCTGCGTCCTGGGCTGCGGCGGCGGCCAGGACCACGCCAGCTTCAACGTGGAGCCCGGGTCGCCGGTGGTGGCGGTGGGCGACCAGCTGCCCATGACCGCCAGCCCCAGCGCGGACTTGTCCGGGGAACCGGAATGGGAAGTGGAGGAGCCGTACGGCGGGGGCCTGCGCAACAGCCAGGGGTATTCGACGGTCTACTACGCCCCGGCGGGGGCCGGCATCTACCACCTGACCCTGCGCGGGGTGTGCGGCGACGGCCGGCGTCTGAAGCAGACCCTGGAGATCCGGGTGCTGCCCCTGCCCAGCCTGGACCCCTCCAGCGTCCAGCTGCACCCGGACGGCGCCGTGACCTTCACCGCCACCATGAAGGGCCTGGGCCGCAACACCGTGACCTGGAAGGTGGAGGAGCAGGACGGCGGCGAGATCTCCGAGGAGGGCAGCTACCAGGCCCCGTCCCGTCCCGGCACCTACCACGTGGATGCCGTCTCCACCCTTGACCCCACGGTGATCGCCCGGGCCACGGTGGTGGTCGACTAGGCGTCGTGAGGGCAGGAATGGCGGGTCCGGAGCGGCGGCTGCGCCCCAGGGAGGCGGCCGCCCACGCCTGGATGGTCCTGCAGGAGTTCCCAGGGACCGTGCGGGAGATGCTGGTGGAGATGGCGTACCGGGTGCGGGAGGGTTCCGGCCGGGTGCCGCCGCGGCCGTTGCCGTAAGCCCTGCCGCGCCGTCAGATCCCCCGCCGCCCCGGACCCGGGACGATCCCGTGGGCGAAAAGGCCGGACCGGGTCCATAATGGATGCGGGCACGCAGTCCGGTCCCCGCCACCCGCCGGAGGGTCGTCAGCCGTGACGTCCAGCTCCTCCTCCCCGCCCTTCCCCGTCGTGGGCCTCGGCGCTTCCGCGGGCGGGCTGGAAGCAGTGGAGCGCTTCCTCCGCCAGGTGCCGCCCGCTTCCGGGCTGGCGTACCTGGTGGCGCAGCACCTGGATCCGGTGGCCGAGGACTTCCTGCCCCAGCTGCTCCAGCGGGCCACCCCCATGCACGTGCACCAGGCCTGGCACGGCATGCGCCTGGAGCCGGACACGGTCTACGTGATCCCCCCCAACAAGGACCTGACCCTGGACGAGGGCCACCTGGTCCTTTCGCCGCCCAGCCTGGTCCGGGGCCTGCGGCTGCCCATCGACGTCCTGTTCCGTTCCCTTGCCGAGGAGCTGGGGGAGCAGAGCGTGGGCGTCGTGCTGTCCGGCATGGGCTCGGACGGCACCCTGGGGCTGCGGGCCATCCGGGAACGGAACGGCCTGGGCGTGGCCCAGGAACCGGCCGACGCCCACTTCGACAGCATGCCGCGCAGCGTCATCGAGGCGGGGCTGGCCGACCTGGTGGGCCCCGCCGACGACCTGCCCCGGCTGATCCTCTCCCAGTTCCCGGCGGAGTGCAAACCCGCCGACCAGGCCCTCCCCCCCGACCCGGGGTCCCTGGCGCGGATCCTGGGCCTGCTCCGGGAACGCTGCGGGCAGGATTTCTCCCTGTACAAGCAGAGCACCGTGCTGAACCGGATCCGCCGGCGCCTGGCCCTGTACCGGGTGGAGACCCTCGCGGCCTACGTCGCCCACCTGGAGCGGAACCCCGAGGAGCTGGACGTGCTGTTCAAGGAGCTGCTGATCGGAGTTACCCGCTTTTTCCGGGATTCGGAAGTCTGGGGCACCCTGGGCCAGCGCCTGCTGCCCGCGCTGCTCCAGGACTGGCCCTTCGGGCGGGTGTTCCGGGCGTGGGTGCCCGGGTGCTCCACCGGCGAGGAGGCCTACAGTCTGGCCATCACCTTCCTGGAGGCCATGGACCGGGCCAAACCCCCCCTGGACTTCCGGTTCCAGATCTTCGCCACCGACCTTGACCCGGACGCCGTGGCCAAGGCCCGCCAGGGTCTGTTCCGGACCTCCATCGCCGCGGAAGTCTCCCCGAAGCGGCTGGCGGCCTTCTTCACCTGCGAGCCCGACGGCTATCGGATCCGCCAGGAAGTGCGGGAGCTGGTCGTGTTCGCCAGCCACAACCTCATCACGGACCCGCCCTTCGTCCGCCTGGACCTGCTGTCCTGCCGCAACCTGCTGATCTACCTGAAGCCCGAGGTCCAGAAGCAGCTCGTCCATTTGTTCCACTACTGCCTGGAGCCCGGTGGACTGCTGTGCCTGGGCACCTCCGAAGGGATCAGCGGCCTGCCATACCGGTTCGAGTCCCTGGATGCCAAGTGCCGCCTGTACCGGCGCCGGGAGACGCCGTCCTCCCAGCGCCCCGCCATGCCCCCGGGCCTGGCCCCGCCCCACCCCGAGGCAGCCGGCCGGTCCGGGGCGACCGTGGCCAGCCTGGCGGCGCTGGCCGAAGACATCCTCCTGCGCCAGTTCAGCCCGCCCGCGGTGCTGGTCAACGAGTCCGGCGACATCCTCTATGCCGTCGGCGCCATCGGCAAGTACCTGGATCCCCCGGCCGGACAGGCCAACTGGAACATCTTCGCCATGGCCCGGGCCGGGCTGCAGGCGGAACTGGCCGACGCCCTCCTCCGGGCGCGGCGCAAGGGCGGGGCTACGTTCCAGCGCAGCCTCACCCTGGAACAGGACGGCGGCTTCCGGATCGTCCGCATCACCCTGCAGAAGCTGGCGGCGCCCGAGCCGCTCGGCCAGCTGGTCCTGATCGTCTTCACCGATCTGGGGGAGGGCGCCGCCCCGGGCCCGGCCCGCCGGACTTCGAAGCCCGCCGGCCGGGCACCGGGCAGGCTCCGGGTGGTATCCGCGGCCTCCCGCCAGGAACTGGTGGATTCCAGGAAGAACCTGCTGGCCGCCAACGAGGAGCTTCAGTCCGCCAACGAGGAGCTCCAGTCCGCCAACGAGGAGCTCCAGTCCTCCCAGGAGGAGCTGCACTTCGCCTACGAGGAGCTGGCCACCTCCAAGACCGAGCTGCAGGTGATGAACGCCGAGCTCAAAGCCGTCCATGCCCAGCGGGAGGAGCAGGCCAGGCTCCTGGAACGGGCCCATCACGAGCTGGGCGCGCTCCTGGACCAGGCCCAGGTGGCCGGGATCCTCCTGGACACCGGGTTGCGCCTGCGCCGCTTCACCGCCGCCGCCGCCCGGCTCTGGCCCCTCACGCCGGGCGACCTGGGGCGGCCCTTCACCCACCTGGCCCCTCCGGTGGACTTCCCGGAACTGGCCGAGGACGCCCTGAAGGTGGTGGACAGTCTGGCCCCCATCACCCGGGTCGTGTCCGCCCCGGACGGGCGCTGGTTCCGGGCCCGGGTGGCCCCCTACCTGGATCCGGACCACCGGATCGACGGGATCCTGCTCAGCTTTGCGGATATCACCGCCCCCAGCCGCATCGAGACGCACCTCCAGGCCGAGGCCGGACGGCTCCAGAACCTCCTGGACCGCCTGCCCCAGGGCTGCGCCCTGTGCGGGATCCGCCGGGACCCCGACGGCCGGCCCGCCGATGGGCTCCTGGTCAAGGCCAACCAGGCCTTCGCCAGGGGCGTGGCCGGGACGGCGGCTCGGCTGGAAGGGCAGCCCCTCTTGGGCCTTCTTCCCGAACTCAAACCGTTATGGACCAGACATTTCCTTCAAGGCCCAGGCGCGGACGCCCAGGCGGGGCTGGTGCGGACGAAGACGGGCGCCTTCCGGGTGTCCCTGCTCCCCCAGGACGGGGAAGAGGTATTATTGCTCTTTGATCCAGTCCCCGCCCCCACCTTGGCGGCCCCTGGCCAGGGAGGTTCCCATGGAACAGGCTGATCCGGAATCGGGCCATCCCCCCCTCCGACGGCGCGCCACCGACCGGGCGGAGCTGGTCCTGGGCGCCACGGCCCCCCAGCTGGACGCCGGCGAGTCCGGGGACCTGGTCCAGTCCCTGGCCCTGCACAAGATCGAGCTGGAGATGCAGAACGAGGAACTGCAGCTGCACAAGCTGGAGCTGGAGCTGCAGAACGAGGAGCTCCAGGATTTCCACGAGGAGCTGGACGAGTCCTGGAAGCAGATCGACCAGCTGGTGTCCGAGCGCACCCTGGAGCTGCACCGGGCGATCAAGCGGCTGTCCTCGGAGGTGCGGGTGCACAACCTGGCGGAGGCGGCCCTGCGCGCCACCTGCGCCGAGATGCAGCGACTGCATGCCCAGCTGCAGGCGGAGAACGCCTACCTGCTCCAGGCCTCGGCCCGGTACGCCAACTTCGGCGTGCTGACCGGCAGCAGTCCGGCCTTGGTCCGGCTGCGGGAGGAGATCGAGGCCGCGGCGGCCCGGGACATGCCGGTGCTGGTGGCGGGGGAGCCCGGCGCCGGCAAGGGAGTGGTGGCGCTGGCCATCCACAACCGCAGCGAGCGCAAGCACCGGCTCCTGGTGACGGTGGACTGCACCCTGCAGCCGGCGACGCTGCTGGAAGCCCAGCTGTTCGGCCGGGACGCCGGCCCGGCCCTGGAGGCCCACGGCCAGTGGATGGGGCGGCTGGAACTGGCGGACCAGGGCACCCTGTTTCTTCACGAGGGGGGCGCCATGCCTCCGGAACTCCGGGCCAGGATGATCCAGGTGATGCGGAAGGGCGAGTACAGCCCCCTGGGCAGCTCCCGGACGCTGCGCCTGGGGGCCCGGATCATCGCCGCCACCGCCCGGGACCTGGCGGAGGCCGAGCGTGCCGGCCGGTTCGATCCGGGGATGTTCGAGGGCCTGGACGTCCAGGTCCTCAGGGTCCCGCCCCTGCGCGAACGCCGGGAGGACATCCCGCTCCTGGCGGAGACCTTCGTGGCCTGGTTCAACCGTAAGCACGGCCGGCGGGTGGCGTCCATCCCCCCCGCGGTCCTGGACGACCTGGCGGCCCGGCCCTGGCCCTGCAACGTGGGCGAGTTCAAGGGCGTGGTGGAGCGCGCCGTGCTCGCCTCCCCGGGGGAGGTCCTGGTCCTGGGCGACTAGACGATCTCCGCGCTGCCGTGCACCAGCTGGCGGACCATGGGCAGGGCCAGGAAATCGTGTGGGAAGCCCAGGGACACGGCGCTGGCCGCGTCGAGCCTGGCCAGCCGGTCCGGGTCCAGGATCGTGTCCAGGCAGCCCAGGTTGTCCTGGAGCTGGGCCAGGCTGCGGGCGCCCAGGATGGGGATGACCGGGTTTCCCCGGCGCGCCAGCAGCCAGGCCAGGGCCACTTGGGAGGGGCTGCGCCCCAGGTCCCGGGCCACTGCGGCCGCGGCTTCGGCGATGGCGAGGTTGCGCTCGGTGAGGA
Source organism: Holophaga sp. (assembly GCA_049508835.1). Classification (GTDB taxonomy): domain Bacteria; phylum Acidobacteriota; class Holophagae; order Holophagales; family Holophagaceae; genus Mesoterricola. The sequence continues at coordinate 194,867 of JBELAL010000002.1, read as the reverse complement.
AGGCTTCCGCCCAGCCCCCTTCGCTGTAGCGGGTGTCGTGGGGCCGGGGCTGGCCCGGGTGGTACTTCCCGGCCAGCACCCCGCCCCCCAGGGGACTCCAGGCGGTGACCGCCAGGCCCAGGGCCGCGGCCATGGGCAGCAGCTCCCGCTCCGAGGTGCGCTCCACCAGGCTGTACTGGACCTGGATCCCGGCGAAGGGGCTCCAGCCCCGCAGCCCGGCCAGGGTGTTGGCCCGCGCCACCGCCCAGGCTGGGACGTCGGAGACCCCCACGTAGAGCACCTTGCCCGCCCGCACCAGGTCGTCCAGGGCGCGCATGACCTCCTCCACCGGGGTGAGGAAATCCCAGGCGTGCACCCAGTACAGGTCGATGTAGTCGGTGCCCAGACGGCGCAGGCTGCCCTCCAGGGCCTGGACCAGGCTCTTGCGGTGGTTGCCCCCGGCGTTGGGGTCCTCGGGGCGGGCGTTGAGGGTGTACTTGGTGGCCAGCACGTACCGGTGCCGCTCCGGGCGGATGAACTCGCCCACGAAGGTCTCGCTGGCGCCCCCGGTGCAGTGGTTGGCGGTGTCGATGAAGTTGCCCCCGGCCTGGGCGAAGGCCTCGAACATCTCCCGGCTGGCGGCGTGGTCTGCCCCCCACCCCCACTGGTTGCCGAAGGTCATGGTGCCCAGGCACAGCTCCGACACCCGCAACCCCGTCGGGCCGAACAGCCGATAGCGCATGTCCCACCTCCAGGCCCCAAGGATAGAACAATCATCCAGCCTGGACGGTGACCCTTTTTTCAGCCTCCGGGCACCGCCATGCCCAGGCGGGCCAGGATCTCCCGGTAGGCTTCCGGCAGGGGCGCGCGGCACTCCAGGCGGCGGGCGTCGTCCGGGTGGTCGAGGGCGAGCTGCCACGCGTGCAGCAGGGGGTGTGGGCACGGGAAGGCGCGCCGGTCCAGGTCCTGCCAGGCGGTGGCCCCGCCGTACACAGGATCGCCCAGGATGGGCGCGCCCAGGTGGGCCAGGTGCACCCGGATCTGGTGGGTCCGCCCGGTGAGCAGTTCGCACTCCGCCAGGGCCAGGCCGCAGGCCCGGGCCAGGACCCTGACCCGGGTCTGGGCGGGACGCCCGGCGGCGGCGATGGTCATCTTCAGACGGTCGGTGCGGTGCCGGGCGATGGGCTGGTCCACCAGCACGGAACCCGCCTCGGGCAGCCGGCGGGAGGCCCGCACCAGGGCCAGGTAGCGCTTCTCCACCGTGCGCTCCTTGAACTGGCGCTGGAGCGAGAGGTGAGCGGCGGCGTCCTTGGCCAGGGCCAGGCAGCCGGTGGTGTAGCGGTCCAGACGGTGCACCAGCCCCGGCCAGGCCGCCTCGGGCACCTCGTCCCCGTCCTCCTCGCCGTCCCCGTCCGGCTCCCCCCCGGCGGCGACCGCCTCGCCGGGCGGGAGCACGAGCCGGCCCAGCAGGGCGTTGAGCACGGTCCCGGCCGGGTGCCCGGGGCCCGGGTGGACCACCATTCCGGCCGGCTTGTCCACGATCCACAGGCGGCGGTCCTCGAACAGGGTCGGCAGGTCGATGGCCTCGGGCGCCAGGTGCTGCGCGGGGGGGGCCGGGTCGGGCAGTTCGGTCTCCACCGCGGCCCCGGGGCGGACCCGGGCGCCGGGCTTGAGCACCACCTGCCCGTCCACCCGCACCCGGCCGGCCCGCACCCAGGCCTCCCACCGGGAGCGGGCGATCTCGGGGTGGCAGTCGGCCAGGAACCGGTCCAGGCGGGGCGCCCCGCCGGGGGGGCGGTGGGCGACAGCGCCGCTCAAGCGGCGGCCTCGGCCCGCCGGCGCCGGCCGTACCAAGCCAGCAGCCCCGCGCCGAACAGGATGAACAGGGCGCTGGTGAGCCGCCCGGTGGAGAGCCAGGGCAGGCCCATCAGGAAGCCCCGGTCCAGGTCGCCCCGCCAGTGCTCGGTGATCATACGCCCGATCCCCTCCAGGATGAAGTAGCAGCCCGAGACCTGCCCCGCGAACCGCCGGTGGCGCCGGATCACCAGCAGGCTGGCCATGACCGTCAGGTTGGCCAGGAAGGTGTAGAGCTGGACCGGGTGCACGGGCATCGCCAGGGGCGTGCCGGACAGGGACTGGGCGTAGGGGTTGGTGAAGGTGACCGCCCAGGGCAGGGTGCAGGGGGTGCCGTAGCAGCAGCCGGCGGCGAAGCATCCCAGCCGGCCCACCGCCTGGCCCAGGGCCACGGCCGGGGTCAGGCAGTCCAGGGTGCGGGCCAGGGGCAGCTTCAGCCGCTTCACCCGCCAGAAGAAGGCCAGGGTGGCGCCGATGATCCCCCCGTGGATCGCCCCGCCCGCCCGCAGGTAGCCCAGGTCGAACACCGAAGCCAGGCTTGCCCCGTCACAAAGGTCGACGATCACCATGAGGAGCTTGGAGCCCACCACGCCGGCCAGCAGCACGGTGATGGCCAGGTCCGAGATGTGCTCCCGGGCGATCCCCTCCCGGTGCCCCAGGTGCTGGGCCAGGGCCAGGGCCAGGAAGAAGCCCAGGGTCAGCAGCAGGCCGTAGGTTCCGATGGGAAAATTCCCGATCTTGAAGAGGATGGGGTACATGTCGCGCCTCGCGGCAGAGAGCCGTACCATCCAGGGTACTTCAGAACGGGTCCCGGACGCGGTCTCTCCGCCGCTATAGTTGAGCCAAGCTGTATTGTTGATGAAGCATCATGGGAGAGCCAGGCCATGTCGAACATGGGAGAAGCGGGGCTGCGGTCCGCGGGAATCGTCGGCGCCGGCACCGGCGGTTCCGGCCTGCTGGCGTTCCTCCTGCACAGCCGGAAGATCAAGGTGGCCTTCATGGTGGACACCCGGTCCGACGCGCCCGGTCTCAAGGTGGCCGCCCAGAACGGCATCGCCACGTTCACCGACCTGGCCGAAGCCCTGGGCAGGACGCACATCGACCTGATCTTCGAGATGACCGGGGTGCCGGCGGTCAAGGCGCGGATCCTCGAGCTGGCCCAGGACCAGAACATCGAGCTCATGCCCTCCGCCACCTGGATGCTGATCCAGGAGCTGGAGGAGGCCAAGCAGCGGGTGACGGCCGCGGTGATCCAGGAGATCCGCGCCGCCAAGGAGCGCCTCACCAGCGGCCTGGAAGGCAGCCAGAACCTGGTGGGACGGATCAACCACATCATGTCCTCAATGCAGATGCTCGCCCTCAACGCCAGCATCGAGGCGGCCAAGGTGGGCGTCCACGGCCGGGGCTTCGCGGTGGTGGCCGACCACATGACCAAGTCGGTGGAGAACGTGCGCAAGCTCACCGAGGACATCGGCAAGGTGAACAGCGACATCCAGCAGGTGTCGGGGCAGATCAACACGGCAATAGCGCACCTGGAGTAGCCGCAACTCCTAGTTTGACTGGGTGGGCCGGCTTCGTAGCCGGCCCACCCAGTCAAACTAGACCAGCGCCTCCCAGGCCATCGCCGCGTACAACCGCGCCGCCGCCTCCACCTGGGCAAGGGACACGTGCTCCTCCGGGGAGTGCGCCATCTCCAGGAGGCCCGGCCCGCACACCACCGCCAGGGCCCCGGAGCGCTGGAACACGGCGGCGTCGGAATGGGAGCGGAACACCCCGGGCTCGGCCGGGAGGCCGCACCGGGCGTAGGCCCGCCACAGGGGCGCCAGCAGGGGGTTTTCGGCCGCGTTCTCGTAGCCCATGGAGGTGAAGGTGGCCTGGGCCTCCAGGCGGCACAGGGGGTGGTCGCGGCCCGCGGCCTGGCGGGCCCGCTCGATGGCCGCGCCCACCTCGGCGGGGTCGACGCCGGGGCGCCAGTGCATGTCGAGCATGGCCTGGCACCCGGCGGGCACCACGAACAGGGTACTGCCGCCCTGGATCTCCCTGGGGTTGGCCACCACCTGCCCGGCCAGTTCCGGCGCCAGGATGCCGTCGTAGAGGCCCAGGATCCAGGTGAGCATGGCATGGATGGCGTTGGCGCCGAACTCGGGCACCGCGGCGTGGGCCCGGCTGCCCTCGGCGGAGAGCCGCCACTCCTGGTATCCGTTGTGGGAGATGCAGGGCACCAGCCCGGTGGGCTCCCCCACCACCACCAGGGGGGCGCGCACCGCCTCGATCAGGGCCTGGGCCCCGTCCCCGTATTCCTCCTCGCCGGCCACCAGCCCCAGGCACAGGCCCCGGGCCAGGGGCGCCCCGGCCCGGCACAGCGCCCCGGCCGCCTCCACCATGGCCGCGCACCCGCCCTTCATGTCGGCGGCGCCCAGGCCGTACAGCAGGTCCTCCTCCAGGCGCGGGGCGGGGAAGCCGTGCACCGCCTCGATGGTGTCCAGGTGCCCGATCCAGAGCATGCTGGGCGGCTGGGGGCCCAGGCGCGCCAGCAGGTTGCCGCGGGCGCCCCCGCCGGGATGGGCGGACAGGGGCTGGCGCTCCACCTGGAGCCCGGCCTCCTGCAGCCGGGCGGCGAACACCTGGGCCGCGGGCTCCTCGCTGTAGGACGGGCTGTAGGCGGCCACCGCCTCCAGCAGCATGGCACGCAGCCTCCCGGGCCGCACCTCGTCCAGCAGGGACTCGGGGGACGGCCTAATCATCGCCGCCCCGGCCTGGGGCGTAGTTCGGGCGGCTGGAGGGGGCCGGCTTGCGGCGCTTGGCGCTGGCCCTGGTTGGGCCCCTGCGGTGGCGGAGGTAGTCGGGATCGTGGGAGAGGTTGCGGGACAGGAACAGGTGGGGCGTCTCCTGGCCGAATCCCTGGCTGCGGAAGAAGTTCAGGGCCGCCTCGTTCTCGGCGTCGGTATCGACCATGATCATGCGCGCCCCCAGCTTGATGAACAGCTCGGTGATGCGCTCGAACAGGCGCGCCGCGACGCCCTGCCGCTTCATCGTCTCGTCCACCCCCAGCCACAGCAGGTAGCCGTAGGTCCACGCGCTGCCCCGCTTTTCCAGCAGGGTGCCCAGGGCGAACCCCACCACCCGCTCGTCCAGTTCCGCCACCAGGCAGGTCTCGCTGTCCGAGGCGAAGTGCACCGCCAGCTCGTACTCGTCCCAGGTGCGGTACAGGGCCGGCCACTTGTCGGCGGGGAAGAGGGTCTCGCCCAGGGCATACACCGCCGGCAAGTCGGACAGGGACATCTCCCGGATGACGGGATTGCTGGGAGGGGGGGTTTTCTTGGGCTTGGAGTTGATGGCCATGGCACGTTCCACTGCTGACAACGGTTACATTCTACCCTGCGGTTCGACACGACTGTCCGCCGGACCCTCCAAAAGCAGACGAGGGGCCCGGCGGCAGGGGCAAAATACCGGTCAGAGGGGGAGCTTGCGGCCGAGACCCTTGGCCAGGGCCCGGTCCAGGACCTCCCGGCCCACCACCACGTCGCACACGGACATGCCGATGTTGCTGCAGACGATCAGCTGGTCCTTGGATTCGCGTCCGGGCTTGAGGCCGGCCAGGATCTCGCCGGTCTCGCAGGTGATCTTCGGAAGGCCGCCGGGGAAGTAGCCGGCCCGGTCGAACAGCTGGTGCTCCTCGCTGCTGTCGACGATGTACTTGTCGGCCTTCAGGGAGATCTCGGGGTCCCAGAAGGTGTTGAGGTCGCAGGGCAGGATGGTCTGGCCCTTGGACACCCACCCGCGCTTGACGAACGAGTACGGCTTCTTGACGATGAAGGTGGCCGAGCTCAGCACCTCGCAGTCCTTGGTCACCTGCTCGAAGCCCTTGCCCCGGACGATCTTCGCATCGATCTTCGGCTGCACCTCCTTGATCAGCTGGTCCATGCACTCGGGCCTGGTGTCGTAGATGTGGATGGTCTTGAGCTTCTTCAGGGTGTGCACGGCGTACTTGACGTGCTCGATGCCCTGCACCCCGCAGCCGAACATGCCGAAGGTCTGGGCGTCCGGGTGCAGGGCGGCGGCGGCCAGGACGGTCACGGCCGGGGTGCGCATGGCGGTGATCCAGGCGCAGTCCATGACCGCGATGGGACAGCTGGACAGGATGTCGTTGAGCAGGAGCAGGCCGGTGGTCTGGGGGAGGTTGAACTTGGAGGGATTGTTGGGATAGCAGGCGATCCACTTCATGCCCAGGGCCTTGCGTCCGGGGACGTAGGCGGGCATCGCGTGGAAGAACACCTCCTGGAACGGGTGCACGCCGATCTTGGCGGGCATCTCGTATTCCTTGCGGCCGTGGGCCAGGAGGGCCTCCCGGGTGAGGCCCAGGATGTCGGTCTCGGTGAGACTGGCGGCCACGACCTCCTCCCGGGTCATGTACCAGATCTCCTTGCCGATGGCGATCTTCTGCAAAAGCTTCTGCCGATCCTGCTCCATGGGGTTCACCTCTCCGAGAACGGGCCGGACGGCCCTCGGGCCTTTGGAATGGCAACCTCCGGTCTTGCCGGACCGGAGGAATGTCACGGTTGGGATTGACCCCAACCTACTCCGCCCGCGGGCCGGGCGTCAACCTTTCCCGTTCCTGGAAGGGACTTTACTGGAGGACCAGGAGCGCCTGGCCCTCCTTCTCGTGCAGGGTCACCGTGCCTTCCACCGTGCCCTCCCAGCCGCCCTTGGCCTTCAGGACCTTGGAGGCGTCCCGGCTCAGGTTCAGGAAATAGGCGCCGGTGGACTCCCGGGACTTGACGATGGCGAAGTTCAGGTTGAAGGTGGGCTGGTTGAATTCCAGGCAGTAAGTGCCCTTGGCCTCGATGGGCACGAAGCTGCCGGCGTAGTCCAGCTTGCCCAGTTCCTTGCCGCCCTGGGTCTTGACCGTGACGGTCCCCTGCTGGGCCTGGTCCCGCTTCAGGCCCAGGTAGAGGCCGGAACTGATCTGGATCTGGCGGGAATAGATCTCCTGCCCCGCATGGGCCGGGCGGGAGGCGATGACGGTCAGGGCGGCCAGGGTCAAGGCCGCCGGTCGGAGGGCAGAAATCCTCATGGATGAGGCTCCCGGGGGGCTCCACGTCCAGACGCGGAGGGGGGTAATTGATTGAGTACTAATTAACCCGTCTTTTCCCCAATGGAAAAGACGGGCTGTTAGACCACCGATAACCGGCAGGTCGATCGACTAATGGCGGTCCTCCCGAGCACTTAGTGCCCCTTTGGGTCCCTAGGCACTACGATTCCAACCCCTGGAGCCACATCAAGTGGCTCCAGGGGTTGGAATCGCCCTAGGAAGCCGGTTCCTCCGCCGGCGGTTCGGCCTTCGCCTTGCCGCCCTGGTGCTTGTGCATCTTGCCCGCGTGGTGGCGGCGGTGGTGCTTCATGGCCCCGCAGAGGGCGGGCACGGGCGCCAGGGCGGCCAGGACGAGGGCCGCCAGGAAGAGGCGGAAGGGGAACCATTTCATCAGGGGACTCCTGTGGTGGGATCAGGTCCGGGCCCGGACCCGGGGTGGTGAGGGTTCCCGTAAATATAAAATGGCAATAAATGAAGTCAACACCGCGCCGCGAACTTTTTCTCCGCCGCCAGGCTACCCCATCGCCTGGAGGTTCGCTCCCGCCACCTGGCTGCGCACGGTCGGGATGGTGCCGTCGGGCCCCGGCTCCAGGGGCAGGATCTGCAGGCCCACGCTGCCGCCCAGGTCCCGCAGTTCCTCTTCCATGCCGGCCCGGGAGGCCTCCAGGAGTTCCGGGTGCTCGGTCCACACCCGCACCCGCAGGTCCGCGCCCCGGCGGGCGATGCCCACCCGGGTCTCGCCCAGGTTGGTGAAGGTCAGCCCGATCAGCACCCGCTGGGTCTCCTCCCGGGGGTCGCCCTGGCCCCGGGGGTCCTGGTCGGACTCCAGCCACATCTGCAGGGGGTTCTGGGGCGCCCAGGGCAGGGGGATCTCGTAGTAGGCGGTGCCTTCCTTGGCCTGGGCGGCATGGAAGGCCGCCCCCTGGGGCGCCGCGGCGGGGTCGGACAGGGTCTTGACGCTGGCCCGCAGCCACGTCTCCCAGGCCTCCGGAGCCTCGGCGGCCGCCCCGCTCCGCCCGCCCAGGAGGGTCTGCAGGGCCTGGGCGGAGGCGCCGGAGCCCGGGGCCGGGGCCGGGGCGCCCTGCCCCTGGGCCGGCCGGGCCTCGAGCGGGGTGACCAGCTGCTTGAACCAGCCCGCCAGGACCTCGGCCTGGGGCAGGTCCGGGTGCCGGTCCAGGGCGGCCTGGAGGCGGAAGACCAGGTTCTGGACGAGGGTCTGGAGCGGGGTCTGGAGCGGAGTCGCGGACCGGGTGGCGCCCGCCGAGGCGGCGGGGGCGCCCTGGGCCGCGCCCAGCCACGCTTCCAGGGCGGCGGCGGTGGCGGCGGGGGAGGCCGCCGGGGGCAGGTCCAGCAGGACCTTCAGCCCGGCCTGGGCCAGCGCCGGCAGGGTGGCCAGGGCGGCCTGGACCTGGGTGGCGTCCGGCAGGGGCTGGGACTGGGGCTGGGACTGGGCCTGGGCTTGGGCGTCGGCCCCGGCCAGCAGCCGGAACAGGTCCGCCAGGGGCGCCAGTTCCGGCGGCGGGTCCGGTTGGCCCAGGGCGGCCAGGAGGGAGGCGGCCTCCCCCTGGTACAGCGGCCCCAGGATGGCGGGGGGCGCCGGAGGCAGCGCCTGCTGGATCTGCAGCCGCACCGGAGCGTCCGCGCCCCCGGCCAGGATCCGCACCAGCAGTTGGGTGCCGTCGGGATAGGGGAGCTGCCCCTGGGCGGTGATCACCTGCCCCGAGGGCAGGGCCAGGCTCACCCCGCCGCCGGGAGCCTGGCCCTGGAAGATCAGACTCACGTCCTGCCCAATCAGCGCCAGCAGCGCCGGCACCGGGGATATCACGGGGGCGCTGGGCTGGGAGCCGGCCTGGATGGCGGTCAGGATCGAGCTGATGGTGCTTGGGACGGGGTCCATGGGGATGGGGTCAGATCTGGAAATGCCGGCGCAGGATCCCTGACATGTCCTGGAGCGGCGCCACCTGGTCCACGCAGCCGCGCTCGAAGGCGGCCCGGGGCATGCCGTAGACCACGCAGGACTCCTCGGCCTCGGCCAGGGTGTGGGCGCCCTTGGCCTTGAGCGCCACCATGCCCCGGGTGCCGTCGGAGCCCATGCCGGTGAGGATCACGGCCAGCACCTGCCGGCTGCAGTTGTCGGCGATGCTCTGGAACAGCACGTCCACGCAGGGGCGGTGCAGGCTGGTGGAGGGTTCGGCGCTCAGCTCGATGGTGCCGGTGGAACCCCGCTGGCGGTAGAGCATGTGCATGCCGCCGGGGGCGATGTAGACGCATCCCGGCAGGGCGGTCTCCAGGTGGGTGGCCTCCCGCACCTCCACCTGGCACAGGCCGTTGAGCCGCTCGGCGAAGGCGCGGGTAAAGGTGGCCGGCATGTGCTGGACGATGAGGCAGGGGACCGGGAGCGACCTGGGCAGGGCCGGCAGCAGGTCCTGGAGGGCCTTGGGCCCGCCGGTGGAGCAGCCGATGGTCAGCAGTTCGGCCCGGGGCCCGGCGATCGCCCCCAGCCTGGCCACCGCCTGGGGCGCCGGGGCTGGCGGGGACGGAGGCGGAGCGGACTGGCCCGGGTGGGTCGGGGGCGGCGGCAGGGGCGCCCGGACGTGGCGGAAGCGGGGGCTGCGGGCCAGTTTCCGGACCTTCTCCTGCAGGTCCTGCTGGATCTGGAGGATGCTGGAGCTGGCCAGGCTGGTCTCCTTGGAGATGAAGTCCAGCGCGCCCAGGGCCAGGGCGTCCAGGGTGGCCTGGGCCCCCTCCTGGGTGAGGCTGGACACCATCAGCACCGGCCGGGGCATCTCGGCCATGATCCGCTTGAGGCAGCCCAGTCCGTCCAGGCGCGGCATCTCCACGTCCAGGGTGACGATGTCCGGGTTGAGCTGGGGGATCTTGTCCAGGGCGTCCAGGCCGTCCCGGGCGGTGCCGGCCACCTCGATGTCGGGGGCCTGGAGCATGCGCTCCAGCGCCTTGCGCATGAAGGGGCTGTCGTCCACTACGAGTACTCGGATGGGATCCATGGTCATTCCTGGAAAACGAGTTTGACGAAGGTGACGGCGTGGTCCAGTTCATCGTCGATGCCGAAGGTCAGGCGCTCCTCGTCCAGGTCCGCCGCCTCCGCGAACACTTCGCGGTAGGCCGGGTCCTCCTCCAGCACGAAGGCCAGGCCTTCGTCCGCGGGGCCGTTGGGGATCCGGGTCCGGACCAGCAGGTCGGAAAGGTGGATGAGGGCGGCGAGGAAGTCCCCGCCCGGGGGTTCGTGGTGGCCGCGGATGGCCTGGACCAGGGGCTCCGGGAAGTTCCACTGGGTGGCCACCATGGCGCCCACCTCGGCGTGGGTGATCCCCAGCAGGCTGCGCTCGGCGTCCAGGCCGGCCGCGCCGGCCTCCATGGCTGCTACCACCGGGGCGTATTCCAGGGCGAAGCACTGGTCCAGGGCGATCTTGCCGATGTCGTGCAGCAGTCCGGCCAGGTACGCGGACTCCTGGTCCCCGCTCCGTCCGACCAGGCCGCAGATGCCCTTGGCCGCAAGCCCCACGGCCACCGAGTGCTGCCAGAGCCGGAGCGGGTCCAGGTGGCCACCGCCGCGGATGGAGCGGATGATGGCGGCCGACTGGCCAAGGTGGAACACCGCGTCGAACCCCAGCCGCAGCACGGCGCTGCGCAGGTCCATCACCCGGCCGTCCCGGACGTACATCACCGAGTTGGCCAGCCGCAGCAGGGTGGCGGAAAGCCCCGGATCCTGGCCCAGCACGGCCATGACCCGGTCCACCGTGCAGCGCTCGTCCGCCACCGCCTTGCCCAGGGCCAGGACGGTCGTGGGCATGCTGGGCAGGGTCCGCACCCGTTGGCGGACGAGGTCTTCGGTGATCATCTCAGGAGCCTATCCATCAGAAATCCCGTATCAGGTTCTTGTCGGCCTCCAGGGCCGCCACCACCGCCAGCCGCTGGACGCCCAGGGATTCCTCGGTGAAGCCGAGGATCTCCATGGCCTGGGCGGTGGGCTCCCGGAGCGATTCGGGGCGGCCGAGCCCGACGCCGCGGTCCAAGGCCAGCTGGTTGCCCAGGGCCACGAAGGCGGCCAGGTCCCGGTGCCCCTCCGGCGCGTGGGCGGGCGCGTGATGCCAGCGCACCGCGTCGGAGAGGCTGTGGGCCAGGTTCCACGAGCCCAGCAGGGCCTCGCCCACCATGGCGTGGTCGAACCCGAACAGGTCCAGCTCGGTGTCCACCGCGTCCCCGTCCTCGTTGTAGATGCTGCGCACCATGGCCCCGTAGCGCTCGGGGAACTTCAGGCTCATCACCGACTTGCCGATGTCGTGCATGAGCCCGCCCAGGAACGCCTCCTCCATCCTGGAGCTGCGCAGGCCCTTGGCGTAGGCCCGGGCGGCCAGGGCCGCAGTCAGCGCGTGCTCCCAGAGCAGGCGCTCCTGGAGCCCGGTGCCGCCCCGGTGGTAGAGGTTGCGGGCGCTGGAGGCGATGACGATGCTCTTGATGGTGGAGAAGCCCAGGGTCATGATCGCCTGGGTGAGGGTGCGGACCTCCCGGACCATCCCGAACATGGCCGAGTTGGCGATCTTCAGGATCTGGGCCGCCAGGGCCTGGTCGGTGCCCACCACCCGCTGCAGATCGTCGGTGGTGGAATCCGGGTCCACCGCCAGGCGCAGCACCTGGGTGGCCACCTGCGGCAGCGGGGGCAGGTCGCCGAGATTGGAGATGAGTTCCTGGGGGGTGATGGGCATTGGGCGATCCTCCGGCTAGGTTTGGTCCCGCTTGCGATACCCCATGGCCTTGCTGAAATGCATGAGATCGAACCCGACGTTGAAAGCGTGGATGGATTCCGAGTGCCCCACAAGCAGGAATGACATGGGATACAGCACGTCGTGGAATCCCTTGATCACCTTCGCCTTCACGGCGTCGTCGAAATAGATGAGCACGTTGCGGCAGAACACCACGTCGAAGCTGCCCAGGGCGCGGTAGTTGCCGTAGTCGACCAGGTTGAAGTTGCGGAAGGTCACCAACTGCTTCAGTTCCGGCCGGACCAGGTAGCTGTCCTGGCCCTGCTGGGTGAAATGCCGCTGCACCTGGGCCGGGCTCAGGTTGCGCAGGGTGTAGCTGCCGTAGACCCCTTCCCTGGCCTGGGCCAGGACCTTCTCGCTGATGTCCGTGGCCAGGATCTCCACTCCCAGCCCGCGCAGCACGCCGTCCTTGGCTTCCTGGCAGACCATGGCCAGGGTGAACGGCTCTTCCCCGGAGGAACAGGCTGCGGACCAGAGCCGCATCCGCCCGGCCCCCCGGGCCCGGGCCAGGGCGGCCGCCTCGGGCAGGACGATCCGCTGGAAGGCCTCGATCTGGGGCGGATTGCGCCAGAAGCTGGTCTCGTTGGTGGTGATCTCGTTGAAGAGCTGCTTGAGCTCCTCCTTGCCCTGGGCCCCCTGGAGCAGCCCCAGGTAGTCCCGGTAGGCGCCCAGCTTCAGGTCCTGCAGGCGCCGGCTCAGGCGGTTCTCAAGGAAGTACTGCTTGGATTCGCTGAAGAAGATCCCGGTCCGGCCATAGATGAACTCCCGGATGGACAGGAAGTCCTGGAGGCTCATGGTCTGGGTGAGGAGAGGTCCGGTCATGGGTGGTCCTGGATCCACGTACTTGGCATCGGCATCGGCTGGCAAGCCCCGGAGCATTAAAGGCGGTGAAGATTCCCCTCCAATATGACCACAGCCAGCGCCATTCCGCACTCATGACTGATGCTGGCGTGGATCCGTTCGACCCCCCGGCCCGCCAGCAGGGCCCCCAACTCCCCCTCGGCCCAGACCCGGCCGTTCAGGTAGCGGAGCTGCTTCCAGCTCCACCCGTCCAGCCCGACCCCCAGGGCCTTGCCGAAGGCCTCCCGGAGGGCCCAGCGCCCCGCCAGCCGTTCCGGGAGCCGTTGGCGATTGCCGCCCAGCAGGTAGTCCGCCTCCTCCCCGTGCAGGACCCGGCGGGGAGCTTTCTCCCCGAACCGCTGGAGCAGGTGCTCCCACCGGGCGGCCGGGCAAAGATCGGTACCAAGACCGAGGATCATGGGGCCGAGGCTCAAAGCGGTATCTCCCGGTCGGAGCGAAGCAGGGGGGAAGGGCGGGATTCCATCGAAAATGCAGACTCCTGGCCCATGTTACGCCCAGTTGTGACCCCGAGCACTAGATGGGGAACTAATACTTTGGCCAAGAAGGTTGTTTTCCAAGGATTCCGACCCTTTTTCGGCCTGCGGCCTGAGGAGCGTGCGAATGGCTCAAGTGAAAGAAAGACCCAAACCTTTCCTGCTTCCGGACTATTGCAAGGGCTGCGGACGCTGCATCAGCGTCTGCGCCAAGGGCTGTATCTCCCTGAGCGACGAGATCGATGCTGCCACGGGCTACGTGCCGGTGCGGCTCGACCTGGAGAACTGCAACGGCTGCGGCCTGTGCATGGAAGCCTGCCCCGAACCCTACGGCCTGCGCCAGACTCCCGAGCAGGTCGACTTCGAGCTGCAGGACCCGGCCAAGCTGTTCGGGGCCAAGAAGTCCACCGCCCCCGAAGCGGTCGACATCCCGGCCCGGCGGGTGCCCCTGCCCCGCACCGAGCCCCTGGTCATCAAGGGCAACTACGCCAGCGCCATGGGCGCGCTGCTGGCGGGCTGCCGGCACGTCTACGGCTACCCCATCACCCCCTCCACCGAGGGGGCCGAGCTGATGGCCAAGCTCCTGCCCAAGCTGGACGGCACCTTCCTCCAGGCGGTCTCGGAAGTGGCCACGGTCAACCACATGTACGGCTGCGGCGGGGCCGGCCGGCCCTGCATGACCTTCACCTCCTCCCCGGGCTTCAGCCTGATGCTGGAGGGCATCTCGTACATGATCGGCGCCGAGGTGCCGGGGGTGTTCGTCAACGTCATGCGCGGCGGCCCCGGCCTGGGCAACATCGCCCCCGAGCAGGCGGACGTGAAGCTGGCCTGCCGCGGCCTGGGCCACGGCAACACCCACGCCATCTGCCTGGCTCCCAGCACCCCCCAGGAGATGCTCGACCTCACCATGCTGGCGTTCGAGCTGAGCTTCAAGTACCGCAACCCGGTGGTGATCCTGGCCGACGGCTACCTGGGCCAGATGACCGGCAAGGTCAACCTGCCCGACGCCATGATCAAGCCCGGCGTGCCCAAGTGGGCCGTGACCGGCGACGCCGCCCACCGGGGCAACCTGATCAACTCCATCTTCCTGAGCGAGGCGGAGCTGGAAGCCCACAACATCTACCTGAACGACAAGTACGCCCGCATCGCCCAGAACGAGACCCGGGCCGAGACCTTCATGGCCGAGGACGCGGAGGTGCTGGTCATCGCCACCAACACCCCGGCCCGGGCCGCCAAGGGCGCCGTGCAGGACCTGCGCAACCAGGGCATCAAGGCCGGGCTGTTCCGTCCCATCACTGTCTGGCCCTTCCCGGTCGAGCAGCTGGCCAAGGAACTCCCCCACGTCAAGCGCATCGTCATGGTGGAGGCCAGCGCCGGCCAGCTGGAGGACGAAGTCCGCCTCGCCCTGAGCATCAAGGGCTGCCAGAGCCTTCCCCTCATCTCTTCGGTCCGGCGCTTCGGCGGCATGCTCCCGCAGCAGTCCGAGGTGGTCGCCCACATCCAAGCTTCCCTGGCCAAGGAGGTCCGCTAATGTCCGTCTTCTACGACAAGTTCACCCGGCACGCCGAAGGCAAGGGCCTCAAGGGCAATTCCACCCACTACTGCCCCGGCTGCGGGCACGGGCTGGCGCACAAGTACCTGGCCGAAGCCATCGAGGAGCTGGGAATCCAGGACACCACCGTCCTGATCTCCCCGGTGGGCTGCTCGGTGTTCGCCTACTACTACTTCGACGTAGGCAACTCCCAGGCCGCCCACGGCCGCGCCGCCGCGGTGGCGCTGGGACACAAGCTGTCCAATCCCGAGGCCACGGTCATCAGCTACCAGGGTGACGGCGACCTGGCCTCCATCGGCCTGGCCGAGACGGTCGCCACCGCCCAGCTGGGCGCCCCCATCACGGTCATCTTCATCAACAACGCCATCTACGGCATGACCGGCGGGCAGATGGCCCCCACCACCCTGATGAACCAGATCACCGCCACCAGCCCGGACGGCCGCAGCCTCTACAACGGCATGCCCCTGCGCATGGCCGAATTGATCGCCGGGCTGGACGGCCCCATCTACGTGGACCGGGTGGCCCTGTTCGACGCCAAGAGCCGCAAGCTGGCCAAGAAGGCCATCAAGAAGGCAGTCCAGAACCAGGTGGAGAAGCGCGGCTACTCCTTCGTGGAAGTGCTCTCCGAGTGCCCCACCCACCTGAAGATGAGCCCCGAGGAGACCGAGAAGTGGGTCAAGGAGTGCATGGTCCCGGTGTTCCCCCTGGGGGTGAAGAAGGACGTGCAGCCTGAGCCGTGGTGGGACCGCAGGTCGCCCTCCTTCGATCCCGCCAAGCTGCTCAAGGGCGCCGGAGCCAGCTCCGAGGCGGTGGAGCGCCACTGCAAGGCCTTCCCCGGGCACCTCAACCCCGCCGACATCTCCCTGAAGCTGGCGGGTTCAGGCGGTGACGGGGCCCAGACCGCCGCCATGCTCATCGCCAAGGCAGCCATCAACGAGGGCTTCGACGCCACCCACATCCCCAGCTACGGCCCGGAGAGCCGGGGCGGCACCAGCTACGCGGACGTGCACGTGGCCAAGGACGAAGTGCTCAATCCCGCCAGCCCCAACCCGGACATCCTGATCGCCTTCAACGCCCCCAGCCTGGCCAAGTTCGGGCCGGCGGTGAAGAAGGGCGGGACCATCGTCTACGACAATTCGATCATCAAGACTGTCCCGGCCGGGATCGACCCCTCGGTCAAGGTGGTGGGCGCGCCCTTCACCGAGACCGCGGTGGAACTGGGCAAGGCGGTGGTCAAGAACATCGTCGCCCTGGGCGCCCTGCAGGCCGCCACCGGCCTGTTCCCCGAGGCCACCGTGATCGACGCGGTGCGGCAGATGCTCAAGGACAAGAGCGCCCTGATCCCCCTGAACGAGAAGGCCTACACGGCGGGCATCGAGGCGGTGGAAGCGGCGGCCAAGTAAGCGGGCCGGACCCCCCCTTCCCGGGAAAAGCGGGCCTCCGGCCCGCTTTTCCTTCATAATGAAGCCCCTGGAGGTCCGCCATGGGTCCGGACCCGATCACCCTGACCGTCAGCCCGGAGGAATACCGGCTCATCACCACCCTGCGGGACATGCCGGAGAGCCCCTTGCGGGGCCGGGTGTTCCGGTTGCTGGACGAACTGCTGGCGTTCGCCCGCAACCCCCGCTGCGGCCAGTTCCAGGCCGACGGAGTCCCCTGCCCCGGCCCCGAGGCCGATTGCGACCAGTGCGAGGTGGTTCTGGCGATGCTGGCCCGCCTGGAAGGCGAGCTGCCGGGACGCCCCGGCGGATCGGCCTGACCGGATTTGCTTCAAGTTCCCGCCGGTCCCGTCCGATAATCCAGACTAGAGGTAGTCAGAACGTTTTCCCGGGAGGTTACGATGGCAGGAGTCGCAAGCGTTCAGAATACCCAGAACCCCCAGAAGGTTCAGCAGGCTCAGTTGCAAGCCCACAAGACCCAGCAGGTCCAGCAGGCCGCCAAGCAGGTCCAGGGCCACCACCAGGCCCAGGAGACGCAGCCCAAGCACCCGAATCCCCTCGTGGGCACCAAGATCAACACCACCGCCTGATTCCACCCTTCATTCGCGTCGGGACCCCCGGGAGGCCGACCGCCCTCGGGGGTCCCGGTCTGTTGCCGCTCTTACCGGGCGGCCGCGCGCAGGGCGTCGATTTTGTCCGTCCGCTCCCAGCTGAACCCGTCCCGGCCGAAGTGGCCATAGGCGGCGGTGGGGCGGTAGATGGGCCGGCGCAGGTCCAGGGTCTCGATCATGGCCTTGGGGGTGCAGCTGAATATCTCCCGCACCGCCCGGACGATCCGGGCGTCGGCCACCGTGCCGGTGCCGAAGGTGTCCACGGCCACCGACACCGGCTCCGCCACGCCGATGGCATAGGCCAACTGGATTTCGCACTTGCGCGCCAGGCCCGCGGCCACGATGTTCTTGGCGATGTAGCGCCCCATGTAGGCCGCGGAGCGGTCGACCTTGGAGGGGTCCTTGCCCGAGAAGGCCCCGCCGCCGTGGTGGCCGCTGCCCCCGTACGAGTCCACGATGATCTTCCGCCCGGTGAGCCCGGTGTCGCCCATGGGCCCGCCGATGACGAACCGCCCGGTGGGGTTCACGTGGTAGATGGTGCCGGCGTCCAGGTACTCCGCGGGCAGAGCGGCCTGGATGACTTCCTTGATGACCCGTTCGCGGATCTCGGCGTTGCCCACCGAATCGGCGTGCTGGGTGGAGATCACCACGGTGTGGATGCGGGCCACCTTGTCCCCGTCGTATTCCACCGTCACCTGGGACTTGCCGTCCGGCCGCAGCCAGGGGATCTGGCCGCTCTTGCGCGCCTCGGCCAGCCTGCGGGTCAGGGCGTGGGCGTAGTGGAGCGGGGCGGGCATGAGCTCGGGGGTCTCCGAGGTGGCGTAGCCGAACATGAGCCCCTGGTCCCCGGCCCCGCCGGTGTTCACCCCCATGGCGATGTCGGGGCTCTGCTGGTCCAGGGTCACCACCACCGCACAGGTGTTGCAGTCGAATCCCTTGGAGCTGTCGTCGTAGCCGATCGAGCGTACCGTGTCCCGGGCCAGCTGGGCCACCGGGATGTAGCATTCAGTGGTGATCTCGCCGGCCACCACGATGAGTCCGGTGGTGACCAGGGTCTCGCAGGCCACCCGGCTCATGGGATCCCCGGTCAGGGCGGCGTCCAGCACCGCATCGGAGATCTGGTCCGCGACTTTGTCCGGATGCCCCTCGGTCACGCACTCGGAGGTGAACAGGTTTCGGTTGTCAGCGCTCATCATGCCCCTCGACCCAAAGCATATCAGACTGGGACGGTCACGTAAGGCCGCTCAGGCTCTGGGGAGGCCCCGCCGGCTTCCTTGCCACGCTCCCCCCGCCCAAGCTATGGTGAAAGCGTGGTCGGTTTTCTTTCTCAAGCTTGGAGCCACCCATGATGACCCAACGGTTTTCGCGGCTTTTCCTTGGCCTGGCGATCCTGGCGGCGCTCCTTGCCGCCCCGGCCTGCCGGCGCACCGGCGAGGACAAGGAGATCCACGACCTGTCCCAGAAGGCCGCCGAGCTGGACAAGCTCAGCCAGCAGGTGAACACCACCGGCGCCGAGCAGGTGCGCAAGCTCAAGGAGGCCGGCGTCAACGACGTGCGGCCCAGCGCCGCCACCCTCCAGCTCACCGACGAACAGAAGCAGGCTCTTGAAGAACGCATCAAGGCGGAGAAGAACAGCTCGTACCAGGCCCTGCTCCAGGAAGTGATCGACAAGGACAATGAGATCAAGGACCTGAACGGGAAGATCGCGCGGCTGCGGGCGGTGCTGCCCCGGCCGGACGTGGCCCGGGAGAACGACAGCCACTACGGCCTGGCCATGCGCTTCCTGCGCAGGAAGGGCGTGCCGGAGGAGAAGGCCCGCGAGCTCATCAGCCGGGTGCTGATCATGGACAAGCTGGCCCCGGGCTTCGAGGTCTACCACTTCTACAACAACGGCGTGTACGGGACCTGGGTGTCCCAGGGCCGGGCCCCGGTCTCCCCCACGGAACTGCAGGCCGAGGCGAAGGCCAAGGTCGAAGGCGAGCGGGACGAGGCCAAGGAACGGGCCCAGAAGCTCCAGGAGGAACTGGCCGACCTGAACGCCCAGAAGGAGAAGATCACCGCCGACATCGAGTCCCTCCGCACCGAGAAGGAGAACATGGTCAAGGAGATGGCCGAGCTCTCGGCCACCAACGATGCTCAGAAGGCCAGCCTGAACTCGGTCCACTACGCTGTGGGCAGCCGCAAGGCCCTGGAGCAGGAGGGCATCATCGTGGTGCCCGTGTTCGCCAAGGACCGGGCCGGGGCCAACTGGAAGGATGACGTGTTCACCAAGTCCATGGACCTGCGCACCAAGGACACCATCACCCTGACCGCCGCCGAGGCCGGGCTGCAGAAGATCAGCAAGATCAGCGTGATCCCCGGCTCACTTGAAAAGGACAAGCACTATTCCGTGGCCATCAGCGAAGACCGCACCAGCGCCACGGTGAAACTGCTGGTCAAGGACCGGTTCCGCAACGAGAAGGTCGTCTTCGCGCTGACGGACTGACGACCGGGTCGGGACACGGACGTCCGGTAAACCTAGTTGACCTGCTTGATGGGACGCGGGCCTTCCGGAGGCGGGGGCGTGCCCCGGCCGATGAAGATCCCTTCCAGGATCGTGGCCGTCACGCTGGACACCAGGGCCCCGAAGAAGCCCGGCCAGAAGCCCGCCACCCGGAAGCCCAGCCCCAGGTTGCCGGCGATCCAGCCGGCGAACCAGAACACCAGGCCGTTGATGAACAGGCTCAGGCAGCCGAAGCTGCAGACCATCGGAACCAGGGCCACGGTCTTCAGGGCCATCCCCAAGGTGGCGTTCAGGGCCCCCAGGAGCACCGCCACCGCCACCAGGTCCAGGAAGGCGCCGTGCTGGATCCCCGGCACCAGGTACGAGGCGACCAGCAGGCCCACGGCGGAGAACAGGAATCGAAGCAGGAGCCGCACGGGGACCCTCCGGTTCCATCATGCCATCGATTTCCGGCGCTGCCCTCCGCCCGGTGAATACCTGGGCCCGGTCGCGGCACTTCAGTTCCACCAGCAGGGTTCGGCCCGGGGGGGCCGTCTCCTTCCCGGCCGGCCGGAGGCAGGATCGTGGACCGAGCACGTGCCATGCGCCAGTGGGGGCTCGAGGAACCCTGGCCCCTGCCCGGCGCCCACATCCTCCACATCTACCTGGACGAGGCGGAACGGCGCCTCGGGCTGCTCGACTTCATCGCCGCCGGCCTGCAGCAGGGTGAGCGGGTGTTCTGCGTCCACGATCGCACGGTGGACTTCCTGGGTTCGGATCCGAGGATCGGCGAGACCTTTCCCCCCGCCCCCGGCCTGGTGCCGGGACCCGGCGGCGCGGCGGTCAAGGTGGCCGTGGCCGCCGCCTGGCTGAAGCTGGCCCCCAGCCGGGCCTTCTACCTCCAGGACGGGGTCTTCGACCATGGACGGGTGTTCCGGGAGTGGCAGGACTTCGTGCAGGAATCCCATCGCCTGGGCTACCCCAGGGCGCGGGCCCTGGGCGAGGTGCTCCCCGAGCTGGAGCAGCTGGCCGACGGCAAGGCCGTGGTGCTCTATGAATCGGCCCTCGACACCGCGCTCCAGAGCGATCCGCCCACCTGCGTGGTCTGCCAGTACGACGCCCGGGCTTTCCGGGGCGCGACCCTCATCGCCATCCTCCGGGTCCATCCCCTGGTCCTGGTGGAAGGCTGCGTCTATGCCAACCCCATGTTCGAGCAGCCGGTGCGGATGACCTCGCATTGAAAGTCCCCGCGGGGGCGGATGCCCGCGCGGGGACCCAAGGCCGGGATTTCCGGAGCAGCTACTGGGCCGGGGTGGCGTTGCTGGCGGCGATGGCGGCGTCCAGCTTGTCCAGGGCCTTGTCCAGGGACTTCTCGCCCTGGGCGATCTCCTTCTTGATCTGGGCCTGGGCGGCGCTGGCCAGGGCCCGGTCCATGGTGTCCTTGGTCATCACCACGAACACGTAGAGGTTGCCGTCGGTGGGGTCGGTCCAGAAGGCGCGGGTGCTGGTGCCGGCCAGTTCCTGGTCGACCAGTTGCCGGGTGACGTTCTCGATCACCCGGTTCATCACGTCGTTCTTGATGGGCTGTTTCTGCCCGTTGGCGGCGGCCGTGGTCACCTGCTGGTTGAGCTGGCTGAACATGTTCTGGACCCGCACCTTCAGTTTGCCGGCCAGCTTGGTGCGGGCGTCGGCAATGGCGACGGTGCGCTGCAAGGACTTGTCGCCCATGGGGTTGGGCTGGGCGATGCCCACGGCGGCGATGCCGTCGGGAATCTCTTCGTTGTCGATCCAGGACGGGGCGTTCTTGGCGGGGGTGGTGGTGACCGGAACCGTGTTGGGAGCCTGCTTGGGCCCGCACGCCACGAGTCCGATCAGGCTCAGACCGAGGGGGAGGATTAGGGTCTTGCGCATGGTGGCTCCTTGGTTGGGAAGGCTGCTGACAGATTAGAGCAGAGCCGGGTTGTCGTGCATAATGGGAAAAACAAGGAATTACAAATGGTCAAGGGCACTTTCGGACCGTAGGCATATCAATTTATATAGCCCTCGAGCGAGATATCAATGGTTTATTTTTATTGACAAGCCCCCGCTCACCAAGCGGGACGGCCCGGGGGACGGCGGTCACAGGCCTTCCAGTACCTTGGCCAGGACGTCGGGCGGCAGCACCGCCGACGGGGACTTGGACCGCTGGAGCTTGCTCTCCTCGACCAGGGCCGCCTTGAAGGACGGAACGTTCAGCATGGCCTTGACCGTGACGCCGGAGGCGGTGGCCCGGGTGAAGGCCCGGTCGAAATCCCCGGGGCTCTTGCTGCGGTACAGGGCGGCCAGGTAGTTGGCCTGGCGCTCGACGTTGCCCGGCTGCTCCTGGACCAGGGGCTTGAGCACCGCCACCGCCTGGTGGGGATCGGTGTCGATGAGCTTGCCGATGGTCATCATGGGATCCGGCGGCGGCTCGGCGGGTTTGGGCGCGGCGGGCGGGGGCTCGGTCTTTGCCTGCGCGGGGGCCGGAGCCGGAGCCGGGGCGGCCTTGACCGGGACCAACGCCGGGGCGGCTTTGACGGGAGCCGCGGCCGGGGCGGCCGGGACCGCGGCGGGGGCGGCCGGGGCCGAGGCGGGAGTCTGGGCAGGGGCGGCCGGGGACGGGGCGGGCGGGGCCAACGCAGCCGCGGCGGCGGCCAGGGGGGTCTCGGGAGCCTTGGCCCGGGGCCGCAGGGCCAGGAACCCGCCGGCGCCGGCGGCCACCACCACCACTGCGGCGGCGGCGGCGTAGAGCCCGGTCCGGCGCGGCCGCGCCTGGATCATGGTGGTGGGGGCGGAGGGCACGGCTTCCGGGGCGGGCGCCGGCAGCATGGTGGTGGCGCCGGGCGGCGCCGGCTGCACCAGGGCGGGGGCCGCGGTCGCGCCGGGCACCATCTGGGTGCCTGGGGCCAGGGCCTGGCTGCCGGGGGCCACGGCCTGGGTCCCCTGGGCCACCCGCTGGCGCACCAGCATGGCCGTGGCCTCGTCCAGGGCCCCGGACCAGGTGGGGTCCTTGGCGGCCCGCAGGGCCTTGCCCAGTGCGTCGGCGTTCTGGTAGCGGTCGGCGGGGTCCTTGGCCAGGGCCTTGTCCAGCAGCAGGTGCACGTTGGGACTGATGCCGTGGATGGTCTCCGGGTCGATGGGGGGCGGAGTCTCGGAGACGATCTTGAACAGGATGGTGGTGGTGTTGTCGCCCGGGAACGGCTTGCGCCCGGACAGGCACTCGTAGAGCATCACCCCCACCGCGAACAGGTCCGACTGGGCGGTGGCGTGACCCTCGCGGATGTACTCGGGGGCCATGTAGCTGACCGTGCCCATGACGATCCCGGTGGCGGTCATGTTGCTGTCCTGGACCCGGGCGATGCCGAAGTCCATGACCTTGGCCAGGAGGTTCTTGCCGTCGCGGATGACCCGCACGTTGGAGGGCTTGATGTCCCGGTGGATGATGCCGCGGCGGTGGGCGTGGCTGAGCCCGTCGCACACCTGGGCCAGCACCTCCAGGAACTGGGAGTGCGACAGGCCCCGGTTCTTGATCAGGTCCTCCAGGTCGTCCCCCTTGACGTACTCCATGACCAGGTAGAACACGTCCTGGTCCTTGTCGAAGTCGAAGATGGTGACCAGGTTGGGGTGGCTGAGCCGGCCCGCGGCCTCGGCCTCCCGGCGGAACCGCCCCTCGGCGTCCTCGCCCTTGGCGGCCGTGGGCAGGATGGTCTTGATGGCCACCTCCCGGCCGATGACGGGGTGGTTGGCCAGGTACACCTCGCCCATGGCGCCTTGCCCCAGGGTGCGCAGAATTTCGTACTTGCCGATCTGCTTTGGCATATCCACCCGCGAGAAGGGAATGGCTGATTCTAACGTCTTCCCGTCGGTCGCGCCGCTTCCTCCCGGGGGATAATGGGGGACAATCATCAGACTTGGTTGGCCGCAATCAATATTGACGAGGTGCCCATGCCCCATTTCGAATCCTATTCCCTCATCAAGTGGCTGCACCTGGTAAGTATCGCCATGGGCGGCGGCTCGGCCATGGTGGTGCTGGTCCTGGCCGGGCTGGAGGACACCCGCGAGGATCTCAAGGGCCTGACCTCGGTGCTGTGGCGGCGCACCACCGCCTGGGCCTTCCGGCTGGCCGTCCTGCTGGGGATCGTGCTGCTGGTCCTGCGCTTCCACATGGGCGACCAGCCCTTCGCCGCCCGCTACCTGCACCTGAAGCTGGTCCTGGTGGCGCTGATGCTGGTGTGCTCGGAACTGAGCGGCAAGGCCCTGGGCCGGTCCCGGCGGGGGGCGGCCATGCTGGCCTTCCTGTTCTTCCTGATGGCCACCTTCGTACAGGTGAACGGGAACGCCTTCGGCACCTTCGGCAGCCTGGGAGCCAATGCGGCCGGGCACTACTCCGGGGCGGTGCAGTCGGCCCCGTAGCGGCGCCTATGGCACATCTCAAGTAATGGCAACTCTTGTGCCAGCCGGAGACGGCACCCGTCACCGGGAGGGCGTCCCGCCCCCCGGCCTGAGCAGGTCCCGCTTGTCCACCAGCACGAAGCTCAGCCCCTCCCACCGGGCCCTCCGGACCTCGAACGTGATCTCCACGGTGGAGAGCACCCGGGGTTCGGCCAGGGGGTCCGAGGTGTAGAGGAGCACCTGCTGGACCTCGTCCACGGCCTCCCCGGACCCGGGGAAGCGCAGGTAGCGCACCAGCCAGTCCCCGCAGCCGTCGCCGTAGGCCTCGTACAGGTAGTGGCGGGGGTTGGGGCTGCGGGACTCGATCAGGCCGTTGGAAGCCTTGCGCAGCCATTCCGGCGGGGCCGGCTCGGCGCGGTAGGGGGGGACGATGCCCAGGGTGCGGCTGCCGTCGGGCTCCGGTGGGGCGGGGGCCGGCAGACAGCCGATCAAGGCGGGCAGGATCAGGTGAAACAGCATGGCGGGCCTCCCGGAGCCAGCATGGTAGCCGCTCCGGAAGCGCCGGGGTGAACCCCTGGTACAACCTAGAGTTCGAGGTTGATGCCCTGGGCCAGCTCCACCCGGCCGCTGAAGTTGATGGCGCTGGTCTGCCGGCGCATGTAGGCCTTCCAGGCGTCGGAGCCGCTCTCCCGGCCGCCGCCGGTCTCCTTTTCGCCGCCGAAGGCGCCGCCGATCTCGGCCCCGCTGGTGCCGGCGTTGACGTTGGCGATGCCGCAGTCGCTGCCGGCGGCGGAGAGGAACAGCTCGGCCTCCCTCAGGTCGTCGGTGAAGATGGCGCTGGACAGGCCCTGGGGCACGTCGTTGTGGATCCGGATGGCCTCTTCAAGGGTGCGGCACTTCATCAGGTAGAGGATGGGGGCGAAGGTCTCCTCCCTGGCCAGCGGCAGGTCCGGGGCCACCTCGGCCAGGCACGGGGACACGTAGCACCCCCCGGGGGCCGGCAGCCGCTGGCCGCCGTGCAGGATGCGCCCGCCCTGGGCCTTGAGGGTCTCGATGGCCGCCATCATGGTGGCCACCGCGCCCTGGTCCACCAGGGGACCCATCAGGACGGAGTCCTCCCGGGGGTCGCCGATGGGGGTCTTGGCGTACATGGAGCGCAGCCGGGCCACGAAGGCGTCGTAGAGCGACTCGTGGATGATCACCCTCCGGGTGGTGGTGCAGCGCTGGCCGGCGGTGCCGATGGCGCCGAAGTACACCGCCCTGAGGGCGGTCTCCAGGTCGGCCTTGGCGGTGACGATCACCGCGCCGTTGCCGCCCAGCTCCAGGATGGCGCGCCCGAACCGCTCCTGCACCAGCCGCCCCACGTGCCGGCCCCCGGGCACCGAGCCGGTGTAGGACACCAGCGCCACCCGGGGGTCGGTGTTGATCAGGTCGCCGATCTCCCCGCCCCGGCCCACCACCAGGCTGCACACCGCCGGGTCGTGGCCGCACCGGCGCAGCGCCCGCTCGGCGATGCGGGTGCAGGCGATGGCGGTGAGCGGAGTGCGGCTGGAGGGCTTCCACAGGACGGTGTCGCCGCACACCAGGCCGATGGCCGCGTTCCAGCTCCACACCGCCGCCGGGAAGTTGAAGGCGGTGATCACCCCCGCCACCCCCAGGGGATGCCACTGCTCCTGGAGGCGGTGCAGCCTCCGCTCGCTGGGCATGGTCAGGCCGCAGAGCTGCCGGGACATGCCCACGGCGAGGTCGCAGATATCGATCATCTCCTGCACTTCGCCCAGGCCCTCGCGCAGGGCCTTGCCCATCTCCAGGGTCACCAGCTCGGCCAGGGCTTCCTTGTTCCGGCGCAGCTCCTCGCCCAGCTCCCGCACCACCTGGCCGCGCCTGGGGGCGGGCACCAGGCGCCAGGCGTCGAAGGCCTCCCAGCAGCGGGACAGCACCCGCTCGAACTCCGCCGGGGTCACCGTGGCCACCCGGGCCAGTTCGGTGCCGTCGATGGGGGTGACCACCCGCTGCTCGGCTCCGCTGCCCAGCCACTCGCCCCCGAACCCGCCGGGATGGCGCTCCTCCAGTCCGAGCCTGGCGAACGCCTGGGCCGCATGGTTGCTCATGGTCGTCTCCCTTGGGAAAAATACGGCAGTTGAACCTCCCCTCCCTAAAGGTCCTTAGACCCCCATCAACGCATGCGTTGATGGGGAAAGGGGATTCCCACGGCTCACGCCGCAGGATTTCTGTTTCGACGCCCGCCTGACGGCATGGCTCCGCAGACTGCCACCGGGGTCCCCTCGGCGGTACCTCTTGCGAGTATGTTTCTGGCCGCATTGACATCGGCGTTCTCGCCGTGGCCGCAGGCCAGGCAGTGAAAGACCGCCTGGGACATCCGATTCCCAGGCTCGGTATGACCACACCGGATAGGCTGCCCTGCCCGCGAAGAAGTTCTGGAAAGCCCGGCCGAGTGCTGCCAATGCCTCCAGGCCATGCTGCGCTGCTCCAGGGCGAGATTCCACAGCCATCGGCAGATGCCCGCCGTGCGCGAGCAAAGGAGCGTCTGTCCTCGGTGAGGTTCAGGCGGAAGCAGTGACCTTTGCGAATGAGCATGGCGAAAATATAGCGAATCGGAATTTTCTGGCAAGGGGGAAAATCACGGCTTGACCCCGCCCTGAGGGACGGGGCTTGCACCGCAAATTTGGTCAAACATCCGGTGCAGAAAAAGTATGCGCGGAATGGCCGCCCCGGGCCATCGTCACCGCCCGGGGGGACCATCCCAGTCCTGCCGGCACGCCTTCAGTTCCCCCTCCAGCCGGTCCAGGACCAGGGCGGTGCGCTGGACCAGGTCCCGCACCCGGTCGTCCCCGGCGTCCCGCAGCCAGGCCTGGGCGCTGCCCCGGCCCCGGCGGCAGTAGTCGAGGAGGTCGGCCACCATCACCCGCCGGGCGCTGGGGAGCCAGCGCATCTGGCCCGGGTCGCGGCCTTGCATCTCGATGACCAGGAGCTTTTCCAGCCCGAACAGGACCTGCCGGGCGCCCTCCGTCAGCAGGCGCACATCGGCGGTCACCTGCCGCTGCCCTGCGTCCCGCACCCCGGTCCTGGGGGAAAGCAGGCCGTCGGCGCCGGCGCCCACCTCCCGCAGGGTGGCGGCGCAGGCGTTGAGGGCGTCGATCTGGCCCTGGACGGGCCGCCCCGCCAGGGCCGTCGAGGCGGCCAGAACCATGATCACCTGGGCCTTCACGCGGACCTTGCCCCCGGAACACTGGATATAAAATATATATTTTCAGTTCCGGGGCAATCCCGCGGGAGCATCCGGCAGCCCTGGAGTTCCTCCCTCAAGTTGATAATTCCAACCGCCGATCCATCTTGAAGACGACACCCCGTGCAACGAGGAGGAACGGCCCATGGGCAACGGAACAGACCAGGGGGGTGGGCGTTGACCGCCCCGGCGCACCGGGAGCTGCGGGACGGGGAGACCATCCGGGCCTACCTGGAGGAACTGGCCCGCCTGCAGACACCGGTGCAGATGTGGCTGCCGGGGGCTGACGCCGCCCCCTTCCGGACCACCCTGGCCAAGGTCTCTCCCATCACCTTCTCCATCGCCACCACCCCCCAGCTGGAGCCGGGCCAGATCCTGAACCTGTCCTTCATGCTGGACGCCCGCCGCTTCGTCACCCAGGGCAAGGTGGTCACCCCCGGAGTGTTCCGGATCCCCCTCAGCATCGCCCAGGGGGAGCGCCGGGAGCACCTCCGGGCCACCTTCGGGCGGGATGAGCCGGGCCGTGTGTTCGCGGTGGAGGCGGAGGCCGGGGGCGTCCTCCAGGGGCGGTTCCTCCTGGGCCGGCTGCTGGACCTGAGCCCCGGCGGGCTGAGGGTGGGCCTGGAGGAGGTGGGCCACCTGGACCTGGACCGCCCTGCCCTGGCGCTGGGGGACCAGTTCGGGTGCCTGCGCATCAGCGATCTGCCCTTCACCCCGGCCATCCATGGCTGCGGGGGGGTGTGCCACCTGGGGGAGGAGGCGGGCGGTCCCTTCGCCGGGCTGCGCCTGGAGGGGTGTTCCGAGCGGGACCGGGTGAGCCTCGAGCGGCTGCTGATCCCGCGCCGGCCGGCCACCTTCGGCGAGGCCTTCCCCACCCGCAAGCGCAAGACCGACTTCGCCGACCAGCTGGGGCCGCCCACCCAGACCCAGGTGAGGATCAAGGCACCCGAAGTGGTGGACCGGGTGCTGGCCACGGCCGAGGCCCCCTCCGCCCCCGCCCGGTCCCAGCCCACGGCCGTCATGCGCCTGCGCCGGGCATCCAGGAACCTACGCCATCAGGGATGAGGGATTCGCCTTGCCCCGTCTCCTGCAGCCGAAGGAGATCGGTGGCGGCGGCCAGTCCATCCACTGGGAGCGCCTGGACGAGGACCTCAGCCTCCAGGGCCTCCTGGACGGCTTCCGCGCGCCGGCGCCGGAGCCGGCCTCGGCCCGGGCCACCGCGGCCCTGTTGAAGGCGGCCCGCATGCAGGCTGGCCTCACCCAGGCCGAGCTGGCGCGGAAGATCAAGCTGTCCCAGACCATGGTCAGCATTGCCGAACGGGGCCTGGCACCGATCCTGCGCCACCACGTGGACCACGTCCTGAAGGCCTGTGGACTGCCCAGGGACTGGCGGCCCCAGGGGAGGGTGCCGCGGGCCCTGGGCCAGTGAAGCGTCCGGCGGTCCTCAGGACACCGCGGCGCCCACCCCATCCAGCGCCGCCAGGGTCCGCTCCGCCAGGCAGCGGATGAAGGCGGGGTGCGTCCCCGGCGCCGGCAGGCGGCGGTAGCTGCGCACGCCGGCCTTGGCGGCCACTTCCCGGAACAGGATGTCCAGCTCGTGCAGGGTCTCGATGTGCTCGGTGACGAAGCTGACCGGCACCAGGACCAGGTCCTTGCCGCCCAGGCTGCGCAGCACGGCGCCCAGCTCGGGCTCCAGCCAGCGGACCGGGCCGACCTTGCTCTGGTAGGCCAGGAAGCAGCCGCCGGGAACGGGGCCCAGGCGTTCCTGGACGGCCGCCACGGTGGCCAGGATCTCCCGCTGGTACGGGTCGCCCCCTTCGACGGCCTTGGCCGGCAGGCTGTGGGCGCTGAACACCACGGTGGCGCCGGGGGTCTCCGCCAGGGCCTGCCTCAGGGGCCCGGCCAGGCTGTCCAGGTAGGCGGGATCGGTGGCGTAGTGCAGGACGCCGGGCAGCAGGTCCAGCCCGCCGGCCTGGGCCTCCCGTTCCAGTTCGGACAGGCTGGAGCCGGTGGTGCTGCGGCAGTCGTGGGGGTAGAGGGTGACCGGGAGCAGGCGGCGGATGCCCTGGGCCTTGAGGGCCCGGACCATGCCGGCGGCCCGGGGGGCGGTGTAGCGGAACACGATCTTCACCGGCTCGTGCCTTCCGGCGGCGCGCAGGGCCCGGCGCAGGGCGGCGGCCTGGGCGGCGGTCTCCCGCAGGATCGGGCTGCCGCCGCCGATCTCCCGGTAGCGGCCGCGCACCTCCTTGCTCCGGCCCTTGGACAGCAAGGTGGCGAACACCGGCTGGAGGAAGGCCGGGCCGGGAAAGCGGATGATCTCCCGGTCGGCGAACAGGCGGTACATGAACGGCTCCACGTCCCGCTCCCGCAGGGGGCCGCCCAGGTTCAGCAGGACGACCGCCGTGCCGGAGCTCACACGGTTCTCGAGAACTTGGTGCTGGGGGCGAGCTTCTTCAGGTAGGCGTCGAAGGGCTGGACCAGGTTGCGCACGAAGCGCCGGCCCAGGGGGGTGATGAACACGCCTTCCGCCCGCACCTGCACGGTGCCGTAGGGTTCCTCGGCCCTCAGCTCCTCCAGGGCGTCCTTGAACAGGACCGGGCCGTCCACCCCGTAGCGCTCGGCCAGATCGTCCCAGCGCAGCTCGAAGGTGCCCATGAGCTCGTGGATCAGCCAGCGCCGCATGAGGTCGTCGCCGTTGAGGCGGTGGCCCTTGTGCACGGCGAAATGGCCGCTGTTCACCGAGCGCTCCCACTTGGTGAGGACCTTATCGTTCTGGGAGTAGACCCCGGCCACGTTGGAGATGGCGCTGGGGCCGAAGCCCAGCAGGTCGGACCCGGCGGCCACCGCGTAGCCCATGAAGTTGCGGATCAGGCGGCCCTCCTTGACCGCCTTGGCCATCTCGTCGTCGGGGCGGGCGAAGTGGTCCATGCCGATGGCCACGTAGCCGTGGCGTTCCAGGATCTCGACGGCGAGGAGCAGCAGGGCCAGGCGCTGGTCGGGATCCGGGAGGGTGTCGGTGGGGATGCTGCGCTGGTGCGGCAGCATGCTGGGCAGGTAGGCGAAGCCGTAGATGGCCATGCGGTCCGGCGCCAGTTCCAGGGTGCTCTCCAGGGTGTGCCGGAAGGTGGCCAGGGTCTGGCCGGGCAGCCCGTAGACCAGGTCCAGGTTCACGCCCTTGAAGCCCAGGTCCCGGGCCTGCTTGACGGTGGTGAGGGTCTGGTCCCAGGTCTGCCCCCGGGTGATGAGCGCCTGCACCCCCTCGTCCAGGTCCTGGACGCCGAAGGAGACCCGGTTGAAGCCCAGGTCCCGCAGGGCCGGGAGCTGGTCGGGCTCCAGGTAGGTGGGGTCCACCTCGATGGACACCTCGGCGCCGGGCAGGAGCGGGAAGCGGTCGGTGATCAGCTTGAAGGTGCGGGCCAGCTCCGGCACCTTCAGGTAGGTGGGCGTGCCCCCGCCCCAGTGAAGCTGGATGGCCCCGCGCCGGGTGGGCAGCAGGCCGGCCCAGAGCTCCACCTCGGCTTCCAGGGCCTGGAGGAAGGGCTCCACCGGGGTGTACTTGGGGCTCACCACCACGTTGCAGCCGCAGTAGGAGCAGCGGCGCTTGCAGAACGGGAGGTGGGCGTAGAGGGAGAACGGGCGGGGGTCGCGGTCGGCCCGGGCCAGGGCCTCCCGCACCTCCGATTCGGGAAAGCCGTCCGACCACGCCGGCGGCATGGGGTAGCCGGTGTAGCGGGGCCCGGGGCGGTCATAGTGCTTGACCAGTTCGTGCAATGCCAAGGCCATCAGGTACGTCTCCAGGGCTCATGATCGGCTCCGGCCGGGGCGGCCGCAACTCAGGGGGACTAGACTCCATGTCCGGGCTCCGCCCGGGCATGGAGTGGGGGTGTGGGGGAACGTAGAGCGAGCAACGCAAGCGGGCGGTCCCCCCACAGGCATATCAAAGCGACTTGACCGCGTCGATGACCGCGCCCAGGACCTCGGGATCGGTCTCCGGCAGCAGCCCGTGGCCCAGGTTGAACACGAAGGCCCGGCCCCGCATGGTGTCGACGATGGCCCGGGCCTTGCGGCAGGCGGTCTCCCGCCCCGCCAGCAGGGCCACCGGGTCCAGGTTGCCCTGCAGCACCTTGCCCCGGAAGGTGTCCCGGGCCTCCCGCATGGGCACCTGCCAGGACACCGCCAGGCCCTCGCAGGAGAGCTGGTCCAGGCACCGGGGCAGGATGCCCCGGGGGAAGTACAGCCGGGGCGCCCCGGCCACCTGGGCCAGGGTGCGCTCGGCGGCGGGGAAGGCGTAGCCCAGGTAGTCCTCCCGGTCCAGCTCTCCGGCCCAGGTGTCGAACAGCTGCACCCCCTGGGCCCCGGCGCCGATGTGCCGGTTGAGCAGGAGGGCGGCGACATCGGCGAGGCGGTCCAGCCAGCGCCGGGCCAACAACGGCTCATGATGGAGGAAGGCCTTGGCGCGGGTCCAGTTCTTGCTGCCCTTCCCTTCGATGCCGTAGGCCAGGAGGGTCCAGGGGGCCCCGGCGAAGCCCAGCAGGGCCTGGTGTTCCGGAAGCTGGGCCCGAACCTTGCGCAGGGCGGCCTGGACCGGCTCGAACACCTTCTCGTCCAGGGGACCCGCGGGGTCCAGCTGGTCCAGGGTGCGGGTGATCCGGGGGCCGCCTTCGGGGATGGTCACCCCGCAGCCCAGGGCCTCCAGGATGACCAGGATGTCGGAGAAGATGATGGCGCCGTCCAGCTTGGGGAAGCGCCGGACCGGCTGCAGGGTCACCTCGGCGGCGAGATCCGGGTCGTAGAGGAGATCTTCGAAGGAGGCCTTCTCCCGGACAGCGCGGTACTCCGGCAGGAAGCGCCCGGCCTGGCGCATGAACCAGACGGGGGGAGTGGGAAGGACTTCGCCATGGAGGGCGCGGACGAGGGGTGCTGTCATGAAGGTTCTTTCTAAAGCTGTTTCGCCACCGCCGCGACGGCGCGTTTGAGGTCGGCCAGTTCGCCTTCGCCGTGGGCCACCGAAAGGAAGGCCACTTCAAAGCCGGAAGGCGGCAGGTAGATACCCTGTTGGAGCATCAATCCATGCAGTTTGTTGAACTTGCCGATGGCCCCGCTTTCCACCCGGTCGGCGCGCTTCACCCCCGCCTGGAACAGCGGCCAGATCAGGCTCCCGACCCGGGGGGCATGCAGCCCCGGGATCTGTTCGAAAGCGGCGGCCCACGCGGCGCCCTTCTTTTCCAGATCCTGGTACAGGGCCGGAGTCAGCCGCTCCAGGGTGGCCAGGCCGGCGGCCATGGTCACGGGGTTGCCGCTGAGGGTGCCGGCCTGGTAGACCGGGCCGTCCGGGGAGATCACGGCCATGATGTCCTTGCGCCCGCCGTAGAGGCCCACGGGCATGCCGCCGCCGATGATCTTGCCGTAGGTGACCAGGTCGGGGGTGATGCCCAGCAGTTCGGAGGCGCCGCCCGGCGCCACCCGGAAGCCGCTGATCACCTCGTCGAAGATCAGCACCGCGCCGTGCTTCGTGCACAGCTCCCGCAGCCGGCGCAGGAACCCGGGATCCTGCACCAGCAGCCCGTTGTTGGCGGGGATGGGCTCGATGATGGCCGCGGCCAGCTCGGATCCCTGCTGGGCGAACACCCGCTCCAGGGCCTCGCGGTCGTCCAGGGAGATGACCGTGGTGAGGTCGGCGAAGCCCTTGGGCACCCCGGCGCTGGAGGGCTCGCCGAAGGTGGCCAGGCCGGAGCCCGCCTTCACCAGCATGCCGTCGCTGTGGCCGTGGTAGCAGCCCTCGAACTTGAGGATGCGCTCCCGCCGGGTGAAGCCCCGGGCGGCGCGCAGGGCCGACATGACCGCCTCGGTGCCCGAGGACACGAACCGCATCTTCTCCACGAACGGCACCATGGCCTTGATGCGCCGGGCCAGGAGCAGCTCCCGGCGGGACGGCGCGCCGAAGCTCAGGCCTTCGGCCATGGCCTCGGAGGCGGCGGCGATCACGCCCGGGTCGGCGTGGCCCAGGATGAGCGGGCCCCAGGACATGCACAGGTCCACGAAGCTGCGGCCCTCTTCGTCCTCGAACCGGGCGCCCCAGGCCTTGCGGAAGAACTTGGGGGTGCCCCCCACCGCGCGGAAGGCCCGCACCGGGCTGGAGACGCCCCCCGGGAAATGGGTCAGGGCTTCCTGGAACAAAGTGTCGTTGCTGTTGGCCATGGTCAGTACTCCAGAGCATAAGCCACCGTAAGGCCGCAAGCGGCCTGACGGCGGCTAAATCCAATGTTTCTGCAGCGCCTCGCGCGCCGCGTAGGTGACGATCCAGTCCGCGCCGGCCCGGCGGATGGCGAGCAGGTGCTCGCGGAACAGGGCCGCTTCGTCCACCCAGCCGAGCCTGGCGGCGGCCTTGACCGTGCTGTACTCCGAGGACACGTGGTAGGCGGCGATGGGGCACAGCGCCCGCTCCCGCAGGCGCCAGACCAGGTCCAGGTTGGGCAGGGCCGGCTTGACCAGCAGGGCGTCGGCGCCCTCGTCCAGGTCCAGCAGGGCGTCCCGCAGCCCTTCCCTCGCGTTCCTCGGATCCATCTGGTAGCTGCGGCGGTCGCCGAACTTGGGGGAGGAGTCGGCGGCCTCCCGGAACGGGCCGTAGAAGGCCCCGGCGTGCTTGATGGCGTAGCTGAGGATGGCGGTGTTCGGGTGGCCGTCGGCCTCCAGGGCTTCGCGCATGGCCCGGATCCGGCCGTCCATCATGTCCGAGGGGGCGACCACGTCGGCCCCGGCCCGGGCGTGGCTCACGGCCATCTTCGCCAGGATGGCCACGCTCTCGTCGTTGACGATCTCGGGGCCGTGGTTGACCCCGCAGTGGCCGGTGTCGGTGTAGGCGCACAGGCAGACGTCGGTCATCACCACCAGGTCCTGGGCGAAGGCCTCCTTGAGGGCCTGGACGGTGCGGGGCACCAGCCCGGCCGGGTCGACGGCGGCGGCGGCGTCCGGGGACTTCTCGGTCCGGTCGGGGACGCCGAACAGCAGCACCGAGCGGATGCCCAGCTTCAGGTCGGCCTCCACCTGGCGCAGGGTGGCCTGGATGCCGTTGCGGGCGATGCCCGGCAGGGAGTCGATGGCGGTGGAGCCCTCCTGGGGCTGGATGAAGTGCCCTTGGATCAGGTGCCGGGGCAGCAGTTCGGTTTCCGCCGCCAGATCGCGCATGGCGGCGGTGGTGCGGAGTCGGCGGGAACGGATCAGCATGGGGACCTCACGAATAAGCAGCCAGGAGCCGCTGCAGGGAAGCGGCCTCGGGCTCGCAGAAAGCGTCCACAGGATACCCCCCCTGGAGGAAGGCGCGGCGGGTCCGCTTCCCCCAGGCGAAGCGCAGCACGGGCCGGCCGGCCGCGGAGCCGGGGCCCATCAGCTCCGCCTGGAGCGGGCTCAGGGCCAGCACCGCGTCCAGTTCGGGCCAGGCCGGGGGCGGGGCCAGCGGGACTTCCCGGTGGGTGATCCAGGGCAGCAGCCGCCAGGGGGTGCCTTCCGCGGCCTGTTCCAGGTGCTCGCGGCTGCGCTCGCCCCGGGCCAGGAGGAAGGTGCCGCCGGCCGGGAACTTCTCCCGCAGCAGGTCGAACAGGCCTTCGGCCCTGGGCACCGCGCTCACCCACACGTCCCGTCCGCCCAGGGCCCTGGCGGTGGCCTCGCCCTGGGCCAGGCAGGGCACCCCGGCGGGAATCCGGGCCAGGCGGGCCGCCGCCGGGCTCAGCACCAGCACCGCGTCGGGGTGGTCCGTGGGCGGATCGGCCTGGGTGGCGGCCATCCCGGTGAGGAACAGGGGCACCGGCTCCCAGCCGACGGCCCGGACGGCCTGGCAAAGCGGATCGTCCAGGGCGCGGGCCAGCCCCAGCCGCTTCACAGCCCCAGGCCCCGCAGCACGTCGGCCACCAGGCGGGCGTCGTCGTCACCGCGGCTTTCGGCCCAGTGCAGGCCGCCCATGCTTCCGGTGCCCGGATCGCCCGGGTGGGCGTAGGCCGCGCGCAGGTGGATCCGGCCATCGGGTTCGGGTACCGCCAGGGCGCCCAGGGGCTGCTGGCAGCCGCCGCCGATGCCTTCCAGCACCGCCCGCTCCAGGGACACCAGGCGCAGGGTGAGGGGATCGTGCATCTCCGCCAGGGCCTCGGCCAGGGTCTGGTCGCCGGTCCGGGATTCCACCAGCAGGGCGCCCTGGGCCGGGGCCGGGAGCAGTTCCGTGGGCTCCAGGGCCCGCACGGCCAGCCCGGACAGGTCCAGGCCCAGCCGGCGCAGCCCGGCGGCGGCCAGCACCGTCCCATGCAGAGGCCCGCCGCGCAGTTCGCCGTCCCTCACCCGCTGCACCCGGGTGGGCACGTTGCCCCGGATCCAGGTGAAGCTGGCCTTGGGCAGCGCCGGGGCCAGGAAGCGCAGGCGCCGCTCGGAGCTGGTGCCGATCACCGGGTGCTCGGGGGCGTCCGGGCACATCACCAGCAGGTCGGAGGGGTCCTCCCGCCGGGGCACGCAGGCGGTGGCGATGCCCTCGGGCCGCTCCAGGGAGACGTCCTTGAAGGAGTGGATGAGCATGTCCACGTGGCCGGCCAGCAGGGCCTCCTCCAGCTCCTTGGTGAAGAATCCGGCGCCGGTCTGCTTGTCCAGGGGCCCGGCCAGCCACTGGTCCCCGTGGGTGGTGAACTTCTTCCACTCCACCGTGTGCCCATGGGCACGCAGGTGGGCGACCAGCTCCTCGGACTGTTGCACGGCCAGTTGGGAGCCCCTGGTGCCAAGAACGATCTTCATGCTAGTTGGGGTCCAGGGCGGGTTCACGCTGGAGGCTCAGGGCCCGGAAGGCCAAGGTGCGTCCCCGCTTCAGCAGGATCTCCAGGGCCTCCATCTGGGCCGGGGAGAGGTCGGCCAGGGCGCCGCCCGGGGCGATGGCTTCGGCCTCCATGGTCTCCCAGGCGTCGGTGAGGCGCTCGTGGGCGGTGCGCAGGGAGGTTTTCTGCACCCGGGCACTGGCCCGTTTGCGCAGTCGCTCCACCGCGCCGGCGATGAAGGGTTCGGCCTGGCCGGCGGCGATCTGGCGGGTCTTCTTGGTGTTCTCGGTCTCCGCCAGGAAGAAGGACAGGTCCACCCGGGTCACCCAGGGCAGCTGGTCCAACTCCGGCTCGGAGTCGTACGGCAGGGCCAGGTCCACCAGCTTGACCGGGTGGGGCGCCACCCGGGACCAGTTGTCGAAGGTGAACAGGGGCGTGTTGCTGGCGGTGGCGGAGACCACCACGTCGAAGCCCTTGGGATCCATCTGCAGCTGGGCCAGGGGCACCAGGGGCAGCCCGAACACCTCGGCCTTGGCCAGGGTGCGGTTGCACATGGTGATCTCGAAGCCCCGCTCCGGCAGACGCTGGGCCAGATAGCGGCTCATGGGGCCGACCCCCACGATGGCGACCCGGGCGCCGGGGACGAGGGAGGTCTCCAGGTGGCGCAGGGCGGCGGTGGCCACGCTGGCCGAGCCGTCGTCCAGCCCGATCCGGGTGCGCAGGCGCTGGGCCTCGCGCAGGATGTCCTCCATGGCCGCCTGGGCCTCGGGGCCGGCGGTGTGGACCTCCTTGGCCACGTCCAGGGCCTGGCGGATCTGCCCCACCACTTCCCGGTCGCCCAGGTTGGCGCTGTTCAGGCCGGTGGCCACTTCCAGCAGGTGGCGCCAGGCCGCCTCGCCCTGGAAGCAGTCGATCTCGGGGCCGAAGCCCAGGGTGGTGCCGTCCCCGCCCCAGAACATCCAGATCACCCGCTGGCAGGTGGCCAGGAAGACCAGCTCGGTGGCGTCCGACATCCTCTTCCACATCAGGAGGTGGTCGGCCAAGTGCTGGCGCACCACGTTGCGGGCCACCGTCTCAGGGTCATGCCTTGGAATGTGATAGGTATAGAGGACAGGATCCATGGCCGCCGTCTTAGGTCGTCTAAGAGATCAGGGTATCTTAAATTATTGAATGCCCAGTGATGGAATTATTCAACAAGGATTCGGCCCGCGGCCCCCAGCGGACCGCAGATTGATTTGGATTTGCAAGGTTCTGTTCGAGTTACGGACCGATGGGTCTGAATTGAAAGTGCGGAAAAGGGAGCAACTATTGATTGACGTCACAGCTCCCGCAGGCCTGGCCGCGGTCCAGGCCCCGCGCCGGGTCCAGGCATCCCGCAGGACGCGGTCGACCATCCCGGCCAAGGCTTGGCGCCTTTGTCGGTGGTCGGCCCGGAGGCACAGATGGGAACCAGACGGGTTCAAGGAGCCTGGGGAACGTTGCGGTCGTCAAGCCCCAATAGTATAGGTAGATCTTCGAGGGGCATGGGTATTTATTCCGATTTTTTCAAATGAGTTGGCTCAGATTAGTCAAGGGTCACTCTTATCCTCATCCGCCCGGCCGGGTCCACCGCCAGCACCTCCCAGGCGAGCGGCCCGTCCTGCCCCTTGCCCACCTCCCCCGGGCCCAGGTTGTACGCGGCCCCGTCCAGCTGCCAGCGCCCGGCGGGGTGGCGGGGCAAGGGAGGTTCCGGCGTCCCCGGGTGGGCGTTCTGCACCCGCACCGGGCCCAGGAACTGCCGGTTGACCTGCAGGTGGGCGTCCACCCGGGCCAGGAGCGCGGGGTCCACCCTGGCCACCACCAGGCCTTCGTACCCGGGGCCCCAGCGGTCCCCGGTGCGGCCCCGGTCGAAGCCCAGGGGGCGGCGGACGTTGAACTCCCAGAACCGGCCCTTGCCCCGGGGATCGGGCACCACCAGGCGCTGGGGAAGGTCCCGGGGCGCCCGCTCCAGGGGGTCCATCCAGCCTTCCCAGGTCCCCCGGAACCGCAGGGTGTTCACGGTGGCCCGGAACCGGCCCCGGTACCACAGCTCCGCGCGCACCCAGCCCATGGGCTGGGCCGGGCTGTAGCCGGTGTCCTCCTGCCAGGGGAAGCCGGTCTGGTGGTAGCGGTCCCAGCCCTGGAACTGGCCGGTGTCCATGAGGTCCCAGCGCCCGGCGGTGAGGGGGTGGCGGTCGTCCATGTACAGGTCGCCCACCCGGTGCTCGCCCATGGCGTGCATGGCCTCGTGCACGATGGCGCCCAGGGGGGTCTCCTCGGCGAAGAACACGGTGGTCCAGTGCCTGCGCTGGTCCCAGGGCAGCGGCATGAGGTAGCAGATGGCCTGGAAGTGCTCGGGGTCCACGGTGATGGTGCGGGACGGACCGGGGGGCACGAGCCACAGGTGGTCGGGCTCGCCGTCCGGCTTCAGGGCCCCGGTGCGGTTGTCCACCCGGTCGAAGGGCTTCAGGTCCTTGTCCTTGATCTGCTCCAGCGCCCAGCGCACCAGCGCCTCGCGCCGGTCGTCGACCATGAAGCGCGCGGGATGGGGGTGGGCGGGCTGCAAAGGTCCGGGATAGGCCAGGTGCAGCAGGGCGCCCTCCTCCAGCTCCAGGCTGCCCTTGGAGACCTCGTAGTAGTAGTTGGCGGCGCTGGCCTCCCCGGGGCGGCGGCTGAACAGGATGGCGCGCAGCTCTTCGTCGGTGCGCAGGGGCGTGACGCCGGGCAGGTCCAGGCGCAGCACCAGCACCGGCTCCTGGCGGTACTCGGGGGCCGGACGCAGCACCACGGTGCGGTCCAGGTCGGCCAGGGGCACCAGGTCCCGCTGCCAGCCGGGCTTTTCCACCGCCAGCGCCGTGTCGGCGGGAGCCAGGTCCAGGGAGAACCGGCCTTCGGCGTCGGTGACCGCCACCGGGGGCAGGTCCCGGGTGCGCACCCGCACCGTGCGGTCCGGATAGACCCGCACGCCCGGAAGCCCCCGCAGGCCGTCGCCGATGCTCCCGGACACGGTCGCGGCCAGGGTCTCCAGGCACAGGATCGAAGCGAGCAGCAGACGTATCATGGTTCCAACGATACAATGTCCGGTTCCGCAGCACCTCCCCGAGGCCCCTTTGACCGACCCCCGACTCATTCGCAATTTCTCGATCATCGCCCACATCGACCACGGCAAGTCCACCCTGGCCGACCGGCTGCTGGAGCTCACCAACACCATCGCTTTGCGGGACATGCAGGCCCAGATCCTGGACGACATGGAGCTGGAGCGGGAGCGGGGCATCACCATCAAGGCCCACGCGGTGACCCTGAAGTACCCGGCCCAGGACGGCCAGACCTACACCCTGAACCTGATCGACACCCCGGGGCACGTGGACTTCACCTACGAGGTGAGCCGCAGCCTGGCCGCCTGCGAGGGGGCCATCCTGGTGGTGGACTCCACCCAGGGGGTGGAGGCCCAGACCCTGGCCAACACCTACCTGGCCCTGGAAAACAACCTGGAGGTGTTCCCGGTGCTGAACAAGACCGACCTGCCCTCCAGCGAGCCGGAGCGGGTGCTGGAGGAGATCAACACGGTCATCGGGCTGGTGGACACCGCCCACGCCATCAACGTCTCCGCCAAGACCGGGGAGAACTGCCTGCAGGTGCTGGAGCAGATCGTCAAGTGCGTGCCGCCGCCCCAGGGCGACCCCAAGGCGCCCCTGCAGGCGCTGGTGTTCGACTGCCACTACGACCAGTACCGGGGGGTGGTCTGCCTGGTGCGGGTCGTCAACGGCACCCTGAAGGCCGGCGAGACCATCCACTTCATGGTCACCGGCGGGGAGCACCGGGTGGACGAGGTGGGCGTGTTCAATCCCAAGATGACCCGGACCGACGAGCTGAGCGTGGGCGAGGTGGGCTACGTCACCGGCAGCATCAAGACCCTGGGGGACGTCAAGGTGGGCGACACCATGACCCACGCCCTGAGCAACACCACCCGCCCGGCCCAGGAGATGCTGCATGGCTTCAAGGAGCTGCAGCCGGTGGTGTTCGCCGGGATCTTCCCCACCAACAGCGACGACTTCGAGGACCTGCGCGACGCCATGGAGAAGCTGCGGCTCAACGACAGCTCTTTCCGGTACGAGCCCGAGACCAGCCAGGCCCTGGGCTTCGGCTTCCGCTGCGGGTTCCTGGGCCTGCTGCACATGGAGATCGTCCAGGAGCGGCTGGAGCGGGAGTTCGACCTGGACCTGATCACCACCGCCCCCTCGGTGCGCTACCACGTGTTCCTCACCGACGACACCGAGGTGTTCGTGGACAACCCGGCCAGGCTGCCGCCCCTGCCCCGGATCCTGCGCATCGAGGAGCCCCTGATCGAGGCCACCATCCTCACCCGCCCGGACTTCGTGGGCGGGCTGCTCAAGCTGTGCGAGGAGCGCCGGGGCTTCCAGCAGCGCCTGGAGTACGTGGGCAAGGACCGGGTGATGCTGGTCTACGAGCTGCCCCTGAACGAGGTGGTGCTGGACTTCTACGACAAGCTCAAGTCCATCTCCAAGGGCTACGCCAGCTTCGACTACCACATGAAGGGCTACCGGGAGTCGGACCTGGTGAAGATGGACATCCTGGTGAACGGGGAGCCGGTGGACGCCCTGAGCATCCTGGTGCACCGCAGCAAGAGCCAGGCCCTGGGCCACGGCCTCACGGTCAGGATGAAGGAGGTCATCCCCCAGCAGCTGTTCGACGTGGCCATCCAGGCCGCCATCGGCAGCAAGATCATCGCCCGCACCAACGTCAAGGCCCGGCGCAAGGACGTGCTGGCCAAGTGCTACGGCGGCGACGTCTCGCGCAAGAAGAAGCTCCTGTCCAAGCAGAAGGAGGGCAAGAAGCGCATGAAGTCCATCGGCAGCGTGGAGATCCCCCAGGAGGCCTTCCTGGCCATCCTGAAAGTGGATAACTGAGGTGGTCCGCACGGCCCTGGTGGCGATCGTGCTGCTCAGCCTGATCTACCTGCGCCTGCAGCGGGCGCGGCGGAGCGGGGACAAGGTGTGTCCCCAGTGCGGGCGGGGCAACCCGGCCTACCGGGAGTACTGCCGGGTGTGCTCGGCGAAGCTGGCGCGGCGCTCCTAAGCCCAATGAAAGCATGGGAAGCCTCTCATGCATCTCCCACGCTTGCATTAATCGGTTAATGGATTAACCTTGTAATGGAGGAGGTGATTCCGTGGCTATTGCTCAATCTCGGATCACGGCCCAGGGCCAAGTGTCCATTCCCGTCAACATCATGCGCAAGTTCGGCCTCGCTCCTGGGGAGGTCATCAACTGGGACATTCTTAACGGGCAACTGGTCGTTCAGAAGAGCGGACAGTACACCTTGGAGGACGTGCGGGAAGTCCTCAAGCTCCCCAAGAGCATCCACAAGACCGACGAAGAGATCAAGGAGGGTATCCGGAACCGGATGAGGGCCAAGTATGCGGGCCGTTGACACCAACGTCCTGGTTCGAGCCCTGGCCGGGGATGATGCTGTACAAAGCCCCGCAGCCTTGGCCTTCATCAAGAAAGAGGGTCCTGTCTGGATCTCGCAGGTCGTGCTGGTGCAGACCATTTGGGTCCTCGATTCGGTGTACGGCTTCGGCAAGCAACAACTCATCGAAGCCTTGAAGCGGATCATCGACAACAAGGACATGGCCCTGGAGGATCCGGGCGTGGTCCGATCCGCTTTGGCGCTCTTCGAAGCGAGAGGCAGAACCGGTTTCGATGACTTCCTGGTCCTTGAAATCGCCCGCAAGGCTGGGCACTTGCCGCTTGCCACCTTCGACAAGCCGCTCGGGAAAGCCGAGGGCGTTCATTGCCTCGCGCAAGCGACCTCCTGACCCTGCGGGTCAGCGGATCTCACGGTGCTAGCAATGCCGCCGGGGGTCTCCCACTTGGCTTTGACCTCCAGGTTGAGGCCGATGTAGCGGGCCTCGGGGCGCCAGCCGACGGTCTGGCCCAGGAACTGGACCATGGCGCCGGTGAGGATGGCCTCGGCTTTCCACAGGGCGTCCACGTCCCCGTGGGGGTAGAGGTCCCATGGGTAGGGATCAGGCAGGAGGGTTCCCCCGCCGCCAATTACGCGGTGCAGACCACCTCGGCCACCTTGCGCCCCTTCTCGTCCCGCACCGGGAGCGCCTGGACCGAGCAGGTGTAGGCCAAGGTCTTGCCGCCCAGGGTGATGGACTGGCGGACCTTGGCCTCGGACGGGAGGGGAGGCAGGTCCAGGAGGGCCGGTTCGGGGGGCTTGGGCTTCGGTTCGGCGTGGGCGGCGGAAGGGGAAGGAAAAGGACAAGCCGATCTCCGGGCAAGGTGGGGTCCGTCCACGACCCCGTCTGAAAGGCCGTGACATCGTAATATTAATTAATAATACAGGTTCCCCGCAACCGTTTCCACAACCTTGGCCGAATCAAGCACATCCAGGAACGCCGCCCGAAGGTCCCTACCGCCGCCCCACGGCCCCCGAGGCGCGCAGCTCCGCCACCAGTTCCAGCACCAGGTCCGCCACCTTGCGGATCTCATCACCGGTGGTGTACCGGCTCAGGGAGAACCGCACGGTCCCCTGGGCCCACTCCGGCTCCAGTCCCATGGCCCGCAGCACGTGGCTGGGCTCCCGCTGGCCGGTAGTGCAGGCGCTGCCGGTGGAGACGCACACGCCCCGGTCGCTCAGCTTCAGGAACAGGGCCTCGCCCTCGATGCCCCGGAAGCTGACGAAGGAGGTGTTGGGCACCCGCCCGGCCCCGGCGCCGTTGATCCGGATGTCCGGCACCCGGTCCAGGAGGTCCGCCTCCAGGCGGTCGCGCAGGGCCCGCACCGGGCCGGCCATGGCCTCCAGGTGGGCCGCGGCCAGTTCGGCGGCCTTGCCCAGGCCCACGATGCCGGGCACGTTCTCGGTGCCTCCCCGCCGCCCCCGCTCCTGGCCGCCGCCCACCATGAACGGGCGCACCCGCAGGCCCCGGCGCAGGTAGAGGACGCCCACGCCCTTGGGCCCATGCAGTTTGTGGGCGCTAAGGTTGAGCAGGTCCACCGGCAGGCGGGACAGGTCGATGGGCACCTTGCCCACCGCCTGGGTGCCGTCCACATGGAACAGGACGCCCCTGGCCCTGGCGATCCGGCCCGCCTCCTCCAGGGGGAACAGCACCCCCGACTCGTTGTTGGCGGCCATGACCGAGACCAGGGCGGTGTCCGGGCGCAGGGCGGCCTCCAGCCGGCCCAGGTCCAGGCGCCCGTCCCGGTCCACCCCCAGCAGGGTCACCTCCACGCCCTGGGCCTGGAGCCACTGGGCGATGGCCAGCACCGCGCTGTGCTCCACCGCGGTGGTGACGAAGTGGCGCCTGCCGGGCTTGGCCTCGAACACGCCCCGGATGGCGTGGTTCAGCCCTTCGGTGCCGCCGCTGTTGAACACCACTTCCGCTTCGCCGCAGCCCAGGAGCGCGGCCACCTGGCCCCGGGCGTGGGCCACGGCCCCCTCGGCGAGGCGCCCCAGGAGATGGGCCGATCCGGCGTTGCCGTACTGTTCCCGCAGGTACGGCAGCATGGCCTCCAGGGCCTCGGGAGCCAGTCGGGTGGTGGCGTTGTTGTCCAGGTAGACCGGGGTGTCCATGCCTTCACTCTACCGCAGGGCCGCCGGGGCCGTTTTTACCCCTCCCCAGCCGGCCGCCCCCTGGCGCAAGCCCAGCACGGATACCACAATACGTCCGGAGGTTCGCCTGTTCCGTCCCTTGATGCTTCCCATCCTGGCCACCCTCCCCCTGGCGGGGGCGGCCCCATTAGGCAGTTGGAGCGTGGCCAGCGCCCCCGACCTCCAGGCCGTCATCGACCAGGCCACGGCGCCCATGAACTTCCTGACCCGGCCCATCGCCCGGTCCCGGCTCCGGAACACCAACGTCGTCTTCCGCCGCATCCAGGTCGCCCGGACCGGCGCTGAGGTCACCATCACCTTCGACGACCGCCAGCCCATGAGCATGCCCCTGGACGGCACCCCTGTGGCCTGGACCCGGGAGGACGGGGAGAAGATGACCGTGGCCGCGCGCCTGGACGGGGACGACCTGGAGCAGACCTTCACCGCCCACGACGGGCAGCGGGTCAACCATTTCCACGTGGATCCCGACACCCGCACCCTGCGCTTCCAGGTGACCGTGCGCAGCGGGCGGCTCCCGGGCCCGGTGGCCTACACCGTCGACTACCGGCCGGCGCCTACTTCAGAGTGACCAGGATGCAGGAGGGCGTCCGCCCCCGCTCCTCCCAGGCGTCCCGCACGGAGTCCTCCAGGCCGCGCCAAGTGTTCCGGTCCACCAGGGCCCACACCGGGCGCCCGGGGTCCTCGGCCCGCAGGCGGCGGCCCACCGCGGCGAAGGTGCGGTCGTCCTCCTGGAACCAGCGCTCCCGCTCGGCCGGATC
Source organism: Holophaga sp. (assembly GCA_049508835.1). Classification (GTDB taxonomy): domain Bacteria; phylum Acidobacteriota; class Holophagae; order Holophagales; family Holophagaceae; genus Mesoterricola. The sequence goes on along the minus strand of JBELAL010000002.1, from coordinate 150,885 downwards.
CAGGTGGTCCCGGCCGTAGGCCAGCTCCCCGGTCCCGGCCACCACCACCGTCCGCCGGCCGGTGAGGAAGGGGATCACCTGGTAGTAGTTGCCGCAGCTGATCCACTGGGCGTCCGCCGGGGCCCGGCGCACCAGGGCGGACTCCTCCTTGCCGGCCCCGGCCGCCTTCTGGGCGGAGACGGTGAGCAGGAGCAGCACCGCGCCCAGCCCCACCATCCACCGAGTCCCGGACAGCCCCCAGGGCCGGAAGGCCCGGTCACTTTTGGCCCGCAGGGCCCAGCACCCCAGGGCGGCGAAGCCGGCGCCGGCGGCCAGCGCCCAGCCCACCCCGGACTTGTCCTTGAGCAGGAAGGGGCCCGCCAGCAGCAGCAGGACCCCCAGCACGAGCAACTCGCGCCCGCACCGGGCCAGGGCCCGGCGCTCCTCCCCCTCCCGCTCGAAGGCGCAGGCCAGGGCCAGGATGGGCACCATGGACGGCAGGATGTAGGGCGGCAGCTTGGAGCCGGAGACGGTGTAGAAGAAGAAGGGCCAGGCGCCCGCCAGCAGCACCGCCGCCACGGTCCAGCGGTGGAGGGGGGCCTGGGCCGTCACCGGTCCGCCCGGGGCGCGCAGGAAGCCCAGGGCGCGGCGCAGCCCGGTCCAGGCGGCGGCGAGCCAGGGCACCAGGCCCAGGCCCAGCACCCCCAGGAAATACAGCTTGTCCAGGAACGGGTTCTTGGAGCCCTCCCGGGCGTGGACATGGCTGGTGAACCGGGCGAAGTGCTCGTGCAGGAAGAAGAACGAGGTGTGCCCCGGGTGGGCCCGGTCCACCAGCACGAACCAGGGCGCGGACAGGGCCAGGAACAGCAGCCAGCCCAGGGGGTCCAGCAGGGTCCGCACCACGGCCCGGCGCAGCCTCGGCTCCGCCCAGGCCCAGGGCAGCGAGCAGATCACGGTCATGCCCACCAGGACCGGGGCGGCCAGCCCCTTGGTCAGCACGGCCAGGGCCAGGGAGCCGAAGGCCAGCAGGGTCCACCCCAGCCCCCGCTCCCCCCGGCTGCGCGCGGCCACCGCCTCCACCGCGGCGGTGAAGGCCAGCACGTGGAAGGCGGCGAACAGGGCGTCCAGGGTCAGGATCTGGCCGCACACATAAGCAAGGATGGCGGTGGCGGCCATGAAGCCGGCCCAGGCGGGGCGGCGCGCCCCGAGCCTCCCGGCCAGGCGCCAGGCGCACCAGAGGCTGACCAGGGTGGCCAGGGCCAGGGGCAGGCGGGCGGCGAACGGGTGCTGCCCGAACAGGCGCATGGAGGCCGCCGACAGCCAGTACTGCAGGGGCGGCTTCTCGAAGTAGAGCACGTAGTTCAGGCGCGGGGTCAGCCAGTCGCCCAGGGCCAGCATCTCCCGGGGCACTTCCGCGTACCGGGCCTCGTCCGGCTCCCAGAGGGGCTTCAGGAACAGCGGCGCCAGCCCCAGGAAGAACCAGGTGCAGAGAAGCTGCCAGCGTTCCTTCCGGGTCATTCGGAGTCGACGATCTTTTCCATGGCCTTGTGCTCCTCAACGAAGAAGTCGAGGGCCTTGCGCAGCGCTTCCCGGATCCCGACCTTGGGCCGGAAGCCGAACGTCTCCTGCATGCGCCGGATGCTGGGGGTGCGCACCAGGACGTCCTGGTAACCCTTGCCGTAGAAGGTGGCGCTCAGCTCCTCCACGATCTCGGACAGGGGGGTGCCCCGCTCCTTGCGGAACGGGTGGTCCCGCCAGATCTCCACCATCATGTGGGCGATCTCCTTGACGCTGTGGTCGTTGGCCGGGTTGCCGATGTTGAAGATCTTCCCGTCGGCCTTGCCGCCCTCGTTGCGCAGCACCGCCATCAGGCCGTCCATGGCGTCCTCCACGTCGCAGAAGCAGCGCCGCTGGTTGCCCCCGTCCACCAGCTTCAGGGGCTCGCCGTTGAACAGGTTCCAGGCGAACTGGGTCACCAGCCGGGAGGACCCCTCCTTGGCGGTGTTCAGGCTGTCCAGCTTGGGCCCCATCCAGTTGAAGGGCCGCACCAGGGTGAACTGGAGGCCGTCCCGGAAGCCGTAGCCCCAGATCACCCGGTCCAGCAGCTGCTTGGAGCTGCTGTAGATCCAGCGCTGCATGGGGATGGGCCCGGTCACCAGGGCGGAGCTCTCCTCGTCGAACTCGGTGTCCGGGCACATGCCGTAGACCTCCGAGGTGCTGGGGAAGATCACCCGTTTCTTGTACTTGACGCACTGGCGGATGATCCGGAGGTTCTCCTCGAAGTCCAGCTCGAACACCCGCAGGGGATCGGTGACGTAGACCTTGGGGGTGGCGATGGCCACCAGGGGCAGGACCACGTCGCACTTCTTGACGTGGTACTCGATCCACTCCTTGCTGATGGAGATGTCCCCTTCCACGAAATGGAACCGGGGGTGACCCAGGAACTCGGCCACCTTGTGGCTGCCCAGGTCCATCCCGTAGACCTCCCAATGGGTCTCCCGCAGGACCCGCTCCACCAGGTGGGAGCCGATGAATCCATTCACGCCCAGGATGAGTATCTTCACTTAGGTCTCCAAGCACAATCACCCTTCAGCTTATCAGGCTTGGGGGCCCCGGCCTATCATGGCTGGGAGAGGAGCTCCATGCCCGCGACCGCCCGCAGCACCCGCGTCCCCGGCCCGGGCCGGCCGTGAACCTCCTGGTCCTGCGCCCGGAGGATTTTTCCGGCCCCGGACGGGTCCGGCTCACGGGCCGGCGCCTGAAGCACGTCGCCGAGGTGCACCGGGCGGCGCCCGGGGACGACCTGGCGGTGGGCCTCCTGGGCGGTCCCCTGGGCCTGGGCCGGGTGGTCCGCATGGATCCGGAGGCGCTGGAACTGGACGTGGTCCTGGACCAGCCGCCGCCGCCCAAGCTGCCCCTCACCCTGGTGCTGGCCCTGCCCCGCCCCAAGGTGCTGAACCGGACCCTGGCCGCCGCCGCCAGCCTGGGCGTGGCCCGCATCTACCTGGTGAACGCCTGGAAAGTGGAGAAGAGCTACTGGAACAGCCCCCGCCTGGGCGAGGACAACATGCTGCTCCAGCGCATCCTGGGCCTGGAGCAGGCCCGGGACACCGTCCTGCCGGAGCTGCACCTGCGCCGCCTGCTGCGCCCCTTCGCCGAGGACGAGCTGCCGGGGCTGCTCCGGGGCACCCTGCCCCTCCTGGCCCACCCGGGATCCCCGGAGCCGTGCCCCAGGGAGGTGAAGGGGCCGGTGACCCTGGTGATCGGGCCCGAGGGGGGCTTCATCCCGGCCGAGGTGGAGCTGCTGGTCCGGAGCGGGTGCCGGGCGGTGCACCTGGGTCCGAGGATCCTGCGGGTGGAGACGGCCGTCGCGGCGCTGGTGGGGAGGCTGTTCTGAGGGAAGCCGCAGGGATCAGCCTGCCTTGCTCCCGGCCTTGGCCGCCGCCTGGAAGGGCACGAACAGTCCGCATCCCAGGATCCTTCGACCCCCGAAGCCCTGGCCCTGGAGCAGGAGGCTGGCCTGGGGGGTCAGGTTGCGGACCGCCACTTCGAAGCCCAGGAGCTGCCGGCCCTCGAACCGGATGGTGCGGGCGCGGAGGATCCGCAAGCTGCCCCAGGGGAACTCCTGGGCGAACCGCTCCTCCAGCTGGGCCTGGGCAGGGCCCCGGGCGGGGTGGTGGAAATGGATGGTGACCGTGCGCGCCCACAGCGCCGAGACCGGGGTCAGGGCCTGGCTGCGGGGCTCGCCCAGCTGGATGGCATGGCCGTCCACCCTCAGCACGGCGCCGGCCAGGTCCTTCAGCAGGGGCGCGGAGCCCGCGGGCATGCGCAGGCGCACCTCGGAATCGTCGGTCAGGAGCAGCTCGCCCTTGCGCTCGCCGAGGACGCCGCGCACCGTGTGGATGCCCAGGCCCGGCACCCGCCTCAGGTCGCCGCAGGCGGCGTTCAGGGCCAGGAAGAGCGCGTGGCCGTGATCCACCTCCAGGCTGCTTCCGCGCAGGATCGGGAAGCACAGGTCCGTCACCGGCGTCACTTGCTCCAGAGGCAAGCTCATGGGAGCAATCCTTCCGATGAAAACGTTTTCCATATGCTTCAAATTAATGACTCAACATGTTTGTGCAACCCATCTCGCGAATTTTTTTTTGCTGGCGTCGCTTCGACGCTCGAGGCGCAGCCCTCGCCGGGCACTCCGCGGCGCCGCGCCGATGGCCGCAAACCCAGTGCTGGAGCCCGTTCCAAGTGGATGGGGCGCGCGCCGGATCCGCGGCCGCGGTCCGAGGTCCGACCCGGACGCGCCGCCGAAGCGGCGCGTCCGTTTCCGGTCAGCCCCCGTTCCCGGCTCCGCTCCAGGCGTCCACCAGGGCCGCGGCGTCGAGGCTGCCCAGACCCGTGGCCAGGTCGTAGCCGGTCGTGCAGGGGAAGCCGTCGGTGCCCGGGACGGTGTTGTTGCCCTGCAGGACGTCGTGGAACACCTGGGGCCCGGTGCCGCCCAGCTGGGCCGTGGCCAGCCGGTACAGCCGCGGGTTGGGGTTGCCCTGGCGCTGGCCGGTCTGCTGGACCAGCAGGGCCATGATCCCGGCGAAGGCCGGGGCGCCGCAGGAGGTGCCGCCCACCACGTTGGGCAGGCCCCCGGTCTGGACCAGGTAGCCGTTGGCCTGGGACGCGGCCAGGGACAGGTCGGGGGTGTCGCGCTTGCCGTCGTCCGGCACCCCGGGGGCCGCCTGCCAGGCGGGCTTGGGATGGACGGTGGACGGGCCTCCGCCGGTGGCGGCGATGCCCAGGCCCATCATGAGGTTGCCGCTCTCGTTCCAGGCCGCCTCGGGGATGTAGCTCTTGGCCGAGGAGAGGTCCAGGTGGGGCCACCAGCGCCAGTAGGTGGAGGAGCCGTCGGTGAACTGGGTGCCCCCCACCGCCACGTTGCTGGGGGTGGAGGCCAGGGCGTTGACCCCCGGGGCCGGGCCGGAGAACACCCCGGCCCGGGCGCAGCCGGCCGCGCCGCTGTCCCCCGAGGCCACCACCACGGTGATGCCCTGGGCGGCGGCCTGGGCCCAGAGGTTGCGGTAGAAGGCCACCCCGGCGCTGCCCAGGTCCTGCTCGCAGGCGCCGAAGCTGACCGTCAGGACCGGGGCCAGGTCATGGTCCACCGCGTACTGGGAGGAGAGGTCCACCCCGTCGGTGGTGCCCGTGCTCTTGGACACCACCAGCTGGATGTCGGCCCTGGGCGCCACCGCCCCGGACCACTCCACGTCCAGGTTGGCCTCGCCGTCCTCGTCCGAGCCGGCGCTGCCCGGGTCCAGGCCGTTGAGCACGATCGTCGGGGGGTGGGACGGGAGCCCGTACAGCCACCGGAACACCTTGGGGTTCCACTCGGAGATGTGGGTGCGCCCGATCACGGCGATGCCCACCCCGGAGCCGTCCAGGTTCCGGTCCTGCAGCGGGCGGGTGTTGTAGATGGTGGCGAAGTCGCCCGGGGCCAGGAAGTGCAGCCCGAACAGGGACAGCTGCCGGGGCACCGGGCGGAACCCGGTGTTCATGGGCCGGCGGAGGACCGGGGTGAGGGAGAGCAGGCCCTCCACCGATGGCGCCAGGGCGGCGGGCAGGGAGGGCGGGACGGTCACCGCCTGGCGCACCGCGCCGTCGGCCTCGAAGCGCACCGCGGCGGTGCGGAAGGCCCGCTGGACCTTCCCGGCGTCCCCGGAGAAGACGACCGCCAGGCGGCCCTGGGGCACCTCGTCGATGGTGAAGCCCTGGTTCCGGAGCCAGCCGGTCACCTGGGCCAGCTGGTCCAGGGCGGCCCCGAACCGTTCGCCGAACTGGGCCGGGGAAAGCCACCGGTGCCAGGAGGGCGAGGCGGGGTCCTGGAGGTCGTCCTGGAACCGCGCCAGGCCCTCCCGGGCGGCGGGCGCGGCCCGCAGCACCAGCACCATGCGCTCCATGGGCGCGGCGTCGTCGCCCGCCCCCAGGATCCGGGCCCCCTCCGGGATCTCCGGGAGAGCGCAGGGGAGCGGCACCCACTCGGGTTCGGCCCGGGCGGGGTCGGGGGAAAGGGCGGGGGCGGCCCGCAGGGGCCCCAGCATCAAGGTCAGTCCGAGGATCACGAAGGACTTGGGCATCTCAAAAGGCTCCTGGAAAGGCTGCAATAAAAGGCGCGAATCACCCGCGCAGGCTCTCCACGCGGGCCAGACGCCAGGCCCGGGCTCCGCCCGGGCATGGCGTGGGGGTGCGGGGGGACGGAGAGCGAGCAACGCGAGCGCACGGTCCCACCACGGAATATCAGGCGCGCAGATCGTTGATGGCGTCGGAGGCGCCCCGCTGCAGGTCGGTGGCGGCCATGGCGGTGCGCTCCTTGATCCCGTCCCAGGCCGCTCCGGCCTGGCCGGCCCAGTCCTTGAGCTTGCGCCCGGGATTCAGGGCCAGGTCCTTCAGATCCCCGCGCAGCTCGGGACCGGACTTGGGGGTGACGAGGGCCGCGGCCACTGCGCCCACCGCGGCGCCGGCGAGGAAGGTCAGGATCAGGGTGCTGACGGGAATCTCTCTTTCCTGGCTCATGGTGCTCTCTCCAAGGGAGGGGTTGGGGGGATCGGGACCGCCCCGGGGCCGGTGCCCCGGAGCGCGGATGCCGCGGCTGGCGGTTCAGGCCACCCGGCGGCCCTGGATGATGCGCGCCGGCACCGTGGTGAGGGCGAGCACTAGAAGCTGACGGTCATCGGATTATTAGAGGAAGCCGGGGGGCTGGATGTGACGCGTTCCCCCAGCCGTCCGTTGACCGCCGTCAAGTCATGAAATATTGTTAAAAGCGGACTGGCCCGGCCGCGCTGCCCCATGCCAGAATGGGAAAACGCCACAGGCTAATGGAGAACTTATGGGGACGACTTCGAAAGCCCAAGCTAGCGGTCTGCGCATCATCCAGGTGGAGGAAAAGGTTCCCTTCTTCCAGGGTATCCCACTGAGTCTCCAGCACTTGTTCGCCATGTTCGGCGCCACCGTGCTGGTGCCGTTCCTGTTCAAGGTGGACCCGTCCACCTCCCTGCTCATGAACGGCGTCGGGACCCTCACCTACCTGCTGGTGACCCGGGGCAGGATCCCCGCCTACCTGGGTTCCAGCTTCGCCTTCATCGCCCCGGTGATGGCGGTGCTGGCGGTGCCCGCGCTGGGCGGCTACGCGGCGGCCCAGGGCGGGTTCATCGTGTTCGGGCTGTTCTTCATCTTCATATCGCTCATCGTGCGCCAGGTGGGCACCCGGTGGCTGGACGTGATCTTCCCGCCCGCGGCCATGGGCGCGGTGGTGGCGGTAATCGGCCTGGAACTGGCGCCCGTTGCCGCCAGCATGGCCGGCCTGGTGGGCGCGCCCGGGCCCAACCATGGGGCCACCCTGCTGGTGTCGGTGGGCACCCTGACCGTGGTGGTCCTGGTGAGCCTGTTCGCCCGCGGCTTCCTCGCCATCATCCCGGTGCTGGTGGGCGTGGTGGCGGGCTACCTGGTCTCCCTGGCCCTGGGCCTGGTCGACTTCAGCGCCGTGGCGGCCGCCCCCTGGATCGCCGCGCCCCACTTCTACCAGCCGGTGTTCAGCCTGCAGGCCATCCTGGTGATCTTCCCGGCCTGCCTGGTGGTGCTGGCCGAGCACGTGGGCCACCTGGTGGTCACCGGCAACATCGTCGACCGGGACCTGATGAAGGATCCGGGCCTGCACCGCTCCCTGCTGGGCGACGGCATCTCCAACGTCCTGTCCGGCCTGGTCGGCGCCACCCCCAACACCACCTACGGCGAGAACATCGGCGTCATGGCCATCACCCGGGTCTACAGCGTGTGGGTGATCGGCGGCGCGGCCTGCATCGCCGTCCTGGTCTCCTTCGTGGGCAAGGTGGGCGCCCTGATCCGCAGCATCCCGGTGCCGGTCATGGGCGGCATCTGCATCCTGCTGTTCGGCGTCATCGCCGCCGCCGGCATCCGCATGATCCTGGAGAAGAAGGTGGACTACACCAGGCCCTCCAACCTGATCCTGAGCGCGATCACCTTCGTGGTGGGCGTCTCCGGCGCCAAGATCGACCTGGGCAAGGTGGAGCTCAAGGGCATGGCCCTGGCCACCGTGGTGGCCATCCTGCTGGGCCTGCTGGTGTGGGTCTCCGACCACGTGCGCGGCCTGCAGACCGCCCGCGCCGAGGCCGAAGCCGAGTAGTCCTCCCCGCCTGGAAGCGCTCCCGGGAACGGCCCCCGTTCCCGGGAGCGCGCGCGTTCCGGCGCCCAGGGGCAACGGCGCCTGGGGAACGAAATAGTCGTTGTTGTCGAACTCCGGAGGCTCATACCCCCCCGGGTCCTCGGCCACGTTGCCCTGGTAGGTCTGAGCCTCGAGCACCCCCAGGTCGTACGGCTGGTCCAAGGTGAACTTGCGGATGAAGACCGCGCCTCCCTTGCCGAACCCCGGGGCGCCGCCTTCCCCCCCCTGGGCCTGGTTGCCGATGAACCGGCACCCGGTCATGGCCAGGGTGCCGTCGTTGAGGAAGATGGCCCCGCCCAGGCCGGCGCCGCCCCCGCCCTGGCCGGGACGGACCCCGTCGCCGGGGATGCCGGTCCCGGCGAACGGGCCTCCGCCGGGCGACCGCGAGGCGCCCTTGAGGGTGACCAGGACCCCGGAAGGCTGGAGGATCACCGACCCGCCGCTGCCGCCCCCGCCTCCGCCCCAGCCCGGGACGCCGCCCCCGCTCGTGGGCCCGACGCTGAACCCGCCCCCGGCGCCGAACCCGGCGTTCCCTCCCTGGAGGTCGGACCTCCAGTCGGCCAGGTTCTCGGCCAGCCCGCCGCCCCGGACGGCGCCGCCCCCGGCTCCCTCGCCGAAGGCGTTCGCGGTGGCCTTCGTGCCCTCCAGGTCGGGCACCCCCGGCGTTCCCACCAGGGGGCCCGGGGGCCCGCCGTGTCCATCCGCCGGACTGTCGCCGCCGAAGCCCCCGCCTCCGCCGTAGGTGCCGTCGCTCCCCGGAACGCTGCTGCCCCCCAGGGCCAGGTTGCCCTGGAGGGTCATGTTCACCAGGGTCACGGCGCCCTCGTTGATGAACAGGGCCCCGCCCATGCCCCCGCCGCCCCCGCCGCCGCCCTGGCTGTCGCCGCCCTTGGCCAGGCCGCCGGCCACGGTGAACCCGTCCAGCACCAGGGTCCCGCCGTCGACGAAGAAGGGCCGGTGGCCGCCGGCCGCGGGGTTGGCCGGGTCCAGCCCGCCGGAGAGGGTGAGGGGGTGGTCGAAGGGGCCCAGGATCACCACGCTGCCGGTGACCGGGGGCAGGTCGTTGCCCAAGGTGATGCTGTACGCCCCGGTCCCGGGCGCGCCGGCGTCCAGGGCGAACTGGATGCCGTTGACCCCCGGCGCGGCGTTGGCCTGGGCCAGGATGTCCCGCAGGGAGCCGGGGCCCGGGTCGGCGGCGCTGATCACCAGCCAGGTGCGGTCCACCGGCTGCAGGTCGAAGGGCGGCGTGACCTGGGTGGTGCTGCCGTCGGTGGCCTGCACCTGGTAGCTGCCGGCGTCGGCCGCGGCCATCGGCGCGATGCGCAGGGTGGGCTGGGTGGCGCCGGGGAGGTTGCTGCCGTCCTTGATCCACTGGAAGGAGGGCGGCCCTCCCCCCTGGGCCAGCACCTGGAACACCACGTCGTCCCCCAGGTGGGGCATGGGGGTGCCGGGAGGGACCAGGGTGATGCGCAGGGGCTCGTCCGGGCCGGCGCCGCAGCCCAGGGCGAGCCCCGCCGCCAGGGCGCCGCACCCGAATACGACCCGCATCCATCCCATGGTTCCCCGCTCCCGGAAGGCCGCCGGCTCAAGGGAGCCAGGGGCTTTTGATTGGAGTCTCCTGGCCAACCTGCGATCCAAGATGCAATAAACTTGTCATCAAAACGTTGGAGCACAAGCCTGGGATGGATCCGTCCGGGATCCCCGGAAAGAGGTTGCATTCATGAAAATCGAAACGCCGGAATCCGGGTCCCGATGAGAGCATTTTATTAATGTTTATTGACAGCCCTCCCGTTCCTACCTAAGTTCTATCGATCAACCGTCCTGATCGCCCCATGCCCACCCCTGTCCGGCATCCTTCGCAACCCTCGATCCCCACCTCCCGGATCGGTCGATTCCAGCCTTGGAGCAAGACCATGAAGTGGACCACCTGCATTCCCTTGACCCTGGCCCTGGCCGCCTCGGCTCCCCAGGCCCGGGCCCAGGTGCCGCCGCCTGAACAGAACAAGAAGGTCAAGGACAAATCAACGGAGATGTGGAGGGATTTCCAACTGAAGCTGACCAAGATCGCCGGGGCCGGAAGGGAGGGCAACAACACGCTGGTGGCCTTCATGAATCCCGGCCTCATGCTCCCCACGGACATGAAGGCGGACACGAGAGGCTATACGTTCGTCTACGGGCTCTTGGACCGCGTTATCGAGCCCGATCCCACGCTGACCTGGCATCCGAACGGCACCGGCTATTGGCGGACGTTCCGGGACACGATCGTGAAGAACATCCAGTTCGACAAGACCCCCATCCCCGGTCCGGAGAAGGCCGAGTACGAGGAGGCCCGCAAGTACCTCCAGGACGGCACCTCCCAGATGGAGGCCTACCGGAAATACCAGAAGGATTTCGACGATGCCGAAGAGGCCCTGGCCAACGCCCAGGCCGACAACATCACCCGGGGCCAGGAGCCGGACTACAACACCGGCCGGCTGGTGCGGGCCAGGGATGACGCGGAAAACAACTGGATCGTCAGCGGGAACCGGGGGGAGGTGGAGGAAAAGCAGCTGGTCGTGTCCCAGTACTTCGCCAAGGATCCCAACACCGCCCTGAAAGCCCTCCAGGACGACTGCAACAAGGGCGAGTACATGACGGTGAGGGGGCTGGGCATCGTGCGCTGCCTCCCGAACATCGACGACTGGGAAGGCGACAAGGGCTGGATCACGTTTACCTACAAGAGCTCCGACAGCTACAGGAAGGAGTCGTTCGAGTCGACGGAATGGGACACCGCCGCCAAGATCCAGATCGGCGCGTTCACCGGCGAGGGTTCCGCCGCCTATTCCAACCAGATCGCCGAGGAGATGGCCAAGAAGAAGGATGTGACCATGTCCATGCAGATCAAGGTGGTCTTTTTCTACCGGTCGTGGTTCCGGAGGGACGTCCTGATGGGGAAGAACTACGTGCTGAAGAACAACGGGGTCATCTCCTACGGCCCGACCCCGCCGAGCGGCAAGCGCGACGCCCTGTGCCCGGTGGACACGTTCGGGCTCATCCTGGCCCGCAACGTCGAATTCACGAGCAACGCCTTCAAGACCCACCAGAAGGAGCTGCAGGAATCGTTGCGGGCCAGCGCCAAGGCGAGCTACGGTCCGTTCTCCATCAGCGGCAACTACAGCGAGGAGTCCAGGTCCAAGGAGATGAGCGAGCACCTCAAGGAGGGCAAGTTCCTCATCCCGGACGCCCAGATCATCGCCATCATCGGCGACATCGTCCCCCCGTGCCCGCCGAAGAAGTTCACGAAGTAGGGCCGGGCCGTCCTTCACCTGGGAACAGGGAGCGGCCATGAGGGCCCTGGACATCTTCCGTCTGCTTCTGGTCGCGGCCCTGGGGGCGCCGGCCTTCCCGGCCGGGTCCACGGAGGCCCTGTACGAGTTCATGTACGCCAAGCTGGCCGAGTCCTACACCACCGGGCAGGGGCTGTGCAACGAGGGGGGGTTCCTGATCCTGGCCAACCCGGGGATCCCCCTCACGGCGGGCATGCTCAAGGACCGGTACGCGGTGAGCACCCTGGTGGACCGCATGCCCCGCCCGGCCCGGATCTATGCCCCCAGCGGCGCCAGGATCTCCGGGCTGTACGCCCGGATCCTCGACCTGGCGAAGGTCACCCGCATCACCAGCCAGGCACAGCGGGGGCTGGCCATCAGCGGCAAGGCCGTCCTCTTCGACCCCCGTCATGCGGACCGGCCCACCGCGGCCTACACGGCCTTCCTGAAGTACCAGGCGGCCTACGACGAGGCCCGGGACGCCCTGAACATGGCCCTGGCCGAGCACCGGGCTTCGGGCGCGCCGGTCCCCTCCGACCTGGAGCCGGCGGTGAAGAAGGCCGAACAGGACTGGATCGCCCGCGGTTCCCGGGCCAGGATCCGGTCCGCCCTGGCCGCGGTCCGGAAGGCCTACGACACCAATGCCCCGGTCATGCTCAAGGCCCTCAGGGACGAGCTGTCGCGGGGCAGGATCATCGGGGGCAGTCCCGAACCGTGGTACTCGGTGCTGGTCAACCCCCCCATGGCCGGCTGGCTGTCCAACCTCGGCTGGAGTCCCTGGACCTTCCGCCAGACCGACGTTAAGCCCCGGCGCCCCAGGGAGCGGGTGCCCCTCAACCCGGACGGCTCCGCCCAAGTCCCCGAGGCCCGGCCCCTCAAGACGGCCACCATGACCCTGAAGGTGAACCTCAAGCGGGTCGTGGTCGCCCGGCCCTGGCTGGACCTGGACTTGTTTTCGGCCCGCACCTGGCAGCTCCCGGAGGGCGCGGGGTTCACCATGGTCTCCACGGGAAACCTGGCGGACCCGGACCCGGGCATGATGCCGCTGGTGGTGACCGGGTTCCTCCTGGCCCGGAACCTGACCCTGACCTGGTCCAAGGGGCAGGGCGAGGCGCCGGAGACGGCCCCGGCCCAGGTGGGCCCTTTCCGCCTGGGCGCCGCCCAGACCCGGAAGTCCGGCGGCGAAACGGTCATCTCAGCCCCCGATCCCCAGATCATCGCGTTCTTCTGCGAGGTGGTGCCCCGGTCCCCCGACCCGGACCCCAAGCTCTTCCCCTGACCTCGCATCAGACATCGCCACCCTCCTAGGCCCGCCATGCGCTCCCTGCCCCGTTGCCTGTCCATCCTGTTGCTGCTCGCGGCCCTGGCGGGGGTACGGCCCGCCCTGGCCCAGGACGACGGGCCCTTCCCGGACTCGGGCCAGCCTTCCGACCCGGACCGGGACCCGCCCCCGTCCCCGGACCCGGAGCCGCCCGCGGCCAAGGACCAGCCGAACCCCGAGGACGGCGTCCAGTACGACTCCGCCAGCTCGGTGCTGGCCTCCTCGGACCAGACCCCCCTGTCTCCGCCGGAGGCGGGGGTGCCCCTGTATTCCATGGACGCCCGGCGCCAGGACGCCCAGGACCTGATCCTGGAGTTCGCCCACAAGGCCAACCAGCCGGTGACCATGCTGGACAACTACTTCTCCCTGGTCACGGTCCAGTTCAAGGACCTCCCCTTCGAGCGGGCCCTGCGCCGGATCGTGCGGGCGGCGGACCTGGACTACGTGAAGAACGACGAGGGCTACACGGTGGGCCTGCCCATCGACCTCAAGCTGCGCTTCCCGCCCGTCAACGAGAACCCCGAGGAGCGCATCGACGCCACCTACCGTTGTCGGCGGATCGACGCCAAGACCCTGGTGAAGACCATCAACGCGCTGTTCGGCGAGGCCGACGTCAAGGCCTACGAGGGGCCCGAGTTCCTCACCCCGGTGGTGGAGAGCCAGTCCGGGGGCTCCTACGAGTCCGGCATCCGGGCCCTGAACGCGGTGGAGGACAAGTTCCGCACCCACGACGTGGGCATCACCGGCAAGCCGGCCTTCGTGCGCCGGGCCCTGGCCATGGCCCGCAAGTTCGACCGCCCCCGCAAGCAGGTGCGGGTGCGGGTGCGGGTCATGCAGATGACCAACCAGCTCACCCGCAACCTGGGGGTGGACTGGATGACCCAGCTGCAATTCACCGCCAACGAGCTGCCCAGCCCCACCGAGGTCCTGGAACCGTACCCCCAGAACACCAACCTGCCCACCCAGGGCAACGGCCTCTCGGTGGGCAAGTTCTCCCACAACCCCCTGCAGCTGTTCGCCACCCTCAACGCCCTGGAGCAGACCGGCAAGACCAAGACCCTCTCCAGCCCCACCCTGATGGTCCTGGACGGCGAGAAGGCCTTCATCCTGAGCGGCACGCGCTATGTCTATCCCAAGATCCAGACCAAGGACTCCACCGGGCAGTCCACCTACGACACCAAGGAGGACAAGACCGGCGTCTACCTGCAGGTGGGGGTCCAGGTGGGCCTGGACGACGACATGGTGCTCACCCTCTACCCCCAGGTCGCCAGCCTGTCCTCGTTCCAGAACATCAACGGCGCCCTGTACCCCATCATCAACACGGTGGAGGAGCAGGCCACGGTCCGCGCCCTCAAGGGCGAGGTGATCATCCTGGGCGGCCTCAAGCAGAACGTCCTGAACGACAGCAAGGACTCGGTCCCGTTCCTGGGCCACCTGCCCCTCCTGGGCAAGCTGTTCTCCGACGACCTGAAGGCCTCCTCGGACCAGGAGCTGGTGTTCTTCCTCTACCCCGAGATCGTGGAGGACCCGCAGTACCCTGTGGAGATGAGGCTCACCACCCGCCCGGCCTCCGCCCCGGGACAACCGGAGTCCTGATCACAGCAGGGACCAGCCGGGGTCCGGCGCGAACCGGGTGCCGAAGGCGTTCTCCAGGGTCTTCAGCTCCTGCTCCTGGTGGGCGATGCCCTCCCGGCGGTTGTGGTGGAGGGGGCCGCCCCGGAAGGGCGCGAAGCCGGTGCCGAACACCACCCCCGCGTCCAGCAGGTCCTCGTCGGCGACGATCTTCTCCCGCAGGCAGGCCACCGATTCGTTGAGCAGGCGCAGCATGAGCCGGCGCTCGAGCTCGCCCCCGGGGGCGGGCTCGGGCTCCCGGGGCACCAGGGGCCTGCGGTTGCGGTAGGAGTAGAACCCCTGGCCGGTCTTCTGGCCCAGGCGGCCCTCCTGGACCATCCGCTCCAGGCGCGGGGGCACCTTGAACCCGAACCGTTCGCCCAGGATGCGGCCCACCGACAGGCAGATGTCCAGGCCCACGGTGTCCGCCAGGAGCACCGGGCCCATGGGCATGCCGAAGCGCACCGCGGCCGCGTCGATGCGGGCCGGGGCCACCCCCTCTTCCACAAGGGTCATGGCTTCCATCAAATAAGGCATCAGGATGCGGTTCACCAGGAACCCCGGCGAGTTCCGCACCGGCAGGGGCAGGCGCTTGAGGGCGCCCACGAGGGCAACGGCCCGGTCCACGCAGGCCGGATCGGCGCCGGGCAGGGCGACCACCTCCACCAGCAGCATCTTCGCCACCGGGTTGAAGAAATGCAGGCCCAGGAACCGCTCCGGCCGGGCCAGGCCCGCGGACAGCTCGTCCAGGGGGATGCTGGAGGTGTTGGTGGCCAGGAGGGCGTCCGGGCGCATCCGGGGCTCCAGGTCCCGGTACAGGCTCCGCTTGGCCTCCGGATCCTCGAAGATCGCCTCCAGCACCAGGTCGGCCCGGGCCGCCCCGGCCCCGGCCAGGTCAGGCACCAGCCGGTCCAGGGCCCCCTGGACCTGGCGGGGATCCTTGAGCTTGCGGCGGAACAGGTCCGCGGCCCGGCCCACCGCCTTGGCCAGGCGCCGGGCGTCCACGTCCTGCAGGGTCACCAGCAGCCCCTGGAGGGCGCACCAGGCGGCGATGTCGCCGCCCATGGCGCCCGCGCCCACCACGTGCACCTTCCGGGTCGCCGGCGCGCCCTGCCGCGCCAGGCCCTTGAGCCGCTCCTGGAGCTGGAAAACCCGCACCAGGCCCCGGGCGGAGTCGCCGGTGACCAGGTCCGCCACCGAGGCGGCCTCGGCCCGGTACATGGCCTCGGGGTTGCCGCCGAAGCGCGCCCACAGGTCGACGAGGGCATAGGGGGCAGGGTAGTGCTCCGGGTGGGCCTGCTTGCGCACCTGCCGGCGCAGGAACCAGGCCAAGGCCGGCCGCAGGGGCCAGATTCCGGGCAGGGCGCCCAGCAGCGAGGCACGCCTGGGCCGGCGGCCCAGGGCCGCCACGGCTGCCCTGGCCAGGTGCCGTTCCGGCACCACCGCGTCCACCAGCCCCAGCTTGCGCGCGGCCTTGGCCGACAAGGTCCGGCCGGAGAGCATCAGGTCCATGGCCCGGACCGGCCCCAGCAGCCTCGTGAGGCGCACGGTGCCGCCGAAGCCGGGGTGGATGCCCAGCTTGACCTCCGGCAGCCCCAGGCGGGTCCCGGGATCGTCCGAGGCGACCCGGGCGCGGCAGGCCAGGGCCAGCTCCAGCCCGCCCCCCAGGCAGAAGCCGTGGATCATGGCGACGGTGGGCATGGGCAGCAGCTCCAGCTTCCGGAACGCCTCCTGGCCGCGGCGGATGTGCGCCAGGGCCTGGGCCGTCCCGGTGACGGCGCCGAACTCGTTGATGTCGGCCCCGGCGATGAAGCCGCCGGGCTTGCCCGAGCGCAGCACCAGCCCCCTGGCCCGGCTCCGGGCCAGGTCCGGGAGGAGCCGTTCCAGTTCCTCCAGCACCTCGGCGGACAGGGCGTTGACCCCGGCTCCGGCACGGTCCAGGGTGAGCCAGAGGATCCCGTCCGGACCCTGGTCCAGGCGCCAGTGCCGGGTCGTGGTCGCGGGTTCAGGCATGGAACTCCTCCGCGGCGCGGTCCATGGACCGGACCAGCATGGCCCCGCCCTGGCCCCCGCCGATGCACAGGCTGGCCATCCCCAGTTCGCCTCCGTTGCGCTTGAGCACGTGCAGCAGGTGCAGCACCACCCGGGCGCCGCTGCACCCCACCGGGTGGCCCACCGCCACCGCGCCGCCGTCCACGTTCAGCCGGTCCGGGTCGATGGGCTGGAACGGCGCCTCCCGGCCCAGCTCCCGGCGACAGTAGGCCGCGCTCTGCCAGGCTTCGGTGCAGGCCAGCACCTGGACCGCGAAGGCCTCGTTGATCTCCCAGTAGTCCACATCCGAGGTGCCCAGGCGCTGGCGCTCCATGATCGGGGCCATGGCGTGCACCGGTCCCAGGCCCATCTGGCCCGGCTCCAGCCCGGCCCATTGGCAGTCCTCCAGGCGGCCCAGGACCTGGAGCCCGTGCCGGCGCACCACCGCCCGGCTGGCCAGGAGCAGGCAGGCGGCGCCGTCGGTGATCTGGGCGCTGTTGCCGGCGGTGACCAGGCCGTGGGGCGGCTCGAAGGCGGGCTTCAGCCTGGCCAGGGCGGCCATGTCGGCGTCCCGGCGCAGGCCCTCGTCCCGCTCGTAGAGGGCCCCGTCCTCGCCGTACAGGGGGTCCAGCTCCTCCAGGCGGCCCCCGTCCTGGGCCCGGGCCAGGCGCTGGTGGCTGCGCAGGGCGAAGGCGTCCATGCGCTCCCGGCTGATCCCGAACTGGCTGGCCAGGCCCTCGGCGGTCTGGCCCATGTTGAGCCCGGTGATGGGGTCGGTGAGGCCCCGCAGCAGGCCGATGACCGGGGTGAAGTGGCCCGGGCGCAGCCCGGCCATGACCTTCAGCCGGGCCCAGACGCCGCGGCTGCGGTTCAGGTCCGCCAGCCACTTGACCATGGTGTCGTTGTACAGCACCGGCGTCCGGCTCATGGCCTCGGCGCCGCCCGCCAGCACCAGGTCGGCCCGCCCCTGGGCGATGGCCTGGGCGGCGCTGTCGACGGCCTGCATGCCCGAGCCGCAGTTGCGCTGCACGGTCCAGGCGGGCACCGCCTTGCCGCAGCCCAGGCGCAGGGCCACGATCCGGGCCAGGTTGGCCTCGTCGGGCCCGGGGATGATGCAGCCGAGCACCACCTCGTCCAGCTCCTCCGGTCCGAAGGGCTGGCGGGCCAGCAAGGCCTTGCCCGCCGCGGCGGCCAGGTCCGCGGCCCGGAATGGCCCCGGCGTGCCCCGGGCCTTCAGGAACGGGGTCCGGCTTCCGTCCACCACATAGACGGGCCTCCCGCCCGCATAGGCACCCTCGACTCCCATGGTCACTCCTTGGTCCTGGGCTGGCGCACCTGGGGGAAGTCGTCCACCTTGACCGCCTCCCGGCGGGCCTCCAGGGCCGCCCGCAGCACCTTGCCCTCCTCGGCGGTGATCACCCCGGACTTGAGCCCATCCGCCAGCATCTGCCCGTCGGACCCGGCCCGGATCCGGCCGGCGGCGGCCCCGGCCCAGAGCTTGCGCTCCACCGGCTCGGCGGCGATCACCTTGCGCAGGGTCTCCTCCAACTGCTTCAGGGGCTCGCGGGCGTCCATGGGCAGGAAGATCCCGGCGGTCAGGCGGTCCCGGGCGGGGGACGGCTCCAGCAGCACCGCGGCGGCCTGGTGGCCCAGGGCGTCCGAGGGGCCCGCGTGCCCCATCCCGGTGGGGAACACCAGGTGCCGCAGCAGCCACGCTGCGGGCCGGCTGGGCAGGTTGCGGAACAGGCCGTCGAAGCTCTCCTGGACCGACCGCAGGCTGGTCTCGCAGCCCCACCGCAGCAGCGGCAGGTCGGCCGCGGGCCGGCCCCGGTCCTCGAACTGCTTGAGGGCGGCGGAGACCAGGTAGAGGTGGCTGAGGATGTCGGCCATCCGGCCGGAGATCTTCTCCTTGCGCTTGAGCGCGCCGCCCAGGGTGAGCAGGGCCAGGTCGGCGGTGAGGGCGAAGGCGGCGGAGTAGCGGGTGACCGCCTGGTAGTACCGGCGCCCGGGCCCGCCCGGCGCCGGCGCCAGGCGGCCGCGGGCCAGCCCGTGGAACAGGGACCGGGCGGCGGTGGACAGCCCGTGGGCCAGGTGCCCGCGCAGGTGCCGGTCGAAGGCCGCGAGGCCCCGCGCCCGGTCCGGGTCGGCCATGGCCCGCATCTCGTCCAGGACGAAGGGGTGGCAGCGGATCACGCCCTGGCCGAAGGTGATCAGGGTGCGGGTGAGGATGTTGGCGCCCTCCACCGTGATGCCGATGGGCAGGGCCTGGTAGCCGCGCCCCAGCAGGTTGCGCGGACCGATGCAGATGCCGCTGCCGCCCAGGATGTCCATGCCGTCGTTGACCACCAGGCGCATGCGCTCGGTGCAGTGGTACTTGACGATGGCCGAAGCCACCGAGGGGCGCTCGCCCTGGTCCACCGCGGCGCAGGTCATGGCCCGGGCGGCGTCCATCAGGTAGGTGTGCCCGGCGATCCGGGCCAGGGCCTCCTCGATCCCCTCGAACTTGCCGATGGGCAGCTTGAACTGGCGCCGGACCCGGGCGTAGGCGCCCACGGCCAGGGACGCCAGCTTGCCCGCGCCGGTGCTGAGGGCGGGCAGGGAGATGGAGCGCCCCGCCGCCAGGCATTCCATGAGCATCTTCCAGCCGTTGCCGGCCTGGGCTTCGCCGCCGATGATCCAGTCCAGCGGGATGAACACGTCCTTGCCCCAGTTGGGCCCCACCTGGAAGGGGATGCCCAGGGCGTTGTGCCGGGTGCCGATGGTGATGCCCGGCGTGCCGGTGGGGATCAGGGCCAGGGTGATGCCTTCGCCGCCCTGCTTGAGCAGGCGGTCCGGGTCGGCAAGCTTGAAGGAGAGGCCCAGGAGGGTGGCCACCGGGCCCAGGGTGATGTAGCGCTTCTCCCAGTTGAGGCGGATGCCCACGATCTCCCGCCCCTCGAACACGCCCCGGCAGACCACGCCGGTGTCGGGCATGGAGGCGGCGTCGCTCCCGGCCTCGGGGCCGGTGAGGGCGAAGCAGGGGATCTCCTGGCCCCGGGCCAGGCGCGGCAGGTAGTGGTTCTTCTGTTCCTCGGCGCCGTACTGGACCAGCAGTTCCGCCGGGCCCAGGGAATTGGGCACCATCACCGTCACCACGGCGGTGATGCTGCGGCTGGCGATCTTGACCACCACCTGGGAGTGGGCCTGGGCCGAGAAGCCCAGCCCGCCGTAGCGCTTGGGGATGATCATGCCCAGGAAGCCCTTGGCCTTGAGGAACTGCCACACCTCCGGAGGCAGGTCGTGCAGCTCCTCCACGATCTTCCAGTCGTCGAGCATGCCGCACAGCTCCTCCACCGGGCCGTCCAGGAAGGCCTGCTCCTCGGCGGTGAGCGAGGCCCGGGGCTGGGCCAGGAGCTGGCTCCAGTCGGGGTGCCCGCCGAACAGCTCCCCGTCCCACCAGACCGTGCCGGCCTCCAGGGCCTCGCGCTCGGTGCGGGAGAGCGGCGGCAGCTTGCTGCGGAACACCACCGCCAGGGGCCGCATCACCAGGGCCCGGCGCAGGACCGGGAGGTTGAGGGCCAGGGCGGCCGCGGCGAACGCGCCCCACAGGGTCCAGGCGGTGGCGGCCCGCCAGGGGTCGCCGGCCATGGCCGCGGACGCCTGGAACGCGCCCAGCGCCGCCGCCGCCAACCCGGTCCAGACCAGCAGCCGGCTCCGGAAGTAGGCCAGGGCCCACGCCATCAGGACCACCACCGCAACGATCACGGGCGTTCTCATCGCTCCTCCGGGACAGGGCTTGTCAAAAGACGTGTTGAATGGGAGGTAGTCTACCCTTATTCCCAGTTCCGGCAACCGGGTCGTGGGCCGCCGCCGGAGATCCTCCGGTCCTGGTCGGAGATCATGGAGACTTCAAAAGATTTCGCCGAAGAAGTCCTTCATGGCCTGCCAGCTGCGCCGGGCGGCGGCCTCGTTGTAGGCGAAGCCGTTGGCGGGATCGTTGCCCGCCTCCTTCTGGGTGAAGGCGTGCACCGCCCCGGCGAAGGCCATGAAGACGTAGTCGGCCTTGAGCCGGCGCATGTCGTCCTGGAAGGCCGCCACGTCCTTGGGCGGGACGAAGGGGTCGTCGGCGCCGTGGCAGATGAGCAGCTTCGCGGTGATGGGCGGCGCCTGGGGGTCGGGAGTGAAGTCCAGCCCGCCGTGGAAGGACACGATCCCCTTCACCGGCATCCCCGCCCGGGCCGCCTCGATGGCCCCGGTGCCGCCGAAGCAGAAGCCGATCACCGCCAGCCGGGAGGGGTCGACCCCGGCCTGGGCCTTGAGGGCGTCCAGCCCGGCCTTGATGCGCCGGCGATAGAGCGCCCGGTCGGACTTGTAGAGGGTGGCCTGGACCCCGGCCTCCTTGACGTCCTTGGGCCGGACCCCCTCCCCGAAGATGTCGGCGGCCAGGGCCACGTAGCCCAGCTCCGCCAGCCGGTCCGCCGTGGTGCGCTCGTGGTCGGTGAGGCCCAGCCACTGGTGGATCACCAGGATGCCCGGAACGGTCCCCTTCACCGCGGGGGGGCGGGCGATGTAGCCGGCGAGCCTGGTGGCGCCGTCCTGGTAGACGAGGGGCTGGCCGGCCGCCAGGGGCAGGGTGGCGAGGGCGATGGACACAGCTGAGCGGCGCATGGATTCCTCCGTGATGCGAGGCCAAGCCTATCGCTTTTTGTATGACGCGTGGGCACTTTTGTGCGGGTGCGGAGACGGGTGGGCGATGGGGGGGGCGGGACTTGCGGATCCTCCATAGTGGTTGGAAAAAAAAATTAAGAATTTATATAACGACCCACGGAGGCTCACTCATGGGCCGAACCGGCCTCACACCCTGGCTCGCCCCGGCGGCCGCCTGTACGAGGCCTTCGAAGGGCACCTCCTGGCCCGGCGGGAACCGGGAGAACTCCACCCGGTCTTCGACGAGACCTATTACCGGACCCATCTCGAGGATTTCGTCGGGCGACTCATGGGGCCGATCCAGCGCTGAAGGACGACCAGGGGCGGATGCCCCTCCAGGTGGCCGAGGATACCGGCCATGCGGAGACGGCGGAACTTCTGAGGAGCGCCATGGCGGGGGGAAACCTGGAGGTGGACCTCCCTCCTGAAGGCCCACGGAAGGCACGGGACGCCTGGATCCGTCCCTGAAGATTTCGAGCGAGAACTTCAAACACCTCACCGCCCGCCGGGTCAAGACCCTCAAACCGGGCGGGGAGGAATGAAAAGGCCCCTTCACGCAATCCCAAAATCAGTGCCGATGCCCCCCCAGCTTGCGCAGCGCCCCTTCCAGCGCCTGCCCCGCCTCGGCCGGCGGGGGCTCCTCGACGCCCAGGAGCAGCCTGGCCACCTTCGGCAGCGCGCGCAGTCCCTGGTAGAACGCCTCGCAGGCCGTGCAGATGAGCAAGTGCAGCCACACCGCCGCCCGGTCATGCCGGGAAAGGGTGCCCTCCTCGTACTCGGTGAGCCGTTCCCGGACCTCGCGGCAGGACGCGAACAGGTTCATGACGGCCTCCCCTGGATGTGGGCCCGGAGCCGGTCCTGGACCTGCAGCCGGGCCCGGTGCAGGCGCTGGCGGACGGCGGGGGCGGTCTGGTCCAGCCGGGCCGCGATCTCCTCGGTGGACCAGTCCTCCAGGTCCTTGAGCACGAACACCATCCGCAGGGTGTCCGGCAGGGCGGCCAGGGCCTGGAGCAGGAACTCCCTCAGCTGGCGCCGCTCGGCCTCGGCCAGGGCCATGGCCTCCTCGCTCCACCGCAGCGATTCCCGGGAGTCCAGGTGGTGCCCGGCGGGGTCCAGGTCGCCCAGGCCGGTCATGGCGTCGATGGATTCCTCCCGCAGCCGGGCGTGGCTGCGCCGGAACATGAGCGCGGCGTTGACGCAGATCTTGTAGGCCCAGCTGCTGAACCGGCTACGGCGCTGGAAGCCGGGGAGGTCCTTGAAGATCGCCAGCAGGGCGTCCTGGAGGGCGTCCTGGGCGTCCGCGCGGTTGCCCAGGATGCGCAGGATGCCGTTGAAGAACAAGCCCAGGTACGGCGCCACCAGGGACCCGAAGGCGTCGGAATCCCCCGCGGCGGCACGCTCGGTCAGCTGGTCCTCGTCCATGAATTTAGGGTGCGGTGGCGTGGACCATTGTGACCGGTGCATTCATGGGCGGGAATCAATCTGCTTCAAGCGATACTGGGTCGCCTTCGCAGACAGAGAGGTTCCGATGATCCAGTTTCCCCGCGCGATCAGGGCCCTGGCCCTGGCCTTGGCCTTAGCGGGCCCCGTCCCCGCCGCCCCGTCCCCCCTGCCCAAGCCGCCCACCCTCCGTCCGGCCCTGCTCCCCACCCGGTTCGGGGATCCCGCCTTCTGGTCCACCTTCGAGCAGTGCCTGGGCTACCTGGAGCGCTGGGCCGGGCGCGACCTGCCCGACTGGGTCGTGCATTCGGTCATCTTCAGCTACCCCTCGCGGCGGCCGGTGTACGACGCCCACGGCGACCCGGTGAAGGACGCCCAGGGGGTCCAGGTCACCGTCCCGGTGGTCCAGAGCGGGCGAGTGTTCTTCCCCCCGGCCTGGCGGCTGCGCTCCGGGCGCGACCTGCCGCTGGTGCTGTACACCCACGCCACCATGCTGCAGAAGACCCACGTGCCGTCCCAGTTCGGGGGCCACGAATGGATGCTCGGGGCGGCCGCCGCCCTGTACTACGGCTACGCGGTGGCCATGCCCGACCAGCCCGGGATGGGCGGCGACGGGGAGAGCTACCACACTTTCTGCCACGCCAAGTCCCTGGCCTACTCCACGGTGGACTCGCTGGCCCCGGTCGCGCGCCTGGCCGGGTCGGATCCCTACCTGGTCCGCCACGGCTACGGCTGGGACGGGCGCCTCTACCTGATGGGCTATTCAGAGGGCGCCTACACCGCCCTGGCTGCGGTGCGGGAATTGGAGGCCCACCCGAGCGCTCCCCTGGGCCCGTTCACCCTCATGGGGTCGGCCTGCATGGGCGGGCCGTTCGACCTGTCCGACACCATCCGGCACGAGATCATCGCCAAGGGGCGGCCGTTCGCCCACTGCTTCTACCTGCCCTACGTGATCCGGGCCTACGCGAACATCTACGGCGACCTGATGGCCCCGGCCAGGGTGTTCGCCCTGGTGCTGCTGGAGAACCGCGAGGACGGGAACATCCTGCAATGGACTGACGGCTGCCTGGACGGGCTGCAGGTGGACGCCCTGATCGGCCGGCGCCTGGGCGTGCCCGGGGACCAGGTGGTGCTGCGCGACATCCTGGACCCCGGCTGGGTGGCCGAGCAGCTGGACGATCCCGCCTACGCCACCAGCGAAGTGCACAAGGTGCTGCTGGAGAACGACCTCTGCGGCGGCTGGCGACCCACGCGGCCGATCCTGTTCTGCCAGAGTCCCGACGACCGGGAGGTGCCCCTCAAGAACACCGTCCGGACCATGGCGGAACTGGGCGCGGAGATCCGCAAGGCCGGGGACGATCCGGTCCGGCTGCTGGCGTTCCTGCCCATCGGCAAGGCCTCCGACCACCTCGACCACGTCTCCGCCGCGCTGGTGGCGGTGCCGGCGGC
Source organism: Holophaga sp. (assembly GCA_049508835.1). Lineage (GTDB taxonomy): Bacteria > Acidobacteriota > Holophagae > Holophagales > Holophagaceae > Mesoterricola. Next base: position 126,848 of record JBELAL010000002.1, on the reverse strand, counting down.
GTTCAACTGGATCTACCAGGGCATGCCGATGCAGTGACTCAGCCGACCCGCCGGATCAGCTCCAGCTTGGCCGCGCGGGTGCGGCGCTTGATGGCGGCCTCCCGCCGGGACGCGGCGGCGCGGGTGGGCGCGGGCTCCCGGTAGACCAGTTCCAGCGGACCCCGCCCCCGGGTGTAGCGGGCGCCGGTCCCGGCCCGGTGCTGGGCCAGGCGCGCGGCCAGGTCCAGGGCGATGCCGGTGTACAGGGTGCCGTCGCCGCAGCGCAGGATGTAGACCCACCAGGGCCGGGCGGGGGACGGGGGAACGGGGCGCGGGGGACGGGAGGGCATGGGATTCAAGAGCCTGGGACGACCCAGGATAGCTCGCCTAGACCGGCGCGTCCTCCGCTCTGCGGGCCCGGCCGAGGACGGCCAGGACAGCGAGGTACACGAATGCCGCCGCCGGCACCAGGAAGCACCAGCGCACCGCGCTGGCGTCGGTGACCAGTCCCATGACCCAGGGCATCACCGCGCCCCCGGAGTTGGCCATGACCGTCATGCCGGCGATCTCGGTGGCCCGGTGGGGGCGGGTCTCCACCAGGATGGTGAACAGGCTCGGCCAGACGTTCGCGAAGCTCATGCCGCACAGGGCCACGGAGCCCACCGCCAGGGGGCGCGAACCGAAGATGAGCCCGCACAGCCCCGCCAGCCCGGCCAGGGCGCACAGCAGGAAGAACCGCCTGGGCTCCATCCAGGTGAGGGCCACGGTCCCGAGCAGCCGCCCCGCCCCCTGGGCCAGCCAGAACAGCTCCTGCCCGTAGCGGATGGCGTCCACCTCGATGCCCATGCCGTGGGTCTGCCACATGTGGGTGGCCAGCCAGGTGTTCATGCCCATCTCCGCGCCCACGAACAGGAAGATCCCCAGGATCCCGGCGGCGATGGGGCGGATCTTGAGCAGACGGAACATGCCGCCCATGGTCGCGGGGCGCATCCGGATGGTCTCGGGGATGGGCGTCGCGGCCACGGCCAGGAACACGGCCAGGGCGAACCCGGCGAACAGCGGGAACACGCCCCGCCAGGTGTAGCCCAGGGTGACGATGAAGGCGATCAGGTAGGGCCCGGTGATGGACCCGAGGCTCTTGATGAACTGGGCGAAGGTCAGGTCGCGGGCGAACCGGTCCGGACCGGTCACTTCCCGCAGCATGGGGTTGCCCGCCACCAGCATGAACGTCATGCCGACGCCGATCACGAAGACGGCGGCCACCAGGTGGCTGTAGCGCTCCAGCAGGAAGCACGGCAGGAGGTGGCCGGCGGCGGTGACCAGCAGCCCCCCCAGCATCAGGAACTTCTTGCCCTTGCGGGTGGCCAGGATCCCGGCGGGGACGGCGAACAGCCCGAAGGCCACCGCGCCGCAGAACGGGATCAGGCTGCCCTGGGCCGCCGTGATCCCGAACACTTCCTTGGAAATGCCAACGAAGCTGCCGCGCACGTCCCCGAATCCCATCACATAGAACGTCAGCAGGATGACCAGGAGGCGGATGACCATGGGCTGCCCTCGAGATGGAGTGGGCGGAAGGGCCCCCGAAGTTCTCCCCGCCGGCGGGACGTCCGCCGGCCTGAACGTCGCATGAAAAACCAGGGAATCGGCCCGGTCAAGCTTGAGCGGCCGGGTCCCCACCCCGATAATCCAGACGTAGCCTCCCCCGGAGCAACCCATGAGCCATCCGTCCCGCCTCCCGCACCGGTTCGCCGCCGCCCTGGCCGTCCTGGCCGCGGCGCTCCCGGCCGCGGCCCAGGGCAAGGCCCCGGCCGGCGCCATGACCACCCTGGCGGTGCTCCCCATGCGCGGCGCGTTCAGCGTGCCCGCCCAGGCCCAGCCCTACCCCGCCCAGGGCCAGGGGCCCGGGGCCCGCCCCTATCCCGGCCAGGGGCAGGGGGGCAATTACCGCCCCTACCCCGCCCAGGTCCCGGGACCCAACGCCCAGGCGGCGGCCGGCCCCAGACGCCTGGCGGCGATCGAGGACCAGATCAACCAGCGGGTGACCATGGCCTTCTTCGGCACCGGAAGGTTCCGGCTCATCGAGCGGGAGCAGCTCAACGCCGTGCTGAAGGAAGGCAAGTTCGAGAACAGCGGACTGGTGGACGACGCCACCGCGGCCAAATTGGGCCGGCAGCTGGGCGCCGCCAACGTCCTGGTGGGGTCGTACACCGGGGGCGTGGGCCATACCGCGGAGGTCAAGTCCAGCTTCTTCGGCTCCAAGACCCGCACCGACACCTTCAACGGCCACCTGGAAGTGCGCCTGCGCCTGGTGAACACCGAGGACGGCTCCATCCGGGAGGCCTTCCTGGTCAACGCCCAGTCCGCCGACCCCAAGCCCTACCATGCCTACGAACTCCTGATGGACGACCTGAGCCGCGGCATGGCGGCGGAGACCGCCGCCCGGTTCCCCCTGACCGGCTACGTGATCAAGGTGCTCTCCGAGCACGAGGCCCTGGTGGACCTGGGGCGCAAACAGCGGCTGGAGAAGGGCGCCAGCTTCCACCTGGTGGAGCAGGCGCCGGACGTGGTGCACCCGGTGACCGGCCAGCGCATCCAGGGGGAGCGGCGGGTGCTCACGGAGATGAGTGTGACCGACGTGGGGGACGAATCCTCCACCCTGAGGATCACCGGCGCCAAGGCCGCCCTGAGAGTGGGCCAGACGGTGGTGCAGGCTTCCGCCGCGGCCCAGCCGGCGGCCCCGGCGGAGACCCAGGCGTCGGCCCAGGGACGGTGACAGGAGCCATCTAAGGCTTGCGTTCCCGGCCCTGTCCGCCGCCCTCCCGCCGGCCCCGGCCGGGTCCGCCCCGGCTCTGGCCTGCCGGGCGCCGGGGCCCGGGGTTCCCCTCGGCCTCCGGCCGCTCCTGGCCGCCCGGGCCGAGCCGGCGCGGCCGGTTCCGCTGCTTCGGGTTGCGGGCCTGCCAGGGGCGGCCGCCCGGGCCGGGGCGTAAGCCCGGGCCCGGGCGTAAGCCCGGTTCCGGCCCGGCGGCGGAGCTGGGGCCCAGGACGGGCCTCTGCGGCTGGGGCTCGGCGGGCCGGGCCGGGGGCTGGAGCAGGCGCAGGGGGCCGCCCGGGCCGGTCCCCGTGGCGAGGCGGGCGGGAATGGCACGGCCCGCCTGCCCCTGGGCCCGCAGTCCGCCCAGCGCCGGCGCGGCCAGGGGCCGGCCGTGGGCGACGGCCAGGGCCTGCTGGCGGGCCTCGAAGGGCACCGGGACCTGGGGCAGCCGGGCCCGCACCATCAGGGCCCGGGCCGCGATCCCCGGCGGCGGCGCGGCGGCCGGGGCGGCGCCGGGCAGGGCGCCCAGGACGCTCTCCCGCCGGGGGACCAGGGCCGGGGCGCTGCCCACCCGCACCCCCTTGGCCAGGGCCGGACCCCGGACCGTGAGCAGGGACGGAGCCACTGGGCCGCCCGCCACGAACACGCTCTGGGGCACCACCGTCATGGCCCCGGGCACCGACTGGTTGGCGTGGACGTAGGCGGTGGCGAGGGTGAAGGCGCCGCCCGGGAAGCTGGGGGCGTTGAGGCCCTGCACGTAGGCCCGGGAGGCCGGATAGGCCGGCAGGTAAGGCTCCCGGGGCGCCAGGGGGAACCAGGCCACCCCGCCCCCGGCGGACACCGCGCCGCGGAAGCCGGGACCGCCCGCGAAGGCCACCACCGCCGGGGCGTACACCGGCCTCGCCTGGCCCATGCCGTCGGCATGGGGGATCCACATCCAGGCGCCGCCGGACCAGGCCCAGCGGCCGTAGTGGGACGTGGCGTAGCCCCAGGGGGCGTCGTCCACCCAGGTCCAGCCCCAGGGTTCGCCCCAGACCCACCGGCCTTGCCGGAAGGGCGCCCACCCGTCCGGGACCCGGGGGACCCAGGCGGCGGCGTAGGAAGGGGTGACCTCCCAGGACCCCTGGCCGTCCAGGTCCTCGTAGCCGGTCGTGGCCCGGCCCACGTACAGCGCGCTCTCGGACCGGTCCTCGCGGCCTTCCCGCCCGGCGCACCACTGGTCGAAGGGATCCGGTTCCCGGGCCTGGACCAGGGCGTAGGTGGGGCTGTCGCCGCCGGAAAGCTCCATGGAGTGACCCGGCTGCACCTGCACCGTCGTCCCTCCGGCGGTCACCTCGGCCAGGCCGGAGCGCACCGTGACGCGCGCGCCCGGGCCGTCCGGATTGGCATCCACCCGGTAGGCCCCGGCCCGCTCCAGCAGCACCGCCCCGGCGGGGGTGTCGACCTCCACCGAATCCCCGTCCCGGTCCGGCAGGATCCGCAGTTCCAGGGAGCCCTGGGGCAGACCCACCTGGATCGACCGGTCATCGAACCGGAGCACGTCCAGCCCGGTGGCCTGCGCCAGCCGCATCCCGGTGGCTCCGGCATGCAGTTCGGCCCGCCCCCCGGGCGGGACCCACAGGCTGTCGCCGGCCCCCAGCGGGAGGTTGACCGTCGCCGGAGCCCACTCGTCCACCCCCTGGGGCTGGCGGGAGACCCCCCCCTCGGCCAGGTCCAGGCGGATGGCCCGGGCCGGCGGATCCTCCTGCTCCCGTGCCGGCGCCGCTTCCGCCAGGTCGGCCTCCAGGGGCATCGCCAGCGGCACCTCGTCGTCCACGATGACCACCCGCTCCGGGGCGCAGGCCAGGGCGGACAGAAGGATGACGAGAACGGCGTGGCGGCGCGCGGACATGGAGCGGCTCCCGGATGGCGTGTTCCATTGGAAGCTTAACAAGCAAGTACGGTTTACCGGATGGGCGGAATCCACCCGGCTGCGCGCCCAGGCGTCGCGGCCCGGACCACGGTGAGCGGATCCATGGGCCTATGGAGATGCTATAAAAATTAATACATCTAAAGTTCGATAGACTGGCCAAGGCGATCCACCGACCAGGGGGAGTTCATGAATCCCATCAGGATCTTATATCGGCTCGCGGAACGGTACTGCTTCAACACCATCCCCCGCAAGGTGCTCGGATGCATTGCGCCGGGCCTGATCCTGGTACTGGTCCTGGATGCATACCTGCTCCGGCTGAGCGGGGCGCTCCGGAGCGCCGCGGCGGCGTCCCCGGCGACCCTGCGGCTCCTGGACCGGGCGGCGGCCGCCGCCTGGGTCGTGCCGCTCCTGGCGCTGGTCCTCGGCGGACTCGCCTTCTTCACCGTCCACCTGTCGGTAAAGGTGCCCCTGGAACGGATGATGGCCGGCATCCGCTGCGACGACTTCTCCCGGGACATTGCCCTGGACACCCACGACGAGATCCGCCGGCTGGCGGACGAGTTCAACCGGTTCGCAGGCCGGATGCGGAACACCCTGGATTCCTCCAAGCAGCTGGGCCTCTCCATCGCGGTGGGCGCCACCCGCACCACCCGGCTCGCGTCCATGGTGGCCCGCGACGCCGGCCGCCAGGCGGAGCTTTCGGCCGGCATCGCCGGCACCACCGAGGAGGTGGCCAACGCCGTGGCGGACCTGGCCGGGCGGACCCGGCGCATCCAGACCACCACCCAGGACAACCTCCAGTCGGCCCGGGCCACCCACGACGAACTGGCGGAGGCGGAATCCGGGATGAAGCACGCCAACCAGCGCCTGGGCCGATTCGCCGAGTCCGTGGCCACGCTGGAGGAGAAGTCCGGGGGCATCCAGGAAGTGGCCCAGCTGATCGAAGGCATCGCCGAGCAGACCAAGCTGCTCGCCCTGAACGCCACCATCGAGGCGGCCCATGCCGGGGCGGCGGGCCGCGGGTTCGCGGTGGTGGCGGAGCAGGTGCGCAAGCTCTCGGAGGGAGCCCGGGAGGCGGCGATCGAGATCTCCACCAAGCTGGGGAACATGCAGCAGGACGTCGCCACCACCTCCCAGGGGATCCGGGGCATCGCCGCCGACTTCCAGGGGACCGCGGCCACCCTGGGCCGGGCGTCCGCCGATTTCGCCCGGATGATGGCCGATTTCGAGGAGAACACCGCCCAGCTCGCGGGCGCGTCCGGCACCGTGCAGAGCATCTCCGGCACCAGCGAGGCCATCCACCGCCAGGCCGGCGACATCAAGGCCCTGAGCCTGGAGGCCGGGACGCGGCTGGGAGAGGCCGCCCAGTGTTCCGGCGAGATGAACCACGCCACCGAGAAGCTGCTGGAGCTGGTGTCCCGGGTCCGCACCGGGACCAGCGAACTGGAGAAGGTGATCGACCGGACGATGCACTGGCGGGACGTCCTGCAGGCCAGGCTCCAGGTCCTGGCCGACCAGGGCGTCGACGTGTTCGACCAGGCCTACCGCCCGGTGGGGGTGTCCACCCCGCAGAAGTACCTGACCGCCTACACCGACGCCTTCGCCCGGGAATTCCAGGACCTCATCGACGAGATCCGCCGGGACCTGGGTTCCGTCTATTCTCTGCAGTCGGACCTCAACGGCTACATCGCCGTCCACCATGCGGACGTCTCCGCGCCCATGACCGGCGACCCCAAAGTGGACGTGCCCAGGAGCCGCCACCAGAGGCTCTACTTCACCGTGGAGACCGAGAAGCGGCGGTGCCGGAACACCGAGACCTTCCTGTTCCAGACCTACCCCCGCGACACCGGGGAGATCCTGAACGACCTGTCCCTGCCCATCCACGTGAGCGGACGCCACTGGGGCGCGATGGTGAACGGCTTCAAGCCGGAGCGCTTCCTCCAGAGGTGACCTTCCGCGCCCACCCGCAGTAGCCGATCCGCAAGGAGCCGGTGAACTCGAACCGGAACCCGTCGCTCACCCGGGCCGTGGCCAGCAGCCTCAGGAAGGCCCAGCTCAAGGCCCGGGCCCGCACGCCCCGCAGGCTCTCCACCGCCAGCCCGTGCCGGGCGCACGTCTCCCGCAGTTCCGAGGGCTTGAGGAACAGGCCGTACACGTGCATGCGCCTGGGGGTGTTCTTCACCGCCCATTCCACCCCCTTGATGGCGATGAGCCAGGCCAGGGGGGTGCGGTTGAAGGTGTGGAAGAACAACCGGCCGCCCTCCTTGAGCACCCGGGCGGCTTCCTTGATCACCGCGTCCCGGTCCTCCACGTGCTCCAGGAAGTCCATCATGCAGACCGCGTCGAAGGCGCCGTCCGCCAGGCCCAGCCGGCGCGCGTCCTGGACCAGGTAGCGCACGGTCCCGGTGGCATCGTGCCGGCGCGCCACCTCCAGGCTGGGCTCCGACAGGTCCACCCCGGTGACACGGTGCCCGGCCGCCGCCACCGGGTTGGCCAGCAGTCCGCCGCCGCAGCCCACGTCCAGCACGGCCAGGGACCGCCCTCCGCTCTGGGCCCGCAGCTCCTCCAGCACCCAGGCGGTGAGCAGGCGGGACTCGGCCCGCAGCAGGGCCACCGGGTCGTCCTTGGCCGAGTACCAGCGCTCCCCGAGCCGGTCGTAGAGGGAGTTGTCGATCCCGGCCCTTGGAGTCCCCGGACGTCTGCGTCCAGCGCCCAGGACGGCCTGCACCCCCAGGAACCCCGCCGCCAGCAGGCCCTGCAGCACCAGCAGCCCCCGGGCCGGGCCCGGGCCGGGGAGCGGCAGGCCCGGAAGGGCGCCGGGCGCCGTGGCCACCCACAGCAGCCCGGTCGCCGCCAGGACCACCGGGTGCAGCAGGAACAGCACCGCGTGCAGCCACTGCTCCCACCCGGAGCAGAGCCGCCGGTGGAGGAACTCGTCCTTGGTGACCAGCAGGCAGGAGAACACCGCCAGGGCCGCGTACCCGCGCAGGTTCCCCGGCGCCGGGGGCAGCAGCAGCGGGCAGGCCAGGCAGCCCAGGAACACCAGGGTGTCCAGCAGGTGGCCCAGCCACTCCAGGCGGCGCACCTCCCGCCGGCGGTGGAACCCGAACTCGTCCACCCCCATGGCCAGCCCCTGCAGGGCGAAAGGCAGGAACCACCAGGCCGCGGACGCCATTTCCGCCTACCCGGCAGGGCGCTTGCGCAGGATGGCCCCGGAGATCGTCAGCCCGGGGCCGAACGCCAGCGCCACCACCAGCCGCCCCGGCGCCGCCGCCGGGTCCTCCAGCAGCGCCTGCCACACGTGGGGCAGGGTCGCCGAGGACATGTTGCCCCGGTCCCTCAGGATCCCGTTGCTGGCCTGGACCTGCTCCGGCGCCAGCCCCAGCAGCTCGGCGATCTCGTCGATGATGCGCGGCCCGCCCGGGTGGATGGCGAACAGCGCCTCGGCGGCCAGCCCCCGCGCGCCCAGTCCGGCCTCCGCGCCCAGGCGCTCCAGGTACGGCCCCAGGGCGGTGCGGATGTGGTCCGGCACCCGCCGGGAAAGGGTCATCTCCATCCCGAAGTCCGAGACCATCCAGGTCATGGCGTCCCCGGTGCCGGGCACGATCTCTTCCCGGGCCGCCAGCAGCTCCAGTCCGGGCCCTTCGGCCCCGGGCCGCGCCACCCGGTAGCGGATCATCCCGTCGGCGAACAGGGTCTGCACCACCAGCTGCTCGGGCAGGTGCCGGCTGGGGTCGAAGTGCAGGGTGCACAGCTCGGTGTGGACCAGGTCCACCGAGTCCTTGCCCCGCGCCACCAGCCCCGCCGCCATACGGATGGCCGGGAGCGCGGCGTAGCAGCCCATGTGGTAGGCGTGCACCACCTCGGTGCGCCGGCCCCAGTCCCGCGCGGCCACCAGCTGCTGGGCCCCGCTGGGGGAGACGTAGCCGGTGCAGGTGACGTGCATGATCACGTCCGGCGGTTCGGCGTCCTCCGCGTAGAACCGCTCGAAAGCCCGATGGCTGGCCTCCCGGTAGAACAGGGACCGGTCCCCGCACGGCCTCCCGGCGGGGAACCGGTCCAGCTGGAAGATGCGCATGCGCTCCCAGTCGGTGTGGGTGAAGTCGTCCAGCTCCGAATGGCGGGCGGCGATGCGGTCGGTGCTGCAGCCGTACCGGAGCACCAGCTTGCGCAGCCGGCGCCCGGCCTCCTCCCGCTCGGCGGCGTCGGCAAGGCCCCGCAGGGTGGTCTCGGCCCGGGCGTGGGCCGCGGCGATCCACTCCAGGGCCTGGCCCTGCTCGGCCCGGTGCTTCGGCCTCAGGCTCTGGAAGCCCTGGAGAACGACGGAAGGCTGTGGCATCGGTCCTCCTGGGAAGGCCCCCGCCCCCTCGGGGAGCGGCGGATGCGGATGTTGACCCTTAAAGGTACTCCAGATGGGCAGGTCTTGCTTGATTTTTTCCAACTCCAAGCCAGGGCCGGCGCGCCTCCGGATCCGGGAACCAGGACGCGCCTGGACGCACTCAGGGGCACCGCGGCCATGAAGGCCCTCGGTTTCCATGGGCCTGAACCCCTGTCCAAGGCCGACGACTGGCTTTGCCAGGGCGCGTGCCACTGTTTCAAGGTACCTACCCCCTGATGAACGCCTCGAACAAGGTGTGCCCCGGGTCCACCAGCACCCCCGTGGCTTCCGCCTCGGCCTCGGTGAAGGGCCGGCCGGACCCCGGCCCGACCCCGGCGCCGGCGTAGCAGAACGGCGGGGGCAGGGCATCGTGGGCCTTGTTGCGCATGAGGGTGGCGTGGTCCGGGGCCACCAGGATCCGGTAGTCCCCCCGGGCGCGCAGGGCCTCCAGCAGCGGGCCCGCCACCGCCTGGTCGATGCGCTCCAGGGCCTTCACCTTCTCCCCGGCCATGCCCTGGTGGGCGGACTCGTCCGGGGCCTCCACGTGGACCACCACCAGGTCGTAGTCGTCCAGGGCCCGCACCGCCGCGCGGCCCTTGGCGTCGTAGTCGGTGTCGATGTAGCCGGTGGCGCCGGGCACGTGGATCAGGTCCAGGCCCATGCCCACCCCGATGCCGCGCAGGATGTCCACGGCGGTGATCAGGGCGCCCCGCAGCCCGTAGCGCTCCCGCAGGCCCGGCAAGGGCACCTGGACGCCCTGGCCCCACAGCCAGATGTCGGTGGCCCAGGCCTCTCCCATGGCCCGCCGGCGCTGGTTCACCGGGTGGTCAGCGAGCACGCCGCGGGCGCGGTCCATGATGGCCCGGATCCGCCCGTTCCCCTCGCCCCGGGGCGCGTGGCAGTCCACGGGCTGGTCGGCGATGTCGTGGGGCGGCGCGCATTCCAGCTTCAGCCCGACGGCCTCGCCCAGGAGCATCAGGTTGCGGTACGACACGCCGGAATGGAAGGCGCAGCGCTCCCCGGGGAAGGCGGTCGCGTTCAGGGCCGCGATCAGCTCCTCGGCGTCCGCCTGGGCGACGTGCCCGGCGGTGAAGTCCCGCATCCGCCCCTCGGCCAGGTGCACGAAGTTGCAGCGGAAGATCAGCTGGTCCGGGGTGGTGTCGAGCCCCCGGGCGGTGGCTTCCATGGGCGCGCGGCCGGAGTAGTAGACGTGAGGGTCGTAGCCCATCAGGGTGAGGGTGCCCACGTCGGTGCCGGGGGTGAATCCGGCGGGAATGGTCACCGACCTCCCCAGCCGGCCGGACCGGGCCACTGAATCCATGTTGGGGATGTGCGCGGCTTCCAGGGGGGTGCGTCCGCCCAGTTCGGGCACCGGCTCGTCCGAGGCTCCGTCAGGAAGGATGACCACGTATTTCACCGGGCGTGCTCCTCGATGAAGGCCTTCACCCGCGCAGCGTCCGGCGGCATGGCCACCACCCGCTGGGGCAGGTCCTCCAGGCCGCGGAACCGTTCCGGACAGAAGGGCTTGCGCCCCAGGGCCTGCTGCAGGGTGGCCTCGAACTTGATGGGCAGGGCGGTCTCCAGGCAGACCAGGGGCACCCCCGGCTCCCGGTGCTCCAGCCCCACCTTCACCCCGTCGGCGGTGTGGGGATCGATCTCCACCCCGTACTCCTCCCACGCCTTGCGGATAGTGCGGACCCGGTCGGCGTGGGTGCTGCTCCCGGAGACGAACCCCGTGCCGGCCATGCGCTCCCGCAGCGGCGTCCCGCCCAGGTCGAAGGCGCCCCCCGCCTCGACCTTGGCCCACAGCCCGCGCACCACGCCGGCGTCCCGCCCGGCCAGGTCGAACACGTAGCGCTCGAAGTTGGAGGCCCGGGAGATGTCCATGGAGGGGCTGGAGGTGACGTGGGTGCGCTCGGCGCCCCGGGGCGCGTACACCCCCGTGCGGAAGAACTCGTCCAGCACGTCGTTCTCGTTGGTGGCCAGCACCAGCCGGCGGATGGGCAGGCCCATGCGCCGGGCGATGTGCCCGGCGCAGATGTTGCCGAAGTTGCCCGAGGGAACCGCGAAGGAGACCTCTTCCCGGCCTGGCCGGGTGGCCGCGAAGTAGCCCTTGAAGTAGTAGACCACCTGGGCCATCAGCCGGGACCAGTTGATGGAGTTCACGGTCCCGATGCTGTAGCGCTCCTTGAACCCGGCGTCGTTGGAGACCGCCTTGACGATGTTCTGGCAGTCGTCGAACATCCCCTCGACGGCCAGGTTGAAGATGTTCGGGTCCTGCAGGCTGTACATCTGGGCCCGCTGGAACGGGCTCATCTTCCCGTGGGGGGAGAGCATGAACACCCGGATCCCCCGCTTGCCCCGCATGGCGTATTCCGCCGCCGACCCGGTGTCCCCCGAAGTGGCGCCCAGGATGTTCAGCTCCCGCCCGGCCCGGTCCAGGGCGTACTGGAACAGGTTGCCCAGCAGCTGCAGGGCGACGTCCTTGAACGCCAGGGTCGGCCCGTTGGACAGCCCCAGCAGGTGCAGCCCCGGCTCCAGGGTCCTGAGCGGCGTGATGTCCGCGCTGCCGAACGCCTCCACCGTGTAGGTCCCCGCCACCAGCGCCCGCAGGTCCCCCTCGGGGATGTCCGTGGCGAACTGGCGGATGATCTCGAACGCCAGTTCCGGATAGGAAAGCTTCCGCCACTGGTCAAGCAGTTCCCCGGACACCTGGGGATAGGCCTCCGGCAGGAACAGCCCCCCGTCCGGAGCGAGGCCTCCCAGCAACGTGTCGCAGAACGGCCTGGGCGGACAGTCGCCCCTGGTGCTGATGTATTCCACGGTTCCGGCCCTCCCGGGAAAGGTGCCGTCGCCTTTGCGCCGGCAGATGGGTCCAGACGAGATTTTAACGGAAACGCACAAAGGAAAGGGGGGACGGACGCCCCCCCTCTCCGGACCTTCGACGGGTCTACTGCGTGGGCTGCGGGGAGTCCACGCCCTCGACGTAGTAGTTGATCGCGTCGATATCGCTGTCGGCCATGACCTTGCCCTTGGCGACCTTGACCGTGCCGTCCTGGGCGACGACCGGGCCCTGGAACGGGCTGAACTTGCCGGTCTTGATCTGGTTCTCGAGGCCCATCACCATCTTCTGCACGTCGGCGGGCACGGCCTTGTTGAAGGGCGCCAGCTTGATCATGCCATCCTTGAAGCCGCCCCAGACGTTGACCTGGGGATGCTTGCCGGCAATGACGTCCTTCACGGTCCGGGTGTAGAACTCGCCCCAGACGTGGGTGGTGCCGGTGAGCTGGGAGGTGGGGCCGTACTTGGACATGTCGGAGTGGTAGGAGCAGGACCACACGGCCTTGCCGGCCTTGTGCTGCTCTTCCACGGCCTGCACCACGGCGGTGGAGTCGGTGTGGTGGGTGATCACGTCGGCGCCGTTGGAGATCAGGGTCAGGGCGGCCTCGCGCTCCTTGCCGGGATCGAACCAGGAGTTCACCCAGATGACCCGCATCTTGGCCTGGGGATTCACGCTGCGCATGCCCATGGTGAAGGCGTCGATGCCCATCATCACTTCGGGGATGGGGAAGGCGGCCACGTAGCCGGCGACGTTGGTCTTGGTCATCTTGCCGGCGACCACGCCGCACAGGTAGCGGCCCTCGTAGAAGCGGGCGTTGTAGATGCCCACGTTCTTGGCGGTCTTGTAGCCGGTGGCGTGGAAGAAGTCCACGTCGGGGAAGGACGCGGCGACCTTGATGGTCGGGTTCATGTAGCCGAAGGAGGTGGTGAACACCGCCTTGCAGCCGGAGGCCGCCAGCTCCCGGATGACCCGCTCGGCGTCGGCGCCCTCGGGGACGTTCTCGACCTTCTGGATGTCGACCTGGTCGCCCAGGGCCTTCTTCATCTCCTTGACGCCCTGGTCGTGCTGGAACGTCCAGCCGGCGTCCCCGATGGGGCTTACGTACACGAACCCGATCTTGGTGGGAGCGGCGAGCAGGGCCGCGCCGCTGACCAGGGTTAGGGCAAGATTGCGGATAGCCATCGTAAGTTTCCTCCTGAAGTGGGATGAGTGGGTTGACTTCGGGTGAAGCGGTTGGAACTGAGGGACGCCGGCGGAGCGGCCGGGATCAGGCGTCGGGCAGGAAAGCCTGGCCGAGGGATGCGGGGGAATGCAGTCTGATGGTACTGCGGTTGTGGGAAATGGCCACCAGTACCAGGATGGTGGCCATGTAGGGGAGCGCGGAGAGGAACTGGGCCGGGATGTTGATCCGTACCCCGGAACCCTGCACGAACATCTGGGCGATCATGCACCCGCCGAACAGGTAGGCCCCGATCATCACCCGCAGCGGCCGCCAGGTGGCGAACACCACCAGGGCGATGGCGATCCAGCCCCGGCCGGCGACCATGCCCTCCACCCACATGGGGGTGTAGAACACCGAGAGGAAGGCGCCGCCGATCCCGGCCATGGCCCCGCCGAACAGCACCGCCTGGTAGCGGATGGCCACCACCCCGTAGCCGATGGAGTGGGCCGACACCGGCGCCTCGCCCACCGCCCGCAGGATCAGGCCCAGCTTGGTGCGGTACAGGAACCAGGCCACGGCGGCCAGGAGGACCCAGGAGAAGTACACCAGCCCCTGCTGCTGGAACAGGGCCGGCCCGAGCAGGGGGATCCTGCTCAGCACCGGGATCCTGATGGGCGGCACGCTGCCCAGGGCCACCGACTCGTAGCGCTTGCCCACGAAGGCGGCCAGGCCCACCCCGAAGATGGAGAGGGCGAGCCCCGAGGCCACCTGGTTGGCCATCAGGGTCAGGGCCGCCACCGCGAACAGCAGGGACATGACCATGCCCGCCGCCATCCCGGCCAGGATGCCCAGGTACGGGCTGTGGGTGGTGTAGGCCGTGGCGAAGGCGGCCACCGCCCCCACCGACATGATCCCCTCGGCGCCGAGGTTGAGCACCCCGGCCTTCTCGGTGACCAGCTCGCCCAGGCCGACGATGATCAGCGAGGTCCCGGCCACGATGGTGGCGAACAGGATGGATGAGATGAAGTCGAGTCCCATGGTCACACTCCTACCTTCCTGCGCCTGACCAGGCGCGGCCGGAAATTGATGAACACGTCCGAAGCCAGCAGGAAGAACAGAAGCATTCCCTGGAAGACGTTGGAGATGGAGTACGGGAGGTTGAGGTACTGCTGGGACTGCTCCCCGCCCAGGTAGAGCAGGGCCAGCAGCAGGCTGGAGAAGAAGATCCCGATCGGGTTGAGCCGGCCCACGAAGGCCACGATCATGGCGGCGAACCCGTAGCCCGGGGAGACGTGCTCGGTGATCTGGCCCATGGGCCCGGCCACCTCGGCCATGCCGGCGATCCCGGCCATGGCCCCGCCGGCCAGCATGCCCAGCCAGACGGTGCGCTTGGCCGAGAACCCCGCGTAGCGGCTGGCGTTCTCCGCCTGGCCCGCCACCTTCATCTGGTAGCCCACGAAGCTCTTGTTCATGAAGATCCAGCCGAGCACCAGCGCCACCAGGGCGAACACCAGGGCGGCGTTGACCCGGGTCCCGGGCACCAGCACCGGAAGCAGGGCGTTGGCCTGGAACATCTTGGTCTGGGGGAAGTTGAAGCCTTCCGGGTCCCTCCAGGGGCCGTGCACCAGCCAGGACACCACCAGCTGGGCCACGTACACCAGCATCAGGCTGGTGAGGATCTCGTTGGCGTTGAAGCGGGTGCGCAGCCAGGCCGGGATGGCGGCGTAGGCCATGCCGCCGAACGCGCCCGCGGCCACCATGGCCGGGAGCACGAGGTGGCTCTGGCTGTTCTGGAAGTGCAGCGCCACCCCTCCGGCGGCCACCGCGCCCATCAGCAGCTGGCCCTCGGCGCCGATGTTCCAGATGTTGGCCCGGAAGCCCACCGAGACCCCCACGGCGCACAGCATCAGCGGGGTCGCCTTGAGGAACAGCTCGCAGACCCCGTACATGTCCCGGCAGGGATGGAGGAAGAAGATCCGGAACCCCTCCACCGGATTCTTGCCCAGGAAGTAGAACAGCAGCATCCCGCTGCAGAGCATCAGCCCCACGGCGATGACGGGGGAGCAATAGCGCATCAGGGCGGACGGCTCCATCCTCTGTTCGAGCTTAAGCAACATGGGTCGGTTCCCCCGAAGCTACGGATTCGGGCCACATGCCGCTCATCCAGATGCCGATCTCCTCCACTCCGGTCTGGGACGTCACCTTGGCCGGGGAGAGGGTTCCCTTGGCGATCACCACCAGGCGGTCGCAGATCTCGAACAGTTCGTCCAGCTCCTCCGAGATCACCAGGACCGCGGTGCCCTTGTCGCGCAGGTCCAGGAGGGTCCGACGGATGAAGGAGGCGGCGCCCACGTCCACCCCCCAGGTGGGCTGGGCCAGCACCAGGAGCTTGGGTTCCTGCATGATCTCCCGGCCCACGATGAACTTCTGCAGGTTGCCGCCGGAGAGGGACTTGGCCTCGACGTTGGCGCCGCCGCAGCGCACGTCGAAGCGGGCGATGCATTCCTCGGTGAAGCGCCGGGCGGTCCGGAACCTGATCATGCCGCTGGAGAGCATGCCCTTGCGGTGGGCGGTGAGCAGGATGTTCTCGGTCAGCGTCAGCCTGGGCACCGCGCCGCGCCCCAGGCGTTCCTCCGGCACGAAGCACATGCCCAGGCCGCGCCGCCGGGAAGGGTTCATGCGCCCGGCCGGGATCCCGCACACCTGGACGGCCTTCCGGTCCGCCAGCGGCTCCTCCCCGGAGATGGCCTTGAGCAGCTCCTGCTGGCCGTTGCCGGACACCCCGGCGATGCCCACGATCTCGCCGCTGCGCACCTCCAGGTGGACGTTCTTCAGGTTGATGCCGAACGGGTCCTCGGTGTCGTGGGACAAGCCGTCGATGCGCAGGCGCACCTCCCCGCCCTCGGTCGGCTCGCCGTGGTGGATGACCGGCAGGTCCTCGCCGATCATCATCCGGGCGATGGTCTGGGGGGTCTCCCTGGACGGGATGCAGGTTCCGGTCACCTTGCCCCCGCGCAGGATGGTGGCGGTGTGGCACAGCTCCTGGATCTCGTCCAGCTTGTGGCTGATGTAGAGGATGCTGCAGCCCTCGGCGGCCAGCTGGCGCAGCGTCTCGAACAGCTTGCGCACCGCCTGGGGCGTCAGCACCGACGTGGGCTCGTCCAGGATCAGCAGCCGGGGGTTCTGCAGCAGGCAGCGGATGATCTCCACCCGCTGCCGCTCGCCCACGCTCAGGGCGTGCACCAGCCGCCGGGGGTCCACCGGCAGCCCGTAGCGCTCGGACACCTCCTCGATGCGCCGGCCCAGCCCGGCAAGGTCGAACTTCCCGGGCAGGGCCAGGGCCACGTTCTGGGCCACGGTGAGGGTCTCGAACAGGGAGAAGTGCTGGAACACCATGCCGATGCCCAGTTCCCGGGCATGGCCCGGATTGGGGATGGCCACCGGCCTGCCTTCCCAGACGATCTCGCCGGCATCCGGGCGGATCACCCCGTAGATGGCCTTCATGAGGGTGGACTTGCCCGCCCCGTTCTCGCCGACCACCGCGTGGATCTCGCCGGGCATCACCGTGAGGTCGACGCCGTCGTTGGCGACCACCGCCGGATACACCTTGCGCATGCCCCTTATGACGAGTCTGGGGACGAGACGGGATTGGGCAGCGGGGTCGTGGGTCATGGGGGGTCCTGCAGAAACGAGGCATGCACAAGGACGGCCGCCGTTCCGGCCGGAGCGGCCCGCTCCAGGCGCCGGAACAAACGATCGCCGACTACCGAGGCGCAGCCAGCGCCGGGCCAGGCAGTGGACTGCCCGGACCTGGGCTGAGGTACCTGGGTGCGATTTCCAAAAAACACACTGGGTGAGGGACGGAACAAGTGTAAAAAATTTCAGCAAAATGTCAAAATTTTTTCTCCCTTGGGATCCGGTGGAGGGGACAGATCCGCTTGTCCGATCATGGGCATGAAGGCCAGTGGCTTGTTTTCATCCCCTAGTTTACCGCCGACGGGCTCGCCCTCCCTTTAGAAAGCATTGCGCAGATCAGAGTTCCCCTGGTGTTGCGCGGATCAGCGGCATTTTTTGCGACCTGGAATCACTTTCTGGACAACAGAAGGATTCAGCCCGGAAGGGACCCCATCTGATTAAATGTCTATACGAAACGACTCATGTTGTGGAATCCTTGGTGTCACATCCCACCTCTTCCAGATCAAACCGATTGGTTCCATCGTTTATTAATGAGCAAGTATGGATAAGCCCCAGGATGCATCACGCCTCGGCTTCGGGTCCCTGAACCTGCGGGAAGTCTTCCGTCCGCGCTCCGAGATGCCGCCCGAGGTGATGCGCAAGCTCATCCGCATCACGCACGACCTCACCCCGATGGGGCTGCTGGTGAATGTCGTGCTCACCGTCGTCCTCGCCTGGACGTTCATGGTCCCGGGGACGGCCCAGTACGAACTGATCTGGATCCTGGCCACGGTGATCTTGAACTTCCTGCGCTACGTGGACTGCGTGGCCCACGGCGACCTGACCCTGGAGCCCAGGCGGCTGTCCCGGGCCAGGGCCGACCTGCGCATCGGTTCTGCGCTGCAGGGCCTCCTGTGGGGTGTAGCCACCTTCCTGCTCCCCGCCTCTCCCCTTCAGCAGATGTTCCTCATGACCGTCACTTGCGGGGTGATCGCCGCCGCGCTGGTGATCCACTTCCCCCTGTGGTCCACCTACGCTCTGTTCTCCGTCCCGGCCATCATCCCCCTGTGCGTGCGCCTGGTGGGCGGCGGCATGCCCACCCTGCAGCTGATCGGCCTGCTGGGCCTGGTCTACTGCTTCACCATGCTGTACATCGCCGCCCGGGCCAACCGCTGGCTCGAGGTCTCCCTGCTGGCGGCCCAGGAGAACGAGAGCCTCACCATCCACCTGCGCTCGGCCAACGAGGCCCTGGTGGAATACCATGCCCGTCTGGAGGCGGCGGTGGAGGCCCGGACCCAGGAACTGCGCGCCGCCAACGCGCGGCTCCAGGAGGAGTTCGCGGCCAAGGAGGCGGAGCGGGCCAGGAACGAGGAGCGCGAGGAGGCCCTGCGCCGCGCCCAGAAGCTGGAGAGCCTGGGGCTCCTGGCCGGGGGCATCGCCCACGACTTCAACAACCTGCTGGGGGCCATCCTGGGCAACCTGAACCTGCTCCAGCTCCAGACCCCGGCCGAGACCCCGGGCCGGACCTGCCTGGACAACATGGAGAAGGCCGTGAACCAGGCCTCCAACCTGACCCGCCAGCTGCTGGCCTACAGCGGCAAGGGCCATTTCACCATCCGGAACCTGGACCTGAACCAGGTGGTCCAGGACCTGACCAGCCTGCTGGACGTGTGCATCTCCAAGCGCTCGACCCTGCGCCTCGACCTGGGCCGGGACCTGCCCCCCATCTACGGCGACCAGGCCCAGCTGCAGCAGGTGGTGATGAACCTGGTGACCAACGCCTCCGAAGCCCTGGGCGGGGAGGAAGGCGAGATCCGCATCGCCACCCGGAGCGAGGCGCTGGACGAGGCCTCCGCGGCCCGGGTGTCCCGGGTGGTGCCCACCGACCCCGGACCGCACGTGGTGCTGGAAGTGGCCGACACCGGGCGGGGCATGGAGCCTGAGGTGCTGGCCAGGATCTTCGACCCGTTCTTCACCACCAAGGAACACGGCCGCGGGCTGGGCCTGTCGGCCATGCTCGGGATCCTCAAGGGCCACGGCGCCGGGATCGAGATCGCCAGCCGGCCCCGGGCGGGCTCGACCTTCCGCCTGTATTTCCCGGTCTCGGCCCGGACCGGCGAGGCGCCCGAGGCCGAGGCCCCGAAGGAGGCCGGGACCTTCCGGGGCCGGGTGCTGGTGGTGGACGACGAGCCCGTGCTCCTGGAGACCACCCGGGCCATGATGGAGCGCCTGGGCCTGCGGGTCGCGGCCGCCGCCGACGGCCTCCAGGCCATGGAGTTCATGGCCAGCCACGGCGCGGACGTGGACCTCGTGCTGCTGGACCTGACCATGCCCCTGATGGACGGCCGGCAGACCTTCCGGGCCCTGCGCCGGCTCCGCCCCGGGCTGCCCATCATCTTCTCCAGCGGCAACGACCCGCGCCGGTTCCCGCGCGGGTCGTTGCCGTTCGACGGGCGCCTGTTCCTGCGCAAGCCTTACACCATGGAGGATCTCCGGTCCGCCGTGGCCGCGGCCCTGGGCTTGGACCGGAGCGCGGCCAAGGTGGAAGTCTAGCAACCCTTGCGGGCTTGCCCGCCAGGGTTGCTTGTGCCTGGAACGGTCGCCCGGACCCGCGCGAATCTGACGGTGCTGGCTGATATGCTCGGGGTTCACGCCCGGAGCGTCCCATGGCCCGCAACGACCCCAGGATCCTGGGCTGCACGCCCCAGCTGGCCACCTACCGCATGGCCCGGGCGTGCGGTATCCACTACGGCATCACCGCCTCCATGGTGCACCACTGCGACTCCGGCACGGTGGTGGCCCGGGGCCGCCTGCTCAAGCACGACGGGGAGGTCCTGCCGTTCCTGGACGGCACCCGCCCGCGGGACGTGATGGCCCAGGTCCAGGCGCTGTCCGAGTGGTACGCCGACTACCGCCACACCGCCCCGGAGGTGCGGAGCACCGGAGCGAACCTCTGATGAGCTGGTCCAATATGCGGTACCCTGGATGGAAACCCAGACAAAAGGGGACGGCCATGGGCTACGACTTCGACGAGATCATCGACCGGCGAGGCACCAACGCCGTGAACATGGAGGGCTTCCGGGACTACATCTTCCACGTCCCGCCCGACTTCCAGTTTCCCTGGAAGGATGAAGAATTTATCCGTATGTGGGTTGCGGACATGGAGTTCGCCACGCCGCCGGAGATCATCCAGGCCATCAAGGACCGCCTGGACCGGAAAATCTTCGGCTACACCCGGATCTTCGACCCGGCCTATTTCCAGGCCTTCTCGGGCTGGGTGCGCCGGCACCACGGCTGGGACGTGCGCAAGGAGGACCTGGTCACCTCGCCCGGGGTCATCCCGGCCCTGTACGAACTCGTCGAGTACATCTGCAAGCCGGACGAGAAGGTCCTCATCGTCACCCCGTCCTACGCCTACTTCAAGTACGCGGCCGAATACAACCACATCGCCCTGGTCACCTCCAGCCTGCTGGAGGACCGCGGGCACTACACGATGGACTATCAGGACCTGGAGGCCAAGGCCCGGGACCCCAAGACCACCCTGTGCATCTTCTGCAACCCCCACAATCCCACCGGGCGGGTGTGGACGCCGGAGGAGCTGCGCCGGTTCGGGGGGATCTGCCTGGACAACGGCGTCCGGATCATTTCCGACGAGATCCATTGCGACCTGCTGCGCTGCGCCCAGGTCCACACCCCGCTGGCCAAGCTGTTCCCGGACAGCGACCGGATCATCACCTGCATGGCGCCCAGCAAGACCTTCAACCTGGCCGGGTTCATGTTCGCCAACGTGCTCATCCCCGATCCGGAGCTGCGCCAGGTCTGGAACGCCCGGCATTTCTCCCTGGAGAACCCCCTGAGCATCGCCGCGGCCCAGGCGGCCTACAGCCGGTGCGACGAGTGGCACCGGCAGCTGAGGCTCTACCTGGACCGCAACTTCGAGTTCACCCGGGCCTGGCTTGGGACCCACCTTCCCGAGTGCGTGTTCCGCATCTCCGAGGCCACCTACCTGGCCTGGGTGAACGTCAAGGCCTACCTGCCGGAGGAGCGCGAGCTGCCCCGGTTCTTCGCCGACCAGGCCGGCGTGCTCCTGGAGGGGGGCGACATGTTCGTCGCCGACTCCGACGGCTACATCCGGCTCAACCTGGCCTGCCCGAAGGCGGTCCTGGAGCGGGGCCTGGAGCGGATCACCAAGGCCCTGCTCGCGGCCAGGGAGGCCCGCGCCGCGACCTGCTGAATGGCCGCTACTGGATCACGGTGAGGGTCTTCTGGGAGGTGTACGCGTCTCCCGCCTCGTTGCTGACCTTGCAGCGCAGGGTGAGGCTCGGCCCGGGCCCCGCCTGGAAGGTCACCGAGGCCGCGGTGGCGGAGGAGGTGAGGGTGCCCCCCTCGATCTCCCAGGCGTAGGTCATGCCGGGGAGGTCCACCACCTTGGCGGCCAGGCCCTGGGCCCCGGGCAGGAAGCTGTCGGGGGCGGACAGGCCTTCCGGGGGCTTGGCCACCACCTTGACCTTGGCCACGGCCACCTGGGTGGGATCGTCCAGGGAGGCGACCTGCACCGTGTACAGCCCCGGCACCGCGGGCGCCACGTAGCCGCCCTTGTCGTCCAGGCTGCCGCAGCCCGGCTCGCCCAGGCTCCAGGCCACCCCCAGGGTGACGCCCCCGGCCAGGTCGTAGCCGAACTTCATGGACCGCCCGGCGGTGAGGGTCACCGAGGCGGGTTGGATGCCCAGGGACACCGGGGCCGCCACCTGGACCTCCAGGGAGGAGTCCAGGCTGTCGCCGGCGGCGTTGGTGATCCGGCAGGAGAGCACCACCTTGGGGCCGCTCCCGGCCTGGAAGGTGACTGTGGGCGTCTCCGACCCGGCGGTGATCTGCCCGCCGGCGATGGTCCAGGCGTAGCGGGACCCGGGCACCGGCTCGATCCGCGCAGTCTGGCCCATGGCGCCGGCCAGCACCGGGTGGGAGGCGAGGATGTTCCCCGCCGGGAGCGCGACCACCGTGACCTTGGCCGCGGCGGCGAGGCTGGGGTCGCCCTTGTACGCGCCCTGGACGGTGTACACCCCCGGCGCGTCGGGCGCACGGTAGGTGCCGCCGGCGTCCACGGCGCCCCCGCCGGGCTCGGCCACGGTCCAGGCCACGCCCTGCACCGGGCTGCGGCCGATCCGGGCGGCGAACGACGCCGTGCGGCCCACCGTCACCGTGGCCTCCGCCGGCACCACCGTGAACACCTGGGCCGGCATGGGCGCCGTGGTGGCCGGCTCCTTGAAGCAGCCGGACAGAAAGGCGATCCCCAGGATCCCCGTACCCTTGCCGATGTCAATGACGCGCATGGCAACCCCCTACCGTCCAGGATAGCTCCAATGCCGGGCTCGGTTCCGTCGCCGGGGCGCGTTGCGGGATGAATGGATCACGGGAGACAATCGATCCGCGGCCAACCCCCGGGAGGACCCCATGGACCCATCGATCTGGCAGACCTTCGCAGCCCAGGCGGAACAGTTCCGGTCCACCCTCCGGGACCGGCCGGTGCTCCCCGTCCTGGACCCGGCGACCCTGCGCAAGGACCTGGAACAGCGCTACGACTTCACCCGCCCGGTGGCCCCGGAGCGGCTGCTGGAGGACGTGGGGCGGCTGCTGGCCGAGGGGCTGGTGCAGGTCACCCACCCGCGCTATTTCGGCCTGTTCAACCCCAGCGTCCGCCCGGTGAGCGTGCTGGGCGACGCCCTGGCGGCCCTCTACAACCCCCAGATGGCGGCCAGGTCCCACGCCCCGGCCGCCTGCGAACTGGAGCGCCGGGTGCTGGACACCTTCACGGGGCTGATCGGCTGGCGCCCGGAGGGCACACTGGCCACCTTCACCACCGGCGGCGCCGAGTCCAACCTCTCGGCACTGGAGTGCGCCCTGGCCCGGCATTTCCCCGGCTGGGACGAGCAGGGGCTGACCGCCCTGGGGCTGCGCCCCGCTGTCTACTTGTCCCAGGATGCCCACCACAGCTTCGTCAAGGCCGCGCGCATGGCGGGCCTGGGCGCCGCCTCGGTGCGGGAGGTGCCCGTGGACCCGGACCGGCGCCTGGACCTGGCGGCCCTGGAGCGGATGCTGGACGAGGACCGCGCCGCGGGGTGGCATCCGTGCCTCCTGGTGGCGACCCTGGGCGCCACCGGCACCGGGGTGCTGGACCCGGTCGCCGCCATGCGCCCGGTGGCCGACCGCCACGGACTCTGGCTGCACGCGGACGCCGCCTGGGGCGGCGGCGCCCTGCTGAGCCCGGCCCTGCGGCCCCACCTGGAGGGCATCGACCTCGCCGACTCGGTCACCTGGGACGCCCACAAGTGGCTCTCCGTGCCCATGGGCGCCGGAATGTACTTCTGCCGCCACCCCGAGGCCGCCCGCCGTGCCTTCGCCCTCACCGCCGCCTACATGCCCCCGCCCCAGGGCCAGGAAGCGGACGACCCCTACGTCACCACCATCCAGTGGTCCCGCCGCCACATCGGGCTGAAGGTGTTCATGGGCCTGGCCGAACTGGGCCTGGACGGGTACGCCCGCCTGATCGAGGCCCAGGCCGCGCTGGGCGACCACCTGCGCGCGCGCCTCCAGGCCGCCGGCTGGACCCTGGCCAACCGCACGCCCCTGCCGGTGGTCTGCTTCCACCGCCCCGGCACCGACCCGGCCCGGGTGCTGGCCCGGATCTACCGCGACGGCAAGGTCTGGATCTCCTCCCTGGCCCTGCCCGGGGGCCCCACGGTGCTGCGGGCCTGCATCACCAGCTACCTCACCACCGAGGCGGACGTGGAGGCCCTGGTGGCGGCTCTGGAGTCCGCCCGGGAGCCGTGAAGGGCCCTATTCCATCTGGACGCCGGGCCGGGCGCGGGCCAGCCATCCGTTGAGCGCCAGCGCCCCGGCGATGACCAGTCCCCCGGCCAGCGTCCGTCCCCAGTCCACCTTCTCCCCGAACACCAGGGCCGAGGCCAGGATGGCCAGGGGCACCTTGGCGTTGTTGAGCACGGCAAGGGTGCCCACATCGGTGCGCCGGGCGCCGGCGTTGAACATGAAGAAGCCCAGCCCCGAGGCCACCACGCCCAGGTAGACCAGGATGCCCGCCTGGCCCGGGGTCATCTGGACCACCTTGTCCCACCGGGTCCCGGGCAGGGCGGTGGCCAGGGCCACCACCGCCGCCCCGGCGTACAGCACGCCCATGAGCTCGCGGTCCGTCCTGCCGGTGCGGGGCGCCGCCCGCCGGTAGAGCACCTGGCCCAGGGCGAAGCAGGCGTTGGACAGCTGCATGAGCAGGAAGCCCAGCAGGATTCCGGGCCGGTCCAGGGACGTCCACAGGCAGATGCCGGTCCCCGCCACCGCCAGCGTCGCGGTGGCGAGGAAGATCCAGCTCAGGCGCCGGGCCAGGGCGCCGTCGGCGAAGGTCACGAACAGGGGCGTGAAGATGGTGAACAGCGCCACTTCGGAGGCGTGCAGCCACCGGTAGGACTGGAAATACAGCACGTACATGATCCCGAACTGCAGGGCGCCGATGGCCGCCAGACCCAGGGCCTGCCGCGCCCCCATCCCCCGGGCGCGGACGAACGGCAGGAACACCGCGGCCGCCAGCACGGTCCGCACCGCGGCCACGAACGGGGCGCCCAGGGCGCTCACCCGAGTGATCAGCCCGAACGAGAGGGCCCAGAGAACCGAAACCGCCAGCAGCAACCACATGGACGCCATGCTCCAAAACTCCCATAGTAATGGATGAGCGGGGACTGACGCTTCTGGAATGGAGAGGTTGCCCATGGAACCCGAATCCGAGCCCCGGGAAGCAGAGGACGCCATGGGCCCCTTCAGCGAGCCCTTCCGCCGGGAGCTGCTGCGGCTGTTCCGGCTGCGCCGGGACGTGCGCAGGTTCAAGCGCGATCCGCTGCCCGAGGAGGAGGTCATGGCCGTGCTGGAGGCGGCCCACCTGGCTCCCAGCGTCGGCCTCAGCCAGCCCTGGCGGTTCGTGCGGGTGCGCAGCGAGCCGGCCCGGGCGGCGGTCATCGCCTCGTTCGAGCGGGCCAACGCCGCCGCCTCCGCCGCCTACGACGACGAGCGCGGGCGCCTGTACCGCAGCCTGAAGCTGGCCGGCCTGCGGGAGGCGCCGGAGCACCTCCTGGTCTGCTTCCAGGCCGACACCACCCAGGGCCACGGCCTGGGCCGCGCCACCCTGCCCGGCACCCTGCGGGACTCGGTGATCTGCGCCATCCAGAACCTCTGGCTGGCGGCCCGGGCCCGGGGCCTGGCCATCGGCTGGGTCAGCATCCTCGACCCCGAGGAGCTGCGCCGGCCCCTGAACCTGCCGGACAACTGGCAGTGGGTGGCCTATCTCTGCCTGGGCCTGCCCGAGCGGGACCAGGACCACCCCGAGCTGGAAGCCGCCGGATGGGAGCAGCGCCGGCCCCTGGACGAGGTGGTTTTCACCAGGTAGGAACCCGGATCACCGGCGGAATATGCTATTAATGCGTCCATGTGCGGAATCGTATCCATCTGCTATGGGACGGAAAACCCCCATATGGGGCAGGAGGCGTCCGGACTGCTGCGGCGGCTCGAATACCGCGGCTACGATTCCACCGGCGCGGCCTTCATCCGCAACGACCGGGAGATCCTCCTGCTGAAGCGGGTGGGCGCCCCAAGCCGGGTGGTGCCGGCCCTGGGCATCGACCGGCAGCCGGGCCAGAGGTTCATCGGCCAGGTGCGCTGGGCCACCTACGGCGCGGTCACCGACACCAACAGCCAGCCCCACCACGTGCGCTGCCACCGGGAGCTGGTGGGCGCGCACAACGGGAACATCTCCAACACCGACGCCCTCAAGACCCTGCTCGCCGCCCGGGGGCACCAGGTGGTGTCCGACAACGACGGCGAGATGATCACCCACCTGGCGGAAGGCCACTACGCCGCCGGCCTGCGGGATCCGGAACCGGTGCTGGCGGAATGCCGCCGGGCCTGGACCGGCGGGCTGCCGGCGGTGCCGGACGGGGCCCTCCTGCTCATGGATGCGGCCCGCAAGGCCGGCCGGGAGGCGGTGGGCTCGTACGCGGCGGCCTTCGCCGATCCCCAGGTACCCGGTGTCGTGGCGGTCAAGTCCGGCTCCTCGCTCTACGCCGGCATCGGCGCCGACGGCTTCGGCCCGTTCGTGGTGGTCTCCAGCGACCTCACCTCGGTGCTGGCCAGGACCCGCATGCTCATCCCCCTCCTGGAAGGCGAAGGGATCTATTTCACCGAGCGGGAGTACGTGGTGTTCAGCCTGGGCGGGGAGCGGACCTTCTCGACGCCCCGGCCCCGGCGTTCCCGGCTCAACGTGCGCGACACCGCCCTGCGCCCGCCGTTCACCCACTTCATGGCCCAGGAGATCGCCTCGTCCCCGGACAACCTGGACCAGATCCTCCGCTACTACTTCGAGGCCGCCGAGACCCGGGCGCTGTTCGGGCGGTTCCAGGCCGACGGTGACCGGGCCCGGGAACTGCTGGGCCGGGTCGCGGCCCTGGCCGAGGCCCCCGACGCAGCCAACCTGGTCCAGGGGTTCCGGGACCTGCGCCGGGATCCCGCCTGCAGGGCCCTGGAGGCCGAGGCGCGCCCCTTCGCCCACCTGCTCCGGGACGGCTTCCTTTCCGACGAGCGCCCCCTGCTGGAGGACCTGGTCCGCCTCGATCCCGGCGCCGCCGACGCCGCCGCCCTGGTGGACCTGCTCCTGGTGTGGAAGAAGCAGGGCGAAGTGGCCGCCACGCTGCGGGAGTTCCTGGACATCCTCCGGGCGGCCCGCAAGGCCCGCGGCCACATCTACCTGGTGGCCTCCGGCACCTCCTATCATGCGGCGCTCACCGCGGCCAACTTCTTCAACAGCCTGGCCGGGATCCAGGTCTACCCCAGCACCCCCGGGCCGTTCCGGGCCGCGTGGCTGGCCGGGCTGGGCCCGGGCGACGTCCTGGTGGGCATCTCCCAGTCCGGGGAGACCAAGGACCTGGTGGACGTCTTCCAGGAGGTCCAGCAGCGGTTCCCCGGGGTGCGGCGGATCGCCCTGGTGAACAACGAGAACAGCCGGATCCCCCAGGAACTCTCCGAATGCTACCTGCCGATCCTGTGCGGGCCGGAGATCGCCGTGGCCGCCACCAAGAGCTTCATCAGCCAGCTGGCCGTGCTCTACCTCCTGGCCGCCTCGTTCTCCCTGCCCGCGCCGGAGATCAAGGCCAACCTGGTCCGGGCCAGGGAGCTCATCCTGGAAACCCTCGCCCGCTGCGAGCCGGCGCTGGAGGCGGTGGCCCGGCGCCTGTGCCTGGCGCCCTCCCTGCACATCCTGGGCACCGGGCAGATCGGCCTGGCCCGGGAAGGCGCCCTGAAGGTCCGCGAGGTGGTGCTCAACCACGCCGAGGGCTACGACGCCGCCGAATTCAAGCACGGCCCCAACACCATCCTGGGCAAGAACACCCTGTTCTCCATCCAGGACCTGGCCGAACTCCTGGACGCCTATGAAGCCGGGCGGCGGACCCCCTTCCCCGGCGGCCTGGCGGTCCTCAAGGCGCGCCCAGACCTGGTGGAGGGCCGCTTCGGCAACTATCCCCTGGTGTTCCTGTGCGCCCCGGACGAGCACGACCGGCGCATCACCATCAGCCAGATGCACACCCACAAGATCCGCGGCGCCGACCTGGTCCTGATCGCCGAGCCCCACCCGGACCTGGCCGCGGCGGCGGAAGGGCGGCCCACGGGCAACGAGAAGTACTGGTCCCAGCGCATCGACCTGCCCCCCAGCGGCGACCCCAGCCTGTTCGCCTTCGCCGCCGCGGTGGCGCTCCAGCGGCTGGCCTTCCGCCTGTCGGTGCTGAAGGCGGAGTACCTGGACGAACTCGGGGTGCTCGACCACGGCGTGCATCCCGATACGCCCAAGAACGTCTCCAAGTCCATCACGGTGGATTGACCGGACGGAAAAGAAGCCAAACAGCCAGCTTCAGGGCATCTCCAGGATGCTGGCGGGCGCGACGCCCCAGCCCTCCTCCTGGGGCACCTGGTCGAAGGTCGCGAAGATCCTGGCCCCAGACGCCTGGCCATCGGCCCAGATGAGGCATTCGCCCAGATCCGCTTCGCCCTCTTCGTACCGGGCCAAGGCCTGAAACAGAACCTCTGCGTGCGTGACGGTCACCCCTTCGGAGTCCATCAAGGTCCGGATCGCCCGGGCCACATCGTTCCGGGGGATTTTCCTGGCCCTGAGGACCCAGGCCATTTCGATGACCGCAAAGGCCGAGACCACCAGTCCATCGCCCTTGCTGGCGCCTTCCATCACCCGCCTTGCCGGCGACTGCTGGGCCGGGTCGTCGCCCAGCGGACCCCGGACCAGCAGGTTGGTGTCAACGCTGACGGGTTGCATCGTCCATTTCCTTCACCGCCGTCATGATGGCCTCGTCCACAGCCGCGGGACCGCAGGCCGCCACGCCGTCCAGCGCATGGAAGAAAGCCTCCAGGGTGCCCCGGAACGGACGAATGGAAATGGTGCCATCCGGCTCGAGCGTCACCTTGAGGTTCGAACCGGGATGGAGGCCTGCCGAGGCCCGGATGGACCGCGGCAAGACCAACTGTCCTTTGGTGCTGAGCGTGACCACCTGGGACCGGACCATAAAAATCTCCCCAGTCCATGGTAAGTCAATCCGTCTTACGCGCAATGGAAGAACTCAGGTTCAAGGGGAGCAGATCTCAACTCAATTTCTAACTGTTGAAAATAGGGCTATTGTTGTCATCTCATCGAATACCCGACCTCGACCGATGACCTGGGAAGGTGGAACAAGGCCCACGGATCCCCGCCGACTTCTCCACGTCGTCGCCAGCTCGCGCAGCGAGGTGGCGACGACGGACAGGCCGCCGGGTCGGAACCCGGACCCCGAGCCGGCCGCCCCCTACGGCCGCCGCTCCGCCAACCGGTTCACCTCCCCGGTGGTCGTCTGCTCCTCCAGCCGCACCGGGAACCCCCACAGGTTCGCCACGTGCTCCAGCACGTCGGTGTAGTCCTCCTGCAGGGGCCGGCGCTGGTAGCTGAAGTAGCGCAGGGTCAGGGCCCGGTCCCCGCGCCGGTCCATGTTCCACACCTGGATGTTGGGCTCCCGGCTGCCCAGGTTGTACTGGTCGGCCAGCTTCTGGCGCAGGGTGGTGTAGCCCTGGTCGTCGTGGATGGGGCCCACCCGCAGCTTGGGGTTGGTGTCGTCGTCCACCACCGTGAAGAGCCGGAACTCCCGCATGAGCCTGGGCGAAAGGTACTGGGCGAGGAAGCTCTCGTCCTTGAAGTTCTGCATGGCGAAGTTGAACGTGGCCCGCCAGTCCGAGCCGGCCACCTCCGGGAACCACTTGCGGTCCTCGTCGGCGGGGTCCTCGCAGATGCGGCGCAGGTCCCGCCACATGTTGAAGCCCAGGGCGTACGGGTTGATGCCCGAGTACCACTTGCTGTTGTACGGCGGCTGGAACACCACGTTGGTGTGGGACTGCAGGAACTCCAGAATGAAGCCGTCGGTGACCCGGTTCTGGTCGTAGAGGGTGTTCAGCAGGGTGTAGTGCCAGTAGGTGGCCCACCCCTCGTTCATGACCTGGGTCTGGCGCTGGGGGTGGAAGTACTGGGCGATCTTGCGGACGATCCGGACCAGCTCCCGCTGCCAGGGCTCCAGCAGGGGGGCGTTCTTCTCGATGAAGTAGAGCAGGTTCTCCTCGGGCTCCTTGGGGAACCGCTTCTCATCCGCCTGCTCGTCCTTCTCCGGCTGGGGCGGCAGGGTCCTCCACAGCTCGTTCACCTGGGTCTGGAGGTACTCCTCCCGTTCCCGCTGGCGCTCCTTCTCCCGCCCCAGCGAAAGCTTGGGCGCCCGCTTGTAGCGGTCCACCCCCACGTTCATGAGGGCGTGGCAGGAGTCCAGCAGCCGCTCCACCGCCTCCTGGCCGTGGCGCTCCTCGCACTCGGCCACGTAGTTCCGGGCGAACAGCAGGTAGTCGATGATGGCGTTGGCGCTGGTCCACTGGCGGAACAGGTGGTTGCCCTTGAAGAAGGAGTTGTGCCCGTAGGCCGCGTGGGCGATCACCAGGGCCTGCATGGGCAGGGTGTTCTCCTCCATCAGGTAGGCGATGCAGGGGTCGGAGTTGATCACGATCTCGTAGGCCAGCCCCATCTGCCCCCGCTTGTAGCGGCTCTCGGTGGCCAGGAACTGCTTGCCGAAGGACCAGTGGTGGTAGTACACGGGCATGCCGATGGAGGCGTAGGCGTCCATCATCTGCTCGGTGCTGATGATCTCCAGCTGGTGGGGGTAGCAGTCCAGGGCGTACTCCTTGGCGATTTTGCCGATGGCTTCGTCGTAGGCCTGGATGGAGTCGAAGCTCCACTCCGAGCCGCCCGGCAGGAGCTGGATCTTCTTGCGCGCCATGGCTAGGTCCTCTTCTTGAACAGGTCGTGGAACACCGGGTAGATGTCGTTCACCGCCCGGATCCGCCGCATGGCGAACACCCCGGGGTGGACGGCCTGCACCTTCTCGTATTCCTCCCACAGGTTCTGGGGCGTGTCCTCGGCGATCTCGATGTAGGCGTAGAACTGGGTCAGGCCCAGGATCCTGTCGCTGAGCAGCTCGTAGCAGAGGACCGAATCCTCCAGCCAGTTGTCCCCGTCCGACGCCTGGGCGCCGTAGATGTTCCAGAGGGAGGTGTTGTACCGGCTCTCGATGACCTTCTGCATCAGCTTCAGGGCGCTGGACACCACCGTGCCGCCGGTCTCCCGGGAGTGGAAGAAGTTCTCCTCGTCCACCTCCTCCGCCACCGTGTGGTGCCGGATGAACACCACGTCGATGTGGTCGTAGGTGCGGGTCAGGAACAGGTAGAGCAGGGTGAAGAAGCGCTTGGCGATGTTCTTCTTCTGCTCGTCCATGGACCCGGAGATGTCCATCAGGCAGAACATCACCGCCTGGGTGGTGGGCTGGGCGATGCGCACGTGGTTGTTGAAGCGAAGGTCGAAGGAATCGATGAAGGGCACCGCCTCGACCCGGGTGCGCAGGCGGAGGATCTCCTGGCGCAGCCGCCGGGCCTCCGGGCCCCCGTCCTGCCCGGCTTCCACCAGCTGGGCCAGTTCCGCCTCCAGTTCCCGCAGCCGGGCCAGGTGCGCCCCGCCCACGGCGATGCGGCGCCCGGCGGCGCCCCGCATGGTGCGCACCAGGTTGATGTTGGTGGGCACCCCGGTCTGGGTGTAGCCGGCCCGCACCCGCTTGAACTCGGTGATGCTGGCCAGGTGGCGCTTGAGCAGGTTGGGCAGGGCCAGTTCCTCGAAGAAGATGTCCAGGAACTCGTCCCGGGTCAGGGTGAACACGAAGTCGTCGTAGCCGTGCCCGTCCGGGCTGGCCTTGGAGCCGCGCCCCCCGCCTTCCCCGGAGGGGCGGTCGAAGGTCTCCCCGGTGATGAAGCGGTCGTTGCCCGGGAAGACCTGCTCCCGGATCCCGCCCGGGCCGGTGGCGAACTGCGGTTCGGCGATGTCCCGGGCGGGGATACCGATCTTCTTGCCCTCGGCGATGTCCCGGATGCCGCTCTTGTCGATGGCGTCGGAGACGGCTTTCTTGATCTGGCCCTTGAAACGCTTGATGAACCGGCCCCGGTTGACGGAGCTCTTGTTCTTGCTGTCAAATCTCCGATCAACGATCCGGATCATCGGCTCCTCCAGGCCTGCCGTCCGGCGGTCAGGCTCGCACCCGGCCGCCTGGAGGTCAGGACGACTTGCGCACCCTCAGGTACCAGTCGCACAGCAACCGCACCTGCTTTTCCGTGTAGCCTTTGGCGATCATCCGGTCGAGGAAGTCCTGGTGCTTCTTCTGGTCCTCCGTGCTGGACTTGGCGTTGAAGGAAATGACCGGGAGCAGTTCCTCGGTGTTGGAGAACATCTTCTTTTCAATGACCGCCCGCAGCTTCTCGTAAGAGGTCCACAGGGGGTTCTTGCCCTCGTGCTTGGCCCGGGCCCGCAGCACGAAGTTCACCACCTCGTTGCGGAAGTCCTTGGGGTTGGAGATCCCGGCGGGCTTCTCGATCTTTTCCAGCTCGTCGTTGAGGGCCGAACGGTCCAGCAGCTCCCCGGTGTTGGGGTCGCGGAACTCCTGGTCCTGGATCCAGAAGTCGGCGTAGGTGACGTAGCGGTCGAAGATGTTCTGGCCGTACTCCGAGTAGCTCTCCAGGTAGGCGGTCTGGATCTCCTTGCCGATGAACTCTGCGTACCGTGGGGACAGGTATTCCTTGAGGTAGCGCCGGTACTGTTCCTCGGTGGCCGGGGGGAACTGCTCCTGCTCGATCTGCTGCTCCAGGATGTACATCAGGTGCACCGGGTTGGCCGCCACCTCCCGGTGGTCGTAGTTGAACACCTTGGAGAGGATCTTGAAGGCGAACCTGGTGGAGAGCCCGGTCATGCCCTCGTCGACGCCCGCGTAGTCCCGGTACTCCTGGTAGCTCTTGGCCTTGGGGTCGATGTCCTTGAGGTTCTCCCCGTCGTAGATGCGCATCTTGGAGTAGATGCTGGAGTTCTCCGGCTCCTTCAGCCGGGACAGGGTCGAGAACTGGGCCAGCATGCGCAGGGTGTCCGGGGCGCAGGGGGCCTTGGCCAGGGAGGAGTTGTCCAGCAGCTTCTGGTAGATCTTCACCTCGTCGGTGACCCGCAGGCAGTACGGCACCTTGACGATGTAGATGCGGTCCAGGAAGGCCTCGTTGTTGCGGTTGTTCTTGAAGGCCGTCCACTCCGCCTCGTTGGAGTGGGCCAGGACCAGCCCGTCGAAGGGGATGGCGCCGAAGCCTTCGGTCCCCTTGTAGTTGCCTTCCTGGGTGGCGGTCAGCAGGGGGTGCAGCACCTTGATGGGCGCCTTGAACATTTCAACGAATTCCAGCATGCCCCGGTTGGCCAGGCACAGCCCGCCCGAGTAGGAATAGGCGTCGGGATC
This sequence comes from Holophaga sp., assembly GCA_049508835.1. Lineage (GTDB taxonomy): Bacteria > Acidobacteriota > Holophagae > Holophagales > Holophagaceae > Mesoterricola. The sequence continues at coordinate 94,153 of JBELAL010000002.1, read as the reverse complement.
GTTCTGGGAGAAGGTCTCCAGCTTGCGGATGTCGATCTTGCCCACCAGGGAGGAGATGTCCTGGTTGTTCTCGTCCCCGGGCTCGGTCTTGGCCACGCCGATCTGGGACAGCATGGAGGGGAAGAGCTTGACCACCCGGAACCGGGTGATGTCCCCCCCGTACTCATGCAGGCGCTTCACCGCCCAGGGGCTCATGATCTGGGTCAGGTACCGGCGCGGGATGCCGTAGTCGTCCTCCAGGATCCGGCCGTCCTCCAGGGGGTTGAACAGACCTAGGGGGGTCTCGTTCACCGGGGAGCCCTTGATCGCGTAGAAAGGCACTTTCTGCATGAGGGTCTTGAGCATCTCGGCCAGGGAGGACTTGCCGCCCCCCACCGGCCCGAGCAGGTAGAGGATCTGCTTCTTCTCCTCCAGCCCCTGGGCCGCGTGCCGGAAGTAGGCCACGATGGCCTCGATGACCTCCTCCATGCCGTAGAAGTCCTTGAACGCCGGGTAGAGGCGGATCATCTTGTTGGCGAAGATGCGGGAGTTGCGGTCGGTGAGGTGGGTGTCCACCATCTCCGGCTCGCCGATCGCCATGAGCATCCGTTCGGCCACGCTGGCATAGGCTGATGAATCTCTCCTGCACAGTTCCAGGTACTCCTGGACCGACATCTCCTCTTCCCGCGCGGTCGAATAGCGGTTCAGGTAGCGATCAAACACGGTCATTGCACCCCCCCTTGCCGAAAAAATGGCCGATCAGGTCTGCCTTCCCGCCTTGAAAATCGGAAAAACCGACCTTTGTAGTAATATTAATGTGTTCGCCGGGACGCGCCCGTTAAACTTACTTCTTTTTACCTTTAAGGTTTTCTGGGTTGATGAATCCAGAATCTACGTTACTTATTATTTATAGTGCATGGCCTCCGAAGCCGCAACCGAGTTGGCAAGGTTGCATACTTCTTGAAATCGCCCAGGATCCGCTACCGGACCGCCTTGAGCCAGGCGGCGAGGGCCGGCGAACGATAGGCCACGTTGAAGCGCACCCACGGGCTCCGGGCGTGGTCCGGGTCGAAGGCGCTGCCGGGGGCGAGCCAGAAGCCCGCGGCGGCCGCCGCCCGGGCCAGGGCGGCCGAATCCGGCCAGCGGGGATGGGATGCCCATACGAACATGCCGCGGCGGGGACCGGGAAACAGGTCCCAGCCGGCCTGTTCCAGGTCCGCCTGCCAGGCTTCCTGGGCCGCCGCCAGGCGGCTGCGCAGTCCGGCGGCGAAGCGGTCGTAGCCCTCCAGCAGCACCCGGTGCACCACCCGCTCCACGAACTCCGAGGAGGCGATGCTGGTGAGCAGCTTGGCCCGGGCCAGGGCCTCCACCACTGGGCCCGCGCCGGCTACGTAGCCCACCCGCAGCCCGGCCGACACAGTCTTGGTGAATCCGGACAGATAGACGACCCGCCGCCACCCGTCCAGGGCGGCCAGGCGCAGGTCGCCGTCCTCGGCCAGATCGGCGTAGGCATCGTCCTCGGCGATGAGGAAGCCGTGGCGTTCCGCCAGCAGCAGCAGGCGGTGCGCGGCCGCCGGGCCCAGGTCGCCGCCGGTGGGGTTGTGCAGCAGGCTCTGCAGGAAGAACACCCGGGGCGTCTCCCCCGACCGCAGCAGCGCCTCCAGGGCGTCCAGGTCGGGGCCCTGGGGGGTGCGCGGCACCGCCAGCGGGCGCAGCCCGGACACCTGCAGCAGACCGAACAGGTTGTAGTAGCCCGGGCGCTCCACCAGCACCGTGTCGCCGGGGCGGCAAAGGCCCTGGATGACCAGTTCCAGTCCCTGGGTGATGCCGGCAGTGAGCAGGACCTGGTCCGGGCCGCAGACGATGCGCCGCCGGGCCAGCCTGCGCTGCAGCGCCTCCCGCAGGGGCGGGTAGCCCAGGGCGCTGCCGTAGTCGTAGAGGCAGCCGCCCTGCTGCCCGGCCACGGCGCGCACGTGGCGCTGGAGCCCCAGCCCGGCCAGCCATTCCCGGGGCAGCACCCCGCTGCCGCACTTGAGCAGGGCGCTGGGCTCCACGAAGCCGCGGATGAGCAGGGCGGTGTCCAGGAGGCGGTCCAAGCCGGGCCCGGATAAAGCAGGATCAGGCGCGCGGTGGCTGCCGGAGACGTAGAAGCCGGAGCCGTGGCGGGGCTCGGCAAGGCCGGCGTCCACCAGCTCCCGATAGGCGGTGAGCACAGCGTGCGGGGTCAAGCCCAGGCGGGCCGAGGCCTGGCGCAGGGGTTCCAGGCGAGTGCCGGGGCGCAGTTGCCCGGATTCGATCTGGTGGCGCAGGGAGGCGGCGAGGCCGGGAGGGAGGGCCGGGGCAATGCCCGGATTCAAATCTGATGATGCTGACATGGAAAATTCCCAATCAAGCGAACATCTTTTTAATCCCCCTCATCCCCTTTGTCCCCGGCTATTTTCATTGGCCTGGATGGGTCGGCGCGATCGGGTACGGCACAGGGGAAAGGCCTCGCCGGCATGCAGCGCTTAATTCGGACGGGGATGAGGGGGATGAAAAAAGGGCAAACACTTTGTCCATTTTACTGGAGTGTGTGAGGGGAATGTGTGCAAGTGTTTGTCACCATCCCCGGCCATGAACCTATCTTTGTAGGCAAGCCCTGACATCCTTCCCTGCCCCCGAGGACTCCCCCATGCTCGCCACGGAACCCTGCTCCATCCCTGCCGCCACCGCCCCCACGGAGCGCATCCGAAGACTCAAGGCAGCCTTCAACCTTGCGCCTCCCAGCCTGGACATCGAGCGGGCCGCCCTGTTCACCCAGGCGTACCGGGAGCACGCCGCCGACAGCGTCCCGGTGCGCAGCGCCCACGGGTTCCTGGCGGTCTGCGCCGGTCTCCCCGTCACCATCTGGCCGGACGAGCTCATCGTCGGCAATCCCGGCGCCGTCCGGAGGGCCGGGTCGGTGGACCCGGAGCTGTCCTTCAAGTGGATCGAGGAGGAGCTGGACCAGTTCGAGACCCGGGACCAGGACCCGTACCGGGTCGCCCCGGAGCAGAAGCGGCGGCTGCGGGAGGAGGTGTTCCCGTTCTGGCGGGGGCGTTCCCTGGAGGAGGCGTACCTGGCCCGGCTGCCCGAGGCCACCGCGCGGGTCACCGTGGACACCGGGGTGGTGGACAACGATTCCAAGTGGCGCGCCTACGTGGGCGAGCACACCCCGGACTTCCAGGACATCGTCTTCGCCAAGGGCTTCAAGGGCCTCCTGCGCGAGGCCCGGGAGCGGCTGGGAGAGACGCGCCCGGCGGACCCGGACAGCCTGGACCGGATGGAGTTCTACAAGGCCGCCATCCTGGCCTGCGAGGGGATCCTGCGGCTGGGGGAACGCTACGCCGAGGAGGCCGCCCGCACGAGCCTGGGCGAGTCCGACCCGGAGCGCAGGCGGGAGCTGGAGACCATCGCCGCCACCTGCCGGCGGGTGCCGGCCCAGCCTCCCCGCACCTTCCGGGAGGCGGTGCAGATGGTCTGGTTCGTGCAGGTGGGCCGGATCCTGGCGGAGAACGCGGTGGCCCTCAACCTGGGCCGCCTGGACCAGGCCCTGGCGCCCTACTACGGGGCGGACGTGGAGCGGGGCGGCCTCACCCCCGGGGAGGCCCAGGAGCTCATGGACTGCCTGTGGATCAAGCTGTCCGAGTGGGTCTGGGCGGTGTCCAGCAACACGGCCCGGTTCTTCGCGGGCTACGGCGCGTTCCAGAACCTCACCCTGGGCGGGCGCCGCCCGGACGGCTCCGACGCCACCAACCCCGTCAGCTACCTCTGCCTGAGGGCCGCGGCCCACGCCCGCACCCACCAGCCCAACCTGAGCGTGCGCATCCACGCCGACTGCCCGGAGCCGTTCCTGCTGGAAGTCTGCCGCCTGGTGCGGGAGGGCATGGGCTTTCCGGCGGTGCACAACGACCGGGCCGGGACCGCCATGCTAATGGCCGCCGGCGTGCCCTCGGACGCCGCCCGGGACTGGAGCAACGGCGGCTGCGTGGTGCCCCACTGCCGCAAGGTGGGGGAATGGACGGCCGCCGCCAACATCAACCTGGGCTCGGCCCTGGAGTTCGCCCTGAACGACGGCTGTTCCCGGCTCACCGGGGCCCGCCTGGGCCTCGAGACCGGCGATCCGGCCCGGTTCGCCACCTTCGAGCGGGTCAAGGAGGCCTTCTTCGCCCAGCTGGCCTACCTGGTGGAGCAGGCCAGCATCGCCACCCTGGTGGCCCAGCAAGTGCACGCCGAGCAGGCCCCGCGCCCGTTCCTGTCTTTGCTGGTGGAAGGGTGCATGGAGCGGGGCCGGGACCTGTCCCGGGGCGGGGCCGGCATCAACGTGGGCGGCGTGCTCACCGGGATCGGCCTGGCCGACGCGGCCAACGCCCTGGAGGCGGTGCGGGTGCTGGTGTTCGAGCGCCGCGCGGTGGACCTGGCGACCCTCTGCCGGGCCCTGGACCAGGACTGGGAGGGCTTCGAGGACCTGCGCCGGGAGGCCCTGGCCTGCCCCAAGTACGGCAACGACCTGGAGGGGGTGGACCGGCTGGCGGTGGAGATCGCCGACACCTACCGCCGGGAGGTGCAGAGCCGCCGGGACTGGTTCGGCAAGCCCTTCAACAGCGCCTTCATGGGCATCTCCAACTACCTCCCGGCCGGGGCGGTGGTGGGGGCCACCCCCGACGGGCGCGGAGCCCGCACCCCCCTCACCGAGGGCTGCTCGGCCCACGCCGGCACCGACCGCACCAGCCCCACCGCGCTCATGCGGTCCGTGGCCCGCATCGCCCACGAGGACCACTCCGGCGGCACCCTGCTCAACCTCAAGCTCAGCCCCGACGCCCTGAAGACCGACCGGGACCTGGCCAACCTGGCGGCCCTGATCCGGGGCTACTTTGAACTGGGGGCGTTCCACGTGCAGTTCAACGTCATCTCCCCGGAGACCCTGCGGGCCGCCCAGGAGCATCCGGAGCAGTACCAGGACCTCCTGGTGCGGGTGGCGGGGTACAGCGCCCGGTTCGTGACCCTGTCGAAAGAGGTGCAGGACGCCATCATCGCCCGCACCCAGTACGACCACCTGTGATGGACGAGGGGATCGTCTTCGAGCTCCAGCGGTGGTGCACCGACGACGGTCCGGGCATCCGCACCACCGTGTTCTTCCAGGGCTGCCCCCTGCGCTGCCCGTGGTGCTGCAACCCCGAGGCCTGGTGCCCGCCTCCCCCGGACGGGGCGGAGGACCCCCTGCGCGGGCGGCGCATGACCACCGACGAGATCGTGGCGGCGGTGGAGCGGGACCGGGTGTTCTACCGCCGGTCCGGGGGCGGGGTCACCTTCTCCGGGGGCGAGCCCACCGCACAGCCAGAGCTGCTCCTGCACCTGGCCCGGCGCCTGCGCGGGGCGGGCGTCCACCTGGCCCTGGAGACCTGCGGGCACTTCCCCTGGGAGCCCAACGCCGAGGCCCTGGGCCTGATGGACCTGGTGTTCCTGGACCTGAAGCACCTGGATGACGCCGCCCACCGCCGGCTCACCGGAGTGGGGAACGGATTGATCCTGGAGAACGCGGTCCGCTTGGCCGCCGCGGGAATTCCCATGGTCCTGCGGGTGCCGCTGATCCCGGGGTGCAACGACGGCCCGGACAACCTGGCGGCCACAGCGGCGTTCGCCTCCCGCCTGGGTGGCCCGCCGGTCGAGGTGATGCCGTACCACCGATTGGGGCTGGGCAAGTACCGGGTCCTGGGACTGCCTTATCCCTTGGAAGGGCTGGAGCCTCCCAGCGCGGAGGCCGTGGCCCGGGCCCGTCGCATCCTGGTCGGGCCTGGGCACAACCGCTGACACAACGCACTTCCGATAAGCCAAGCCAAGCTGCCATCCCCAGTCGGCGGCCGGACGCACGTCCAATCGGAATCCGGGAACGAAAGTATACTTTGCTCCCATCGGGAAAAATCCCGCCGGAGCACCCCATGATCCATGCAAAAGCCTATGCCGCTCCTGCCGCGGCTATGCCCTTGGCCCCGTTCGAACTGGACCGCCGTGACCTGGGCCCCGAAGACATCCTGGTGGACATCGCCTTCTGCGGCGTGTGCCACTCGGACTTGCACCAGGTGCGGGACGAGTGGGGCGGGGCCCTGTTCCCCATGGTCCCCGGCCACGAGATCATCGGCCGGGTGGCCCAGGTGGGGGACCAGGTCAAGGCCTTCAAGCCCGGGGACATGGCCGGGGTGGGCTGCATGGTGGACGCCTGCCGCGCCTGCCCCAGCTGCAAGGAGGACCTGGAGCAGTTCTGCGAGCGGGGCGCGGCCTGGACCTACAACGGCACCGAGATGGACCGGGCCACCCGCACCCACGGTGGCTATTCCACCCGCCTCGTGGTGGACCAGCGGTTCGCCCTGCACGTCTCGCCCACCCTGGACCCGGCGGCCGCCGCGCCGCTGCTGTGCGCCGGCATCACCACCTATTCCCCCCTGCGCCACTGGAACGCGGGCCCCGGGAAGCAGGTGGGGGTGGTGGGCCTGGGCGGCCTGGGGCACATGGCGGTGAAGCTGGCCGCGGCCATGGGCGCCGAGGTGACCATGCTGAGCACCTCCCGGGCCAAGGAGGCGGACGCCCGCCGGCTGGGCGCCACCGGGTTCGGGCTGACCTCGGACGCCGCCACCTTCAAGCGCCTGGCCGGGCGGTTCGACCTGATCATCGACACCATCTCCGCCCCCCACGACTACAACGCCTACCTGGGCATGGTCCGCCGGGACGGGGCCATGGTGCTGCTGGGGGTGCCCCCCACCCCGACCCCGGTGGCCGCCACCTCCCTCATCTTCGGGCGCAAGACCCTGGGCGGGTCCCTCATCGGGGGAATCCGGGAGACCCAGGAGATGCTGGACTTCTGCGCGGAGCACAAGGTGGTTTCGGACATCGAGCTGATCCCGGTCCAGGACGTCAACCAGGCGTACGAGCGGATGATCAAGGGCGACGTCCGCTACCGGTTCGTGCTGGATATCAAGACCCTTTGAATGGATGAAAATATCCACCCACGGCACCGGGCCGAGCTTCTTCCAGCCCATGGAGGCGGAACTGCCCTGGCTGGGCGCCGCCGTCACCCTGATGATCGGGTGCCTGCTGGCCGGCCTCCTGCATTCGGTCACCCGCACCCGGGAACGGGCCCGGGACCTGGCCCCGGGGCTTTCTGCAGAAGCCGTTCTCCTTCGCCCAGCTGGAGGCGGCGCTGCTGGAGCTGATGGCCAAGCCCACGGCCTGATCTTTAGTTCCCAGGATTCCAGTCCGGCATCACCCGGATCAGGAACTGGTCGAACAGCGGCACGGTGAAGGCCGTGTCGCCGTGGGCAGGACTGTAGATCATGCCTTTGCGGATGAGGCTGTTCCGCAGCGGCGCCGCGCTGTTGGCCGGCAGCTGGAGTAGCGTGCCGATGTCGCCGGACCGCTGCGCCCTGGGGCCGAAGCTGGCCAGCGCCCGAAGGTAGCTCTTTTCTCTCGGAGTGAGGCGCTCGAAGCGGACCCCGAAGAAGCCTTCGTCGAGATTCCGCACGGCCGCGACCGAAGCGGTGCGCACATCGTCGAGGGTGAGCACGGGACCTGCCCCGGCGTTCCAGGTCTCGTATCCCCACTGCTGCAAAAAATACGGATAACCCTCCGTAACCCGCGCCACCTCCTCCAGGGCAGCCTCGGTGAAGCCCACTCCCAGACTGTGGGCTGGGCCCGCCAAGGCTTCCCGGGCATCGCCGGGGTCCAGGGCGCGGACCCGAGGGAAATCGAACAACCGTTCCGCATAGGACTTCGACTTGCCCGCCAGGGCCACGATCTGGGGCAGGGCCGCCGCGACGACCACCAGCGGCAGGTTCCGCTGGGCGACCTGGTGGATGGCCATGATGAGGGCGCCCAGTTCCTCCTGGGACAAGTACTGGATCTCATCGATGCAGAGGACGACGGCGGTTCCGCGGTCGGCGGCGGCTTCCCCAAGGGCCACGAACAGGGCGCCCAGGTCGGATTCCAGGATGCCGCTGTCCGCCGCCCCCACCCCGAGCGCTGCGTCCTCCAGGAACTGTGGACCGAAGGCAGCGCGGCCCTGGCTGAAGCCTACCGGAGCGTCACCCTGGCCGACCTCCTTGAGCGCCAGCAGGCCAAGGAAGCCGACCGGGACCAAGGCTACGCCATCTGAAACGGCATCCCGCGCCCTGGAGGAACCCGCACCAACTACAACCCCGGCCCCTCGATCTCGGCGTACAGCGGGTGGCTCAGGTAGCGCTCGCCGGTGTCGGCCAGCACCGCCACCACGGTCTTGCCCTTGCCCAGCTCTGCCGCCACCTTGAGCGCGGCGTGGACCACCGCGCCGGTGGAGATGCCCGAGAACAGCCCCTCCTTCCGGGTCAGCTGGCGGGCCGCGGCCACCGAGTCCTCGTAGGAGACATCCTCCACCCGGGTGTAGGCCTCGCGGTTGAGGATGGAGGGCACGAAGTTGGCGCCGATGCCCTGGATCTTGTTGGGGCCGGCGACGCCCTTGGTGAGCAGGGGCGACGTCTCCGGCTCCACCGCCACCACCAGGGTGCCGGGTTTCTTCCTGGCCAGGATCTCGCCCACGCCGGTGATGGTGCCACCGGTGCCGATCCCCGCCACGAAGGCGTCCAGCTCCGGCACCTGCTCCAGCACTTCCAGCGCCGTGGTGCGGCGGTGCACCGCCGGGTTGGCCGGGTTGTCGAACTGGCGGGCCAGGAAGTACTTGCCGGGCTCGGCCTGGGCCAGCTCCTCGGCCTTCTCCACCGCGGCCTTCATGCCGCCCGTGCCCGGAGTCAGGATCAGCTCGCTGCCGTAGGCCTTGAGCAGGGCCCGCCGTTCCAGGGTCATGGTGTCCGGCATGACCAGGGTGATGCCGTAGCCCTTGGCGGCGGCCACGAAGGCCAGCCCGATGCCGGTGTTGCCGCTGGTGGCCTCCAGGATCACCATGCCCGGCTTCAGCGTCCCGCTGGCCTCGGCTTCCTCGATGATGCTGAGGGCGATGCGGTCCTTGACGCTGCCGCCGGGATTGGCGCTTTCCAGCTTGACGAACACGGTGGCGGAACCTTCCGGGACGATCCGGTTGAGCCGCACCACGGGGGTGTAGCCGATGAGTTCATAGGCGTGGTCGACGCGATTGGGTCTGGGCATGGGATGGCCTCCGAGCGCAAAGTAAGCTTTCTTACCGATTGAATCAAGTTTAATTTTTACTATCCGAAGTGTTGATTTCCAACGATGTTTCGATAATATTCCAGGCATTGACCAGGATCCGGGAGCCGCCGGCGGACCGGCCGGGAGCCCTCTCCTGCAGCCCGCCCCGGGACCCCGGTATCCTGTTTCCTTTGAAGGAAATCCAAAATGAAGGGCACCGTCATCCTGTCCCTGACGCTGGACGTTTCCGCGGTCGCGATCATGTTCATCCCCAAGGCCCGGTTCGGCCGGTACGCCAAGGACGAGCGGCGGGTGCGCATCATCAAGTGGTCTTGCGCCGCGGCCCTGCTCATCGCCGGCTACCTGATCGACCAGTACATTACCCACGGGTCGTGATCACCCCCACCCCAGCTCCTCCAGCCGCTCCTCGCCGATACCGAAGTGGTGGGCCACCTCGTGGATGATCGTGCGCGCCACCTCCCGGCGCAGGTCCTCCAGGTCCCAGGCGGCCCGCAGGTGGGGCCGGCGGAACACGGTGATCCGGGGCGGCAGGCCCGATTCGTCGTAGCCCCGCTGGGCCAGGGAGAGGCCGGTGTAGAGGCCGTACAGGGTCTCGTCCGGGGGCACGCCCATGGCGTCCAGCAGCTGGTCCGAGGGCTCGTCCTCCACCAGCACCGGCACGTTGCGCAGGTAGGGCCGGAACTCGTCCGGGATGAGCTCCAGCGCCTCCTGCACGAGGATCTCGAACTCCTCGGCGCTCAGCCTCACCGGCCGTAGGTTCCCATCAGACTGGCCTCCCCCAGGACCTTGCCCTGCATGGCCGCCTCCACCTTCTGGGCGGTGGCGCCCGACTCCAGCCCGAGGGCGCCGTTCAGGGCGTACAGCTTGAAGAAGTAGCGGTGCGGCTTGCCGGGCGGCGGCGAGGGGCCGTTCCATCCCAGCCGGGACCAGGAGTTCTTGCCCTGCCGGGCGCCGCCGGCCAGGGTGGCGGTGCGGGCCTGGTCCTGGGCCAGCCCGGCGGCAGTGCCCGGCAGGTCGTACAGCACCCAGTGAACCCAGAGCCCCACCGGCGCGTCCGGATCGTCCACGATCAGGGCGAAGGCCTTGGTGCCGGCCGGCGCATCGCGCCAGGCCAGGTTGGGGGAAAGGTCGGCCCCGTCGGCGGTGAAGGTCCTGGGAATGGCGGCTCCCGGGGAGAAGTCGGGGGAAGTGAGTTTCATGGTAGCCTCCTTGGTGCCCGTCTGCATCCGGGGGGCTCCCTGCGCCCGGGACATGACCCCGGTCATGGCGGCCAGCGCAACGATGAATAAGGATCGAACCGGCAGCATGGGGGCAGTCTACTCCCGAGTGACGCCATGGGAATGGGAAAAAACCTTCTGGCCATCGATGTGGGCTCGGTAGCCGCATCGATGGTGGTCCTGGATCCCGCCCGCCAGGTGCTCCGGCAGAGCTATCTCTTCCATCAGGGGCGCATCGCCGAAGGCCTGCCGGCCCTGATGGAGGGGGTGGAGTGGCCCCGGGTGGGCTGGGTGGCGGTCACCGGGTCCACCCCGGTCCGGATCCGCCGCTCCGCCGCCTTCGACGACCGCCTGGCCACCATCGCCGCCGCCCGGCACCTGCACCCCGGCCTGGGCGCCATCCTCACCATCGGCGGGGAGCGGTTCGGGCTGATCACCTTCACTCCGGACCACGAGTACCGGGACGCCCGCGGCAACAGCTCCTGCGCCGCCGGGACCGGCAGCTTCCTGGACGAGCAGGCCGAGAACCTGGGCCTGGCCGGCAGCGCGGAGCTGAGCGCGGCCGCGGAGCGCTCGGTGCAGCCTCCGCCGCGGATCGCCTCCCGGTGCGCCGTGTTCGCCAAGACCGACGTCACCCACGCCCAGCAGGAGGGCCATTCCCGGGAAGCCATCTGCGACGGCCTGTGCCTGGGCCTGGCCACCACCGTCGCCGACGCGCTGTTCTCCGGGGAGGCCGTCCCGGCGCCCATCGTGCTCACCGGCGGGGTCGCCCGCAACGCGGCGGTGGTGCGCCACCTCAAGGCGCTGGTGGGCAGCGGCCTGGTGGTCGACGACTGGGCCCACCTTTACGGCGCCCTGGGCGCGGGGCTGCTGCTGCACGCGGAGCTGGCCGCCGGCGACGGCCGGCCTCCCCTGCCCCCCCTGGACCTGGAGCGGGCCGAGGACCTGGTCCTGGACCCGGATCCCGGGCGGGCCTACGCCTACCCGTCCCTGGACCTGGACCTGCCCGGCTACCCGGACTTCAACGACCACCGGACGGAGCTGTACCTGCCCAGGGTGGTCCCGGACGCCCCACCGGTGGAAGTGGACGACTACCTGACGCCGGCCCCCGGTTCCAGACTGGAGCTGTTTCTGGGGCTGGACATCGGCTCCACCAGCACCAAGGCGGCGCTGGTGGACCGGTCCGGCGCGGTGGTGGCCGGCTTCTACACCCGCACCACCGGCCGCCCCCTGGTGGCCGCCCAGGCCCTGTTCGAGGCGGCCCAGGCCTGGGCCGGGAGGCTGGGGGCCGAGCCCGTGTTCCTGGGCGCCGCCGCCACCGGGGCCGGGCGCAAGTTCATCGCCGCCGTCATCGGCGCCGACCTGGTGGTGGATGAGATCACGGCCCACGCCAAGGCCGCCTGCGCCCTGGACCCGGAGGTGGACACCATCCTCGAGATCGGAGGCCAGGACGCCAAGTTCACCACCCTGCGCCAGGGCATGGTCACCTCCGCGGTGATGAACACGGTCTGCGCCGCCGGCACCGGCACCTTCATCGAGGAGCAGGCGCACCGCCTGGCCACCCCGCTGGAGGAGATCCCGGCCCGGGTGGGGCCGGTGCGCTCGCCCCGGGCCAGCGACCGCTGCACGGTGTTCATGCACCGGGACATCAACCACCTGCTCGCCGGGGGCTACAGCGTGCCGGAGACCCTGGCGGCGGTGCTGCACTCGGTGCGGGAGAACTACCTGCGCAAGGTGGCCCAGGAGGGCGCCATCGGACAGCGCATCTGCTTCCAGGGGGCCACCGCCAGGAACCGGGCCCTGGTGGCCGCCTTCGCCCAGAAGCTGGGCCGGCCCATCCGGGTCTCCCGCTACTGCCACCTGGCCGGGGCCCTGGGAGCGGCCCTGATCCTGGCCGAGGACCCGCCCGCGCGCACGGCGTTCAGGGGCCTGGGGCTGCACCGGGAGCGGATCCCCATCGCCCAGGAGACCTGCTCCCTGTGCGCCAACGGCTGCCGCATCCTGGTGGCGGAGGTGGGCGGCGCCAAGGCCGCCTACGGTTTCCTGTGCGGCCGGGACTACGGGGTGGACCATTTCGTGCCCACCAACACCTCGGGCTTCGACCTGCTCAAGGCGCGGCGCAAGGTGGCGCGCCCGGCCGACATCGCCGCGGCGCGCCGGGCGGTCACGGTGGGCATCCTGACCGGGCTGCAGTTCTTCGAGGAAGCGGACCGGTGGCAGCGGTTCTTCGCCGAGCTGGGGGTGCGCACCCTCACCGTGCCCTGGCGCCAGGAACTGGCCGCCGAAGGCAGGAAGCTCGCCGGCGCGGAATTCTGCGCCCCCATGGCGGTGCTGCACGCCCAGGCCGTCCAGCTGGCGGAGCGCGCCGACTGTCTGTTCCTGCCCCTGGACTTGGCGTCCGGGGAACAGGAGGGGGACCTCCGCCGCCAGTACTGCTACTACTCCCAGTTCGCCACCACCCTCATCGCCGGCCTGGACGACGGCCGGCTGCGGGGGCGGCTGGCCATGCCCCGGGTGACCCACGGCCTGGGGGCCCTGCAGACCAAGCTCAACCTGCTGTCCGAGCTCAAGCCCCTCATCGGGGACCTGGGGTTCTCGGAGGTCTCCACGGCCTACGACCGGGCGGTGGCGGCCCAGGCCGGCTGGAGCGCCGAACTGAGGAAGATGTTCGTCGAACAGGCGGCGAACCTGGACGACGTGGCGGTGGTACTCATCGGCCGGCCCTACCTGGTGCTGGCCCCGGCCATGAACAAGGGCATCCCCGACCTGTTCGCGACCCTGGGGGTGAAGACCTTCTTCCAGGACATGCTGTCCTACGGCCCCGAGGACCTGGCCCCCATCGAAGGCCTGCTCCGGGCGGTCCACTGGCACTACGCCGCCAAGATCCTCGAGGCGGCCCAGGTGGCCGCGGCGACGCCGGGTCTCTACCCGGTGTGGGTCACCTCGTTCCGCTGCGCCCCCGACGCCTGCGTCCAGGACTATTTCAAGGCCGTCTGCGAGCGCCAGGGCAAGCCGTACCTGGTGCTGCAGCTGGACGACCACGCCTCGGCGGTGGGCTACGAGACCCGGATCGAGGCGGCGGTACGCGCCTTCCGCAACCACCGCGCGGCCGCCCCGGCCGCGCCGCGGCAGGCGCCGACCCTGCCCGCCCCGCCCGCCACCGCCCTGGAGGGCCGGACCCTGCTGTTCCCCTGCTGGGACCGCCTGACCTGTTCCCTGCTGGTGGCCAACCTGGAGGGCCAGGGCGTGGACGCCCGCCTGATGCGCGAGGACCCCGACACGGTCGGGCGCGCCCTGGCCGGCAACTCCGGCCAGTGCCTGCCGCTGCACATCATCGCCCAGACCTTCGTGGACCACGTGCGGCGGCTGGACCTGGACCCGGAGCGGACCGCCCTGTGGGTCGGCGCCTCCACCATCGCCTGTCACATCGGCATGTACCCCTACGCCATCCAGAGCGTGGTGGCCGGCCACGGCGGCGGGTTCGGCCGGGCCCGGGTCTATGCCGGGGAGATGTCCCTGGTGGACTTCTCCCTGCGGGCCGCGTTCAACGGCTACTTCTGCCATCTGTTCGGGGGCATGCTGCGGCGGATGGCCTGCCGGGTGCGGCCTTACGAACTGGCGCCGGGCGCGGCCGACCGGGCCCAGGAAGAGGGCCTCGCCCAGCTGGAGGCCGCCTTCCGCAAAGGCCTGCCCGGCATCGGGACGGTGCGTGAGGTGGCGGGCCGGTTCGCCCGGATCCCGGTGCGGCCCGGGTCCCGGCCCAAGGTGGCCATCCTCGGGGACCTGTACGCCCGGGACAACGAGGTCCTGAACCGGGAGCTGGTGCGGACCATCGAGGCCAACGGCGGCGAGGTGATCACCACCCCCTACACCGAGTACGTCAAGAACATCGCCGGGCTGTACCTGCGCCGGTGGCTGCGGGAAGGGCACTACCTGAGCGTGCTCAAGTCCGGCTCCCTGCTCACCACCCTGCAGTTCACGGAGAAGAAGTACCTGGAGGCGTTCACCCCCGTGCTGGGCCCTCCGCCCCCCGACCGTCCCGCCACGGCCCCGGAGGCCATCCTGGCCCGGTTCCACCTGACCCCGTACCAGACCGGCGAGACCTTCGACAACATCCTGAACATCTTCCACCTGCTGGAGTGCCATCCGGACCTGGACCTGCTGGTGCACACCAGCCCCGCCTTCTGCTGCCCGAGCCTGGTCACCGAGGCCCTGGCCGCGCAGATCGAGCGGGCCACCGGGGTGCCCATGGTGTCCCTCACCTACGACGGCACCGGCGCCTGCCCCAACGACCTGGTGATCCCCTACCTCAAGCTGCCCCGAAAGCGCCGGGCTAGCGTCCCAGCGCGGCCTTGACGCCCAGCACCAGCCCCACCGCCGCCGCCATGATCAGCAGCATCACCACGGTCGCCGCCGGGCGGGCGAAGTTCAGGGTCCAGCCGTAGCCCACGGGCTTCTCCACCCACAGCCGGGGGTCCTGGGGGTTCACGTAGAACAGCCCGGCCTTGATGTGCTGGCCGCCGGGGACCCGCCGGGCGGCGTTCCAGACCTCCCGCACCAGGAACACGATGCCCAGGGCCATGCAGACGAAGAACGCCAGCAGGCCGGAGAACAGCGCCGTCATCCCCTGGAGGGGCACCAGCAGGCAGCCGCCCATGAGCAGGCACATCCCCAGGCCGAGCAGGCCCCGCAGGGGCAGGACGGGGGCCGCCCCCAGGCTCCGGGGCCCAGGCGGCAGCATGGCGGCCACCAGCCCGATCAGGAACAGGATCCCCCACAGGATCGCCGGCGGCAGGAACACCACCAGCGCCAGGCCGGCCTTGGGGGTCCAGCCGTTGGCCTGGCCCAGGGCGTTGAAGTGGGTAGGCACCGGGTCGGGCAGGCTGGGCAGGATCCGGGCGTAGAACCCAGCCAAGCCCAGGAACCCGGCCAGGGCGGCGAGGTCCCACCAGGAGACGATGCGCGGACGCTGTGGGGATTCCATGCCCGTCATTATGCAGCCAGTCGGTATGGGATAGTCGGGCTGCATTTTGAAGGTTGGTGGAAGGGATCTTGATCCTGCCCCGGCAGGTCTTCCTGGAACGGCTTTGGGACAACGCCTATTCCCTCTGAGGAACCGTACAATGGGGGCGGAAAGGACTACCCCGATGGGCGGCAGGACCCTGCTGGTCGAACACGCGCTGGACTGCCTCCGGGCCCACCCCGGGCTCGCGGCCGGGGACCGGGTGCTGGCGGCCATGTCGGGGGGGATCGACAGCTCGGTGATGGCCGCCCTGCTCCACGCGGGCGGCTGCGACGTGGTGGGCGTGTCCATGCAGCTGTTCGACAAGACCCGCGGCGGGACGGCCCCCGAGGCGGAGGGCCGCTGCTGCACCCTGGACGATTTCCAGGACGCCCGGCGGGTGGCGTTCCAGGCCGGCTTCCCCCACTACGTGCTGGACCTGGAGGAACCCTTCCGGGAGACCGTCATCGAGCCGTTCGTGGCCGGCTACCTGCGGGGCGAGACTCCCAGCCCCTGCATCCGCTGCAACCAGCACCTCAAGTTCCGCGCCCTGCTGGACGCCGCCGACCAGGTGGACGCGAAGTTCGTGGCCACCGGCCACTACGCCCGCATCGCCCGGGACGGGGCCGGCTACCACCTGCTCAAGGCCTCCGACCCGGCCAAGGACCAGAGCTACTTCCTGTTCACCCACGACCAGGCGAGCCTGGCCCGGACCCTGTTCCCCCTGGCCGGGTTCGCCAAGCCGGAGGTGCGCCAGCTGGCCCGGGACCTGGGCCTGCACCTGGCCGAGAAGGCCGAGAGCCAGGAGATCTGCTTCGTGCCGGGGCGGTACGACAGCTTCATCGACGACCTGGGCCGCGCCCCCCGGCCCGGGGCGCCCGGCGTCGTCCGCCACGTGGACGGGCGGGTCCTGGGCCGGCACGAGGGCTACTGGCGCTTCACCGTGGGCCAGCGCAAGGGCATCGGCATCCCCTTCCCCACCCCCCTGTTCGTGGTGCGGGTGGATCCGGCGAGCGACACCGTGTGGGTGGGCGGGGAGGCCGATCTGCTGGGACGGGAGCTGACCGCCGGAAAGGTGTCCTGGTGCGGCGAGCCCCCGGCCGGGCCCCTGACCTGCCGGGCCCGGATCCGCTCCCGGGGCGCCGAGGCGCCGGCCGAGGTCCGGCCCCTGGAAGGGCGCCGGGCCCGGGTGGTGTTCCGGGAACCCCAGCGGGCCATCGCCCCCGGGCAGGCGGTGGTGTTCTACCAGGGGGACGAGGTCCTGGGCGGAGGCTGGATCGAGGCCGGATGAGGTCAACGCTCCATGGGGAGACCGCGCGCTCGCTTTGCTCGCTCTCCGTCCCCCCACACCCCCACTTCATGCCCGGGCGAAGCCCGGACATGAAGTCCAACCGTCATCTGGTCACTGCACCAGCACCTTCAGGCACACCGCCGATCCGGCGCAGGTGGGGGCGAGGTCCTGCCAGGCCTGGCCGTCAGCGCTCGTGTAGCTGCGCCCGTGATGGGCCTCGGAACTCTCCGAGTAGCCCGCGTACGGCTGCTGGACCGGCACCGGGTAGTCGTAGCCGGGGGTGGTCAGCTTGAGCACCGCCGCGTAGTCGCCGCCCGGGAGGGTTACCGGGCAGTCCAGGGGCACGACGTGGAACCCCGGCGCCAGGAAGATGCCCGACTGCGGGGGCCCCAGCGGGACGCCCGTACCCGGATCCCCGTGGACTCCGGTGCGGAACTCGAGCCGGTACTCCGTGTTCACCGCCCCGGTGTAGAAGGCCACGGCGGTGGCGGTTTCCGCCTGGTCCGCGCGGAAGACGTTGGCGCACCAGGCGGTGGGACCGTTGTACCCGATGCTGTTGCACCAGCCCAGGGGATCGTACTGGCGGATCCGGCGGGTGACCCGGGGTTCCCCCTCGAAGGTGGTGCCGTCGAACATCTTGGAATCGTACGACAGGTAGAAGTAGCCCTGGTCGCCCCAGGCGGTGCCCCAGCTGTTGCGGACCATCCAGGCCCCGGGCGCGTCGGGGCGGTTGCCCTTGGGGAAGCGGTCGGCCGGGAAGGTGTCGTCCCAGCCCACGATGCAGACTTCGTGGTTGAGGGTGTACAGGGAGGCGGTGGCGTTGCGGAAGGTGTTGTAGGTCTCGTCGAAGTCGTCGTCTTCCCAGTCCATGACCACGACCACCGGACCGTAATGCATGAGGGCGTACTTCACGTCGTCGTAGCTGGTGGGGTCCTCCTCGTTGAAGAGGTAGTACGCGCCCTTCAGCGGGACCTCCACCTCCTCCGTGCCGTTGGGCAGGTCGCCCTCGGGGATGGGCTTGTTCTGGTACGACCAGGGCTGGTAGGGGCAGGCCTGGTTGGACACCGCGCCGGTGCCCCGGCCCAGGATGGCGGCGGACATCCAGTCGCTCCCGCCCTGGTCGAAGATGGGATCCGCGCCGAACGACGGGGGCCCGGGGGTGAAGGCGACCATCAGCGACTGGTTGTACGGCACGTAGCCGTAGTACGCCAGGTGCCATTCCGAGAGGTCGCAGGTGCCGTAGCCCCCCCGCAGCATGGAGAACTCCAGGGACCCCAAGCAGGCGAAGGTCCAGCAGGTGCCCCATATCCCCTGGTCCTTCACCGGGGTCAACAGGCCCTGGAGCCGCAGGTCGTAGACGGGCGGGAAGGGCGGCTTGCCCACGCCGGCAGAGAAGACCGGCCCGTGGACGTGGGACAGGTCCACCGGCGAGGGGATGTAGCCCCGGGTGCGCAGGGCCCCCTCCTTGCCCCCGCCCACCGGGCCCGGGGCCCCGCGGGGCATGTGGTACGCCACCCAGGCCGCGAACCGCGGGCTGACCGGGGCCTTGGCGGGTTCGGGCGTCCGGGCCCGGGCCGGAAGGGCCCCGAGACCCGCGGCGAGCAGGGTGGCGAGAAGGGACAGCAAGATGCCTGGATGGCTTGGCCGGGACATGGTTCCTCCTGGAACGGCCATCCAGGTATCGGTTGGAAATATCAAATCATTGAGCCGAAAATTCTATGAATTTTCTTTCCGGAGGTCAGCGGGTGAGGTCGTGCTCGTCCAGCCACTTGTTGATCTCCTTTTCGGCCCGGCCCTTGTCGTAGCCGTAGCGCTGCTGGAGGACGCCGGCGAGCTCTTCCATCCGGCCGCTCATCTGGGCCACTTCGTCGTCGGTGAGCTTGCCCCACTTCTGTTTCACCTTGCCTTTGAGCTCGTGCCACTTGCCGAGCAGGATCTCCTGGGTGCTGGCCTGCATGGTGCATCTCCTGGTTGATGGGGAACGAAAAAGGTAAGCCGCTCGATGGAGCGGGCGTCTGAGGGACCGGGCGCCACCGCCGCGGTGCGCGGGATGGAGCCCGGCGTAAGGGTACGTCGGAACCTGGTTGGAGGGAAGCACGCCGCTCCCGGGAAACATCCCCAGTCCGCCCTGCAGCTTGCCCACAACATGAAAATAACGTCATTACCCATACATTAATCTCGGAGTTATCCTGGACCGTCAGCAGGAGACCCGCCCATGGTCGCGATCCGGTTCACCCTCAACGGCAGCGCCCGGACGGTGGAAGCCGCCCCGGACACGCCCCTGCTCTGGGTCCTGCGCGACAGCCTGCGCCTGATCGGCACCAAGTTCGGCTGCGGCGAGGGCGTGTGCGGCGCCTGCACGGTGCTCCGGGACGGGCTGGCGGTGCGCAGCTGCCAGGTGCCCGTCTCGGCGGCGGCCGGCAGCCGCATCACCACCATCGAGGGCCTCGCGGCGGAGTACGCCTTCCTGCAGCGCGCCTGGCTGGAGGAGGACGTGGCCCAGTGCGGCTACTGCCAGCCGGCCATGCTGCTGGCGGCGGCGGCCCTGCTCAAGGCCACGCCCCACCCCACCGACGCCGACATCGACGCGGCCATGGGCGGGATCATCTGCCGGTGCGGGTCCTATCCCCGGATCCGGCGCGCCGTCCTGGCCGCGGCGGGGAGGGCCTAGCCGTGCCCGTCACCCGCCGCGATTTCCTGAAGAGCGCCGGTCTGGCCGGCACCGTGCTGGTCCTGGGCTTCCGCTTGCGGCCCGCGGTTGCCGCCGCGCCGCCACCGACACTGCGGCCTGACGGCTGGCTGGCGGTGGGGAAGGACGGCCGGGTGGCCATCACCGTCGGTAAGTCGGAGATGGGCCAGGGGGTGCGCACGGTGCTGCCAATGATCGCCGCCGAGGAGCTGGGCGTGCCCTGGGCCCAGGTGGACCTCGTCCAGGCCGAGCCCGGGCCGGACTTTCCCCACCTGGGCACCGGCGGGAGCCGCAGCGTGGAGACCCTCTGGGAGCCCCTGCGCCGTTCCGCCGCCGCGGCCCGGGAGATGCTCATCGCCGCCGCCGCGGCCCAGTGGAAGGTGGAGCCGTCCGCCTGCCAAGGCGAGCACGGAGCGGTGGTCCACGTCCCCACCGGGCGCAGCCTGCCCTACGGCCGGCTGGTGGAAGCCGCCGCCCGGATGCCGGTGCCCAGGGACCCGCCCCTGAAGCCGGCCTCGGCCTACACCCTGCTGGGCCGGCCCACCCGGCGCGTGGACGGGCCCCGGATCGTGGACGGCACCGCCGTCTACGGCCTGGACGTGAGGCTGCCCGGGATGAAGCATGCGGCGGTGGTCCGCTGCCCGGTCCCCGGCGGCCGGGCCCGAACCTGGCAGGTCGCCCGGACCCGGGCCCACCCCGGAGTGAGGGACGTGGTGCCCATCGGCTCCGGGATCGCGGTGGTGGCCGACACCACCTGGCAGGCCATGGCGGCGGCCCGGGCCCTGGAGGTGACCTGGGATCCGGGCCCCCTGGCCGGCTTCAGCAGCGAGACGTTCCGGACCCGCCTGGAGGAGCTGTCCGCCGGCCCGGGCCTCGCGGTCCGGGACGAAGGGGACGCGCCCGGGACCCTGGCCGGATCCGCCCGGCGCCTGTCGGCCGTGTACGAATTCCCCTGGCAGCCCCACCTCACCCTGGAGCCGCCCAACTGCGTGGCCAGCGCCCGCAAGGACTCCTGCGAAATCTGGACCGGGTGCCAGCGCCCCAACGACGTCCAGGCCCAGGTGGCCGCCCGGCTGGGCCTGCCCCTGGACGCGGTGCGGGTGCACGTGCCCCTGCTGGGGGGCGGGTTCGGGCGGCGGCTGAATTCGGAGTACGCGGTGGAGGCCGCCGAGCTGTCCTGGGCGGTGCACGGCCCGGTGCAGGTGGTCTACACCCGCCAGGACGACCTCCAGCACGACTTCTACCACCCCATGTCCCTGCACCGCCTGGAGGCCGCCCTGGACCGCGGGATGGTCGGCGCCTGGCTGCACCGGGTGGCGGCCCCTTCGATCGCGTCGGCCTTCGACCCGGCGGCGGGCGCCGCCCGGATCGCCAAGTCGGCGACCAACGGCGCCGCCGACGTCCCGTACCGGATCCCCCATCTGAAGGTGGAGTTCGGCCGGGCCGAATGCCACGTTCCCCTGGGCTACTGGCGCGGGATCGAGGTGGTACCCAACGTGTACGCCCGGGAATGCTTCCTGGACGAGATCGCCACGGCCCTGGGGCGGGATCCCCTGGACCTGCGCCTGGAACTGCTGGGGCCGGCCCGGATCGTGGAGGCGGGGGAGGCGCGCATCGACACCGGGCGCCTGAGGCGGGTGCTGGAGACCGCCGCCGAGCGGGCCGGTTGGGGGACCCCCCTGCCCCCGGGCCGGGGCCGGGGCTTGGCCTGCTGTGCCTACGACGGCCGGACCTACGTGGCCGAAGTGGCCGAAGCCTCCCTGGACGCCGCCGGCGCCCTCAAGGTGCACCGGGTGACCGCCGCTGCCGACTGCGGCCTGGTGCTGAACCCCCTGGGCGCGGCCGGCCAGGTGGAGAGCGGGATCATCTGGGGGCTCTCGGCGCTGCGCACCCGGATCAGCTTCAAGGACGGCCGGGCGGAGCAGCAGTCCCTGGCCGATCTGCCGGTCTGGAGGCTGGACGAGACGCCCCGGATCGAGGTGCACCTGGTGGACAGCCAGGCGCCTCCCTCGGGGCTGGGCGAACCCCCGGTGCCGCCCCTGATCCCGGCGGTGCTCAACGCCGTGTACGCCGCCTCCGGCAAGCGGATCCGCGCCCTGCCGGTGGCTTGAACCGGCTCACTTGAGCCAGGCGACGTAGGCCTGGTCCACCGTCTGCTGGTGGCGCTGGATGATCTCCGCGTACTCCCGGGCCAGCTGGAGCAGGGGCGGGGCGGAGGGTCCGCCGCGCCGGGCCAGGTTGTCCCGGAACCAGTCCAAAAGCAATTCATGCTCGAACCGGTGCGCCACCAGGTCCGGGTAGCCGTGGGCCTCCAGGTAGTCCTCCTCCGTCTTGAAATGCTCCACCGTGGTGTGGAACAGTTCCACGAACCGGTCCTCGGCCCCGGCGCCGCCAGGATCCTCTTCCAGGGCGCGGATCAGGCCGGTGACCAGCCGGTGCATCTGCAGATGCTGCTCGTCCAGGCGGGGGATCCCCACGGGTTCCGGGCTGTCCCACCGAGGTGCATCCATGGGAAGGTCTCTTGGACGGTTATGGCCCCATTCTAACAGGCGTTGCAGGCTTCGCTCGCTACGCCTGCTTGGGCCCAGCACGAACGATGAGTCCCGGACGGATCCAACCGCGCCAGCCCACCGCCGCAGCGGCCAGCCGCGCGGATTCGGACCGGCCGGCTCCGGTCCGGCCAGAGCCCAGGATGTGATGAACTGCCAAGCCTTCTCATGAAATTATCAAACACTCCCGGCACGAGCCCCCAGGACGAACCCACCCCATGATCCCCGAGCCCCTCCAGAATGCGCCAGGCCCTGCCGGCGGTCCCGGCGGCCTCGAGCCAGGCTTTCCACCAGGCCCTCGGCACCCCCACGGACGACGCCGACCGGGCCCTGCGGCTGCCGATCCTGGCCTACCTGGTCAAGCCCCTGGACTTCGAAGAACTGCTCGGGCACCTGGAACGGGGCATGGCCTTCCGCAAGGTGGCGGCGACCCTCACCGACCTCCAGGCGGTGTTCAAGCTGTCCGCGGGCCTGGACCCGGGCCGGACCGAGTGCAGCGTGCGGACCTGCCCGCGCCTGGCCACCCTGGAGCAGGCCATCGGTCCCGGCGGCGCCGGCTGCCCCAGCAGCCAGTATTGGCGAACTCAACAACGAGGACTGATATTGGAATCCCCACCAACCCGGCGAGGCCCGCCATGCCCCACCCGACCCTGTGCCCGGCCCTGCTGCTCCTGCTCCGGCTCGCGGCCCCGCCCCCCCTTCCGGCCCTTGCGCCCGACGCCCCGCTGCCGCCCCTGGTTGTGCCCCCCACCCCGGACCGGGTTCCGGACTACACCGCCCTGGATCCGTCCACCGGCCTGCACATGACCGGAACCCCCCAGCACCTGCAGGTCGCCGCCTACCGGCTCCGGGTCACCGGGAAAGTGTCCCGGCCGCTGACCCTGGCCTACGACGACCTGCGCCGCCTGCCCCGCCTGGACACCCGCGATCCCATCGTCTGCCGCGGCTACTTCGAGGACTACGCACGCTGGGCCGGCGCCAGCCTGGAGGCGGTCCTGGACCGCGCCGGGCCGCTGCCGGCCGCCAAAGAGCTGGAACTGGAGAGCGCCGACGGCTACCGCACCACCGTCACCCTGGCCCAGGCGCACTCCGGCTATGCCCTGCTTGCCTACGAGTGGGAAGGCAAGGCCCTGCCGGTGCTGCACGGCTTCCCGGTCCGGGCCGTGTTCCCGGGGCAGCCGGGGAGCTGCTGGGTCAAATGGCTGGTGGCGATCCGGGTGCGGTGATCCGGTGCCCGTCGCACTGTCATTAAATGGAAAATATGATGAAAATGTTAACTTGACTGCGATTATTTACAATTTAAGTTTTTGTGGGCGGACTCCTTCCAGCCCACCTTCAGGGAGGCGGCATCATGTTGACGGCAGTCGAAGTCTCGAAATTCGAATCGAAGTCCCACCGCACCCCCGACGAGGTGCGCAGCCCCGAAAAGACCCGGCTGGAGATCGTACGGCTCAAAGAATGCACCTTGGCGCGCTACCAGTTCCAGCCCGGCTGGCGCTGGTCGGAGTGCATCAAGCCGGTGGTCAAGACCGACCTTTGCCAGGTGTCCCACGTCGGGCACGTCATTTCCGGCAGGATCACCGTGCGCATGCAGGACGGGACCCAGCGGACCATCTCCGCCGGCGAGTCCTACACCATTCCGCCGGGGCACGACGCCTGGGTGGAGGGCAACGAACCGCTGGTCGGCATCGAGGTGATGAGCGCGGAGGAGTACGGCAAACGGTAGCCTCGAAGCCTTCCCGGCGCCCGCTTCCGCCGGCCCGGGGGTAGCGGCACCGAGCCGCAGTCCCGGGCCGATGGATGGCCCTCACAGCATCTCCAGCCCCCGCTTGCGCCGGGGCGGGGGGAACTGGGCGTCGAGCCGGGCCAGTTCCTCCTCGGACAATCGCAGTTCCAGGGCCGCGTGGTCCTGGCGCACATGCTCCTCTCTCGCGGCCTTGGGGATGACGATGGCGTCGGGACGGCGCAGCACCCAGGCCAGGGCCGCCTGCCACCGGGTCACTCCGTGCCCGGCGGCGATTTCGGCCAGGGCGCCGCCCTTGGGGAGACGCCCCTGCTCCAGCGGACTGTAGGCCATCACCGGCATGCGGCGTTCGCGCATCCAGGGCAGCAGGTCGAATTCGGGCCCGCGCCGGGTGAGGTTGTAGAGCACCTGGTTGACCGCGCAGCGTGGCCCATCGGGCACGGCGTACAGTTCCTCCATCTCGGCGGTGTCGAGGTTGCTCACCCCCCAGTGGCGGATCAGGCCGGCGGCGCGCAGATCCTCGAACCCGGCGACGGTCTCGGCCAGAGGCTCGCTTCCCCGCCAGTGGAGCAGGTACAGGTCCAGGCGATCCGTGCGCAGTCGGCGCAGGCTGCGCTCGCAGGCGCGCCGCACCCCCTGGCGGCTGGCATTGTGAGGGTAGACCTTGCTGACCAGGAACACCCGTTCCCGCAGCCCGGCCAGCGCCTCGGCCAGGAACGCCTCGGTGCGGCCTTCTCCGTACATCTCGGCGGTGTCGACCAGGGTCATGCCCAGCTCGACCCCGAGCCGCACGGCGGCGGTCTCCTCCTTCCGGCGGGCGGGATCCTCCCCCATCATCCAGGTCCCCATCCCCAGCGCGGGGACCGGTTCGCCTCCAGGCAGGGTCACCGTGTGCATGGCCGTCCTCCGGGTGCAGTTTCCCGCCTCCGGACGGAATTGCCCAGGCACCGCCTCCCGGACCTTCAGCGGGATGGGCATCGAGGCGGACGGCGTGGAATAGTCATGCCGGTCCCGTGACGAACGCGAACCGGCCGAAATCGTACTTCCGCCGTCCGCCTTCCAGCAGGGTGTAGCCGCCGGCGCCCGCCAGGACCTTTTCCGCCCCGGCCAGCGCCTCCCGCAGCACGGCCTTCTCCACCGCGGGCTCGTTGTGGGCCGGCATCAGCAGGTCGTAGGCGGGGAACAGCTCCACCAGCCGCCGGTAGCTGGCCACCAGCTGGCCCACGTCCCCTCCCGCCAGCCAGGTGTAGATCTGCCCGGTGTAGAACACGTCCCCCACCCACAGCATGCGCGCCCCCCGGTCCAGCAGGCAGATGGAGTCCGGCGAGTGGCCCGGGGCGTGCACCACTTCCACGCTCCGGCCGCCCAGGTCGAGGACCTCCCCGTCCGCCAGCCAGCGGGTCACCCGGTACGGCGGGATGCAGTAGGCGGCCGGGTCGAAGCCCCTGGGGAAGGGCTTCCGGACCAGGGGTTCGGCGATGTAGGTCCGGGCCTTCTCGTGGGGGTAGCCGAGCATGGCGGTGCGCCGCGCCAGCCCGTCGGCGTCGTCGAAGGCGGCCACCTGGTCGAACTGGTAGCAGGAGCCCACGTGGTCGATGTGGCTGTGGGTGAGCACCAGCTGGACCGGCAGGGAGGTCAGGGCCCGCACCTGCTGGCGCAGGTTGCCGATGCCGTTGCCGGTGTCGATGAGCAGGGCCTTCTCGGCGCCCAGCAGGAGGTAGCTGATGGACTCCTCGTACTGGCCGTCCTCGTAGAGGGCGAAGGTCCCGTGGCCCAGGTCGTAGACCTGGAACCAGCTCTCGGGCGGGGTCAGCAGCTTGAGGCCGCGGTAGACCGCGCGGGGCAGGTTGCGGGTCCAGTCGGCGGGCTTGAGCACGGCGGGATGGGGCTGGTCGGGTTCCATTCAGACCTCCGGATCGGGGTTGCCAATGAGTAAATCGCCCAGGCGCGAGGCCCGGTCCAGGCGCTCCAGGTCCTGGATGCAGGCGCAGGCGCGGTCCGCGTCCCGGTCCGGGAGGATGTCCTCGGCCAGGCGGCGGAACTTGACGGTGTGGTCCCGGTCCCGCATGGGGTTGCCTTCGTCCCCGTACGGGGTCTCGACCCGGGCCTGGTCCCGGGAGCCGTCGGCGCCCAGGACCTGCACCTCGGCGCCCACGATGGCATGCTCGTTGAACAGGGCGTCCAGGCCCGGGTCCACCTCCACCCGCACCTTGGCCATGGCGGCCTGGACCGGCGCCGACGCCGGCAGTTCCGGCCGGTGCCAGGCCGGCCCCGGGGCCTCGCCCAGGAGCACCATGGCCACCGTGTAGGGCAGGCTGAACTGGGCGTCCACCAGGTTGTGCGGGGCGTGGTCGTCCAGGTCCTCCGCCACCTCCCGGGCCACCCCCACCCGCACCTCCGCCACCTCCGCCCCGGTCCACCCGCGCCGGGCCAGGACGATGCCGAGGGCGTCCAGGGCGGCGTGGTTCCACCGGCAGCAGGGGTAGGGCTTGAAGTACACCCCCAGGAGGTGGAACCGCTCCCCCAGCCCGCCCACCAGCAGTTCCGGCGCGTAGCGGTCCGACCCGGCCATGCGGAAGAAGCCCTTGTCTCCCTCGAACAGGGTCCGGGGCCCCAGGAAGCCCGCCTGGGCCAGGAACGCCGCGTTGATCCCGGACAGGGCCGGCCAGGCCACCATGTCCTTGGTCCAGGACAGGGGGCGGTCGTTCCAGTTGCCCGCCTTGGTGCTGGGCACGGGGGCGAACGCCCCGCACAGGCCGAAGGCGTGCACCATCGCCTCGGGGTCCAGCTTGAGCAGGCGCCCCGCGGCCGCGGCGGCGCCGAACCCCTGGTGCGGGCCGTAGCCGGAGACCAGCGCCCGCTGCCGGGAGGAGGCCCTCAGGGCCAGGGTGACCCGGGTGACCACCTCGTAGCCCACGATGACCGCCTCCAGCAGCTCCGCCCCGCTGGCCCCGGTCGCCTCGGCCACCGCCAGGGCGGCGCCCACCACCGTGGGGCCGTAGTGCCCCTGCCGGACGATGCCGCCGTCGAAGTCCAGGGCGTTGGCGGAGACGCCGTTGAGGAACGCCGCCCGGTCGGGAGCGGCCTGGAAGCCCATCCCCACCACCGTGGCGCGGCCCGCCTCGCCCAGGCGCCGGGCCGCCCTGGCCGCGGCCCGGGCCACCGGGGTGCGGGCCCCGCCCAGGGCGCAGCCCAGGGTCTCCAGCACGCAGCGCTTGCCCTGGGCCTGGACCGCGGGCGGCGCCTGGGCCAGCCTCCATCCGGCGGCGAATTCGGCCAGCTGCCGTGTCTCCCCCATCGCTTCTTCTCCCGCGGGCGCAGACCGCACCGGCCGCCCTGCACCTGCCTGGTCCTTATTGAATCAGTGAACCCCCATTGTACGGTGTTTTCAGAATGTCCGGAGCCGATCAGCGAGGTGCTGGGCGTGATCGACGAGGCGCCCACCGGGCAGTTCTTCAGCGGGCCCAGCCAAGAGCGGACCGGGCCCTACTGATGGGATGAGACCCAACGGTAGGTCGCGTAGCGGAAGTGCGTCATTAGCTTCCCGCCCGGGGCACCGCCCTGGCCTCCGGTCCCGCCCGCGGGAGCGGGAGGGTTGTCGGCCCATCGGATCGGCACGCACTCGTGATAGACGACCTGTAGCTGACCATGGGCCACGCCATCGGGGATCCCGTCCTGGTTGATGTCCAGCGGCGCGACTGCCATGTTCACGGTGCCCTCTTCCCGGCTCAAGAACCACGTGTACAGCGGGGGAAACTTGCCGGGGGCCGGCGGCGATCCGGGGTCGCCGACCTGCTCCAGGATCAGGTCGCCTTCCGTCTGGAGACCCACCAGATCGGCCCGGATCAGGACGGGAGGAACCCAGTGGGGCTCATTCATCGCAATCCCCGGCACGTCGACCACGACCGCCTGGACTCCCGAGGCGGCGCCCAGGGGCACCGAAGGCATGGCCAGCAGCAGGGTGGGAACCAGTGCCGGGCGGGCTATGAAGAGGACGGATCGGAACAGACAGACGGACATGGCATCCTCCAGTCCGGTTGACATTCCCAACTCGGGGTAGTCACCGAACCTGATGGGGAAACTATAAATTAAATATTTTTTCGTGCCAGAAGCCGAGCCCAGTCCGCGACCCGGCGGCGCCATCGATCCTTTTGACCGGGATTGCCAAAGTTCGGCGGGGTCTGGAACCAGGGCTGGGCCTGGCTGCACCCCTTCCGTCGGAATGGCTTCGCCCCGGTGGTCTACCGGCCTGGGCGTCCAGGGAGGGATCGTGCGCAACCCAGGTCGCTACCCGTTTCTCATCGCCATCAGCGGCATTCTGACCGCCCTTTGGGGATCCGGCCTTGCCGCCTCGGACAAACCTGTCGCGGCCGAGCTGGCGGCACTGTGGGTTCTGGCCGGGGACGGGCCGGACTCCGACGAAGGCCAGGGCGCCCAACTCTCAACGCGGCAGCAGGCCCTGCTCCGCCAATGGGTCCGGGACAACCCGGGCCGTCTGTTCCCCGATCCGGCCCAGCGGGCGGTCCTCTCCGCCCAGGGGAAGCTCGCCTCGACCCAGATCGACTGTTTCCTCATCGGCTGCCACCTGGTCCGGGCGTCGGACGACCCTGACGAAACCGGGACGGAATCCGGGGACCCGGACCAGGGACCCACGGCCGACCGCGGAGAAGAGGGCGTGGCCCCGGCAGCCGGGAACGATGACTTCCGTCAGGGCCCGGCCACCGCGCCGAGCCTGGGCTTCCGGCCCAGCCCGGCCTGGGCCTGGCGGCGGACTTCCCCGACCACCCCCGCCGTCGGTGCGGCCCGGGTCGCGGCAAGGTGGCTGACCCACTTCCGGCACCGGTGGTGAGTAGCACCCTATCCTAGTTCCATCGAAGGAGCGGACCATGGCGCCAGTCGTTCACGGGGGGGCGGGGCCCCTGGCGGGAGTCCGGGTGCTGTAGTTCGGGGGCCAGGGACCGGGCCCCTTCTGCGGCATGCTGCTGGCGGACATGGGGGCCGAGGTGACGCTGCTGGAGCGCCCGGGCTGGACCCCGGCCCGCGCCTTCGTCCAGGAGGACCGCCAGCGGGTGACCCACCGGGGCAAGCGCTCCCTGGGCATCGACCTCAAGGCGCCCGGGGCTTCGGCCCTGGTGCTGCGGCTGGCGGCGCGGGCCGACGTGCTGATCGAAGGGTTCCGCCCGGGGGTGATGGAGCGCCTGGGATTGGGTCCCGGTCCCTGCCTGGATCGCAACCCGCGCCTGGTGTACGCCAGGATGACCGGCTGGGGCCAGGACGGCCCCCTGGCCCAGGCCCCGGGCCACGACCTCAACTACGCCGCGGTCGCGGGCGTCCTGGCCGCGGGCCGCCGGCGCGGCAGCGCCCCCTGGGCCCCGCCCACCATGGTGGGGGACATGGGCGGGGGCGGCGCCCTGCTGGCCTTCGCCGTCGCCTGCGCCCTCCTGGAGGCAGGCCGTTCGGGCCGCGGGCAGGTGATCGACGCGGCCATGGCCGAAGGGGCGGCCCTCCTGGGCCACGCCCTGTTCTACCTGGAGGGGATCAAGGCGGCCAACCCCCTCGCCGGGCGGCTCCTGGACGGCAGCGCTCCCTTCTACGATGTGTACCGGTGCCGGGACGGCCGCTGGATCTCCGTGTCCGCCCTGGAGCCGTCCTTCTACGCCGCCTTCCTGGGGGCC
This sequence comes from Holophaga sp., assembly GCA_049508835.1. GTDB lineage: Bacteria > Acidobacteriota > Holophagae > Holophagales > Holophagaceae > Mesoterricola. The sequence goes on along the minus strand of JBELAL010000002.1, from coordinate 64,839 downwards.
CTGGGGTTGGCGGACGATCCGGACTTCGCCGCCCAGCACGATCGGTCCCGGTGGCCCCGCATGCGCCGGCGGCTGCAGGCGGTGTTCGGCGGCCAGGACCGGGCGCACTGGGAGGCCCGATTCCAGGGCACCGAGGCCTGCGTGGCCCCGGTGCTGGACCTGGACGAGGCCCCGCGCCACCCCCACGCCCAGGCGCGGGGCGCCTTCCTGCAGACCGGCGGAATCACCCAGCCGGCCCCGGCTCCCAGGCTTTCCGTCACGCCCGCCCGGGTGCGGTCGGACCCGCCCCGGGGCGGAGCGCACACCCGGGTCCTGCTGGCGGAGGCGGGGGTGGAGGCCGGGGAGATCGAGGAGCTGCTCCGGTCCGGGACGGTGTGGGCGGGAGCCTAGTCCAGGTATTCCCGCAGGGTGGCGACCAGATCGTCCGGATCCGAGGATTTGACCAGGTACTTGTCGAATCCGGCGGCCGTGGCGGCGGCGATGTCCGCTTCGCGGCTGTAGCCGGTCAGGGCGATCAGGTGGATGGCCCGGCCCAGGCGCTCCCGGACCTTCGAGGCCACCTGGTAGCCGTTCAGGCCCGGCAGGCCCAGGTCCACCAGGACGATGTCAGGGCGCCGCTCCAGGATCCGGCGGAGGCCCTCTTCGCCGGTGCCGGCCGACGAGACCCGGAATCCCAGCGAGCTCAGCAGCAGCTGGGTCGTGCTCACCACGCTTTCGTTGTCGTCCACCACCAGGACGTGCCGGGTGCGTTCCGCGTTGGCCTGGAGCACGGCCTCGTGGGGACGGACCGTGGGCTCGACGAGCGCGATGCCGGTCCCCATCGCCGGCAGCCGCAGGGTGAATTCGCTACCCTGGCCCAGGCCCTGGCTGGCGGCCGTGACGGTTCCGTGGTGGAGCCGGACCAGGCGATCCACCAGGGTCAGCCCGATGCCCAGGCCGCCCTCGGGGCGGTCGAGGGTCTGCCCCTTCTGGTAGAACAGGTCGAAGGCGTGCTGGAGGGTTTCGGGGGACATGCCCACCCCGTTGTCGCGGACGCAGAGGACGGCTTCCGGGCCTTCCGGGTAGGCCGAGACCTGGATCCGGCCGCCCGGTGGGGTGTATTTGCAGGCGTTGTTCACCAGGTTGCAGACCATCTGGTCCACCCGCGCCGGGTCCGCCTCCAGCTGCAGGGGGGACCCGGGCAGGTCGACCTCCAGCCGGTGCCGGCGGTCGTCGATGAGGGCCCGGCTGGCTTCCAGGGCGCGGGCCACCGCCGCCCCGAAATCCATCCGCTCCTTCTTCAAGGTCAGTTTCCCGCGCTCGATGCGGGAGACGTCCAGCAGGTCGTCCACCAGCCGCGCCATGTGGGCCGCCTGGCGCCCGATCAGGTCGTGCAGCTCCTTCAGGTCCGGGTCCCCGGTGGGGCGCAGCTTCAGGATGTGGGCGGCGGTCCGGATGGGCGCCAGGGGATTCCTCAGCTCGTGGGCCAGGGTGGCCAGGAATTCGTCCTTCTGCTGGTTGGCTTCCCGCAGGTCCGCCTCGATCCGCTTGCGCTCGGTGATGTCCCGCCCGACCACGACCGAGCCCACGATCCGGCCCTCCTGGTCCCGGATGGGCCCGAAGCTGTAGCTGCCCCACCAGCTTTCGCCCGTGTCCTTGCGGCGCAGCCGGTATTCGGCGTTGACCACCGTCTCGCCGCGCAGGGCCCGGGGCACCGCCCACTGGTCGAGGGGCGCCAGGGTGCCGTCGGGGAAATAGACGTCGATGTAGTCCGGGTACTCCGCCAGGGTCTTGTAGCACTCCTCCTTGTTCCGGAACTTGTGGTAGGTGGCGAAGGCCTCGTTGAACTCCACGAACCGCCCCCCGGTGTCCGGGATGAACACCGCGTCGGTCATGCTGGCCAGGGCCGCCTCCAGCTTCGAGCGGTTCTCCTGGGCGATCTCCTCCGCCTGCTTGCGGAGGGTGATGTCCTCGACCAGCGCGACGATCCAGCGGGGCTTGCCCTGGGGGTTCCGGGCCAGGGACAGGGTCTTGCGCACCCAGACCAGCCGACCGTCCTTGCGCACGCAGCGGTGTTCGAGGGTGTAGCCGGCCATCTCGCCGGCCAGCATGCGCCGGTTCAGGTCCATGTCGGCCGCCCGGTCCTCGGGGTGCACCAGATGGAAGGCATCCAGGGAACGCAGCTCCTCCAGGCTGTAGCCGGTCAGTTCACAATAGGCCGGATTGGCGTTGAACAGGCGGCGGACCGTCGACATCATGGCGAACCCGATGGCCGCGTTGGCGAAGGCGCTGCGGAACCGTTCCTCGGCGCCGACCAGCGATTCCGTGAGGCCAGCGTCCAGCGAGGCTCCCTGGAGCTGGCCTTGGCGCTCCGCGCTCAGCAGGGCGGCCAGGAAGTAGACCCCGCCCAGGTACTGGGAGAACCGCCCGGTCCAGCCCACCGGGCTGCCCACCGAATGCTGCACGAAGAAGCCCGCCAGGCTGATCGCCGTCAACGCCAGGGCCCCCGCGTACCAGTACAGGAACGCCTCCCCGTTGCGCCGGTAGGTGGCCAGGAACACCAAGCCCGACAGCACGAACAGGAGGATGGCGGCGCTCAGCACCTCCTGTCGCAGCGGGGCCGGACCGATGCCCTGGACGAAAAAGACGGGGACCGCGCCCAGGCAGCTGGCCAGGGTCAGCAGCCCCATGAACAGGACCGAGGCGCCGTAGCCCAGGCACAGCCACCCGATCCTCCGCCCGGGCCGGGTTTCCGGGGCGAGGTCCCCCGACAGGATCACCGCCGCCGCGGCGTGCAGCAGCGCGCCCACCAGGGCGCCGGTGTTGTAGATGGTCACATTGAGGTTGGCGCCCCCCGGCAGCCCGCGCACCACGGCGGCCAGGATGCCGCCCAGGCCGAACACCAGCATCGCGCAGCCCAGCAGCAGCACCTGGATCCGGCCCGTGGAACCGAAGTTCCGCCAGGCGATGGCGGCCACGAGGAAGCTGACCACGCCCACGAACAGGGTGTTCCCCAACAGGATCAGCCAGGCCGGGTCGTAGAACACCGTCGGCTCCACCGTGACGCAAAGGGCGGCCATCAGGACCGGCAGCCCGAGGATGGGCCACCAGGCCCAGCGGCGCCCGGAATCCATCAAGGCCCGCACCGGGTTCATGCCCGCCCCCGGACCTTCGCCCCGCAACCCACCGCGAAAGCCCTGGCGCGGCCCCCGGCGCTGAGATGGGATCGGATCTTCCCGAACGAGCCCATGGTTGGATCCTGGCGGGTGTCCCTGGATCTTAGCACCGGGACGGCAGGCTGGGAGATCCGTCCGGGTCGCGCCGACCTGGCCCCTGCGCAGGGCGGCCGGTTCAGTACCCCGCCGCCTGGCCGTCCTTGCGGCTCTCGCTCGCCCCGAAGAACACCTCCTGCCCCGGGTCCCACCGGATCCCCTGGTACCCGCCGTAGTCGGCCAGGGTCCAGCCCACCCGGTGGCCCATTTCCATCAGCTCCCGCACGGTCTCGTAAGGGAACCCGCTCTCCAGCTGGAGCGTGCCCGGAAGGGCGCCCTTGGCGCCGGTGGGGTCCGGCGACCCCTCGTGGGCCATGCGGGGGGCATCGCCGGCCTCCTGGATGCCCATGCCGAAATCGAGGATGTTCATGACGATCTGCACCTGGCCCAGGGGCTGGAACGCTCCGCCCATGACCCCGAAGCTCAGGAAGGGCTCGCCGCCCCGGGTGATGAAGCCGGGGATGATGGTGTGGAAGGGGCGCTTCCCGGGGGCATAGGTATTGGCCTGGCCTTCCTCGAGGCTGAACAGCTCGCCCCGGTCCTGGAGGCAGAAGCCCAGGCCGGGGGTCATGCCGCTGCCCATGCCCCGGAAATTGCTCTGGATCAGGCTCACCATGGTGCCGTCCCGGTCGGCCACCGTGAGGTAGACGGTGTCCCCGTCCTCCAGGGCGGGATTGCCGGCCTCCAGGCGCAGGGAGGCCCGGTCTTCGTCGATGAGGGCCCGCCGCCGGGCGGCGTAGGTCTTGGAGAGCAGTTCCCGCACGGGAACCCGGACGAAGGCGGGGTCCCCGTAGAACTTCGCCCGGTCCTCGAACACCAGCTTCTTGGCCTCGGTGAACAGGTGCACGTGGCGCGGACTGCCGAAAGGGATCCGGGAGAAATCGTAGCCTTCCAGGATATTGAGCATCTGCAGGACGGCGATGCCCTGGCCGTTGCCGGGGAGTGCCCACACGTCGTAGCCGCGGTAGTCCACGCTCACGGGATCGACCCACTCGCCCTGGTGGGAGGCGAGGTCCTCGAAGCTGAGGAAGCCGCCCTGGGCTTTCAGGTAGGCGTCGATCTCCCGGGCGATAACGCCCCGGTAGAAGGCGTCCCGCCCCCCTTCGGCCAGGAGGTCGAGGGTCCTGGCCAACCTGGGATTGCGCCAGACCTCCCCGGCCCGGGGCGCCCGGATGCCGTCCACCGAGTAGGTTTCCCGGAAGCCCGGGTACTCGCCCAGGATGGCCATGTTCTTGGCCATGTCCCAGGCGATGACCTCCGAGACGGGGAAGCCTTCGTCGGCGTACCGGATGACCGGGGCCAGCACGGTCTTCATGGGCAGCCTGCCGAACCTGCCGTGCAGTTCGAACCAGCCGTCCACCGCGCCGGGGACGGATACCGGCAGCGGCCCCCTGGGGGGGATGCGCTGGATCCCCAGCTGCCGGAAGTGCTCAAGGGTCAACGACCGGGGCGACCGGCCGCTGGCGTTGAGCCCGTGCAGCTTCCGGGTCCCGGCATCCCACACGATGGCGAACAGGTCGCCCCCCAACCCGGCGCCCGTGGGCTCCATGAGCCCCAGGGCCGCATTGGCGGCGATGGCCGCATCCACGGCCGACCCGCCCTGCTTCAGGAGATCCAGGGCCACCTGGGTGGCCAGGGGCTGGCTGGTGCAAGCCATGCCGTGCTGCGCGGCGACTTCCGAACGGGTGGCGAACGCCCGTCCCGTGACTCGGTCCATGGGAGGTGCCTCCAGAAGATGGGTGGTTGCCACCTATTGTGACCGGGTTCGGGCGAACCGGAACAGTTCCGCCCGAACGATCGGCCTACACTATCAGCATCCCGGAGGATCGACCATGAAGATCGTCATGACCGACTGCAGCTGGGATTCCATCGACCTCGAACGGCAGCACCTCCCGGCGGGGGCGGAGGTGCTGGGCCTCCAGTGCCGGACCGAGGAGGCGGTGATGGAAGCCTGCAGGGAGGCAGACGCGGTCCTGGCCGAGTACGCCCCCTTCACCCGCCGGGTCCTGGCCAGCCTGGAGCGGTGCCGGATCATCTCCATTGCGGCCATCGGGGTGGACAACATCGACCTGGGCGCCGCCCGGGACCTGGGCATCGCGGTGGCCAACGTGCCGGGCTACTGCGCCCCCGAAGTGGCGGACCACACCCTGGCCCTGCTGCTGGCCGCGGTGCGGAAGCTCATCCCCTGCCACGAGAATGTCCGGAAGGGGATCTGGGACTTCGGCCAGGTGCCCTCCATGCGCCGCCTGGAGGGGCAGGTCCTGGGGCTGGTGGGATTCGGGCAGATCGCCCGGATGGTCGCGGTGCGCGCCAAGGCCTTCGACCTGGCGGTGCTGGCCTGCGATCCGCTGGTGGACCGGAGCCGGATGGAGGAGCTCGGGGTCAGGCCGGCCGGGCTGGAGGAGCTCCTGGAAGCGTCGGACATCATCTCCCTGCACCTGCCGGTGACGGAACGCACCACCGGCCTGTTCGACGCGGGGAAGTTCCGGATGATGAAGAAGCAGCCCATCTTCATCAACACCTCCCGGGGCAAGGTGGTGGTGGAGCAGGACCTGGTGGACGCCCTCCAGCGGGGCCTGGTCCGCCACGCCTGCCTGGACGTGCTCAGCGTCGAGCCGCCCACGTTCCGGGAGGCGGTCTTCCGCCTGCCCAACGTCACCATCACCCCCCACGTGGGTTTCTTCTCGGAAGAGGCCGTGGAGGAAGTGCGGCGCCGGGCCGCCCAGAACGTGACCCGCTTCCTCCAGGGCGACCTGGCCGGGGTGACCCTGGTGGGGGGATAGGGGTCTGCTGGTAGGCTTATCCCTATCAACGAGAGTGACCCGTGGCCCTGCACCAACCATCCGGCCGCCGGTGGCTGGGCTTACTGCTCACGCTCCTGACCGTCCTGTTCTGGGCCACCCAACCGGTGGCCTTCAAGATCGCCCTGGAGCAGGTCGACCCGTTGACCATGGTCTGGGTGCGGTTCGCCGCCGGGGGCCTCGCCATCGGGGGCTGGATGGTCTGGCGCGGGGACCTCGGGACTTTCCGGGGGCGGCCTGCGGCCTTCTGGCTGCTGCTGGCCATCGCGGTCGCATCCCTGCTGGGCAATTTCGTCTTCGCCATCCTCGGCATCAAGTGGACCACCCCGGCCAACTCCCAGTTCCTGTTCCAGGCCTCCCACCCCCTGGTGGCCCTGGGCGCCATCCTGGTGTTCAAGGAGCGGTTCAACCGCTGGCAGTGGCTGGGCATGGGCGCCATCGTCGCCGGCCTCGCCATCTTCTTCCACGATGGCCGGGCCGGATCGCTCCTTTCCGGCGGGCAGCACTATGTGCTCGGCAGCGCGATGGTGCTGCTGTCGGCCCTGGTCTGGCCGGGCTTCGCCCTGGCGCAGAAACAGCTGCTCAGGCACCTCTCCTCCATCCAGATCAACGGGTTCGTCTATGGGGTCCTGGCCGTGGCGTTCCTTCCCTGCGCCAAACCCTCGGTCCTGCTGGGCCTGGATGGCGCGCACTGGGCGGCGGTGGGCTACTGCATTCTGGCCACGGTGACGGCCTACCTGGCCTTCGCGGGGGCTTTCGCCCACTGGGAAGCCTCCCGGGTGGCGTCCGTCTGCTCCATCACCCCCGTCTTCACCGTGCTGGCGGTGGCCCTGGTCCACCACTTGGCCCCGTCGCTCATGCGCCCGGAACGGATCACCCTGCTAGGCTGGGCGGGGGGCATCCTCATCGTGTCCGGATCGGCCTTGTCCAGCCTGATGCGGGATCGCGTCCCCGCCGGCCCTGGAGGAGCCCCATGATCGCAACCCCCAAAGTCGCCGTGGTCACCGGAGCGGGCAGCGGCATCGGCAAGGCGGCGGCGCTGGCGCTGCTGGACGCGGGCCATCACGTGGTGCTGGCGGGGCGCCGCGCGGCGCTGCTGGATGCCGTGGCCAGGGAGTCCGGGAGCGGACGGCGGGCGCTGGCGGCGCCGACGGATGTCACCCGGCCGGACTCGGTCGACGCGCTCTTCGCCCTGGTGCGGCGGGAATTCGGCCGGCTCGACCTGTTGTTCAACAACGCGGGGACCAACAAGACGCAGGGCGTGCCGTTCGAGGACCTCACCTTCCAGGACTGGACGGACGTGGTGGACGTCAACCTGACCGGGATGTTCCTCTGTGCCCAGGCGGCCTTCCGCATCATGAAGGACCAGGATCCGCGCGGCGGCAGGATCATCAACAACGGGTCGATCTCCGCCCACGCGCCGCGTCCCGATTCGGCGCCCTACACCGCCACCAAGCATGCCGTCACCGGACTGACCAGGTCCCTTTCCCTGGACGGGCGGAAATACGACATCGCCTGCGGCCAGATCGACATCGGCAACGCCCTCACCGACCTCTCCTCGGCCATGGCCCGGGGCGTGAAGCAGGCCGATGGAAGCGTCGCCGCCGAACCCATGATGGATGTCCGGCAGGTGGCCCAGGCGGTGGTCCAGATGGCGGCCCAGATGGCGGCCCTGCCCCTGGATGCCAACATCCAGTTCCTGACCATCATGGCCACCAGGATGCCGTTCGTGGGGAGGGGCTGAGGGTCGCCACCGCCTGGGAAGAGCACGGAAGGGCTTGGCGTGCCTTGGTGCTCCAGAGTTTTCGGCAAATTATTCGTAGGCAACCCCGGGCACGAATTCCTTGGCGTTGGGGTTCAGCCTGGACGCCGGTGCCTGAGCCGGAGCGGCAACCGGTTCCGCACGCACCGGAGTTGCTTCCTCCGGCGGGGCGTCTTCCGCCTCCGCCGGGCTCCACTCGTGCACCCGGCTGCAGGCGCCCCCTGGCTTGACGCGGGCGAAGTACGGTCCATTCAGGGCCAGGCCGACGTTGAGGCCATAGGCGAACTTCACTCCGCCTCGGGTCCGCGTCAGCCCGGTGATGCCGTCCGATTCGACCAGGGCGTCCCAGACCCCGAGGTCACGGGCCGTCTGCTCATGGGTGTCGGCCCAGGCCTGGAGATCGTGGACCTCCAGGGTCACCAGGTGGTTCTTCCGGGTGAGGTACATTCCGAACGAGAATTCGTGCCAGTCGGGCTTGCCTTCGATGAGCCAGTCCCCGTATTCCTCCCGCCGGTTGGCCTGGTCGGCGTGCCCGCACAGCCAGCGGACGAATCCCAGGAGGACGTCCTCGTCCAGGGCGAACCGGTCCATGCCGCCCGGCAGGAGTCCGGGCGCCTGCAGGACGGCGGCATCGGGGTCGATGTGGAAGGCCATCCTGCGCTTGCGGTCCAGGACGAAGACGCCTTCGTCGGCGCAGGAGCCGGCGGCGACCACCATGCCCTGGTCCAGGCCGTCGGCAGCCCCGGAAGGCTGGCCCGCCTCGTTTTCCTTGGCCGGCACCTGGATCAGCCAGGTCGCCAGGGGCGAACCGTCCAGGATCTTGTCGGCCGGGAACCACAGGACGGACTGGCCCGAGCCCACGGCGACGGCGCCATCCTTCCCGACCGTCCAGGAAACCGGGGCGGCTCCGGGCCCTCCCGTCATGGGCAGGTCGCCAGCGCGGCCGGGGTGCGGCAGTCCGGACAGGGGCTGCCGCCGTCCAGCACGAACAGCGAATCGTCCGAGAAACTGGCGAGCCCGACCGGGCGCATGAACTTGTCTTTGCCAACAAGGATTTCAGGCCCAGGCTCGAAGCCGGCCCTTGCGGCCGGCCCGCCGGCCAGGAACAAGAGGGCCGCACCGGGGACGGACAAGCGGGTGATGGCTGAATGGATCATGACAATCTCCATGGCAAAAACTGAGCGCTGGTCCCGGTCCAGAAGCAACCTCGAAACAGGACAACAAACCCATGAATAATGCATTCAAATTGAGAGAGGTTCCTGAGGTTCGGGCCGGAAGGCCCACTCCCGGCCACCGGAAAACATGAGACAATCGCTTCGGCGGCGGAACGCCACAAGGAACCCTAATGAACGAAATTCCTGAAAAAGCTCCGAAGAAAGTCAAGGAAAAGAAACAAACCCAGGAAGAGCGCCTGGAAGCCATGCGTTATAACCATATGATGTACGGCAAGACGGAAAACGAATTGAAGCACGTCCCCAGAAGGGTGGATTATGGGGTACCGTATCTGAAGCATCAAAAATTCCAGGACCTGATGAAGGCCTTCAAAAACGGAAATTCATTTAATTTTGATGTTTCAGCCAATGGCAAGACCTATGTGATCGCTACCGATGGATCCCACATTACCTTTGATAGCAAAATCATCTACTATTCCCGCCCCTTGAACAAGCACGAGGACAACCTGCTCTTGAACCGGGCCCAGGCGATCCAGTTCCAGTCCACCGAAGCGGTGGTGCACCTGGTATTCGCCGTGCTCCGCAGCCTTCCGGAGCTTGGCGACCATCAACTATCCTTCCTGGGCCGCAAGTTCTACGTCGGCAGCGAAACCCTGGAGTCAGGCCGGGTCGAAGAAGGCTCCAACCTGCTGCTCGGGTCCTACAAGCACAACAAGACCCACGAACGGACCAAGACCTAGAATCAAGCCGCCCACGCTGTTCGTGGGATGATGCTCGCATCCGATCCTATTGCCGCTTGCTGCGCCCGTCCCCGCCGGGAGGCGCCCTTGAACGAGCCCGATGAACTGAAGCTCCCCACCATCCTGCCGGAACCCTGCCCCAGATGCGGGGGCCAGGTCAGTCTCTGCCAATGGCAGGGGCGGTTCTACACCAAGTGCCTGAGGGCGGGCTGTCTGTTCGGCTTCGATGCGGACGAGCTGGGCCAAGCCATCTCCCCGTGCCCCCGGTGCGGCCGAGGCCGCCTGAAATCCACCCCCAGGGGCCAGGTCTGCGCGGATTGCGGGAAATGGGCCGACCAAGCCGGGGCCGGGGACCGTCCGCCAAGGCCCCGGGACGCGGTCTGTCCGGTCTGCCGCGGAGTCCTGCGCACCGTGTGGACCCGGCGCGGCCGGTGGGCCTACCGCTGCGATACCTGCAACCGCTGGCTGGACGCGTGACCGGGTCCCGCTGGTGGGCTCCGGGAACCGTCCGAATATGTCGTCTGAGCCCAACCACCCCAAGAAAGGAAGGAACGCCATGCGATCCACGCGTGTCCGCCTGCACAAGCTGGCCGTCATCCTCGTCTGCGCCGGTGCCGGGCTGATGGCGCAGATGCCCAATCCCTATGGGGCGCCCATCACCCTTGAGCAGGCCCACAAGCCGGCCGCCGCCGCCCTGGCCGAGGCCGCCAAGAACAGCTGGACCATGGCCGTGGCCATCGTCGACTGGAGCGGGAACCTGGTCTTCTACGAGAAGATGGACAACACCCAGGTGGCCAGCGCCCGGGTCTGCATCGACAAGGCCCGCACCTCCGCCATCTACAAGCGGCCCAGCAAGGCCTTCCAGGACGGGCTGGCGGCCGGCGGGGTGGGGCTGCGGATCCTGGACCTGCGCGGCGCCACCGCGGTGGAGGGCGGCATCCCGCTGCTCCTCGACGGCAAGATCATCGGCGCCATCGGCGTCTCCGGCGACTCCAGCGAGCACGACAACCAGTGCGCCGCGGCCGGGGCGGCGGTGATGAAGTAGGCGCCTCCTCAGGGGTGATCGGCCACCAGCTTCCGCACCAGCTCGACCAGGGCCCCCAATGCGAATGGCTTCTGCAGGAACCCGGTCAGCCCCAGGCCGTCGAACCGGCCCATGGCTTCCGCTTCGGGAAATCCGCTGCAGAGGACGACCGGCATGGCGGCACCCTGCCGATGGAGCTCGAGGCAGGCCTCCTCGCCGTCCAGGTTGGGCATGGTCAGGTCCATGAGGATGAGCCGGATCCGGTCCTGATGCTCCTGGAACAACTTCAGCGCCTCCTGTCCGTCCCCAGCCTGGAGGGTGTGGAAGCCCGGCCGGTGAATTTCGTGGTGAAGAAGGGGTCGAAAATCTGCTTCAGCACCTCCGGAGTCATGCCGCTTCTCTGGGCAATTCCCGGTCGACGACCTGGACTCCCCCGTGGTGATCCGGACCTGCGCCCGTCCGTCATGGACATCACGCACCCCACTTCCAGGTGCCTGCTCCGCACCAGAAGGGCCGAGCCGAAGGCGGTCTTACACCTCAACCCGACCGTTGGTTCGGGCGGCAGGTAAACCTTCCCCTCCCCAGGCCAGGTCCAAGGAACAGCGAACGGCCGTCTCCGTGAGCTGTCCGGCTCGAACAGGCGGTTTCGTAATGAGGAGATCATACCGTGAACATCCGATTCCTGCCCATTGCATTGCTGCTGGCCCTCGGTCCTATCCCTGCCCACGCCGGCGTCAGCATCCAGCTCAACATCGGTATCCCCGCAGGCCCCCCGCCCCTGGTGGAGGTGGCCCCCGGCATCCAGGTGGTGGAAGGCTGCCCCGAGGAGGTGTTCTTCAGCGCCGGCTGGTACTGGTGCCGACGCCCCGAGGGCTGGTACCGGGCGCGCTCGCCCCGGGTGCGGTTCGATTGGGTGGACGCGCGCTACGTCCCGCCCGGGATGCGCATGCGCCCGGCGGGCTACTACCGCAACTGGCACCGCGGGCGCGCGGAGGGCCGCATGCGACCCGAGGTGCGCGAGCGCGGCCGCGGCCACGGGGAGCGGCGCGGGCCCGAGCACGACCGCTAAAGGCGAATAGAGAGGGAACCGGGAGCCCCGGGAAAAGACCGGGGGCCTCCCTGTTCCTGGCCGACCGGATGGCGGGCACAATGGGGCCGTGACCAAGGTCGAGATCTCCCAGGGCCTGCTGGCCGGACTGGTGGCCGTAGCCGTCGCGGCATCGCTCGTGCTGGCCTTCCTCCTGGGCCGGGGCTCCGCCCCAGGTCCCCCAAGAGAGGCCCCCAGGGCAGCGGACGGCCCAAGCATCCCCGCGGTTCCCCATGCCGATCCCGCTCCTGCTGTTCCCGCCGCCCCCATCAGCCCCGCCGGCCCCTCCTCCCAGCCCGCGGCCCCCGGACCCGCAGTGTCGCCCACTGCCGGCCCGGTCCCTGGGAACAGCTCCGTCCGGACCGCGGTGGCGGCCTACTTCCAAGCCATCGAGGCCATCCAGCCGGAAGCCAGCGGGAACCCGGAGGCCTTGGCCTTGCAGGCGACGGTGGGGCTGGGCCACGGGGATACCTCGGGCATCGACGACCTGATCCGGCAGACCCAGACCGCCCGCAACCGGTTGGCGGCCCTCACCCCGCCCCAGCCCTGCGCCGCCTACCACCGGGAGCTGCTGGGCAGCCTCGACGACGGCCTCGGCCTGATGCAGTCCATCAAGCAGCTGATCTCCTCCGCCAATCCCTCCGCCCAGGCGGCCGAACTCATGGACCGCGCCAACGCCATGAAGGCCCGTTCCGAAACCCTGAAGCGCATGGAAAAGGACTTGAAGCAGCACTACGGCGGAGGACAAGGCATCCAACTGCCTTGAATCTCGACCCATCCTCCCTGTTTGAAAATTTCGCGCCAAAGATGTTGAAAAAGCGATATTTTCAGATGGACCAGACAGGGTGGAGACATGGAACTCGACATCAGATTTTCCGGGGAACTGGTTGGCACCTTCCTCGCCGCCCGTTTCGGCGGCGCACTCTGCCACGGCCGGAACCGGTCAGGGACGGGAGGACGTCGATGACGGCCGCCGCCGACGGCCCCTCCGCGCCGGGGTGGCCTGGCATCCCGCCCCGCTGGACCTCCAGCGCCAAGAGCGGCGTCGGCACGTCCCTGCGTCCTCATGGCCGGGTCTGGTTCACGCTCAGCCACGGCATTCTGAACGAGGTCTACTACCCCCGCCTCGACCAGGCCTGCACCCGCGACCTGGGGCTGCTGGTGACGGACGGCCAGGGCTTCCTGTCGGAGGAGAAGCGCAACGCCCGGCACGAGATCGCCCCCTTCGGGGATGGCATTCCCGCGTTCCGCCTGGTGAACACCTGCCGCGCCGGCCGCTACCGGATCGAGAAGGAGATCCTGGCCGATCCGGACCGGGAGGTGGTGCTGCAGCGGATCCGCTTCACCCCGCTCCAGGGACCCCTCTCCGACTACGCCCTGTTCGCCCTGCTCGCCCCGCACCTGGGCAATGCCGGCGGCGGGAACACCGCCTGGGTGGGCGAGGCCAAGGGACTGCCCATGCTGTTCGCCGAACGGAACGGCACCGCCCTCGCACTTGCCTGTTCCGCGGGCTGGGTCAGGCGCTCGGCGGGCTTCGCCGGCGCCTCCGACGGCTGGCGCGACCTCGAGCTGCACCATCGGCTGGAGTGGGAGTACGCCCGGGCGGAGAACGGCAACGTGGCGCTCACCGGCCAGATGGATCTCGCCGCCGCCGATGGACGGTTCACGTTGGCCCTGGGGTTCGGACGGACCGCGGCGGAGGCGGCCCACCGCGTCGCCGCGAGCCTCTGGGACGGGTTCGACCGGGCGGCCTCGGGCTACTGCGGCGACTGGGAGAACTGGCAGCGTGGCCTGCGGCCCGTGCGGAGCCCTGCGCCCGGCGCCCGGGACCTGTACCGGGTCTCCACCGCCGTCCTGCGGACCCACGAGTCGTCGAACATCCCCGGCGGGATCATCGCCAGCCTCTCGATCCCCTGGGGGTTCTCCAAGGGCGACGGCGACCTGGGGGGCTACCACCTGGTCTGGCCCCGGGACCTGGTGGAGAGTGCCGGGGGACTGCTCGCGGCCGGGGCGCGCGAGGAGGGGATCCGCGTGCTCCGGTACCTGGCGGTCACCCAGGAAGCCGACGGCCATTGGCCCCAGAACATGTGGCTCGACGGCACGCCCTACTGGGACGGCATCCAGATGGACGAAACCGGGTTCCCGGTGCTGCTGGCGGACCTGGCGAACCGGACCGGCGCGCTGGACCCGGCCGACCTGGACCTCCTGTGGCCCATGGTACGGCGCGCTGCGGGCTTCCTGGCCCGGAACGGCCCGGTAACCCTCCAGGACCGCTGGGAGGAGGACCCCGGCTATTCGCCGTTCACTCTGGCGGTGGAGGTGGCCGCGCTCCTGTGCGCGGCGGACCTGGCGGACACGCGCGAACCGGAGCTGGCCGGGTACCTCCGGGAGACGGCCGACGCCTGGAACACCGCCATCGAGCGCTGGACCTACGTCCGGGGCACGGACTTGGCCCGCTCCACCGGCGTCGACGGCTACTATGTCCGCATCGCGCCCCCCGACACGGCCGATGCGGCCTCGCCGGTCGCCGGGTTCGTCCCCATCAAGAACCGTCCCCCCGGGGACAGCTGCGCGGACGCGGCCCAGCTCGTCAGCCCGGACGCCCTGGCCCTGGTCCGCTTCGGGCTCCGGGCCGCGGACGACCCGCGCATCCTGGACACCCTCCGGGTCATCGATGCGCTGCTCCGCACTGATACTCCCGAGGGCCCCCTCTGGCGGCGGTACAACGGCGACGGCTACGGCGAGCACAAGGACGGCCGCCCCTTCGACGGCACCGGCGTGGGGCGGCCCTGGCCCCTCCTCACCGGCGAGCGTGCGCACTACGAGCTCGCCGCCGGCCGCCCGGAGCGGGCGGAAGCGCTGGCTGCGGCGCTTGGGCGGTGCGCCAACGCCGGCGGACTCCTGCCCGAGCAGGTATGGGATGCCGCCGACCTCCCGGAGCGGGAGCTGTTCTTTGGCAAGCCTTCCGGGTCCGCCATGCCCCTGGTCTGGGCCCATGCGGAGTACGTCAAGCTGTGCCGGTCCCTGGCCGACGGCCGGGTGTTCGACATGCCGCCCCAGCCGGTCCGGCGCTACCAGGTCCTGAAGGTGGAATCCCCGCACGCTATCTGGCGCTTCAACCACAAGAGCCTGACCATGCCCGCCGGCAAGCGCCTGCGCCTGGAGGTGCCCCAGCCCGCGGTCGTCCACTGGAGCTCCGACGGCTGGCGCTCGGTCGCGGACGCCCCCACCCGGGACACCGGGCTAGGGTTGCACGTGGCCGACCTCCCTTCCGGGGAACTGCGGGCCGGCGCCCGGGTGGATTTCACCTTCTTCTGGCCGCTGGCCGGCCGGTGGGAGGGGCGCGATTTCGCCGTCACCGTGGATGGAGGATCTTCGCGATGACCATCCTCGCCATCGACATCGGCGGAACCCACGTCAAGGTGCTGGTGTCGGACCGGACCGAGCCGCGCCGGTTCGAATCGGGTCCCGCGATGATCCCCGCCCCGATGGTCGCGAAGGTCCGGGCCCTCACCGCGGACTGGGCCTACGACGTCATCTCCATCGGCTTCCCGGGCCTGGTCGTCCACGGCCGGATCGCCGCGGAGCCCAGCAACCTGGGCCGGGGCTGGGTGGGCTTCGACTTCGGCGCCGCGTTCGGCCTTCCGGTGCGGATCATCAACGATGCGGCCATGCAGGCCCTGGGCAGCTACGAGGGCGGCCGGTTGCTGTTCCTGGGCCTGGGCACGGGACTGGGCTCGGCCATGATCGTCGACGGCCGGCCCGAGCCCATGGAACTGGCCCACCTGCCCTACCGGAAAGGACGCACCTACGAGGACTACGTAGGGGCGGCCGGGCTGCGCCGCCTGGGCCGGGCCAAGTGGCGCAAGCACGTATGGGCCATGGTCGCCCTCCTGCGGACCGCCCTGGAGCCGGACACGGTCGTCCTGGGCGGCGGGAATGCCGTGAGACTGGAACCATTGCCCCCGGGGGTGCGCCTCGGGAACAACCTGAACGCCTTCACGGGCGGTTTCCGGCTCTGGCGGGAAGGGGGAATCCAGCCTTAGCCGATATAATGGACCGTCATCCCAAACATTCAACAGTCGGAGTGCTCGATGATGTCCAAGCAGGTCCAACTGGCCTACGGCCGAACCGGTATGAGCCTGGCGGTGCCCGAGGACGCCCTGGTCATCGAGCCCCGGCACCTGCCGGGCCTGGCCGACGAGGCGGGAGCGGTGGCCAGGGCCCTGCGCGAGCCGGTCGGCACGGCGCCCCTGAAGGACCTGGTCAAGGCCACCGACCAGGTCGCCATCGTCATTTCCGACCTCACCCGGCCGACCCCCAACGAGAAACTGGTGCCCTGGCTGATGCGGGAGCTGGGCCACGTGCCGAAAGAGCGGTTCGTGATCATCAACGGGCTTGGCAGCCACCGGGCCAATACCCGGGAGGAGCTGATCCAGATGCTGGGCCGGGAGGTGGTCGAAACGGTGCGGATCGAGAACCATGACGCCTTCGACGACGCCAGGCTGACCCATGTGGGGCGCAACACCTACGGTTCCGAAGTGTACTTGAACAAGACCTACGTGGAGTCCGACTTCCGGATCGTCACCGGCTTCATCGAGCCGCATTTCTTCGCGGGCTTCTCCGGCGGGCCCAAGGGCATCAATCCCGGCATCGCCGGCATCAGG
Source organism: Holophaga sp. (assembly GCA_049508835.1). GTDB lineage: Bacteria > Acidobacteriota > Holophagae > Holophagales > Holophagaceae > Mesoterricola. The sequence continues at coordinate 48,335 of JBELAL010000002.1, read as the reverse complement.
ACCATCCTGGACTTCCACAACGCCCGCATGATCGGCCACCCCAACAGCACCTGGGGACTGATCGAAGGCAACATCCTGCAGGACGCGGCAACCCAGAACTGCCTGATGGCGAAGCCCGGGTTCATGCTGAACGTGACCCTGAACGGCGCGAAGGAGATCACCAACGTCTTCGCCGGCGACGTGGTCCAGGCGCACCGGCCCGGCTGCGACTTCGTCCGCGACAGCGCGATGTATGCCGTCGACCAGCCGTTCGACATCGTGATCACGACCAACTCCGGCTACCCCCTGGACCAGAACCTCTACCAGACCATCAAGGGCCTGAGCGCCGCCGCCCTGATCGTCAAGCAGGGGGGCGCCATCATCAGCACGTCGGAATGCTGCGACGGGGTGCCCAACCACGGCAACTACGCCAAGATCCTGCAGATGCGCGACACGCCCCAGGAACTGCTGGACATGATCACCGATCCCGCTTTCAGCATGTTCGACCAGTGGCAGGTCCAGGTGCAGGCCATCATCCAGCTCAAGGCGGACTGCCACCTCTACTCGAAGCTGGACGACGCGACGGTGCGCAAGGCCAAGCTCAAGCCCACCGCCGATCCCGAACGGACCTTGGCCGAGATGCTGGAGCGCTACGGGCCCAAGGCCAGGGTGGCGGTCCTGCCCTACGGACCCCTGACCATTCCGTACGTAAAGCCGTGATTCCCGCCTAGAATCATGGGAGCCCTTTCCAGTCCGGAGGTCCCCATGTTTCGCGCGCTCTCCTGGAGCCATTGCCTGGGCTTGGCCTTCCTGTACCAGCCCCTCGGGGCGCAGCCTGCGGGCGCCGGCGAGAGCCGCACGGCCCTGGTGATCGGCAACAGCGCCTATCCAGAATCCCCCCTCAGGAACACCCTCAACGACGCCCGGGGCATGGCCCAGGTGCTGAGGGAGAGCCGCGCCCGGAACCGGGCCCGTTCAAGGTGGTGGCCGCCTGTGCCGCCAGGGGACAGCCGGCTCTACGAGGTCTCGGGGAACCAGCTGTACGTCATCCAGCGCTAGTGCAGCGCGGGCGATGCCTCGCCCGCACCCATTCTGAGGAGGACTCCATGTCCGACCTGGATTTTGCTTCCGAGCTGCAGGGCATCCGGCACCATCTGCACGAGATCCCCGAAACCGGCTTCAACGAGTTCAAGACCTCCGACTACGTGGCCGAGAAGCTGGCCTCCTTCGGGGTGGAGGTGACCCGCGGGGCGGGTGGCATCAACGCGTCCGAGGACAACTTCGTGATCCGCATCCAGGGCCGGGGCGCCCACGCGGCCCGGCCGCACATGAGCATCGACCCCATCGTCATCGGCGCGGAGATCGTGCTGGCCCTCCAGAGCATCGTGGCCCGCAGCCTGGACCCCATCGACCAGGCGGTGGTGTCGGTGACGGAATTCTTCACCGACGGCGCCCGCAACGTCATTCCCTGTTCCGCCACCATCAAGGGCGACACGCGCAGCTATGAGGCGGAGGTCCAGGCCCTCCTGGAGCGGCGCATGGCGGCGCTGTGCTCGGGCATCTGCGCGGCCCACGGCGCCGGGCTCGCCTTCGAATACACCCACGAGTTCGAACCGACCGTGAACCCCCCCCAATGCCTGGATGCTGTGGTCCAGGCGGCCACCGCGGTCGCCGGCCGGGCCCAGGTGGACGGCGACTGCCGCCCGGTCATGGGCTCGGAGGACTTCGGCGTCTTCCTCAAGCACATTCCCGGCAACTACCTCCAGCTTGGCGCCGGCCTCGAGGCCTTGCCGCTGCACAACCCAGGCTTCGACTTCAACGACCGCCTGCTGGTGCCCGGGGCGCGGTACTTCGCCGCCCTGGCCAGACTCGAACTCCGCGAGTGAACGGCCAGCGGAGGTTTGTCGCTAGAACTCGATCAGAAAACACGGGGGCGAAGCGCACTCCGGTATTTTCGAATGTTCCAAGGCCTCGGCCTTGGGGAACAAGACATTGTTCTCCAGGTGAAGGTGCTGGCGAAGATCGGCCTCCAGATCGGCAAGCCCCTTGAAGAGGCGTCGGCGGCTTTCGCATGCGCCTTCGGGCGCCGTGAAATCCGAAGAGAGATCACGCATCCTGCGCATCAACCTCCCAACCTGGTCGTGTTCTTCTTGCATGGTGCGGATCGGATTGGCCACCGTCCCGAAACAAGTCGCGGGAACCTCCCCGGCCTCCATGGCCAACAGGTAGGGAAAGACAATTTGTTCCTCATGCATCAAATGGGATTCCAGATGGCTGCGCAGCTCGGTGAAGTGGACCCGGAGGTCCGACAACTCGGGGTTCGGTACCTGGGTCACCTGCTCCATGAGGGGTGCCAACCGTTCCAGTTCGGTTCGGGCATGGGCATGATGCGTGGTGAGCAGGTGCGCCGCCAGGTCCGCCAGGGAATCTCCGGTCCAGTCCCGATAAACAGTAACATCCTTTAATCGTAATTCTTGAATGGCCCCGACCACTTCCCCGGGCGGACACCCGGCGCCAGCACAAGCCTCGCCCAATGGCCTCTGGCCTCCACACCAGTAGTCCAGGCCATGAGCTTCGAAGATCCGCATGGAAGGCGGGAAGACTGCGGCGATCTGGCCCAGGAGGGTGTGTTCATTGAAGGCTGGGGGTGATTCCATGCTGTGCTCCCCGTCCGTTGTTCCCCATCAGGATCGGTCCATACCAGACTCTGACCAACCATGAAAAATAAAATTTTTTATCTCAACCGAGCGGTAAAATCTCATCGGCCATCAGGCCGGTTGAGGTTCTGCCATGGGTGAACCCATCGAAATCAGCGGTCCGGACTTCGCGAAGGACGGGATAGCCTGCTCGGCGTTGGAAGAGGGAAAGCCAGTTGCCGGACAGGCGAATGGAGAAGCGGTCCTGATCGTTCGCCGCGGTGAGGGATTCTTCGCCATCGGTGCTGCGTGCACGCATTATGGCGCACCGCTGGCCGATGGGATCGTCGAAGGCGGCACGATCCGTTGCCCTTGGCACCACGCAAGGTTCGAGCTTGCCACCGGCGAGGCCAGCGGGCCACCCGCGTTGGATGCGATCCCTTGTTATCCGGTTGAACGACGGGGAGATCGGCTTTTCGTACTCCCCAGGCGCAAGCACCCTTCGAAGGCGCCGGGTGGAAACCCGGTGCGGTCGGTATCCGGCGGGCCGCAATCCGTCGCGATCGTCGGGGGAGGCCCGGCTGGTACCGCGGCCGCGGAGATGTTGCGGCGCGAAGGTTACGATGGGCCCATCACCCTGTTCGCGCCCGAAACGTCATCGCCGGTGGACAGGCCGAACCTCTCCAAGGACTATCTCGCCGGGAACGCATCCGAGGACTGGATCCCGCTGAGGTCGCCAGAGTCCTTCGCGGAACACCGCATCACCTTGCGCCGTGAAGCCGTGCTCGGGCTCGAAGGCAAGCGGCTGATCCTGGAAGGCGGCCCACAGGCCTTCGATGCGATCCTGCTCACCACGGGGGCGACGCCGATCCGGCTGGATATCCCAGGCGCAGCGCGGGCTCACCTGCTCCGCACGCTCGATGACAGCCGCGCGATCATCGCCCAGGCGAAGGGGCGCGCCATCGTGATCGGGTCATCCTTCATTGGGCTCGAGGTGGCGGCAGCCTTGACCATGCGCGGTCTCGAGGTGCACGTGGTCGGCCGGGAGACGGTGCCGCTCGAGCGGATCCTCGGGCCCGGATTCGGTTCGTTCCTGCGCAAGGTGCATGAGCGGAAGGGGGTCCAGTTCCATCTCGGCACCTCGCCCAGGGAGATCGACCCCAAGGGGGTCGTCCTCGAGCAGGGCCGCATCGACGGCGAGATCGTCATCATGGGCGTGGGCGTCAGGCCCGAGGTGACGCTCGCCGAACAGGGCGGCCTCGCCGTGGACCGCGGCATCGTGGTGGACGACCAGTTCCGCACCAGCGCCCCCGGCATATGGGCCGCGGGCGACGTCGCCCGCTTCCCGTACGCGCCCACCGGCGAAAAGGTCCGCATCGAGCACTGGGTGGTGGCCCAGCAGCAGGGGCAGGCCGCCGCGCGCAGCATGCTCGGCAAGGGGGCGCGCTTCGACCGGGTTCCGTTCTTCTGGAGCGCCCACTATGACCTGACCATCGGCTACATCGGGCACGCCGAATCCTGGGACCGCATCGACCTTTCCGGGGATCTCACCCGGGGCGACGCCGCGGTCGCCTACCGGCGCGCCGGCAAGACCCTGGCCGTCGCAGCCATCGGTCGCGACCAGATGCTGCTCCATGCCGAAGCGGCACTGGAGCGCAGGGACGAGCCTGCGCTCACCCGGCTGATCCCACCCAACCCCTCCAAAGGAGAGTCATGAGCGACGTCCCTTGCATCAAGACCCTGACGCCCGTGCCGAAGCTGGACGACCTGGTCGCCCGCGATCACGATCACGACTGCGAGGGATTCGGGAAACATCACATCTGCGTGAAGGTGATGGCGGTGGCCGATCTGCCCACCCGCTTCGGCCGCTTCCGGATCGTCGCCTTCTACAACAACCGGGACGGCAAGGAGCATGTGGCGATCGTCCACGGTGATGTGCTCGGCCGCGAAGACGTTGTCACCCGCCTGCACTCCGAGTGCCTGACCGGCGACGCGCTCGGGTCGGTCCGGTGCGATTGCCGGGACCAGCTCGCCGTCGCGCTTGCGCGCATCGCCCAGGAGCCCTGCGGCATTCTCCTCTACCTGCGGCAGGAAGGGCGCGGCATCGGCCTCCTGAACAAGATCCGGGCCTACTCGCTCCAGGACAGCGGGATGGACACCGTCGACGCCAACCTGGCCCTCGGCTTCCGCGACGACGAGCGGGATTATGCCGTCGCGGCGCACATGATCGCGAGCCTCACCGTGCGCTCGGTCCGCCTGCTCACCAACAACCCGCGCAAGGTCGAGGAACTCGTCCGCTACGGCATCCCGGTCAAGGACCGGATCCCCCACGTCATCCCCGCGAACGAATTCAATCGGTTCTACCTTGAGACCAAGGCCCACCGCTCGGGGCACCTCATCGACTTCGATGGCAAGCCGCGCCTGGCCGACCAGGACGACCCCGTCGTGGTGGTACCGGAAGGTGGTTCGCGTGTGTCCTGATTTTTCTACGGTTTCGCCTGACCCCGCATGTGGGTGACGAGGAGGTACGAGGGCTCCAGCGCCTTCACGCTGTGCAATTCGTCCTGGTCGAAGACCACCCGCTCTCCGGGGACGACCGGAATCCAGGTCTTCCCCTTCAGCGCCTCGATTCGGCCCGTGAGGAGCTGCACACTGGCGGGGTAAGGCGCCTTATGGGGCGCAATATCCAATCCTGCCGGCAATGCCACCAACACCAGCTTGGTGTCGTCCTTGACGTCGATGAGGGGAAGCATGGCCCTCTCTTTCTCAGGCATGGGCAGAGCTTCCTGGAAATGGGTTATTGTCATGGCAACCTCCGGCCCCCATGCGGGAAGGAAAGTCATGGGAACCGAAAGCATACATCCACCGCACAGGCAGCTCAATCGTCATGCGGCTTTGGAGTCCTTGCCGGAGACCAGCCTCCAGGCAGCGAGGAACCAAGGCGCCGCGCCGGGTGAACGTGCCTGAAGAACATTCCTAGCCAGCCGGCCGGATAGCTCCCGCGGTTTTGGGGAAAAGAAAGACCATCGCAGCCAGACGCCCGACGACCATGGCCGACACCGCCGCCACGGCACCCACCCAGTCGCACACCTGGGTGAGCACGAACATCGCTCCGGCGATCCCCGCCACCTCCACGCCGCTGGCCCAAGTGATGGGCCGGGTGGTGCGCTTGACCACCAGGAGGGCCCGCTGAAAGCAAGTCACCGTGGTTATGGCCGGCAGCACCGTTATGAGCGCCACCGGCAACCAGGCGAACCGGGCCAGGGCGGGGGCCAGCCCGGCGACGTTTTCCAGCCAGAGGCCCATGAGCGGGGTGGACACCATCAGGGCCAGGGTGCCGCAGGCGATGAGCACCAGCCATCCGGCGAACCGCTTGAGCGGGCGGAAATGGTCCTGGTTCTGGCTGAACAACGGGATAGCGACCTCCTGGAAGGTCAGCCCGGCCGTGTTGAAGGCGAAGATCAGGCCGAGGACCACCGGCATCACCGCCAGGGACTCGAGCGGCATTCGGCTCCGGCCGAGGAAGAAGGCGACCATGGGATTCACGCCAACGGCGAGGAGGGAGGTCAGGGCCAGGGGCAGGTAGAAGTGGGCAATGGCGCGGTGGCTGAGGGGCGTCCGCTGATACTCGGGGGCAGGATCGGTGGCCAGCAGGCGGCGCACCGGTTCCCGGGCCCAGAAGCGGCTGGCTGCCGCTTCCGTCACCACCCCCGCAGACAGGGCGGCGGTTCCCACCATGGCTGCCGGCATCCGGGTCAAGGTGGCCAGCAGCACCGCAGTGCCGCCCATGGTCGACAGGCGCAGGGCGGTCCCGTAGGCGATGCGGTGGGTGAGCCCGCTGCGCACCAGAATGCCCTGGTAGAAGCGTCGGTAGCCGATGGCCGAAGGCCAGGGCAGCAGGAGGAGGGAGGCCGGGTGGGCCAGGTGGGTGATCTGCCGGGGCAGGCCCATGGCGGTCTCCGTCACCAGATAGAACACCGGCGGGGTGACGAAGACCGCCAGCCCCAGGGTGAGGGCGCCATTCAGCGAATAGGTGAAGGCCCGCAGCTTGCGCAGCGAGTCGTGGTTTTCCACCAGGGCCGTGACTGCGCTCGTGATCATGATGATGGGAGATTCGAACACCCAGGCAAAACCACAGGCCACCCCGAAGGCGCCCAAGTTGAAGATGGGTTCCGGCAACCGGGCCAGGATGGCGGCCAGGAACGGCCCCTCGATGGCCATGAGCAGCCAGGCAGCTTCCATCGGCGCCCATAAGCGCAGAATCCTGCCTTGGCTCAATACATGATTGCCCGGGTTGACGACCATCTACCTTCCAATCCCTTCTCCGTCCAGCATACCGAAGACAGATGAAAAACTTGTATCCCGCCGGATGCCCACGACGCAATGGGGAAGGCAGGACCATAGTAGGATTAGGCCAGCCCAGGAGCTCGCCATGGGAGAGAAGAAGCTCACGCGGGAGGCAATCGCTCTCGCCATCCTCAACGGGTTCATCGGTTCTCTCTTCGCCCAGGCCGGCAGTTCGGGAGCTCTTTCCCTGTTGAAAGAATCGGAATTCGGCGCCAACACCAGCAAGGAAGCCATCGAGACCGCATTCCAGATGGCCGACCTGTTCATCCTGGAGCGGGACAAGGCGGTTTGAGGATCTGGAGGCATACCGGAAGCAACAGCCCGCGGGCCGGGAGGAAGTTCCTCTCCTTCAGGGACTCGGATTGGGTCTATGCTGCTGCAAACCCCAATCCAACCTTGCGGTGCTGCGGGCGGTGAAGACCCTGGGGCTGAACCTGGTGGGGATGACCATGATCCTGCAGTACGTGGTGAGCTTCGGCATGCTCCTGCCGGTGAACGCGCCCCAGAACATGATCGCCTACGGCACCGGCGCGTTCGAGGCCAGGGACTTCCTGCGCACGGGGATACCCCTGACGGCGGCCGCCTATGGCCTGATCCTGGTGCTGGGGGCGACCTACTGGAAGTGGCTGGGACTGGTCTAGATGGACAGGCTCCTAGGACTCAAGCGGTGATATTGATCGTCCCGGTATTGCCCGAGATCACGGTGTTGCCGGCCGCGCTCGCGGTCCCGTTACTGGTCCCCTCGATGATGTTGATGGTCCCGCTGTTGCCGGTGATGGTCAGGGTGTCCCCGGAGGCGGAACTGGCGGCCTGGGATTCCTGCCCATGATGATGATGATGATGGTGCCCCCCGGCTTGCTGCAGCTGGGCGAAGGCTTGCTGGGCGGCGGCGAGATTCCCCGACTGCAGGGCCTGCCCAAGGGCCGCGAAGGCGTTCTGCTGGGTGCTCCCCTGGCCATTCTGGGCCACGGCCCCCTGGGGTGCGTTCTGCTGGATGGCGGCATAGGCCTGCTGGGCCGCCGAGAGGTTGCCGGAAGCCAGAGCCTGGCTGAGTTGCTGGAACGGGTTGTTGGCCTGGGACCACTGGGGTGTCCCGGTGGCGGAAGTGACATTGAGGCTGCTGGACATGGCTCCTCCGTGAGTGGGATCGTCGAGCAGGGGTCCATCCCCGCCCAGGCTGCATCTTTAATCATCGACACCCGGTGGGCCGCGGATTAGCCCAGGCCATGAAAAACGTCGTCAGCGACCCTGCCGGGAGATCAACCGGGGCTCGACCCTCGCCCGCCGGAAGCATGCTTCCCACTTGGCCGCTCCCCACCGCCGGAGCGGGGCCAGACCGCTCCCGGGGGCAGCATGCCCGGAGCTGTCAGGCAAGAAGATTGACCGTGCCGGGCATCGGAGCGGGGCCGGCATTGGCGGCGACGGTCGCCTGGGACGGGTTCGCCGCCTGCTTCTGGGCCAGCACCTCGATGGCCAGCTGATCCCCGTTCTGGGCTTGCTGGTGAAGCTGGAACAGTGGCTCCTCCAACAGTTGGGTTTCCGTCGGCTGGGCCGGGACAGCCGTTGCGGCCGGTTGAGCCTTCTGGGCCGGAGGGGGAGTGGCGTTGGTTGTGTTAATGCCTGAAATGTTAAGCACCGCACCCATGGCTGCCTCCTTTGGCAGGTGAAGGGTTGCCCTTGCTTATCATCCTATCGGCGAAACAGGCATGGGCTTGAGCCATTTCCCCAAAAAAACCAGCACCGTTGGATCCGATCGGCATCGATCGCCCGTGCCCGCGACGAGGACTCTCTTCTCGAGGTCCGCCAGGCGCTTGCGCATATCGGGGAGGTGGGCGAGGGAGGGGGTGGTGCGCAGGAAGGCCTTGAAGGGCTGTAGGGGGTGGCCGCCGTAGGCGCCGGGTTCGGTGATGTCCTTGGTGACGGCGCTGAGGCCGCCCAGCTGCACGCCTGCGCAGATGTTCACGGGGTCGGTCACGGTGGTCCGGCCGCCGATGAGGCAGTGGTCGCCCACGCTGGCGGACCCCGACACCATGAAGCCGCCCGTAAGGATGACGTGGCTTCCGATCCGGCAGTTGTGGGAGATGTGGCAGAAGTTGTCGATCTTGGTGCCGCGGCCGATCCGTGAGATCGCTTCCCAAGCCTAGCATGGAGCCATTGAAGCCCGCGTCAACGGATGTCGCCCACCACCGGCACCCACTGCTCCTCGCCGGCGATCCGGGCCGCCTCCAGTTCCTCCTGGGTGGGGAACCAGGCCGGCACCCCCCGCGGGACCGGCGCCAGCAGGGCCAGGAGGTCGTCGGACAGCACATGGCGCCGGACCAGGTCTTCCAGCCGGATGGGATGGGCGTGGCCCTTGAGCAGGATGGTCTGGCCCTCGTCCGAGAGCAGGAACTCCGCGAACAGCCTGGCGGCGTTGGGGTGCTGGGCCCAGGCGCTGATGCCCAGGGCCTGGACACCGGCCACCGCGCCGCTGGCGGGGATGACGGTGGTGAAGGTCGGGCCGTACTTGTCCTGGTCGGTCATGGCGTTGAAGTCCCAGGTCGCGATGATGGGGGTGTCGCCCGAGCGCACCGTGCCCCAGAAGCCGATGATCGGCACCAGGTTGCCGATTTCGTAGAGCCTGGAGAAGAACTCCAGCCCGGACCTGGGGTCGCCCAGGCCGGCGCTGGCGGCCCGTCCCGCCGCGTCCAGCGCCACCAGGGCCTCCAGGCCGCCCCGGCGCGGATTGCCGCCGAGGGCGAACTGGCCCTGGTATTCCGGCTTGAACAGGTCGTCCCAGTCCGCGGGAGTCCATGCCACCAGGTCGGTGCGCACCTCGAACGCCAGGTTGCGGTAGAACTGGCCGAACCAGTACCCATCCGGATCCTTGAGCGCCTCGGGGATGGAGTCCCAGGACTGGACCTTGTACGGCGCCGCGAGCCCGCTGGCCTTCAGCGCCGGCCCGCTGGCCATGGCCACCGTCGCCAGGTCCGGGGCCAGCGACGGGCTGCCCTGGCCGTAACTGTTGTCCCGGATCGCGTCCAGCTGCTCGGACGAGGTGAGGTCGAATTGCAGTTGGCTGATGCCGATGCCGTAGCGCGCCGAGAAGGTGTCGAAGATCTCCCCGTAGTTGGCCCAGCGCCGCAGGCAGCCGGCGACCACCAGCGGCCCTTCCGCCTGGGCGGCCTGCACCAGCTCCTCCAGTCTCTCAGGCGCCTGGGTGGCGTCGGGGGCCGGCATCTCCTGGGCCGCCCCGGGCACCGGGGCCAGCGCCACGGCGGCCGCCAGGGCGAGCAATGCATGCCTGCAAGTCCTGCTACTCATGGCGGCCTCCTTTCCCGGGTCCCCTTGGCGGGGGAGGGCTGCGCCTGGCGATGATTTCGGAAGTGGATAATACCACCGAAAAATGAGATCGCGCCGCAGCGGCCGCTGAGGTGCCCCTTCTGGGCCGGGATGCGGAAATAAAACGCCCGACCATCAGATCGGGCTTAAGCGGCGGAAGGAGTGTCCATGGGGCGCTTAAATTTCCTACTCTAAAAAATAAATATTTCACTTAATTACCGAAGATTTTTGAATACACATGGACCAAGCATGAACCAAAATATTAACTTATTTATAATTGCGTGTTGTCCGGCCCAGGGGCGTACATGGAAAACATGATTTTACCGTTTTTTTCATATATCCATCCATATACCAACAACTTGTGGATGCTGTACCAGGGTTCCCTGCTAAGCTATGGCAGCACAGGCTTGGTCTTTTCATTCCAAGTTTCATCTTGAAAGGAGGCCCATCAGAAACAGTCCGACCCCATCCCCTTTCCTTGATAAACGACTTGTCCAGTTGATCGAGGCTGGCAACTTGCAGGAAATTCAGTTCCAAAGGAGTCGATATGCTAAGGAAACTTTCCTTCGTCGTACCTGCCCTAACGACCATCGGTCTGCTATTGCTTGGGCCCGGCACGGAGGCCAGGGCGGCCACCGTGATCAAGATCGCGACCCAGAGTCCCCTGTCCGGCGCCATGTCGGTCATCGGCAGCGACATCAAGAACGGAACGCAGCTCGCCATCGACCAGCTGAGCGGGCCCCTCACCAAGATGGGCTTCAAGATCGAGCTGGCCCCTTACGACGACCAGGGCAATCCGGACACCGGCGTAGCCAACGCCAAGGCCATCGTCTCCGATCCCGCGATCCTGGGCATCATCGGCCACTACAATTCCGGCGTCCAGATTCCCTCCTCCGAGGAATACCACGCCGCCAACCTGGCCAACATCTCTCCTGCCAACACCAATCCCAGGGTCACGGACCGCGGTTACATGGAGGTCAGCCGGGTCTGCGGCCGGGATGACGTGCAGGGCGCGGTCGGCGCCCAATACGCCAAGGCCAAGGGTGTCAAGAACGTTTACGTCCTCCAGGACAAGACCGCCTACGGCCAGGGCATCGCCGAGTACTTCCAGAAGGAGGCCAAGACCCTGGGGGTCAAGGTGGCGGGCTTCACCGGAACCGAGGAGAAAGCCAACTTCGACGCGATCCTCGACCCCGTCCTCGCCACCAAGCCTGATTGCATCTACTTCGGCGGAATGTTCGACCAGGCCGCCGTGCTCTTCTTGCAAGCCCGGCAGAAAGGCTACAAGGGCATGTGCCTGTCCGACGATGGCTTCGATTCCCCCGACGCCGCCAAGATCGGCGGCGCTGTGCTGATGCAGGGCAGTGGCACCTGCTACTCCACCGTGTCCGGCCCGGCCAGCGTCTATCCCGGCACCAAGAAATTCATTACCGACTTCAAGGCCAAGTTCGGCAACGACCCGGAGCCCTTCGCCGCCCAGTCCTATGACGCGACGGCCATGATGCTGGTGGCCATCGAGAACGCCGCGAAGGCCGACGGCGGCAAGATGCCCCAAAGAGAGGACGTCACCAAGGCTGTCCGCGCCATCAAGTCATTCCACGGCATCACCGGCACCATCACCTTCGACAAGAAGGGCGATCCGACCGTGGCCAGGTATTTCGTGATCCAGGACACCGCCACGGATCCTGCCCAGTGGGCCAACAACAAGATCATCCAGACTCTGGACATCAAGGCTCCGGAATAGTTCACGGACCGAATGGCAGGGACGCCTGGGACACGCCGCCAGGCAGAATGCGTTGAATGACTCAGGCCCCGGGATCTCCGGGGCCTGAGCTTTCGAGCGGGTGAGTGGATAGGGATTGCAGATGTTTGAAATTACTTTAAATACCAATATCATTCGGTGACCCAGAGGATAGGCAAGACCCGGGTGGCCGGCGCCAGCGAAGCGAACTCCCTGGCCTGCACCCCGAGCGCCTCCCGCCCGGTGCTGGCCACCTATTCCAGGCAGGACCCCGGGTAGCTCACCGGCCCCTGGCGCTCGGCGCCGCCCAGTTCCAGCACCCGGCTGGCCAGCCCGCGCAGGAAGGTGCGGTCGGGGGAGACGAACAGCATCCGGGCCATGACCAGGCGGGATTTCTCGCCTCCCGGAAGGGCCCGGATCGCCCGATGAAGTTCTCCCACCGCCGGGACTGGGATCCTAGCACCGTAGGGTCCGACCGGCATCGATCGCCCGTGCCAGGCACTAGCAGGCGTAGCAGGCGAAGCCTGCAACGCCTGCTAGTTGGCGGGCGTAGGCGCGATGAAGAGCGTGTGGATGCCGCCGTAGGTGGAGGCCATGCCGGACACGGTGACGGTGGTGGCCATCTTCTCGGCATACTCCTTGGCGATGCTGGCCTGGCCGTCCCGGCGCGGGTGGTGCGGCTCGGGCATCAGGATGTAGAGCGTGTTGTCCGCGGTGACGATGCCCACTGGCGCGCCGTTCAGCACGCACTTGGCACCGCAGGCTTTGTGGGCTTCCCCGCGCTTGCCCAGCTGCGTGTAGCAGGAGACGTCCACCACTTCCCCGGTGATGGTCAGTGGCTTGGCCGCGGCCAGGACCTGCTGGTTGGCTTCGGAGGCGGCGGCCTCCAGGGTGGTGGCGGTCCAGGCCGGAGTGGCCTGGGCGACGGCAGCGGGGGCTAATGCAAGGGCAAGGGTCAAAGCGATCATGGCGCCTCCGGGATGAGACTGACTAGGTATATCCGCTTCCAGGCAAAAAGCGAAGTGAAATAGTGATAGTATCATCATTTTCCTATCCTGGGTAAGCCACGCCACTCAGGGCGTTTCAGCGCCTCAAGCGTTACGAGGTCCGCCATCTCCCGGTATAGTCAGATTCATTCATTATTAATCAATCGCACTTCACCTCACGGTTACTGAAACTTTCGGTCCTGAGGGCCAGGTGTACCCCGGCGCCTCCCGCCCGGTGCTGGTCACGTATTCCAGGTAGGACCCCGGGTAGCTCACCGGCCCCTGGTGCTCGGCGCCGCGCCGTTCCAGCACCCGGCTGGCCAGCCCGCGCAGGAAGGTGCGGTCGTGGGAGACGAACAGCATGGTCCTTCGAAATCCCGGAGGGCCTCGATGAGCATTTCCTTGGTGGCCAGGTCCAGGTGGTTGGTGGGCTCGTCCAGCAGCAGCACGTCGAACCGCCCCAGCAGCACCTTGGCCATGGAGACGCGCATCTTCCAGCCCCCGGAGAGGGCGCCCGCGTCGCCGTCGATCTGGTCGTCCTCGAACCCCAGCCCGCCCAGGCAGGCCCGGGCCCGGGCCTGCAGCTCGTAGCCTCCCCGGTGCTGGTACTCCTCCTGGACCTGGCCGAAGCGCTCCAGGAGCGCCTCCAGGTCATCGGCCCGGGCCGGGTCGCCCAGGGCGTGCTCCAGGTCCATCAGCTCGTGGTGCAGCTCCCCCAGGCGGCCGCTGCCGGCGATGGCCTCGTCCAGCACCGAGCGCCCGCCCATCTCGTCCACCTCCTGGCGGAAGCAGCCCACCGTCAGCTTGCGGGGCACGCTCACGGTGCCGTCGTCGGGGCGCTCCTCGTCCAGGACCATGCGGACCAGGGTGGTCTTCCCGGAGCCGTTGGGCCCCACCGAGTCACCTTTGCCGGAGACCGGGAACCTCGAGGCTTTTACCGGAACCTGGCGAGGGATTTCAAAGGCGATCCTTCAGCATTGTGGACCGCTTTTCTTGAGGTAATCGGCTTCCGGGTGATGCTTATGATCAATGACGGCCCAAAATAAACTATGGCCATCATGCTGAAGATCAAAAGGCCACCTATAAGAATATTCATTGAACACACTCCAAGATAGCCGGCTGGCTATCATGTTCTGGAGAAAGTATAAGTTTAATTTGTAAAAAATCAATACTTTGGTTCTGGATATTGGTAGTCGGCAACCACCTCTTATTCAACCAGGATGCTCACACCGAAGATCATCGGCGCCAGGAAGACCAGCCTGCCCGCGAACAGGCCCAGGCTGGGCGTCGCCCTGTTGGCGTCCGGGGCCAAAATTGGATGTTTTTCGAGTTTTACAATACTTTTTCGAACGGCCCTGGCCCGGAATCTACCCTGGTCTGGGAGCGGTTATGAGCAAACGCATTCTCCTGACTTCAGTCTTCGGCCCCTTCGGCGTGGATGACGCGTGGGGGCGGAAGGAGAACATCATGGAGCTGTTCCACAACCAGGTCACCAAGGCCCAGGGTATGGCCTCCCTGCGAGTCCACCACCGCTCGTTCGGGCTCTACTTCCTGGCTGCCAACGTGGAAAGTCCGGTCCAGGTCCTGGACTTCCCCAGCCGGCGGGACTTCATCCGCCTCCTGAAGCGGCAGCGGTTCGATATGGTGGGCATCAGCTTCATCGTCCCCAATTTCATCAAGGCCCAGGAGATGGCCCGCCTGGTGCGGGCCATCCAGCCCGGGGCGGAAATCGTCCTGGGGGGCCACGGCACCGCCATCGAAGGCGTGGAGCAGCTCATCCCCTGCGATCACGTGGTCAAGGGCGAGGGCATCCGCTGGCTCAGGCAGCACCTGGGCGAGGACCCGGACCGTCCCTTCGTGCATCCATCGATCCCGTCTTCGGATCACAAGCGGGTCTTCGGCATCCCTTTCGCGGGCAAGGGCGCCCTGCTGGTGCCGGGGGTCGGCTGCGTCAACGGCTGCCGGTTCTGCGCCACCTCCCACTTCTTCGGCAAGGCCTACACCTCCTTCTTCGAGACCGGCGCCGAGCTGTTCTGGAATGCCTGCCGCATCGCCAAGGACCTGGGCACCGAGGACTTCTTCATCATGGACGAGAACTTCTTCAAGCAGGAGGATCGCGCCCGCGAGCTGCTCGCCCTGATGGAATACCACCAGCGACCCTTCCGCTTCGGCCTGTTCTCCTCTGCGGAAGCCATCGAGAGCTTCGGCGTGGAGAACATGGTGCGCCTGGGCGTGGATTTCGTCTGGCTCGGAGCGGAGTCGAAGCGCGAGACCTACGCGAAGAACATGGGGCGGGACCTCCCGGGCCTGATCCGGAGCTTGCGGGACCACGGCATCCTGGTGCTCGCCTCCGGGATCCTGTTCCTGGACCACCACACGCCGGAGAACATCCAGGAAGACATCGACTTCATGATCGAGCTGGAAGCGGACATGACCCAGTTCATGATGTTCACGGCCATGCCGGTCACGGCCCTGTACCAGGACCTCAAGGCCCGCGGACTGCTCGATTTCGACCTGCCCTACGCGGAGTGGCACGGACAACACGAACTCAACTGGCGGCATCCCCATTTCAGCTCGGCCGAGGCCCGGCGCGTGCTGGGGGACGCCTTCCGCCAGGAGTACGACCGGAATTCCACGTCCGTCCTCCGCATGGCCCAGACCGCGCTGCGAGGGCTTGCCACCCTGCAGGAACCCGCCCGGACTGATCCTTGGCTCGCCATCCGGCGCGATCAGATCCGGACGTACGCCCAGAAGTTCCGTCTGCTGCTGCCGACCCTCGCCTGCTTCGCCCACAATCCCGTGGAACGGCGGCGCGTCGCGGAGCTCGGCCAGGCCTTCCAGCAGGTCCTGGGCCCCATGACCCTGAATTCGCGTGCCTGGTCCATGGGCGCCCTGTCCGTGGCGTGGTTCCAGACCCTCCGGACCGCGCTGTCCGGGGGCATGGCCCAGCCCGGCATGCGGCTCACCCGCTACCGTTGGCCCGGACCGGCATCCGGATTCAGGGCCTGGCTGGGGAATCTGCTGGCGCCTGGCTCCACCCGGAAAGGGCCGGTCGGAGCGGCAGTGCCGGGAGAACCGTCCTGAGCCGGAACCCAATGCAGAAGTAGCAAAATGGTCCCACAATAGAGGGGAGTACGGCCTTCAGGCTGGAAAAATTCGAGGGGCGACATGATGGTCAATCCGTACAGCGCCTTCAATGCCATGCAGGCCCGCTTGCGGGTGGCGGCCGAGTTGTATGGCCTCGAGGATGCCCTCTTCCAGGTGTTCATCGCACCGGCCCGTACTCTCATCGTCAGCTGTCCGGTCCACATGGACGACGACCGATGGGAGGTTTTCACCGGGTTCCGGGTGCAGCACAACGTGGACCGTGGCCCAGCCAAGGGAGGCATCCGTTATGACCCTCTCCTCACCCTGGACGAGGTGAAGGCCGGCGCCGCGTGGAACACCTGGAAGACCGCCGTGGTGGATATTCCGTTCGGCGGCGGCAAGGGCGGAGTCATCTGCGACCCGACCACCATGAGCGAAGGGGAGTTGGAGCGGCTCACCCGGCGCTACATCGCTGAGATCATGGACCTCCTGGGGCCGGATCGGGATGTCCCTGGCCCGGACATGGGCACCAATTCCCAGGTGATGGCCTGGGTCCTTGATGCCTATTCCCTGCATTCCCGCAAGTTCGAGAGTGCCGTAGTCACGGGCAAACCCATCTCGCTGGGCGGAAGCTTGGGGCGGACTGAAGCGGTCGGGCGAGGCATCCTCATTTGCGCCAGGGAAGCTCTGAACCGCCTTGGCAGGCCCTTGACCGGCGCCACCTTGGCCGTCCAGGGATTCGGCAGCGTGGGTTCCCAGAGCGCCCGGTTGCTCCATGATGCCGGAGCCCGGATGGTGGCGGTTTCGGACATCAAAGGGGCACTTCGGAACGATCGGGGCATCGACATCAATGCCCTTCTGAAATACCACGCCGAGTTCAAGACTTTGGCGGGGTTCAAGGGCGCCGAGCCCATGGATCCCAGGGAATTGCTCACCATGCCGGTGGACATCCTCGTCCCCGCCGCCACCGAGAACCAGATCACCGAGGACAACGCCGCCAGGGTCAGGGCCAAAATCGTGGTGGAAGGGGCCAACGGACCCACGTCGCCGGAAGCGGATCCTATCCTCATGAACAACGGAGTGCTGGTGGTGCCCGATATCCTGGCCAATGCCGGGGGCATCACCGTCAGCTACTTCGAATGGGTGCAGAACCGCATGGGGTCCCAGTGGCGGGAGCGGGAAGTGAACGAGCGACTGGTGGAATACATGACCCATGCCTTCCAGGCCGTGTTCGCCACCACTGACAAGTTCAAGACCAACCCGAGGATCGGGGCCTACATCCTGGCCCTTGACCGGGTCAGCCATGCCCTTCACGACCGCGGCTTCTACGCATGACTTCGCGGCACCACCCCGGTGGTGTGGCGAGGACAACACCAAGAAAAGGCCCCGAAATGGTTAGGTTTCAGGGCCCTTTTGGCGGAGAGAGAGGGATTCGAACCCCCGAACGGGTCACCCCGTCACCTGATTTCGAGTCAGGCGCCTTCAACCGCTCGGCCATCTCTCCAGGGCAGCCAGTGTATCAGGTTTTGCGATGCGGTTTCAGCCTTGGCTTTGGGGCGGACCGCCTATGCTTGGGAAAAACAGGAGCACCCATGCATCGGGGCGGTGGAGCGGGAAGGAATGTTGCAGGCCGGAACAAGCAGGGCCTGGGCGGAGGGGCGCGGCCGGCGGAGGAACTTGAGTTCTCCCTGGCCACCGCCTCCCGGTTCGCCTGCAACACCCTGGAGGCGGTCCAGCGTGAGTATCCCAACAAGGTCGACCACATCCTGTACGGCCCCCAGGACGTGCAGCCCCCCAGCCGCCTGCATCCGGCCTTCTACGGCTGCTTCGACTGGCACTCGGCGGTGCACGGGCACTGGATGCTGGCGCGCCTGCTGCGGCTGTTCCCGGACCTTCCGGAAGCCCCGGCGGTGCGCGCGGTGCTGGACCGGCACCTGGCCCCGGCACGGATCCAGGCGGAAGTCGACTACCTGCTGGACCCGGCCCACCGCACCTTCGAACGGACCTACGGCTGGGCCTGGCTGCTGAAGCTGGCGGCGGAGCTGCGCACCTGGGAGTCGCCGTCCGCCCGGGCCTGGGCCGGCGGCCTGGAGCCCCTCGCCGACGCCGTGGCCGGGCAGTTCCTGGCCTACCTGCCGATGCTCACCTACCCCAACCGCTCCGGGACGCACTCCAACACCGCCTTCAGCCTCAGCCTGGCCCTGGACTATGCCCGGACCGCGGGCCAGGCGGACCTGGAGGAACGGGTCTCGGAGCGGGCCTCCAGCTACTTCGCCCACGACCGCGATGCCCCCCTGGCCTGGGAGCCCGGCGGGGAGGACTTCCTGTCTCCGTCCCTGGAGGAGGCGGCGCTCATGGGCAAGGTGCTGCCCCACCCGGCCTTCCGGGCCTGGGTGGCGGGCTTCCTGCCGGACCTGCTGGGCCACGCGGGACTGGTACCGGCCCGGGTGGCGGACCGCTCCGATCCCAAGAACGTCCACCTGGACGGGCTCAACCTCAGCCGGGCCCGGTGCCTGTTCGCCCTGGCGGAGGGGCTGGGGCACGGGGACCCGAGGGTCGGGGGGCTGGAACGCGCCGCGCTGGTCCACGCCCGGGCGGCCCTGCCCTTCGTGGTGACCGGCAACTACGGCGGGGACCACTGGCTGGCCACCTACGCGGTGCACCTGCTGGAATCGCGCAGGGCGGCCTGAGCGCGGGAACACCGCACACTCGACGTCGGCCGATCACCCGCGCTCGAGCCGGCTCATCTCCGCCGCAGGAAGAACCCCTGCAGCTGCTCCCGGCACTCGGCCTCCAGCAGCCCGCCCTCCAGGTCCAGCTTGTGGTTGAGGTTGGCGCCCCGCAGGTGCGGGGCCCAGCGGCTGATGCCCACCTTGGGATCGATGGCACCGAACACCACCCGGGCCACCCGGGCCTGGAGCAGGGCGCCGTAGCACATGAGGCAGGGCTCCAGGGTCACGTAGAGGGTGGACCCGGGCATGCGGTAGTTGCGCAGCCACGTGCCGGCGCCGCGCAAGGCCATGATCTCGGCGTGGGCGCTGGGGTCGTGGCTGGACACCGGGCAGTTGTGGCCCGAGGCCAGGAGCTGGCCGTCCTGCACCAGCACCGCGCCGATGGGCACTTCGTCCAGCTTGTCGGCCTGGTAGGCCTCGTCCAGGGCGAGCTTCATGAAATGGATGTCGTCCCCTGACCACATTCAGCGACTCCGGTTGACTGGCCTCCCCATCATCTCGCCAAAGACGCGATCCAGTTCCGCCAATTCTTCGGTGCACTGCAGGGCGGCCAGGGCCTCCCGCAGGGGCAGGTAGACCGAAGTCTCCTCCTCCCGCCGGCGCTCCAGGACCCAGGAGCGCTCGCCCCGGTAGACCTGGCTGAGGGGCCGGTGGTCGAGGTTATCCCAGATGTCCCGGAACCAGTCCCGCATGGCCGTGAAGTTGCCCGTCCGGCGCATCTCCTCCGCGATCGCCCGCTGCACTTCGTAGGGCAGCCACGCCCGCCAGTCGCCCCGGGGGCTCCAGAAGGCGGTGCTCTGGGCCAGGGCCAGCACCGAGGGCCGGGTGGGGTGGAAACGGGCCCAGCTCAGCCAGGCCCGCCACAGGTAGGTGCGGTTGGGCCAGGCGCGCACCAGCTGCTCCAGGCTCGGCAGCGCCCTCATGGCGGCGGCGCCCCAGACCTCTGGATCCGGCTTCCAGGCGGCCTTGGGATCGAACTCCAGGGGGACCAGGGCCTGGGCCGCGTCATCGGCCATGGCCGGCTCCAGGCGCTGGTCGGGCATGCGGGCCAGGGCCAGCTCGAACCGCTCCCGGTGGGCGGCGGCGTGGTCGGGCTGGGCTTCCACCACCTGGGTCAGGCGCTGGTACATCGTCAGGCCCTCGGCTTCCAGGGCGGTGGCCAGGGCCTGGGCGGTGGGGCAGAACGCCCCGCTGGCGCGCAGGATCTCTCCCCGGTACAGGGCCCAACGGGGTTCCGGCCCCCAGCCGTGCATTGCGCGGAGCCGCTTGAAGGTCCCGGGGTCGGCCGCCTCCCAGTGCAGTTCCGTGGGGGACCAGGGAGCCAGTTCCAGAGCCGTGCGCAGGGCGGTCCACTGCAGGATCCACTTGGGCATCCCCGCCACCACCAGGCGCAGGGGCGGGTCCACCGGCGGCATGGGCGGCCGTTCCGAGTCCCGCGCCAGGGTCTGGGACAGCAGCTGGCGCCAGGCGTTGGCGTCCCCGCCCGGGCCGGAGAACAGGGCGCCCCGGCTGAGCAGGGTTTCCCGCACCACCTCGCCGCCGCCCAGGCGGCGCGCCGAGGTCAGGGCGTTGGCGGCCAGGTCCATGGAGCCCATGGCGGCCAGGGACAGGCCGCGATGGGACAGCACCGCGCCCTGCAGCCTGAGGTACGCCTCCCAGCCGGAGGCGGTCATGGGCTCGGGCGGGGCCTGGGGCATCAGGTCGCCCAGCGCGTTCAGGGCCCCGTTCCAGTCCTTGTGGCGGTAGAAGGGCTCCACGAGCCGGCCGACCATGCCCGCCTCGGGCCAGGGTTCGCCGGGCAAGGGGACGCAGAGGCCGGCCAGGTCCTCCGGGACCCGCCCGGCGGCGTCGAGGGTCTCCACCCAGAAGTTGGCCAGGTCCGCGTCGTAGGGTTCCTCCCTCAGGCGCTGTTCCAGGGCCTGGGCGGCCTGGAGGCACAGCCGGCGCAGGCGCGGGGACTGGCCCGCGTCCCAGTGGGAAAGGTGCGAGGCGAAGCCCACCGCCTCCCGCTGCCAGCCCGGGAGGGCCATCACCTTCTCGAGCACGTCCGCCACGTCGGCGTACAGCTCGTCGGCCATGGCCTCGCCCTGGCTGCCCGGGCCCAGGCTGATGCGGAGGCCGAAGGGCGAGGGCTTGGCTCCGGGCTCCGGGTGCCAGGCCGGGATCCGCACCTTGCCGGCCCGGTCCAGGGCCATGAGCTTGACCCGCAGCACCTGGAAGTCCTGGTTGGCCTCCTCCAGGAGTGCCTCCCCCTGGTCCGGGTGCTCCCGCAGGAACGCCGCCCGGGCCTCGCAGCGCAGCAGGCTCCCGGCCGCGTGGATGGCGTCCCGCAGGGCTTCGCTCCGGGGCAGGCCGGGGCCGGCGGTGGTCTCCTCGCCGCCCGGGGAGAGCAGCAGCCAGTGGGGCTCGGCGCCCCAGCCCCGGCGGGACCAGAGGTCCTGGGCCACGGCGGAGTTCAACACCTCCAGGGAGAAATCTCCGGAGGTGAGCATCCTCTGGAACAGGGGGTCGGCGTAGGCGGCGGCGTTGGAGAATTCACCGTTGCGGACGCAAAGGACCCACTTGGCCTGGCGGGGGTCGGCGCCGCTCCGGCGCTGGACGAAGTCCTCCCACGGGGAGGCGAAGGCCAGGGTGCCGGCGAGGCAAAGGGCGGGAATCGAGAACCAAGTTCGCATTAACCATTAGTGCGTCCAGAAGCGGCCAGGATCCAGGGCTCCGGACGACATTTTTCCCAGAATGCACCCGGCTGCCAGTTGGCCCACCGCCAGGCCCGAGGTCATGCCGTGGCCCCCAAGCCCCGCCACCCAGTACAGGGAAGGGTTGAGGGGATCCCGCCCCAGCACGAAGCGCCGGTCCGGAGCGAAGGTGCGCAGCCCGCACCAGAGACGGACCTTGGGCCGGGCCAGGGGGACCTCCCCCAGGTCCGGGACCAGTTCCTGCACCGACCGGGCCAGTTCCGCCGGCATCCCGTCGTCGGTGGCCGGCTGCGCCCCCCGGTCCGGCGGCCTCACCTGGGCCTCGTCGCAGGGGCACAGGAGCACGCCGCCGGATTCCGGACGGAGATACAGGGGCCGGTCCGTCCACCAGGCCCAGGGCCGGTCCCCCGGCCAGGGCGCGTTGCTCCACGCCAGGTGCCGGCGCAGGGGCCGGAACGCCAGGTCCAGGCCCCCGGCCATGCGCCCCACCTCCCCGGCCCAGGCCCCGGCGGCGTTCACCAGGATCCGGGCCTGGAAGGGACCCTGGTCGGTCTCCACCCGGAACCCCTCCACCCCGGGCACGATCTCCAGCACTTGGCAGCCGAAGCGCAGGCGGGCGCCGCCGGCCCGGGCCAAGTCCGCGCAGTGGCGCAGCTCCGCGTGGATGTCGATGACGCCGTCCCCGGACACCCGCAGCCACTCGGCCGCCCGCAGCTCCGGGAGGGGCGGCCCCGACCCGGCCCTGGCTTCCAGCCCGAAGGCCCGGGCCTCCTCGGCCTGGGCCAGGGTGGCGCCCGGCTCCGCGCCCAGCAGCAGCCCTCCGGAGGCGCGCAGGAGCCCCGCCCGGGCCAGCCGGTCCCGGCCCTGGACCGCCAGGGCCGTATGCTCCGGGCGCCCGGTGAGCTGGCGGGCGATGGCGGCGTTGTGCCCGCTGGCGTAGAACCCCGGCTGGTCCTCCCGCTCCACCAGCCCGACCCCGGCCTGCCCGGCCAGGGCCAGGTGGGCGGCGGTGGCCAGTCCG
Organism: Holophaga sp.; assembly: GCA_049508835.1. Lineage (GTDB taxonomy): Bacteria > Acidobacteriota > Holophagae > Holophagales > Holophagaceae > Mesoterricola. The sequence goes on along the minus strand of JBELAL010000002.1, from coordinate 25,789 downwards.
GCGATGCCGCCGCCGATGATGAGGACTTCCAGACGTTCCTGCATTTTTCAAATGCTCCCCGGCCATTCTGCCAGCCTTGACCGGTTCCAGGACTGGTGCCATGCTGGGACATCCCACCCCAGGTGGGGTGGGGTTGGAGGCGACCATGGTCCGGCTCAAGATCCAAGGCATGAGCTGCCAGCATTGCGTGACCCACGTACGGGAGGCCTTGTCCGCGGTGGAGGGGGTCTCGGGGCCGGTGGAGGTGAGCCTGGAGCGGGGCGAGGCCATTGTGCCCGGCAGCGCCGACTCAAAGGCCCTGGTGGCGGCCCTGGCGGCGGCCGTGGAGGAGGCGGGCTACTCCGCGGTGCCGGTGCCCTGATGGCCGCCGGGGAGGACTACTGCGAGGGCGGCCTGCGCCTGGACCCGGCGGTGCGGGAGGATGCCCGCCGCCGGCTGCTGTCCGTGCGCGGCCACGTGGAAGGCATCCTGCGCATGCTGGAGGACGAGCGGGTCTACTGCGTGGACGTGCTCAAGCAGCTGAAGGCGGTGGCCGGGGCCTTGGACAAGGTGGGCGCGCTGGTGCTCCACAGCCACCTCCGGCGGCACGTGGTCACCGCCCATGAGCGCGGGGACGAGGACCGGATCGTGGAGGAGCTCCTGGAGATCCTAAAGTACCGGTAGGAAGGGGAGAACCATGGGGACCAGCAGGTTCCGGGTGGAAGGCATGAGCTGCGCCAGCTGCGTGCGGCGGGTGGAGAAGGCGCTGGCGGCGGTGCCCGGGGTGGAGGCCGTGCAGGTGAACCTGGCCACCGAGGAAGCCTCAGTGGATGGCCGCGGCTTCCAGGAGGCGGCCCTGGCCCGGGCGCTGGCGGCCCGGGGCTACCGCCTGGTGGCCGAACCGGAGCCCGAGGACCACGCCCGGCAGACCCGCCGGGCCGGGCTGCGGGCCGCGGCGGCCTGGGTCTGCTTCCTGCCCCTCCTGGCCGGGATGCTGCCCGGACTCCACCTGCACCTGCCCTGGACGGTCCAGGCGCTCCTGGCGGGACTGGCGGCGTTCGGGGCCGGCAGCGGCTTCTACCGGCGGGCGGCGCGCCAGGCCTGGTCCGGGGAGACCAGCATGGACACCCTCATCGCCCTGGGCGCGACGGTCACCTGGGCCTTCGGCGTCAGCGAGGGCCTGGGCGGAATGCCGCACCTGCCGTTCGAGTCGGCCGCGGGGCTGGTGGCGTTCCTGCTCACCGGCAAGTGGCTGGAGGCCAAGGCCCGGCACCGGGCCGGGGACAGCCTGGAGGCCCTGCTCCGCCTGGCGCCCGACACCGCCCTGCGCCTGGGGCCGGACGGCCGCGAGGAGGCCGTGCCCACCCGGACCCTCCAGCCCGGGGACCGGGTGCGGGTCAGGCCGGGCACGGCGGTGCCGGTGGACGGGGTGGTGCTTTCGGGACGGGCGGAGGTGGAGGAGGCCCTGCTCACCGGCGAGCCTCTGCCGGTGCCCCGGGGGCCCGGGGACCGGGTCATCGCGGGGGCGCTGGTGCACGGCGGCGCCCTGGAACTGGAAGTCGCCGCCACCGGGCAGGACACCTGGCTGGCCCGCCTGGCCCGGCAGGTGGCCCAGGCCCAGAGTTCCCGGGCCCCGGCCCAGGCCCTGGCCGACCGGATCTCGGCGGTGTTCGTTCCGGCCATCCTGGCCCTGGCGGCGCTCACCCTGGGCGGATGGTGGTGGTCCACCGGAGCGCTCGCCTCGGCCTGGCGCCCGGCGGTGACCCTGCTGGTGATCGCCTGCCCCTGCGCCCTGGGGCTGGCGACCCCGGTGGCCATGGCGGCCGCCCTGGGCACCGCCGCCCGCAACGGGCTGCTGGTCAGGGACGCGGCCGCCATGGAGGCCCTGGCCCGGGTCACGGACCTGGCCTTCGACAAGACCGGCACTCTCACCCAGGGCCGCCCGACCCTGGTGGACGTGGTCGGACCTGACCGGAACCGGATCCTGCGCTTCGCAGCGGTCCTGGAGCGGGATTCGGAGCACCCCGTGGCCCGGGGCATCCGGGCCGCGGCCGCGGGGCTGGACCTGCCGCCGGTGGAGGGCTTCCGCAGCCATCCGGGCCTGGGTGTGGAGGGCCGGGTGGAGGGCCGGGACCTGCGCCTGGGGCAGGCCGCCTTCCTCGGCCTGGAACTGCCCCCGGCGCCTCCCGGCGGGGTGGTGGTGGGCCTCGCGGAGTACGGCGAGGTCCAAGGCCCGGGCTCCGCCCGGGCCTTGGGTGGGGGAGCACGAGGGGATCGCACGCATGCGTGCGATGAGAGCGCGCTGCATGACAGCGCGGTCCCACCTTGTGCCAAATTGCTGGGCGCCCTGGTGCTGGCGGACACGTTGCGCCCGGAGGCGGCCGCGGCGGTGGCCGACCTGGGCGCCCAGGGCCTGCGCCTGCACCTGCTGAGCGGGGACCGGCCCGAGGCGGCCACGGACCTGGGGGCACGGCTGGGCATCGTCCACGCGCTGGGCGGCCTGGCTCCAGGGGACAAGCGCGACTACCTCCGGGACCTGCAGGCCCAGGGAGCGGTGGTGGCGTTCGTGGGGGACGGCGTCAACGACGCTCCCGCCCTGGCCCAGGCGGACGCCGGCATCAGCCTCCCCGGACTGCAGGCGGCCCAGGCGGCTGCGCCCCTGAACCTCCTGCGGGAAGGGCTTGAGCCCCTGCTCCAGGCCCGGCGCCTGGCCCTGCGCACCCGGCGGGTGGTGCGGGAGAACCTGGCCTGGGCGTTCGCCTACAACCTGGTGCTGGTGCCCCTGGCGGCGTTCAACCTGCTGGACCGGTTCGGGGGGCCCATGCTGGCGGGGGCGGCCATGGGACTGAGCAGCCTCACCGTGGTGGTCAATGCCTTGCGCTTACGGCGCGGCGCCCTGCGCCCGCGGCGGGTCAGAACTTGATCGACAGGCCGGCGCGGAAGTAGTTGTCGGTGACCGCCGTGGTCTCCAGGAAGACCGTCACCACCTGCCAGTCCCGCCGCACCTTCACGGGCAGACAGTAGGAAATGGCCACATGGCCCAGGACGCTGGCCGTGCAGATGAACTTGAACGTGTTGGGGAGGGATGCTTGGGCAGCACCGGGTTGCGTTCGTACCGTCCGCTGGGCGTGATCTGCATCGACTGGGTGCAGTCCATGGCCACCACCGAGGCGTAAGCCAGTTCCCACAGGGAGTCGGTGCGGGTCCAGGGTTCCGGGGTGAAGGCCCGGGCAGCGGTGGGGACGAGCAGGCCGAGGGCCAGGGTCAAAGACCTTGTTGAAAACCTCATTTTTTGGTGCTTCCCAGGGAGGAGTGGGAGGACGGTAAAGGTGAAAGTGTTGAAATTGTTATAAAAATTAATATTTAATCAATTAAATAATACTGGCTAAGTTAAATAATATGCATCTTGCTATTAAATTAATTGAATTTTTTTGAATCGGGCCCAGACAAGCGCCTTGTTGAAATATATTTAATTAATGGTCAAATGCAAGGTTTTTTCTTCGACCTCAGGGGTGACGGCCCGTACGAAAAAAGAGTGTTCGATCTTTTGAATACGGGTTAAGCTACCGGGCAGGTAGGAAAACGTGCGCCGCTTCATCCAGTTGATGGCCCTGCTGGTGATGGTCCTGGCCGGATCGTTGCCCGGGCTGCATCTCCTGGGACCCTCCTGGCCCGCGCCCTGCTGCGCGCACATGGCCGGGCAGCCGTGCCCGTGCCCGAGCCGGGCCCCCGGGCCCACCGCCCCGTGCGGACTGGGGCAGACCGCCCCGGCCCTCCTGGCCGCGCCCGCCCTGCCCGCCCAGGCGGAAGCCCGCAAGGCCGAGCCGTCCCCCTGCCCTGGCTTCGTCCTGGCCTCCGCCCCGCGCCTGGAGGGGGACCCCGCCGTCCTGGCCCGCCCCGGCCCCATCCTCCGGCTTCCGCCTCTGGACCGCCAAGCCCTGCTGGCGGTGTTCAGGATTTGAATTTGAGATGTAATCTCTATTGGCAACTGGCCAGTAAGTTACCTCTCACGTCCAGATCCGGAGCACCCCATGCGCACGGCATTGCGCCTGGCTTTCGGCCTCATCCCCCTGGCGGGATGGGCCCAGGGCCAAGTCCCCACGCCTCCACCGCCGGTCCAGGCACCGACCGCCACCGACGATCCCCTGCTGGCATCCCTGATCCGGGAAGCCCTGGACCGCAACCCTGACCTGGCCCAGGCCAAGGTGCTGGCCGACGCGGACCGGGAGCGCATCCCCCAGGCCAAGGCCCTGCCCGACCCCACCCTCTCCCTGGGGATCCAGAACGACTCCTTCAAGAAGATCGAAGTGGGCCAGATGGACACCAGCTTCTACCAGGTGATGGTCACCCAGGGCCTGCCCTGGCCGGGCAAGCGCGCCATGCGCGGCGAGGTGGCCGAGCTGGGGGCCCGGGCCACGGAACTGGCCACCGAGCGCACCCGCCTGACGGTGGAGGCAGACGTGCGCCGGGGCTACATCGGCCTGCTCCTGACCCGCAGCCAGCTGCGGCTGCTGGAGGACCAGGCCCTGTTGCTCAAGGCGGCCGAGGCGACCGCCCGCAACCGCTACGAAGTGGGCCAGGGCTCCCAGGCGGACCTGCTCCGGGCCCAGCTGGAGCGCACCCGCCTGGACCAGACCCGGTCCCGGCTCCAGGCCGAGGAGCGCACCGGGCTGGCCGTGCTGAACCGCCTGCGGGGCCAGCCGGTGGACACCCCCATCCCCACCCGCCTCACCCTGGAGCAGGTGCCCGACCCGGCCCCGGTGGGCCCCGGTTTCCTGGCCCAGGCCGAGGCCCGCAGTCCGGAGCTGCAGGCGGCCAAGGTCGGCACCGAACAGGCCAGGCGCAGTCTGGACCTGGCCCGCCTGGAGCAGCATCCCGACTTCTCGGTGAGCGCCGGGGTGATGCCCCGGGCTCCGCTGGAACCCATGTGGACCGCCAGCGTCGGCATCACCCTGCCCCTCTGGCGCAAGCAGAAGCAGCAGCGGGCGGTGGCGGAGCAGGAGTACCGCAGCACCGCGGCGGGCTGGGGGGTGGAGCGGGTGCGCTGCCTCCTGGCCCAGCGGGTGGAGGAGCGCGACAGCGACCTGGACGCGGCCCTGAAGGTGATCCGGCTCTACCGGGAAGGGCTCCTGGTGCAGAGCGAAGGCACCTTCCGGGCCACCCTGTCCCAGTACATGGTCGGCAAGGTGCCCTTCCTGGCGGTGCTGGAGGCCCTGAACGGCTGGGTGTCCGACCAGGGCGGGCTGGTCCAGGCCCAGGCCCAGGCCCAGGCGGAGCAGATCGCCCAGCAGGAACTCGATCTCGGCGCCACGCCCGCCATTTCCTCCTCGGCCCTGCCCGCCGCCGGCGGCATGGGCGGCGGGGGCGCGGCCCCGGGCGCGGCCTCGGCCCGGGCCGGCGGAGCGCCCGCGGGCGGCGGCGACAACTCATCCTCCACGTCTTCCGGTATGTGACGAGGTCCCCACGATGCCCAACCAGATTCCTTCCCAGAACCGGACCCGCTCCTCCTCCCTGCGCACCGCCGGGCTGATGCTGCTGGCCATGGCGGCGGGCGCCGGGGGCGTTTGGCTGGCCCTGCGGCCCCGGCTGCATCCCGGCCCGGCCCAGGCGGCCGTGCCTGCCGGCCAGGCCGCAGCCGGCAGCGGCGCGGCAGGCCGTGGCAAGATCCTGTTCTACCGCAATCCCATGAACCCGGCCGTCACCTCGCCCACCTTCATGAAGGACGAAATGGGCATGGACTACATCCCGGTGTACGAATCCGACCTCAAGGACGAATCCGGGCCCGCGGTCAAAGGTCTCTCCACCGTCCGGATCGACAGCGAGCGCCAGCAACTCATCGGCCTCACCACCGCCCCGGTGGCCGAGGGCCAGGTGGGCGGGGAGATCCGCACCACCGCCCGGGTGGCGGTGGACGAGACCCGGATCCGGCACATCCACGTGAAGGTGGACGGCTACGTGGAGAAGCTGTTCGTGGACTTCGTGGGCATGCCCGTGGCCAAGGGCCAGGCGCTGTTCACCTACTTCAGCCCCGACTTCATGGCCGCCCAGCAGGAGTACCTCCTGGCCCTCAAGACCCAGAAGAGCCTGGCCGGGGGCGCCCTGCAGGGCAGCGGCGCCGACCTGCTGGAGGCTTCCCGGCGGCGCATGGCCCTGTGGGACGTGCCCCAGTCGGAGGTAGACCAGCTGGAGCAGACCGGCGAGGTGCCCAAGTCGCTCACCCTGTACTCCCCCATCAGCGGGGTGGTGACCGCCAAGACCGCGGTGGAGGGGATGCGGCTGTCCCCCGCCGACACCCCCTTCGAGATCACCGACCTGAGCCGGGTCTGGGGCGTGGCCGACGTCTACGAGCCGGAGATCCCGCGGGTGAAGGTGGGCATGCCCGCCGACCTGACCCTGGGCACCTTCCCGGGGCGCGCTTTCCCCGGCCGGGTGGCGTTCATCGACCCCCAGGTGGACCCCAAGAGCCGCACGGTCAAGGTGCGGGTCGAACTGGCCAACCCCATGGGCGAGCTCAAGCCGGAGATGTTCGGGGAGATGGTGCTGAAGAGCCAGGTCCGCAAGGGCCTGGTCATCCCGGTGGACGCGGTGCTGGATTCCGGGGCCCGCAAGATCGTGTTCGTGGCCCTGGGCGACGGGCGCTTCGAGCCCCGGGAGGTCCAGGTGGGCTCCAGCCTGGGCGAGACCGTGGAGGTCCGCTCCGGCCTCAAGAAGGGCGAATCAGTGGTCACAAGGGCCAACTTCCTGGTGGACTCCGAGTCCAGGCTGAGGGCCGCGCTGGCGCAGTTCTCCGCCAACCCCGCCGCGCCCGCGGGGGCCCAGCCCGCCCCGGCCCCGGCGCCGGCCGGCAAACCCTGAAGGGACCCGGACATGATCAGGAAGGTCATCCGCTTTTCCGCCGAGAACCGGCTCCTGGTGATCGCCGCCGGGATCATCGCCCTGTTCATCTCCTTCTGGGCCATGCGCACCATCCCCCTGGACGCCCTGCCGGACCTGAGCGACACCCAGGTGATCGTCTACTCCAAGTGGGACCGCAGCCCGGACCAGGTGGAGGACCAGGTCACCTACCCCATCGTCACCGCCCTGCTGGGCGCGCCCAAGGTCAAGGCCGTGCGCGGCCTGTCGGACTTCGGCTACTCCTACGTGTACGTGATCTTCGAGGACGGCACCGACATCTACTGGGCCCGCTCCCGGGTGCTGGAGTACCTGAGCAAGATCACCGCCTCCCTGCCCTCCGGGGTGAAGACCGAGCTGGGCCCGGACGCCACCAGCGTGGGCTGGGTCTACCAGTACGCCCTGGTGGACACCACCGGCAGGCACAGCCTCGACGAGCTGCGCTCCACCCAGGACTGGTTCCTGCGCTACGCCCTGCAGGCGGTCCCGGGGGTGGCGGAAGTGGCCACCGTGGGCGGCCAGGCGCGGCAGTTCCAGGTGAGCCTCAACCCCAACGCCATGGCCTCGTACCGGGTCACCATCGACAAGGTGATCAGCGCCGTGAAGGCCGCCAACAACGAGGGCGGCGGCCGGCTGGTGGAATACAGTGGACGGGAGTACATGGTCCGCGGCCACGGCTACGCCAGGACCACCCAGGACCTGGAGGGCGCCGTGCTCAAGGCCGAGAACGGCACCCCGGTGCGGCTGGGCGACGTGGCCACCGTGACCCTGGGCCCGGAGATGCGCCGGGGCCTGGCCGACCTGGACGGCAAGGGCGACGCGGTTGGCGGCATCGTCATCATGCGCCAGGGGGAGAACGCCCTGCACGTGATCGACCGGGTCAAGGCGAAGCTGGAATCGCTCAAGCCCTCCCTGCCCCCGGGAGTGGAGGTGCTGCCGGTGTACGACCGGTCCACCCTGATCGAGCGGGCCATCGGCACCGTGAAGGACAAGCTGGTGGAGGAGATGGTCATCGTCTCCCTGGTGATCCTGGTGTTCCTCTGGCACATCCCCTCGGCCATCATCCCCATCGTCACCATCCCCCTGAGCGTGGCCCTGGCCTTCATCCCCATGCTGCTCCTGGGGCAGAACGCCAACCTCATGTCCCTGGCCGGCATCGCCATCTCCATCGGCGTGCTGGTGGACGGGGCCATCGTCGAGGTGGAGAACGCCTACAAGAAGCTGGAGCGGTGGAACAACTCCGGGCGCCCGGGCGACTTCCACCACGTGCGGCTGGAGGCGCTGCTGGAGGTGGGCCCCAGCGTGTTCTTCTCCCTGCTGGTGATCGCCATCGCCTTCATGCCGGTGTTCACCCTGGTGGACCAGGAAGGCCGCCTGTTCCGCCCCCTGGCCTATTCCAAGAACCTGGCCATGGCCATCGCCGCGCTCCTGGCCATCACCGTGGACCCGGCCATGCGCATGCTGTTCGCCCGCATGGACCCGTTCCAGTTCAAGCCGAAATGGGTGGCCTGGTGCGCCACCCAGGTGGTCGTGGGCAAGTACTACCCCGAGGAGAAGCACCCCATCAGCGCGCTGCTCCAGCGCATCTACGAGCCGCCCTGCCGGTTCGTGCTGCGCCACGCCAAGGCCACCATCGCCGCGGCCCTGCTGATGGTCGCCGTCACCGTCCCGGTGTTCCTGAGGCTGGGCTCGGAATTCATGCCCCGGCTGAACGAGGGCACCCTCCTCTACATGCCCTCCACCCTGCCCGGCATCAGCGAGACCGAGGCCCAGCGCATCCTGCAGGTCCAGGACCGGCTGATCCGCACCGTGCCGGAGGTCTCCCGGGTGTTCGGCAAGGCCGGCCGGGCCGACACCGCCACCGACCCGGCGCCGTTCTCCATGATGGAGACGGTGATCGAGCTCAAGCCCGAGGACCAGTGGCGCACCCACGACCGCTGGTACAGCTCCTGGGCCCCCGGCTGGCTCAAGGCCATGCTGCGCCCCTTCTGGCGCGACCGGCTCACCGAGGAGGAGATCGTCGACGACCTGGACCAGGCGGTGCGGCTCCCGGCCATCCCCAACGCCTGGACCATGCCCATCAAGGCCCGCATCGACATGCTCTCCACCGGCATCCGCACCCCCGTGGGCCTGAAGGTCAGCGGCCCCGACCTCAAGGTGATCCAGGACATCGCCGTGCAGGCCGAGACCATCCTGGCCAAGGTGCCGGGGGCCCGCAGCGCCCTGGCCGAGCGCACCGCCGAAGGCTACTTCCTGGACTTCGACCTCAAGCGCGACCAGCTGGCCCGCTACGGGCTCAGCGTGGAGGAGGCCAACATGCTGGTGATGACCGCCGTCGGCGGCGACAACCAGACGGTGGTGTTCGACGGCCGCGCCCGCTACCCGGTCAACGTCCGCTACGCCCGGGACTACCGGGAGTCGGTGGCCTCCCTGAACCGGGTGCTGGTGCCCCTGCCCAATGGCAACACCATCCCCATGGAGGAGATCGCGGACTTGAAGCTGGCGCAGGGTCCGGGCATGATCCGGGACGAGGACGGCATGCTCACCGGCTACGTGCTGGTGGACTTCGACACGTCGAAGACCGACGTGGGCACCTTCGTGGCGCACGCCAAGGCGGCCATCGGGAAGGAGCTCAAGGTCCCGGCCGGGTACAGCCTCGCCTGGAGCGGGCAGTTCGAGAACATGATCCGGGTCAAGGAGCGGCTCAAGCTGATCCTGCCCATCACCCTGGTGCTGATCTTCGGGCTGCTGTACGCCAACACCCGCAGCGGCTTCAAGGCCGCCCTGGTGATGCTGGCGGTGCCGTTCTCGGCCATCGGCGCCTTCTGGCTCATGTGGATCCTGGGCTACAACATGTCCATCGCCGTGTGGGTGGGGCTGATCGCCCTGCTCGGCCTGGACGCCGAGACCGGGGTGTTCATGCTGCTGTTCCTGGACCTGTCCTACGACGAGGCCCGGGCCGCCGGGAGGCTCAATACCACCGGCGACCTGGTGGAGGCCATCATCCACGGCGCCGTGAAGCGGGTGCGGCCCAAGGCCATGACCGTGTCCGCGGCCTTCATGGGCCTGCTGCCGATCATGTGGTCCACCGGCACCGGCGCCGACGTCATGAAGCGGATCGCCGCGCCCATGGTGGGCGGGCTCGCCACCAGCTTCCTGCTGGAGCTGCTGGTCTACCCGGCGATCTACTATCTTTGGAAGCGCCAGGAAGTGACCGGAGGCTCCGCTTCCGGAACCCTCGCCAGCGCCTGACCCGGCCCCCGGGAGGCCGCCGGCGGCGGCGGTCCCCTGGGGTTTCTAAACCGCCGCCCCTTCATGGGAACAACCATGCTCAGCCTGATCTTCACACTCGCGCTGGCCACCGCCCCCGCCACTCCCGCCCCAGCGGCCCCCGCCGTCAAGCCCGCCACCAACACCCTCTGCCCGGTCCTGGGCGGCAAGGTGGACGCCAAGGGCCCCACCGTGGTGGTGCGCGGCCGGGAATACCGGCTCTGCTGCGCCGGCTGCGACGCAGAGCTCAAGGCGCACCCGGACAAGTACCTCAAGGCGGACGGGACGCCGAAGAACGCCAAGTAGGGGCAAGCCGGATCCCCTATGGCTTCGATCCCCCTGACTCGGATGCCAGGGGGAATCGAGCCCATTCCTCTGTGTGTTCCCATACAGGAAACAGCATCATGATTCCGACCGAGCTGGACAGCAGGTCGGCTCGATAGGGTCAGCCCCGCTGGACAACCATCGTCGGGGCGTGGTCTGGACCGCGCTCCAACCGCTTTCTTGGATGGCCCAGGGAGACCAGGGGTTCACCTTGGCCAAGTCCGCGGGCTAGGCAAACCCGCACGCGAGCCCTTCGGCCACCCCGGCGTAGGCCCGGTCCAGCTGCTCGTCGGTGGTGCAGTACGGCGGCAGCAGGTAGATCGTGTTCCCCAACGGTCGCAGCAGCAGCCCCCGCTCCAGGAAGAACCGCCGCATGCGGGCGCCGTGTTCGGCGGGCCCGACCCCTTCCGGCGCGGCCGCGTCGAAGGCGGCGATGGTGCCCTGGATCCGCAGCCTCGCGGCTCCGGGGCTCTCGGCCACCACCGGCGCCAGGCCGGTGCGGTGGCGGCGCTCGATGCAGGCCCGGGCCTGGGCGCAGGCGGGGTCCAGCAGCAGGTCCAGGGAGGCCAGGGCGGCAGCGCAGCCCAGGGGGTTGGCGGTGAAGGAGTGGCCGTGCAGGAAGGCCTTGTCCATGCCTTCGTCCAGGAAGGCCTGGAACACCGCGTCGGTGGTGATGGTGAGGCCCATGGGCAGGGCGCCGCCGGTGAGGCCCTTGGACAGGCAGAGGAAGTCCGGCGCCGCCCCGGCCTCGAAGCTGGCGAACAGCGGCCCGGTGCGGCCGAACCCGGTCATCACCTCGTCCAGGATCACCAGGATGCCCTGGCGCCGCAAGCGCGCCGTGGTTGCGCCGGGCCTGCAGGGCCAGCTTCAGCGCCACCTCCACCGCGGTGGAGCCGTTGTCGGAGAAGAAGCAGCGGCGCAGGTCCCCCGGCAACAGGGCGGTGAGGCGCCGGCACAGGTCCACGGCGGGCTCGTGGGTGAACCCCGCGAACATCACCTGCTCCAGCTGCCCGGCCTGCTCGGCGATGGCGGCCTGGATGGCCGGGTGGGCATGGCCGTGCAGGGTCACCCACCAGGAGGAGACCAGGTCCAGGATCTCCCGGCCGTGGGCGTCCACGAGCACGGCGCCCCGGGCCGAGCGGACCAGGGTGGGGTCCGGGGCGGTGCGGGCCTGGGTGAAGGGGTGCCAGACCAGGGCGCGGTCCAGTTCCAGCAGGGCGGCGGGGTCCATCACCGCAGTCCCCGCAGGTCGAGTCCGGCGGCGGCCCGGACCAGGGTGTCCGCGCACAGCGGCTCCAGCCAGGGGATCCGCCCCAGCACCGGCGCGCCCCCCAGGCGGCGGATGGCCTCGAGGTTGCGGGGCTGGTCGGGACCGCTCAGGACCACGCCGACCAGGGGCAGGCCGCGGGCGCGCAGGGCCTCCAGGGACAGCAGGGTGTGGTTGATGGTGCCCAGCCCGGTGCGGGCGGCCAGCACGATGGGCAGGCCCAGGCGCGCCGCCAGGTGGACCATCAGGACCGGGCCCGCCACCGGCGAGAGCACGCCCCCGGCCGCCTCCACCACCAGGGGCCGGGGCCAGGGCGGCAGCCGGATTTGGGCGGGGTCCAGATCCGCTCCTTCCTCGGCGGCGGCCTGGTCCGGGGCCAAGGGGGCCCGGAAGGCGTACGCGGGCGGCGGGAAATCCTCCACTTGGTGCCCGGTCAGGCGGGCCACTTCGGCGGTGTCGCCGCCCGGGCACTGTTCCAGGCCGGTCTGCACCGGCTTCCAGTAGTGGGCGTCCAGGGCCAGTGCCAGGGCGGCGGCGACCACGGTCTTGCCGGCGTCGGTGCCGGTCCCGGCCACGAACACCCCGGCCGGCATCATCGGCCCCAGACCACGGTGAGCACCTGGTAGGTGGCGGTGAACGGCGCCCCGCCCGCGGCGCGCAGGATCCGCCCCAGGGCGCCCGGGGCGAGGCCCGGGTGGCCGGGGGCGGGAGTGCGGGCCCCGGTGAGCCGCAGATGGTCCAGGAAGCCCTTCAGGTCCTCGCAGCGGAGGGGGAAGGCCCGGGACCGGACGCTGCAGTCTGGCCCCAGGGCCGCCGCCAGGGCCGGGCCCCGGGGGTAGGGCGGCATCCCGGGGGCCGCCCCGGCCCGCCGGCAGGTTCGGCGCCATTCGGGGAAGGTCCCGGCGCCCAGGGTGGTGGCCGCCAGCGCCCCGCCCGGTCTCAGCAGCCGGTGCAGGCGCCGGATCCCGGCGGCGGGGTCCTCAAACCACTGCACGGCCAGGTTGGACACCACCAGGTCGAAGCGGGCCTCGGGCAGGTCCGGGAACTCCCCGTCCATGACCCTCAGGGCCACCCCGTCCCCGGTCCGCCGGGCGCAGGCCTCGACCATGCCGGGGGCGAGGTCGGTGGCCAGCCACCGGCATCCGGGCAGCCGCGGCGCCAGCTCCCCGGTGAGGATCCCGGTGCCGCAGCCCACTTCCAGCACGTCCGGCGCCGGGGGCGGGGGCAGGGACAGCACCTGCCGGGCCAGGGCCGCCGCCACCCGGCGCTGGAGCCCGGTGGCCTCGTCGTAGGTTCCGGCGGCGGCGTCGAAGCGCCGGAGGACGGTCTCCTTCCAGGCGTTCACGGCGCCAGTCCCTCCCGGATGGCCTCGGCCACTTCCCGGGGCCGGGAGGCGGGCAGCGCGTGTCCTCCCTCCGGCAGCAGCCGCAGCGCCCTGCCGAAGGCCTCCCGGGCCAGGGCCGGGGAGACCAGGGGGTCGTCCGCCGCGGCGCAGGCCAGGACCCGCTTCCGGGCCAGGCCGGGCCGCGCGTCCCCGTCGCGCAGGCGCAGGAGGTCGGCGCGCAGCGGGCCCGGGCGCGGCCGCCCTGCCGGCGGGGCCGTCCCGCAGCGGGCGTGGAAGGCCCGGAGGACGGCCCCGGGCGCCTCCTCCAGCCGCCGCAGCATCCGGTCCAGCACCGCGCGGGGCGTGCCGTGGGGGAAGTCCCGGGCCCGGGTGAAGCGCGGGAAGCCGTTGACGGCCACCAGGGGGACGCCGTCCAGTTCCGGCCGCTCCAGGGCCCACAGGGTCCCGAACGAATGGCCCACCACCAGGTCGGGCGCCTCGGGCAGTTCCAGCCGCGCCGGCCCGAAGTAGCCCAGGTCCAGCTGGAACCAGGCGTGGCCCGGGAGGACGGCCCGCAGGGGACGCCACAGGGAGGGATCGAAGCCCCAGCCGTGGACCAGCAGGATCCGGCTCAAGCGCTCACCCGGCCCAGGGCCGCCAGGGCCTGCAGGAGCTGGTCCAGGTTTTCGTCCGTGTGGCCCGCGCTGACGCTGAAGCGCAGCCGGGCGGTGCCTTCCGGGACGGTGGGCGGGCGGATGGCCGGGGCCAGGACGCCGTGCTCCCCCAGGATCCGGGCCGCGGCCAGGGCGTCGGCGTCCGCGCCGAAGACCGCCGGGACGATCTGGGTGCTGGAGGCCAGGGTGCCGATCCCCATCCGCGCCAGCGCCGCGCGCAGCCGTTCCGCCAGCCGGAGCGCACGCTCCCGTCGGGGCTCCAGGCCCGGGAGCAGTTCCACCGCCTTGAGCGCGGCCGCGGCCATGGACGGCGGCAGGGCGGTGCTGTACAGGAAGCTGCGGCACCGGTTCACCAGCCAGTCGGCGACCGTGGGGTCCGTGGCCGCGAAGGCGCCGTAGCCGCCCAGGGCCTTGCTGAAGGTGCCCATGACCAGGTCCACCCGGCCCCGCACCTCCGGCTCGGCGCACAGGCCGGCGCCGGCCGGCCCCAGCACGCCGGTGGCATGGGCTTCGTCCACGTACAGGAACGCCCCGTGGCGGCGGGCCAGGGCCACCATCCCGGGCAGGTCGGCCCGGTCCCCGTCCATGCTGAACACGCTCTCGGTGAGGACCAGGATGGTGCTCGCGCCGGGCCCGTGCTGCTCCAGCAGGGCCTGGAGGTGGCCCAGGTCGTTGTGGCGGAAGCGCCGGGGCCGGACCCCGGCCAGCCTGAGCCCGTCGTGCATGGAGGCATGGATCTGCCGGTCCGCCAGCACCAGGGGAGCGTCGCCCGCCGCCTCCGGCTCCAGCAGGGCGGCCAGCGCCCCCGCGTTGGTCTGGAACCCCGGGCCCATGGCCAGGGCCGCCCCGGTGCCCTTGAGGGCGCACAGGGCCCGCTCCAGGCGCCGGTGCGCAGGCAGGGTGCCGCTGACCAGCCGGGAGGAGGCGGCGCCCGTCCCCAGCGCGGCGCCCCGGGCGGCGGCCTTGGCCAGGCGGGGGTCCCGGGCCAGACCCAGGTAGTCGTTGCTGGCGAAGTTGACCAGGCGGCGCCCGTCCCGCTCCACCGCCATGCCGTCCAGGGGCGCCGCCGGAGCCAGGGCGCGCCGCCGGGAGGCCCGGTCCAGCGCCTCCAGGGCCCGGGCCATGCGGGAACGAGGGTCGTCGGTCATGGGCACCTATCTTCACCAGGTTTGAAGATCTCAAACAAGTCCCGGGGGCAGCCCGAAGGAAAGGCGTGTTCACCTGTGGTAAAACAGGTTCATCACAGCAATCCGCAGCCCGATGTCTGTTCGCCCGGCGGAGGCGTCCGATGGTCGTGTGCGAAACCGAACGCCTGGTCCTGCGGCTGTTCCAACCCGGGGATGAAGACTTCCTGGTCCGACTGTTGAACGACCCCTCCTTCATCATCAATATCGAGGACAAGGGGGTCCGCACCCGGGAACAGGCGGGCACTTTCATCACACGCAGCCTGATGGGCAGCTACCAGACGCACGGGCACGGTCTCTACCTGGTGCAGCGCAAGGAGACCGCGGAACCCATCGGCATGTGCGGTCTGCTCAAGCGGGACCACCTGCAGGACATCGACCTGGGCTACGCGTTCCTGCCGGAGTACTGGGGGCGGGGGTACGCCCTGGAGGCGGCCCGGGCGGTCCTGGACTACGGCCGCACCATCCTGGGCAGGCGGGAGGCCTTCGCCATCGTCAGTCCCGGCAACGCCCGGTCCATCGCCCTGCTGGCCAAGCTGGGCTTCGCCTACGCCCAGGACCTGGCCATGCCCGACGGTTCGGGCACGGTGGCCCTGTACGCGGTGAGCCTCCTCAGCCCATCGGACGCAGCGGCAAGGTGAGGCCGAACCGGCTGCCGCGGGCCAGCGGCTCGTAGTAGGCCTCCCCGCCGTGGTCCTCGGCGATCCGGCGGACGATGGCCAGGCCCAGTCCGGTGCCCCGCAGCTTGGTGGAGAAATAGGGATCGAACAGGTGCCCCCGGCTCTCCTCCGGGACCCCGGGGCCATCGTCTTCCACCTCCAGCCGGGCCACGGCGCCCTCCTGGCGCAGGGCCACCCGGATCCGGCCGGCACGGACCGGCGGACCCGAGGTCTGGGTTTCCAGGGCGGCGATGGCGTTGTCCACCATGTTGACCAGGGCGCGCTTGACCATGTCCCGGTCCCAGAGGGCCTCCAGGGGCGCCTCGGGCAGGTCCAGCTCCCAGTCGATGCGGCCGTGGGTGGGCACGAACAGGGCCATGGCCTGGCGCACCAGTTCCGCCGCGTCCAACGGCTGGGGCTGGGAGACCGGCAGCTTGGCGAAGCGGGAGAAGCTGTCCACCAGGCGGGTGAGGGTGGCCACCTCCCCCAGGATGGTCTCGGCCCCTTCCGCCACCACCTGGGGGTCCAGGCGGCCTTCCCGGATGCGCCGGAGCAGCCGCTGGGTGGTGAGCTTGATGGGCGTGAGGGGGTTCTTCACCTCGTGGGCCATGCGCCGGGCCACCTCCTGCCAGGCGGCGCGCTTCTCTGCCTGGGCCAGGGGGGAGAGGTCCTCCAGCACCGCCAGCTCCCCGCCGCCGGTGAGGGGGAGCACCGCCGCCCGCACCGGGCGCCCCTCCCCCTCCCCGCCGATGCGCAGCTCCTCGGACAGGGGCCGGCGGGTCTGGCGCACCTGGAGCAGCAGCTCCGGCAGCCGCCCGCTGCGGGTCTCCTTCGACAGGTCCTCCCAGACCTGGCCCGACGGGTCCCAGGCCTCCACCCCGAACCAGCGCCGGGCCACCGAGTTGAAGGTGCGCAGGGTGCCCCCGGCCTGCCAGCTCAGCACGCCCACCGGCAGCGCCTCCAGCAGCTGGTCCAGGTAGGCCCGCTGGCGCTCGATGCGCTCCGACTGGGCCTCGAGGGTGGACCGGTTCTGCAGCAGGTCCCGGGTCATGGCGTTGAAGCTGCGGGAAAGCAGCGCCAGCTCGTCCTCGCCCTGCTCGGGCAGGGACACCTCCAGGTCGCCCCGGCCCACCCGCTGGGCGGCCTTGGCCAGGGCCCGCACCGGTTCGGCGATGGTGCGGGCGATGGTCAGCCCGGTCCAGACCGCGGCGAACAGGGTGAGCAGGGTCAGGAACAGGAAGGTGCTCTGGGGCAGGGTCTCCAGGGTCTCCCGTCCGGTGGAGAGCTGGAACGACTCCTGGTAGCGCCGTTCCAGGTGGATCATGGAGTCAAGGGTGGCCATGGGCACGAACACGCCCACCACCACCCGGGCCCCCTTGGGCCCCGGCGGGCCCACGCTCAGGTGCCACTCCCCGTCCTCGGCCATGCGGGTATCCCGGGGCGCGGGCAGGGGCTCTAGCCGGGGCGCGGACAACCCCGGGGCGGCCGCGACTTGGGGCTCCCTGGAGGGCTGGACCCGGGCCAGCAGG
The DNA here is from genome assembly GCA_049508835.1 of Holophaga sp. GTDB lineage: Bacteria > Acidobacteriota > Holophagae > Holophagales > Holophagaceae > Mesoterricola. The sequence continues at coordinate 8,688 of JBELAL010000002.1, read as the reverse complement.
TCGAAGCCCAGCTCGGACCGCCGCTGTTCCAGGGGGACCGGCGAGTCCACCGGGAGGTGGGCGGCCGCGCCCCGGAGGCGCAGGTCCAGCTGGGTGTTGAAGGCCTCCGCCACCTTCCGGCCGTCCTGGATCACCTGCTGGGTCTCGGGCAGGAACCAGCGGTCCAGGTTCTTGCGGATGAAGGTGCGGCCGATGAGGAACAGCATCAGGCTGGGCCCGATCCCCACCAGGAACAGCGCCACCACCAGCCGGGTCCTGATCTGGGCCCCCAGGATGCCGCTGCGCCGCTCGAAGTAGAGCTTGGCCAGGCTGCGGGCCACGATGAACAGCAGGGTACCGATGGCCAGCACGTTGGTCAGGCCCAGGGCCAGCAGCGCCCACCGGCTGGGCGCGTCGATGCCCGACTCCACCTGGGCCGAGAGCAGCTTGTAGCTGCGGAAGATCACCCAGATGAGCACGGCCAGCCCCACCGCCACGTACAGGCGGGTCAGCTCCGGGTTGCGCTTGGTGCGGGCCATGGCAAGCAGTCTATTACCGGATGGGGCGCCCACCGAATCGGGACCGGCGTCTCCCCGCGGAGATGGGAAGCGCCGGGCGGCCAGCGCCGGGCGCCTTCCCGGGAAATAATTTTTTATTTATTAAACGTCCTCCTCCCCGTCGCCTCCCGAAAAATCGTTGCAGTCCTTGGAATTTTTGTTGCCGACCGGGGCAAAGGTACTGATAGTGGGTCGCCCAAAAAAAATCGGATCGGGTCTTAATCCAGGTCTTAGCGCCAGGATCCGGCGACGGGCCGGACGGTGCGGGCCAACCGCATCCTGGCCTTCTTCGCGGTGGACGTCCCCTTCCTGGGGGTCCGGCACTGAACAGTCCCTCAGTGCGCGGACGCCGCCTCCCCCTCCACGCCCCGGTGGGGCCTGCGGGTCAGCAGCACCAGGGGCACCGTCAGCAGGAACAGCCACCCCAGCAGGTAGAACACGTCGATGAAGCTCAGCAGGGTGGCCTGCTGGGTCAGGGTGCGGTACACGGAGCCCAGGGCCTGCCGGCCGGCGGCCACCGGGTCGGATCCGTGGTGCAGGAACAGGGCCTGCCCCTGGGCCAGGCGCTCCGCCGACCGCTGGATCGACATGTCCCCGGCCAGCACCGCCTGGTGCATCTGGGACCGGCGCGCGATCAGGGTGGTGACGAAGGAGACCCCCATGCTGGAGCCGACGTTGCGCATGACGCTGAACAGGCTGGTGGCGTAGGGCATGTCCTCCTTGCGGATCTCCTCCATGGTCAGCAGGGTCAGGGGCACGAACAGGAACCCCTGGCCCAGCCCCTGGTTGATCTGGTGCCCGAGGAGGTCCCAGGTCCCCGAGTCCAGGTTCATGTGGGAATAGCCGAAGAAGGCCATGCTGGTGACGGTCATCCCGAACGCCAGCATCCAGCGCACGTCCCAGTTCTTTCCCGCCAGGTACCCCACCACGGGCATGCACGCGGCGTTGGCCAGCCCCCGCGGGCTGGTCCAGAGCCCGGCGGTCTGGGCGTTCCAGCCCAGCAGTTCCTGCAGGAACAGGGGCAGGCTCACCAGGCTGCCGTACAGCACGAAGCCCAGGACCGTGCTGATGGCGATGCCGGCCGCGAAGGAGCGGATCCTGAACAGCGCCAGCTTGACCAGGGGATGGGGCGTGCGCAGCTCCCGGACCACGAAGGCGCCCAGCCCGGCCGCGGCCACCACCGCGAGCACCGTGATGAAGCGGGAGCCGAACCAGTCCTCCTCCTGGCCCTTGTCCAGCGTGATCTGCAGGGCCCCCATGCCCACCGCCAGCATGCCCATGCCCCATGCGTCGAAGCGCATGGAGCCCCGCCTCAGGTAGGGCGGGTCGTGCACGAACAGCGAAATCATGACCAGGCTGAAGATCCCCACCGGAATGTTGATGAGGAAGACCCAGCGCCAGGAGAAGTTCTCAGTGATGAAGCCGCCCACGGTCGGGCCCAGCACCGGCGAGGCGATGATGCCCAGGCTCCAGATGGCCATGGCCTTGCCCCGCTCCCGGGGCGGGAATTCCTCCAGCAGCACCGCCTGGGACAAGGGCTGCAGCCCGCCCCCGGTGACCCCCTGGAGGACCCGGAAGAACACCAGGAGGGGCAGGTTCGGCGCCAGGCCGCACAGGACGCTGGACAGGGTGAACCCGGTGACCACCGTCAGGAGCAGGCGCTTGCGCCCGAAATAGTTGGACAGCCAGCCGGTGATGGGCAGGATGATGGCGTTGGCCACCAGGTACGAGGTGAGCACCCAGGTGGCCTCGTCCACCGTGGCCGAAAGGCTGCCGGCGATGTGCGGCAGGCTCACGTTCACCACCGAGGTGTCCAGCACTTCCATGGTGGCGCTGGTCATCACGGCGATGGCCACGATGAGATTGCCCGATCTGGCGTGGGCTGTCGCGGTATCAGCCATGGGTGGGGATTCTCGGCTGATTGTGGAGCGCCCGGGGCGCCGGGTCTGTGTTCCATGTCACAGTCCGCCGGACTCCCGGCCCGGGGCCCTCTTTCCGGGCCGCCGGTCAGCGGCCCGGAAGCCAGGCCAGAGCGGCCATGGGGTGTCGAGGTCAGCCCTGGAGGCCGTTCCCTGCCTTCCACGCCACGAAGAACAGCCGCCGGAACGGCATCGCCACCTTGCCGTCGACCGCCAGGGGGAATTCGCTCCGGAACGCCTCCAGCAGCTCCGAGCGGAAGGCCGCGCGCGCCGCCTCGTCCGGCAGCCGCTCCAGGTACGGGCGCATGCCGGTGCCCTCATACCACTCCAGCAGGGCCTGGTGGGAGGCCATGGGGTGGTAGTAGACGGTCTCCCAGAGGTCCAGGCGCGCCGTGAGCGGCGCCAGGAGATCGTAGTAGAACGGGGCCGGGTGGAAGGTGAGGGCCTCTCCCGCCCCCGCCAGCGCCTGCTGCCACCGGGGCCTCCGGGCCACCTGGTTGAGGACGCCGCGCAGGCGGTTGCCGTCCCCGGCCGGCATCTGCACCGCCAGGCATCCGCCCGGGGCGAGCCAGCCCAGGAGCCTGGGCAGGAACCTCGGGTGGTCCGGGACCCAATGCAGCACCGCGTTGGAGAACACCACGTCCAGTTCCCCCAAGGGCTGGTAGGCGGCGGCGTCGGCCACGATCCAGGTTCCCCCGGGGAACAGCGCGCGGGCCTTGGCGATCATCTCCGGGGAGCTGTCCAGGCCCGCGATCTCCGCCTCCGGCCACCGCTCCCGCAGCACCTGGGTGCTGTTGCCCGGCCCGCAGCCCAGGTCCAGCACCCGCCCGGGAGATGGGAGGGGGATCCGCGCGCACAGGTCCCGGGAGGGACGGGTGCGCTCGTCCGCGAACTTCAGGTACTGGCCAGGGTCCCATGACGTCACGGCGCTTCCTCGCTGGTGGTCTCCAGCCATGGTATTACCATCCGGGCCTCACCGGTTCTGGGCCAGCATCCGCTTCACGATCACGCCCAGGCGGGCCAGGTCCTGCTCGGAGCGCTCGCACCAGCAGGCCGCGTTGAGCCGGATGAAGTCGTCGAACTTGTGGGCGGGCGAGAAGATGTAGCCCGGGGCGATGGCGATGAAGGCCTTGAGGGCTTCCTGGTACAGGGCCACGGAATCCAGCTTGTCGGGCAGCTGGACCCAGAGCACGTACCCGCCTTCAGGCTCGGTGACCCGGGTGCCCTCGGGGAAGTGGGCCACGATGGCCTGGGAGAGGGCCGCCATCTTGTCGGCGTAGGCCCGGCGGATCTTGCGCAGGTGGTGGTCGTAGCCGCCCCGCTCCAGGAACTGGGCGATGGCCAGCTGGGACAGCACCGAGGTGCGCAGGTTGAAGGCATACTTGCGCAGCTGTACTTCCCGGTAGAACCGCCCCGGCGCCACCCAGCCCACCCGGAAGCTGGCGGAGACGTCCTTGGAGTAGGACGAGCACAGCAGCACCAGGCCCTCCCGGTCGAAGCTCTTGGCCGGGCGCGGGCGGCGCTCGCCGAAGTGCAGTTCGCCGTAGATGTCGTTCTCGATCAGCGGGATCCCGCGCTGAGCCAGCAGCTTCACCAGCTCGGCCTTGTCCTCGTCGGCCATCAGGCTCCCGGTGGGGTTGCTGAAGTTGGTCTGGGCCAGCACCGCCTTCACCGGATGGTTCTCGGTGGCGAACTTCAGCGCGTCGAGGCTCATCCCCCGGCGCGGGTGGCACGGGATCTCCAGGGCACGCAGGTGCTGGGCCTCCAGGGCCAGGAGGATGCCGAAGTAGGTGGGGGACTCGATCGCCACCAGGTCCCCGGGCTGGCACACCGCCTGGAGGCACAGGCTCATGGCCTCGGTGCAGCCGGCGGTGATGACGAGCTCGTCGGGGGCGACCTCGCAGCCGTAGCTGAAGGCCCGCTGGGCCACCTGGATCCGCAGGGCCTCGGAACCTTGCACGGCCATCCCCACCTCGTGGGGGATCCGGGTGTCCCGGGCCAGGTCGGCGAGGATCCGGTTGAGCTTCACGGTCGGCAGCAGGTCCGGGTCCGGGGACGCCACCCCGAACTGGGCATGGCTGAGCCGGAAGTTCTCCTGGATGAGCTGCAGGGACACCTCGTCGATGCTCACCTTGGCCGGGTCCACCTGCAGGTCGTGGAACTCGGGCTCGGGCACGCGCTTGCGGGCCTGGCGTCGGACGTAATAGCCGGACTGGGGCCGCGCCTCGATCACGCCCCGGTTTTCCAGCATCTGGTATGCCTGCAGCACGGTGGAGAAGCTGATCCCGTGCTGGACGCTGGACTCCCGGATGGAGGGGATGCGGGCCCCGGGGGGGAAGGTGCCGGAGCGCACCTGCTCCTCCAGGTCCTGGGCGAATTTCTCGTACAGGGGGGTCTTCTTGGCGTCGCGCATCAGTGGCTCCGGCGGCTGTACCTGGAGTGAATTCCTTAATTATATAGGGCTTGCATGAATCCAGTACAGTTCCTATCGAAAATTAGGAATCAATTCAATTGTTTCTAAACTGTTATGGAAATAATTCTGATGAACTACCACTGTTATGTCGACTTGCCAACTCCTATATTCATCTTTGGAGGCGGACACCAGGGCCTCCGGAACCCAGGAGAACACCATGACCACCCAAGCGATCAAGTTGATGACTTTCGGCCTCTACGGGAAGAAGAGCGAAGCGCGGCGCGCCGGGACCGTCGGCAGGAATTCGGTGGCCGTGCTCCAGAACCTGGGCGGCAGCACCCTGCACTGCACCGCCGGCACCCTGTGGGTGACCGTCGAAGGCGACCTCAAGGACTACATCATCCACATGGACGAGACCCTGCCCATCCCCCCTGGGCAAGGTGATCGTCAGCGGCCGCGGTTCCTACCGGGCCGCGTGACCCCTGGACAGGACCGGATCAGGCGCGCGCCTTTTCTACTTATACTCTTTCCCGAGGGTGACGGGTCATGGCGGGGTCTTCCAGCGGGTTCGGGCCGATGGCCCTGGTCAGGATCATGGTGGGGACGGTCTTCCTCTCCGAAGGGATCCAGAAGTTCCTGTTCCCCGCCGAACTGGGGGCGGGGCGCTTCGCGCGGATCGGCATCCCCTGGCCCAGGGCCATGGCCCCGTTCGTGGGCGCGGTGGAGATCGTGGGCGGCATTCTGCTGATCTTCAACGTGCTGGCGCTCCTGGCCGCGGTCCTGCTGCTGATCGACATCTCCGTGGCCCTGGTGTCCACCAAGCTGCCCATCCTCCTGGGCCACCCGGTCGCCATGTTCTCCCTGCCCAGGCTGCCCGCCTACGGGATCTGGCCCTTCCTGCACGAGGTCCGCACCGACTGGTGCATGTTCCTGGGCAGCCTGGCGGTGATCTTGGCGCGGATCACGTGATCGCCTTGGAGTACAGCGCCGCCGCCTCCCCGTCCCGGTAGTAGGCCTTGCGCACCCCCCGCCAGCCCCACCCCTCGCTCTCGTAGAGCGCCCGGGCCGCGGCGTTGGAGATCCGCACCTCCAGGTGGGCCTGGTCCACGCCCAGGCGCGCCAGCTCGGCCTGGGACAGGCGCAGCAGGGCGCGGGCATGGCCCTGCCGGCGGCAGTCCGCCGCCACCCCGATGCGCAGCAGTTCTGCCTCCTGCACCTCGGGGATGATCCGCCAGCGGGCGAACCCGGCCGGATGGACCGCCCAGACGTGCTCGAACTCGTCCAGGGCGCCCCAGCTCTCCCCGAAGCAGTCCCGTTCGATGGCCTCCACCCAGCCGGGCACCCGCTCCCCCGGGCCCAGGTGGAGAGCGGCGCTCACCGGGCGGTTCCCCGGCGCAGGGCCTCGCTCAGGTGCGCGGAGGCCTCAGGGAAGTGCACCTCTGCGTCGGTCTCCCGGAGGTAGAAGGGCGCCAGGGGCGCCTCAGGCGGCCCCTGGGGCAGTTCCCGGCACAGGGCGGCCAGCCCTTCCAGGGTGGCCTCCCCCTCGTCGGGCAAGGTCAGCCCGGGCTGGAGCAGGCGGACCTTGACCTTGTCCCGGAAGGCCTCGGGCGCCCACCAGGCGCCGTCCCCCACCACCTCGCCCAGGGCGGCCAGAGGCTGCTTCAGGGCCGGGCCCAGGGGCCCGTCGTCCCACCGCTGCAGGAAGGCCTCCTGGCGCTGGCCGTCCAGGATGATCCAGACCGGACCGCCGCAGCCCGCCCGGCGCAGGGCCCGGGCCCGCAGCTGGAAGGCGGAGAAGCCCCAGGTGGGCAGCCCGGAGAGGGCCAGCCCCTCGGCGGTGGCCACCCCCACCCGCAGGGAGGTGAACCCGCCCGGTCCGACACAGGCCACCACCCCCGACAGGTCCCTCGGGGCGGCGCCGGCCTGGTCCAGGAGTTCCGTCACCGCGGCCAGCAGGGTGGCGCTGTGGCTGCGCCCCGGCGTCGCATCCAGCCGGCGGGTCCAGGCCCGCTCCCCGGCCACGAGGGCCAGGTGCAGGCGTTCGGTGGTGGTGTCGAGTCCGAGGATCAAGCGGCGTTCTCCCGTCCGTTTAGCTTACCAAAGGACTCCGCCTCAGCCTCGGGCCCGCTCCAGCAGCGCGTCCAGGGCCCTCCAGGCGCGGTCGCGGGCGGCCGGATGGCGCATCACCCGGTTGGCGTAGTGGTACGCCATGGTGATGCCCTGGAATTCGAACACCAGCTGGTCCAGGTCCGCATCCCGGGGCGCGAAGGCCCGGAACTGGTCGGCCAGCCAGCGTTCGCTGGCCTGGCGGTGGGCCACCAGCAGGTCCCGGGCCGGCCCCTCCAGGTCGTCCAGTTCGAAGCCCGCCGCCAGGATGGGGCATCCCCCCGGCTGCTCCGGATCGTCCACCCAGTCCAGGACCACCTGGAGCAGGGCCCGGATGCGCGCGGCTCCCGGGGGCTGGGCCTGCACCGGCCCCATCCGTTCCCGCAGCCGCGCCAGGGCGTGTTCCAGCACCGCCGCCTGGAGGGCTTCCTTGGAGCCGAAATGGCTGAACAGGCCGCTCTTGGACAAGGAGAGGGCGCTGGCCAGGCCGCCGATGGTCAGGCCCTCCAGCCCCTCCAGGCGGGCGATCCGCACCGCCTCGTCCAGGATCCGGCTGTGGGTCAGGGCGCCCTTGCCCATGGGGGAACTCCCGAAAAAATCTGCCAAAGAAAGTATTGCTTCCCGGACTGTGGATGGCTATAAAAGTACGAACGATCGTGCTATTTTTTGATCGTATCAACCCGGCGGCAACCCCGCCCTCACCCAGGAGGCCCCCCATGGCGCCCGTTCCTTCTCCGGTTTCCACCCTTTCCAACGCCACCCTGGCTGAGTTCGGCCGGCCCGCCCAGTGGCGGGACCTCCACTGCCAGCACCCCCGCCTGGGGGAGGTGGCCGGCAAGCTGTTCATCGGCAGGACCCTGGGCCTGAGCGGGATGGAAGTCTCCCTCAACGCCCTCGCCCCCGGCGGCGCGGTGCCGTTCCTGCACGCCCACAAGCAGAACGAGGAACTGTACCTCTTCCTGGACGGGGAGGGCGAATTCCAGGTGGACGGCCGCATCATCCCGGTCCGGGCCGGGTCGGCCCTGCGGGTGGCGCCGGCTGGGATGCGCGGCTGGCGCAACACCGGCGCCGCCCCCCTCACCTTCCTGTGCATCCAGGCCAAAGCCGGGAGCCTGGAGCAGGCCACCGGCGGGGACGGCATCCTGGGCGAGCAGGCCCCCGTCTGGGCCTGATTCCGGCCATCCTGGCTCGCCGATGCCTTGGAACAAGGTCCAGACCCGGCCGTCAAAGCCAGGCGCGTACAAGGCCAGGGGACGGCGCCCGCGAGCGTCGTCCCCTGGTTCGCGTCCGGGCTAGGTGTTCTTGGTCACCTTGCCGGCCTGCAGGCAGGAGGTGCAGACGCGGATCCGGCTGGGCTTGCCGTTCACGATGGCGCGCACCCGCTGCAGGTTGGGGTTCCACCGGCGCAGGGTGATGTTGTTGGCGTGGGAGACGTTGTGCCCGAACTGGGGCTTCTTGCCGCAAACTTCGCACTGACGGGACATGGGAACCTCACGTATCCGGATTCGGCCTGGACCAAAGAACCCCCAGTCTAGCAAATCCCGCTCCGAAGGCAAGGACTTGACGCCGGGTACTTGCAACGCCGCCGTGGTTCGTCCAAGACTGGGTGCCCTGGCGGGCACCCCGAGGGCTGAAAACATGCTGGCGCTCCGGTAACTTGGGGCGCCAGGTATTTTAGGTGCGGGCCAGACCCCTTTAGGATGATTTTGGAGAA